>NZ_JXSI01000014.1:98761-165588 GCF_002916705.1 Pseudomonas sp. GZJR-8 | reverse complement strand
GTCCAGTTGCGCAGGCGCCCGTCGGCGTAGGTTTCGCGCAGTTCGCTGCGTGGGTAAATTGCGTTTTCGGTGCGGGTGCCGGTCACGGGGGTCCAGAACTGCACATCGCTGCCTTCGGCCTGGAAGTATTGATCGTTGAAGCCACTCAGCAGCCTTGGGGTGTCGATGGTCGTGGGCGGGGAGCCGACCGGAATGCTCAGGTTCCAGGTGGAGAGGTCGATCATGGTGTTGGCCTTTTACAGAGGGTGAAAACGTTGGCCCAGAGGCCTTACCGGTTCTTTATAGGCGGTGCTGGTGCAATTGTTAAACAATCGCTGGCAATTAATTGGCGTCAGAGGAATGCCAAAAAGCCATGTTGCCCATGAGCCGCGGGCTGCAGGGCCTTACCGTTAGTCGGCTTCCTGGCTTTTGTTTCAATGAGGGCATCCACGTCACTTCTGCTTTTTTGGAACCGAGGCTAGAGTGAGCCCTCAGTATTTATCCGGGTTTGGTAACAGAACTGACCGGTGCAGCTCCCCAAGGAAGAGACGTAGCATGGATTGCGCTCCACACCCAGGCGATGCCAGTTCGGTCCTTTTGGTGGTCGATGACTACCCGGAAAACCTCGTCAGCATGCGTGCGCTATTGCAGTGTGAAGACTGGTGGGTAATGACCGCCGCTTCCGGCCTGGAAGCCTTGGAATTGCTGCTGGCCCACGACGTCGACCTGGTGTTGCTGGACGTGCGCATGCCCGGTATGGATGGCTTCGAGGTGGCACGTCTGATGCGTGGCAGCCAACGCACGCGCATGACGCCGATTATCTTCCTGACAGCCACTGCCCATTCACCCGACGCGGTACTTGAAGGGTATGCCAGCGGTGCGATCGACTACCTGTTCAAGCCGTTTGACCCACTTATCCTCAAGCCCAAGGTGCAGGCGTTGCTGGATCACCAGCGTAATCGCCGCGCTTTGCAGCGCCTGAGCCATGACCTGGAACTGGCCCGCGCCTTTAATGCCTCGGTGCTGGATAACGCCGCCGAAGGCATTCTGGTGGTGGGCGAAACCAGTGTGATCGAATACGCCAACCCGGCCATTTCGCGGCTGCTCAATGCCACGATGGCCGAGTTGCAGGGGGAGAGTTTTCTCAGTTTTCTGCAAAAACCTCATGTGCCCACTTGGCTGGGCTTCCCGATGTACGAGGCGTATCGCAAGGGCCAGACGTGGCGCCAGCACGATGCCATTTTGCGTACGGGTCGCGGGCAGCAGGTGCCGGTGGCGTTATCCTGCGCGCCCTTGCCTGCCGAGCAGCAGGCGATGGTGGTGACAGTGCTGGACATGTCTGAAGTGCGCCACCTGCACCAGCAACTGGAGTTCCAGGCCGTGACCGACCCGTTGACCGGGCTGCTGAACCGGCGGGGTTTTCATCAGGCGGTGGAGAATACGTTGCTGCGCGGCGAACGCAGCGAGCAGGCGCTGGTACTGCTGTACCTGGACCTTGATGGCTTCAAGCGAGTCAACGATACGTTGGGCCACGACGCCGGTGATCGTGTGCTGCGTTGGGTTTCTGAACAAATGCAGGCATGTCTGCGTTCCTACGACATTCTCGGACGCATTGGCGGGGACGAGTTCACCGCCTTGCTGGAGCTTGAGTTCCCCGAACAGGCTGCGAAGATCGCGGAAAAGCTGATCGAGCGAGTGTCTGTGTGCCAGCAGGTCGACGGTCTGGATGTGATGCTCGGCGTCAGTATTGGCATTGCGACGTTTCCGGATTGCGGCTCGGACCTGAGCGGTCTGTTACGGGCAGCAGATATCGCTATGTACGAAGCCAAGCGCGCCGGACGTCAGCAGTATCGTTACTACGACCAGGAAATGAACGGCCGCGCCCGTTCGCGGCTGATGCTCGAAGACAGCGTACGCACAGCCATTGCGAACAAGGATTTCACCTTGGTGTACCAACCCCAGATGTGCCTGGAGGATGGGCGTCTGCGCGGTGTCGAAGCACTGTTGCGCTGGCAGCATCCGAGTGTCGGCGATGTGCCACCAGGTTTGTTTTTGCCGTTGTTGGAAGAGGCGCGCTTGATCAGCCAGTTGAGCACCTGGATCTACCAGCAAGTCGCTGCCCAGCGCCAGGCCTGGCAAGCTACCTTCGACCCTGAGCTGGTGCTGAGCGTGAGCCTGAGCAGCAGCCAGTTCAATATGCCCAACCTGGCCAACCAACTGCAGCAGGTACTGGAGCGACATGGGCTGTGTGGGCGGCAGTTGGAGGTGGAAATCGGTGAAGACTGCCTGATGAATAATCTTGAGGAGTCGACCAAACAGTTGCAGTTACTGCGCCGCATTGGCGTGCGTATAGCCCTGGATGACTTTGGTGCTGGCCACTGCTCCCTGGCCCATTTGCGCGATCTTGCGTTCGACACCCTCAAGCTTGACCCGCAGTTGGTGGCGCGCCTGCCAGGCTCGTCGCGGGATGCCGCAATGGCCCGCAGCATCATCCAGTTGTGTGGGCATTTTGATGTGTTGGTGATCGCTGAAGGCGTAGAGACCCTTGAGCAAACAGAATGGCTCAAGGCCAATGGCTGCACGTATATCCAGGGGCCGTGGGCGGCGTTGCCGTTGATGGCCGAGGACGTTGCAGGCTGGTCGTACCCTCGCGTGCGTTGAATTCGCTACACTGGCGCCCGTCCCATTTGCGTTGCACACCCCATGACTGCGTTGAAATACCTCCAGGCCTATCCCGCTGCGCTTCAGGAGCAAGTGCGTCAACTGATCGCCAAGGACCAGTTGGGTGCCTATCTGGAGCAGCGTTACCCCGAACGCCACGCCGTGCAGAGCGACAAGGCGCTGTACGCCTACGCGCTGGCCCTGAAGCAGGAACACCTGCGCAACGCGCCGTCCATCGACAAGGTGCTGTTCGATAACCGGCTGGACCTGACCCATCGCGCCTTGGGTTTGCACACCACGATTTCCCGGGTACAGGGCGGTAATCTCAAGTCCAAGAAAGAGATTCGCATCGCTTCGCTGTTCAAGGAGGCCGCCCCGCAGTTTCTACGCATGATCGTGGTGCATGAACTGGCGCACTTCAAGGAATCGGACCACAACAAGGCGTTCTACAAACTCTGCCAATACATGATGCCGGACTACCATCAGGTGGAGTTCGACCTGCGGATGTACCTTACCTGGCGCGATTTGCAGGGCAAGCCCTAACCACAAGGCGACAGACCATGGATGTGAGCAAGACCAAAAGCAGCTTCTATCGCCGCCTGTATGTGGCGTATTTGATCGACAGCCAGTTGGCCAGCAGCGTCCCGGCGCTGACCGAGGCCACTGGCATGCCACGGCGCACAGCCCAGGACACGATTGCGGCGTTGGCCGACCTGGATATTGTGTGTGAGTTCGAGCAGGAAGAGGGGGCGCGTAATCACGCTGGGCATTATCGGATTCGTGATTGGGGTGCGATTGACCGGGGGTGGATCGCGGCCAATCTTGCGATGATCAAGCAGGTGTTGGGTTACCCCTGACACAGGTGGTGGCTGGGCTTGCCCCCGATGAGGCCATCAAGCCCGCCGCATACCAATATGTGGAATATCGTCTTCCAGGTATTCCTCGCCCGCCACTACGAACCCATAGCGCCCGTAATACCCCTGCAAATGCGCCTGGGCTGAGAGAAAAATCGGCATTTCTGGCCAGATACTCTCAATGCGCTTGAGCGCTTCCTCCATCATTTGATGCCCCAGCCCGGTGCCCCGTGCCACCTTTGCTACGATGACGCGGCCGATCACTACGTCGTCGCCCTGGGACTCAGGGTCCAGTAACCGCAGGTAGGCCACCAGCTCATCATCTTGCCAGGCCATCAAGTGGTGGGTATCGCCGGCCAGATCCTGGCCGTCGATGTCCTGGTAAACGCATTGTTGCTCGACGACGAAGACCTCGTTGCGCAGGCGCAGGATGGCGTACAGCTGTTCCTTGCCCAAGTCGTCGTGATGTTTGCAGACCCAATCAACCGTCATGATGTGTGCTCGTATAAAGACGTGCCAAGAATAGTAAGCGCGGCGGGCGCTGGTGTCTAAAATGGTAATTTTGTGAATAGCGTCAATTTGCCATCATTCGGCGCGGGCGCAGCGGGCTTCTTTGTGTAATCTGCAGTGCACGCTCATTGATGAGCTACTGTTATCAGGCCACTGCCTGCCCGCCAAGGACTTTGAGCATGCCGCGATTGACTCGTGCCGTTGCTTTGATCGCCGTGTTGTTACTGGCCCAACCGGTGTTGGCACAACGCCTGCGCCTGGTGGCGGATAGCTGGCCGCCGTTTACCGATGCCACCCTGATCAATGGCGGCCTGGCCACGGATATCGTCAGCACGGCCCTGGCCCGTGCGGGGTATGCCAGTGATTTTGACCAGGTGCCTTGGGCTCGCGCCTTGAAAGGGGTGGGGGACGGACGCTACGACGTGCTGATCAACGCCTGGTACGACGAGGCCCGTACGCAGTTGGGGCAGTTTTCCGGCGAGTATTTGCTTAACCGTGTGCGCTTTCTCAAGCGTAGCGACGATCCCATTGCTTATCGCAACCTGACAGAACTGCACGACGAGACGATCGCCGTGGTGCGCGGTTACGCCTACTCGGCAGCGTTTGACCAAGACACACTGTTGCAGAAAGTGCCGGTGCACAACTTTGCCATGGCCGTGCGCATGTTGGCGGCCCGGCGCGTGCGGTTGACGCTGGAGGATGAATACGTAGCGCGTTACTACCTGGCGCGGGAATCGCCGCGGGTGCGCAATGCCGTGGCGTTTGTGGGCGAGCCCTTGAGCCAGAACAGCTTGCATATCCTGGTCAGCCTGAAGAACCCCGAACACGCGCAGATTGTTGCCGGTTTTGATCGGGAGATTGCGCGGATGAAGGCGGATGGCAGTTATGCGCGGTTGATGAAGGCGCATGGGATGTAGCGTCTGTGCGGGCCTCATCGGGGGCAAGCCCCCTTCCACAAGGGACCGGCATACACCAATCGAATGTGGGAGGGGCGGTGCGACGATTCGACTTGCCCCCCGATAGCGGCCTAAGCCGCGCTGGTGTCTTTGATCAAGTGCGCGGCCAACGTGCGCAACGGCCCCAACTGCCGACAAATCAACGCCAACTGCGTTTGCACCAACCGCTGCGCCTCATCGATCTCATCCGGCATTTGCTCCAACTCTGCCGCCAACCCTTCCTCGGCATCACTCTGGATCGCAATCGGCTGTTTGTTGGCCAGGCCGCTGGCGATCTCATCAATGCTTGCCGCCAGGCTGTTGCCTGCGCCTTCGATCAAATGCTCACGCACGTCGGCCGGTAGCTGGGTTTCGCGGTGCGCACCCAAACCCGACAAATAGCTGAGCAAGGTGTGTGACAGCACCAGAAAGCGAAAGCCTACGTCGGCCTCCTTACGAAAGTGCCCAGGCTCCATCAGCATATTCGCCAGCGTAGTGGATAGTGCGGCATCGGCGTTATGCGCGTTGCGCCGGGCCAGGCGGTAGGCCAGGTCGTCGCTCTTGCCGGCGGCGTATTGCTGCATGATCTGGCGCAGGTAGATGCTGTTGCAGGTCAGTGTATTGGCCAGCACTTTGTTCAGGCGCCGGCCTTGCCAGTCCGGCAGGAACAGGAATACCGCCAGCCCCGCGATCAGGCTGCCAAGCAGGGTATCGAACAGGCGAGGCAGAAACAGCCCGTAGCCATCGCCCACCTGGTTGAAGCAGAACAGCACCATCAGAGTGATCGCTGCAGTCGCCAGGGTGTAGCGCGTGGTGCGGTTGATAAAGAACACCAGGCCCGCAGCGATGGCGAACATCGATTGCACGACCGGGTTGGGGAACAAATCGAACAGCGCCCAGGCCACGGTCAGGCCGATGGCGGTGCCGATGATCCGCTGGCCGAGTTTGCGGCGGGTGGCGCCGTAGCTCGGCTGACAGACGAACAGGGTGGTGAGGATGATCCAGTAACCTTGGGACGCGTGGATGGCGTGTAGGGTGCCATAGCCGATGGTCAATGCCAGTGACAGGCGCAAGGCGTGCCGAAACAGCAATGACGTCGGCGTGAGTTGGGTGCGCAGGCGCGTCCACATTTCCTTGAAGTTACGCGGGGCGCGGTCCAACAGGTTGCTGTCGGTAGCGTCGGCCAGGGCATCGGGGTTGCTGGCGTCGCCCAGCAGGCGGTCAAGGGTGGACAGGTTGGCGGCCAAGGCGCGCAACGAGCGCAACAGGCCACGCCAGGCGGGGTTGCTCTGGATGCGCAGGTGCTCCAGGGAGGCGTTCAGGTCGCCCAGGGCCTCGGCGAAGCTGTCGTCATAGATGAACGGTTGGCGCAGTTGGATCGATTCGGCCAGGGTCTGGCAGGCTTTGCCTTGCTGGCGCAGCAGGCGCTGGCAGCGAAACAGCACATCGCTGTGGAAAAAGGCATCGGTCAGGGCGTTGTACGGGTAGTGAGACGAACTGGCGCGTTCGTGGATGTCCTGGGCCAGGAAATACAGCTTCAGGTAGCGGCTGACCTTCGAGCCCGGTCGGCCATTGCCGACACGGTGCAGAATGATTTCCTTGGCCGCATTCAGCGCGGCGACCACCCGGCCATTTTGCTGCGCCAGTTCCAGGCGCCGGGCTTCCACATCCAGTTGGCGGATCGGCTCGAACAAGGATGACTTGAGCTTGAGATAGCGCCCCAGCTCACGGAACAACCGCGCCAGGCTTTGCTGCACCGGCTGGTTGGAAAACAACGCCTGCCACAGCACCGACAGCACGCCGTACCAGGCGGCGCCGGCCACCAGCAGCAGCGGCTCATGCCAGAAGTCGGTGACGGCGCCGCCGCGCTGGTCCACGCCGATCATGGTATAGACCGACAGAATCAGGGTGGCCGAGGCAATCGCGCCATAGCGTTCGCCCAGCGCACCGAGCATGGTCAGGGAGAAACTGGCCAGGGCCAGGGCGATGGCAAAGATCCAGGGGTAGGGGAACAGCAATTCCACCGACAGCGCGGCGATGCTGAAACACACCAGTGTCACCGCCAGGGCGTTGAGGCGGCCCTGCCAACTGTCATCAGTCTCGGCCAGGGCACTGGCGATAATCCCCAGGAACAGCGGGATCAACAGCGTCATTTCATCCTGGTACCAACACAGCGCCATGCTGCCGGTGAGGGCGATGAACACCCGTACGCTGTAGCTGAATTTATCCAGCGCCCACAGGCGCCGCATGGACTGCTTGAACGAGGTCGATGACATGAAGTCTGGAGTCTTCCGGGACGTTGTCGCTAAATTGAGCTATCAAGGACGCCACGGCAAGTGTGCTGATCACATCCAACCGCAAATTTTTCAAGATCACTACAAAACCAATGTGGGAGGGGGCTTGCTCCCGATGGCGGTGTATCAGTAACAGATGTACTGACTGATACACCGCCATCGGGAGCAAGCCCCCTCCCACATTTTTACTGCGTTGTGTCAGGCGTATTGCGCGGCTGCGTAGCCCGACGCCCAGGCCCACTGAAAGTTGAACCCGCCCAAGTGACCGGTCACATCCAGCACTTCGCCGATGAAGTACAGGCCAGGGCTTTTCAGTGATTCCATGGTCTTGGACGACACTTCCCGCGTGTCCACTCCACCTAAGGTTACCTCGGCAGTGCGATAGCCCTCGGTGCCGGCCGGTACGAGTTGCCAGCTCCCAAGCTTTTGCGCGATATCGGCAATTTCAGCGTGGGTGTACTGCTTCATCGGTTTGGATTCGAACCAGCTTTGGGCCAGCAGGTTGGCCATCTTCTTGGTGAAAATCTCCCCCAGCAGGGTCTTTAGCTCGCTGTTGGGATGCTCGGCCTGTTGCTGTTGCAGCCAGTCATGGGCGTCATGATCGGGCAACAGGTTGATTTCCACCGTGTCGCCGGATTCCCAGTAAGACGAGATCTGCAAAATCGCCGGCCCGCTCAGGCCGCGATGGGTGAACAGCATGTTCTCGCGAAAGCTCTGGCCGTTGCAGCTCACCAGGCAATCCACTGAAGTGCCGGATAACTCACTGCACAATGGCTTGAGCTGGTCGGTGATGGTAAACGGCACCAGCCCGGCGCGGGTTGGCAGCAGTTCGTGGCCGAATTGCCTGGCCACTTGGTAACCGAAACCGGTGGCGCCCAGTGTCGGGATCGACAAGCCGCCGGTAGCAATGACCAACGACTCGCAGCGCAACTCGCCCAGAGTCGTCTGCAACTGATAGCCGCTTTCGAGTTTGGCGATTTCCTCGATGGAGGTGTCCAGGTGCAGGCTCACGCCGGTCTGGATGCACTCATCGAGCAACATGCCGAGGATGTCGCTGGACTTGTTATCGCAGAACAGCTGGCCGAGTTTTTTCTCGTGGTACGGCACACCGTGCTTGGCCACCAGCCCAATGAAATCCCACTGGGTGTAGCGGGCCAGGGCCGACTTGCAGAAGTGCGCGTTATGCGAGAGGAAGTTGGCAGGCTCGGTGTACATATTGGTGAAGTTGCAGCGGCCGCCACCGGACATCAGGATCTTCTTGCCGGCCTTGTTGGCGTGGTCGATCAGCATCACTTTGCGCCCACGCCCGGCGGAGGTCAGTGCGCACATCAAGCCTGCCGCGCCGGCGCCAATGATCACAACTTCGGTCGAGCGCAAAACGGTGTCCTCATACAAATTCTGAATTGAAATACAGTCAAATGTGGGAGGGGGCTTGCTCCCGATGGCGGTGGTTCAGTCACATCTATATTGACTGAGACTCCGCTATCAGGAGCAAGCCCCCTCCCACATTTGAATCTCCATTGGTGTGCGAGATATTTACAGGATCCGCACGCGCAACGAACGGCCTTTGATCTTGCCGTCATTCAAGCGCTGCAACGCCTGCTTGGCGATCCCGCGTTCCACGGCCACGAATGCCTGGAAGTCAAAGATCGCAATCTTGCCGACCTGGGCGCCCGGAATGCCGGCTTCACCGGTCAATGCACCCAGAATGTCGCCTGGGCGGACTTTGTCTTTACGCCCGGCGGCGATGCACAGGGTGCTCATCTGCGGCAGCAGCGGGCCACCGCTTTGCGGCTTGAGGTTGTCCAGTTGGTCCCAGTTCAGCGGCGACTTCTGCAGTTGCTCGATGGCCTGGGCGCGGTGCGCTTCGGACGGCGCCACCAGGCTGATGGCGATACCGGTCTCGCCAGCACGACCGGTACGGCCAACGCGGTGGATGTGGATTTCCGAGTCGCGGGCCAGTTCGACGTTGATCACCATGTCCAGCGAGTCGATGTCCAGGCCACGGGCAGCCACGTCGGTAGCCACCAGCACCGAGGTGCTGCGGTTGGCGAACATCGCCAGTACCTGGTCACGGTCGCGTTGTTCCAGGTCGCCGTGCAGGCCGACGGCGGAAATGCCTTTGGCTGTCAGGTGGTCGACAGTTTCCTGCACTTGCTGCTTGGTGAAGCAGAACGCCACGCAGGAGGCTGGGCGGAAGTGCGCGAGCACCTTGGTCACCGCGTCCATGCGTTCTTCTGGCGAGATCTCGAAGAAACGCTGTTCGATCTGGTCGTCGGAGTGGAACGCCTCGGCCTTCACCTGCTGCGGCGCACGCATGAACTTGGACGCCAGCTGCTTGATGCTCACCGGGTAGGTGGCCGAGAACAGTAAAGTCTGGCGGCGTGGTGGGGTCTTGCTGATGATGTCTTCGATGGCGTCGTAGAAGCCCATGTCGAGCATACGGTCGGCTTCGTCGAGGATCAGGGTGTTCAGGCCATCCAGTACCAGCGAGCCTTTGCGCAGGTGCTGCTGGATGCGGCCCGGAGTGCCGACGATGACGTGGGCGCCATGCTCCAGGGAGGCGATCTGCGGGCCGAGGGACACGCCGCCGCACAGGGTCAGCACCTTGATGTTGTCTTCGGCACGGGCCAGGCGACGGATTTCCTTGGCGACCTGGTCGGCCAGTTCACGGGTGGGGCACATCACCAGCGCCTGGCAACCGAAGTAACGTGGGTTGATCGGGTTCAACAGGCCGATGCCGAAGGCGGCGGTCTTGCCGCTGCCAGTCTTGGCCTGGGCAATCAGGTCCAGCCCCTTGAGGATCACCGGCAAGCTTTGCGCCTGGATCTGCGTCATCTCGACGTAACCCAGCGAGTCGAGGTTAGCCAGCATGGCGGCGGACAGGGGCAAAGTATTAAAAGCGGTGGCGATGGTAGTCACGGGACTGGCTCTGCAAAACAAAATGTCGCGCAGTGTACCAGCCCTGTGGGATTTTCCCCGCAAGTTCTCGACGAGAAGCCCGTCAGTGCTCGATATCGTGCTCGCGGCTGACCACGCGTTTGCCGTCTTTTGGCGACAATTGCAGGAAGATCGCCGCCGCCAGCATCGCCATGATGCCCACGGTGAGGAAGGTCAACTGGAACGCGCCGAGGACACTCTCCACACCGTCATTGCCAGCCTCGGCAGTAAACCCGCCAAGCAACGCGCCGGCGCAGGCTACGCCGAGGCTGAGGGACAACTGCGCCACCACCGACAACAAACTGTTGCCGCTGCTGGCCTGGGCGTCGTCGAGGTCGATCAGGGTCACGGTGTTCATCGCCGTGAATTGCAGCGAGTTGATCGCCCCCAGCACCGCCAGCATTGCCAGCAGCAGCGGGTAGGGCGTGTGCTCGCTGACCAGGCCCATGCTCGCCAGCATGATGCCCAGAGCCAAGGTGTTGCCGGTCAGCACGATGCGATAACCGAGGCGCTCGATCAGCGGCCTTGCCACGGATTTGGCAAACATCGCCGCCGCCGCGAGTGGCAACATGCTCATCCCGGCTTCCGATGGCGAGTAACCCAGTGCCACCTGCAACAGCAGCGGTACCAGGAACGGCAGTGCGCCGCTGCCCAGCCGCGCAAACAGGTTGCCCAGAATG
The DNA here is from genome assembly GCF_002916705.1 of Pseudomonas sp. GZJR-8. NCBI lineage: Bacteria > Pseudomonadati > Pseudomonadota > Gammaproteobacteria > Pseudomonadales > Pseudomonadaceae > Pseudomonas > Pseudomonas sp. GZJR-8. Next base: position 154,735 of record NZ_JXSI01000014.1, on the reverse strand, counting down.
CCGACGGCAAAGGTGCGGGTCTTGAACAGCACCGGCGAGAACAACGGGTTATCAATATGCCCGGCGCGCAGCCAGTACGCCGCCAGGCAGGCGAACCCGCCGAACAGCAGCAATATGACCCGCAGGTGCGGCAGGTGCAGTTCGCCCAGGCCCTCCATGGCGATGGTGATCAGCACCATTGCCGCGCCGAACAGCAGGAAACCCAGGCCGTCGAAGCGCGTGCGTTCGCTGCCGCGCAGGTCGGGAATGAATTTCCACACGGCATAGCAGCCGATCATGCCCACCGGCAGGTTGATCAGGAAGATCCAGTGCCAGGTCAGGTATTGCACCATCCAGCCGCCCATGGTCGGGCCCAGTAATGGGCCGAGCAGGCCGGGGATGGTGATGAAGCCCATGATGCGCACCAACTCGGAACGTGGATAAGCGCGCAGCACCACCAGCCGCCCGACCGGCAGCATCAGCGCACCGCCCAAGCCCTGGATCACCCGTGCGCCCACCAGCATGGTCAGGCTGCTGGACAACGCGCACAGCAGCGAGCCGAGGCTGAACAGCATGATCGCGCCAAAGAAAATCTTCTTGGTGCCAAAGCGGTCAGCGATCCAGCCCGATGCGGGAATCAGCAGGGCGACGGTGAGCATGTAGGCAATCACCACCCCCTGCATGCGCAGCGGGTTCTCCGCGAGGTCCCGAGCCATGGCCGGCAGGGCCGTGTTGAGGATCGTCCCATCCAGCGATTGCATGAAGAAGGCAATCGCTACCACCCAGGGGAGCCAGCGGGCGGTCTTGGCATCGAGAGGGGCACGATTCGGCATGGGGACCCTTTTATTAGCAGGCTATGTGTTGGCGATTATGCGCCATTCGTCGCTCCTTTTCCCACTGGCGGTTCGTCTAAGTCCGACAACGTTGCGTGCTCTCCGACCAGGAAATCCAGCAATGCACGGTGAACTGCCAGCGCCGCCTCCCGAGACTCCAGGTCCAGCAGGTGGCCGGTATGCTCGGCCACCGCAAAGCTGCTGCGGCCTACATATTGTTTGAACAGCTGGGCCTCGGCGGCCGGGGTGTATTCGTCCAGGGCACCGTTGAGAAAGTGCACCGGCGTCTCGATCTGTCGCAGCGCTGGCAAGTAGTTGCCATCGCCCAAGGCCAGGACCTGGTGAATGTGAAAGCGCGCCTGGCGGTACTCGGTAGTGGCCATGGTCGACAGGTGCCGATGGTTGTTGCGCTTGAGGCGCGGCGACAGGTATTTGCCGACCGTCTCGTTGAGCAGGTGGCCGACCGCAGATTTGTCATCGGCCTCGATCAACACGCGAACGCGCTCCACGTATTCGAGCATGGCCTGGTTGAGGTTGGGCGCCAGGGCCATCACCACCGAGCTTTCGATGGAGGGCGGGTTGTGCGCCAGGGTCAGCAGCGTAGAGATGCCGCCCCACGAGGCCGACACCAGATGGTTGACCTCAAAGCGTTCCACCAGGGCACGCAGGATTTGCACCTCGTCGTCCTTGGTGACCAGGTCAAGGTCGGTGTTGTGCTCGCGCGAGTAGCCGGAGAACGGCAAGTCGAACAGCAGCACATTGAAATGCTCGGCCAGGCATTTGCTGGTGCGGGCAAAGGAGCGCGTGGTGGACAGCGCGCCATTGACCATCAGTACGGTTTTTCTATGCGGATGGTTACCGAGCTGCTCTACGTGAACGTTGTAGTGTTTGAACAGCTTCTCTATGACAAAACTTCCATGGTTCATCTGAAGGCTCCAGCTTGCCCAGTCCAGGCAAGGTCATGCATCACGTGCGGGCACGTGGGTGGGGTGGCGGGATGCCATCAAGCCTTATAACGAGGAATCAGGGAGGGGACAATAGGCGGATTCGCCAAATGAGAGCACCGCAGAAAGTTTACCAGTGGGAAGGGATTTGCCTGACAGATGAGTCCACTTACAGGCAAGTCAGGCAAAGATTGATTTAAGCCAACACCAATACGGTATTTTCTTTACTGTCGAATGGTGAGTCGCCAAGAGGAACTTTGATACTCCACAAGTCGATATGGCCATCAATGACGGCGACAGAATGGCTGGAGTTGGCAAGGGTACCTATCGCTCCATTTTTTAATTCCTCAAGAGTGCCGCTGCGCATAGAGTGCTTGAGCCCAAGGCGTGTTAACGCTTCACCAGGGTGTTCTCCGTCGTTCAAGGTGTCCATTGCGGTCTTAAAGTTCTGGCTGGCCCGGTGGTCATTGTTTTCGTTCTGCGCCCGCTTTGCGCTGGCCGCATATAGAAAAACGGCATGTCGCAAGACCTTGCCGCTACCAGCGAATCCTGTGCGCTCCATGGCTTGAAGCAGTTCTTGATGGGTCAGGGTGATGCGGACATCGTCGCGCATCACTACGTCATAACCTTCAGGTGTCCGGGTTATCTTTTTATAAATATCCTCTGGATGGCTGCCGAACTTGGCCATCGCCGCCTTGATGGCTGACACCGTGACACAGTTACCTTCGGTGACTTGAAAGAAATCTCGCCATATGTTTTTTTGGTCTGATGCCCGAGTCGGTGGTCGAGCGAACAATTGTACGGGCGGGGGCATCATCTTTGCGGGTGTAGGCAGCATTGAATTCGCCTTTTTCCAAGTGGCGATTGTTGATGCGACTATTATCGTAAGGGGTTGGATAGTTGAGGCCATTCAGTGGAGAGAAACCGATATTCATAGTAATTGACTCGGGGTGCATAAAGGAGACTGTCGGTGAACAGGTTGTCTGAGAACTGACGGTGAGGATTTATTATTATGCGAGTTGATATCCGTGGGTGTGTACCTTCTCATCCCCAGGAAGGTTTTTACCTTCCTTTATGAGCCTGCCGTTGTAGAACAGCCCACCAGCGTTACTGCCGATCAACACGGTCAGGCCATCGGCATCGCCTGCTCTTTCCATGTATTTAATAGATGAGCTCACGCCCATCCCTTCCAGAACATTTTTTACCGTACGGCCATCAATGTTGCCAATCAATGCTGCTTCGAAACTCTGCCCAAAGGAGCGCACGGGGGGCTGGAGTTGTTGACGTTTGATGTAGGCTGCGAAGATGAAGTTGGCGTCCTTTATCATGCCATCATCGTGCCCGATGAATAAGGAGTGTTGTTGGGCTTGCTCAAGTTCGTCCCGCGAGAGGGTCAATTCAAATCCGTCCCTAAAGGTGACCTGATAGGCGTTATGGGCAAATTTTACATTTGAAAAAACATCAGTTGGGCTCTGCCCGAACTTGGACATCAGCAATTTTATGACATCGGCGTGGGTTGAAGTCTCACCTTGAAAGACAAAAGGTCTTTGCGTATAAAACCCGGTGACCAGGTTATCTGGTTTCTGTCCATTTCGTTTGGCAGAAAGCTCCGGAAGTTCATGGTCGGCCTGAACATCACCTTCAGGGGGAAGGGGTTCGAGCGTGAAGGTGGGAGGTGTTGATATCTGAGGGACCGCAATAGGCGTGGGCATGGAGGTGTGGGGGGCCTTGAGGACAATAAAGCTTTCTATCCATTGTGGTACTTTTTTCTTGTGCCCGTAGTTTTCCATAAAGCCGTCATTAATCATGCCGCGCTTACTCGAAAATACCTTCATTGCCGGTACGGCTACCTGGTTCCCTACGTCCTGAGACCACACATGCTGTAGTTGGTAGTCAAGCCCTAAAAGCTTTAAACCCTCGTACCCGCTGATCCCGTAATCAGAAGAACTCAGAACAGCACCAAAGCTGTGTTGGTGAATATGGGTGCGATAATCGATTTTTCTGTAGTTGTATTGTGCTTCAAGGTGCTTGCGTTTATTCATGATCGCAAAAATAAAGCGTGCATCTTTTAGCATGCCCTCATCGTCGCCCGCAAACTTGGCATGGTGGGTAGCCAGTGCTAGTTCATCGTTGGATATATGCAGTTTGAAGTCGTCTTTCATGGTGATGTTGTAGCCGTTTCCGGTGTCCTTGACTTCATCAAAAATACTCAAGGGGCTCTGGCCGAGGCCCGACATGGCGGCCTTAATTACCGCCACCCAGTCATCGTGGTCATAACGGCCAAAGTAGGGGTATTTTTCATAGGTGGCATACAAGCCAGTCCACAAGTTACTGGGTGGGGCGCCTCTATCTTTTCCTGACATGACATGTGTTGCGGATGTTTCGGTAGGCACGGCGCGGAGGAGGTGTGAAGACAATAGTTTGTTTTCAGCGCTCGACGTGTTATTTGCGGATTTGCCCCTTGTTTGTGAATAGCTATTTACGCTCGACCGATGACTGCCGGTGGGCGTCGAAATGCTCAGGCTCATAAGTATGCTCCGCAGTTGATAGTGGGTTGCCCGCAAATGAATCACTGTTGTAAGTGTCCTGTTGCTGCAATGCGTTCCCGCTATAGGTGAGAGGATAGGTTACAGAGAGTGACCTCGATTGGTTTTGGATGCAGGATAAATCCGGCCTTGGGTCGGTTTGTACGCAGGAAGGGAAATAGCCGGACACTTATATAACTAATGGCAGCCGGAGTGGCTGCCATTAGTTTTTACGCGGGCTGTGAAAGTTTCACAGCGTCAAGGTCAGGCGCTTGACCAAGGCACCCGGCAGCAGGTTGGAGGCGGTATTGCGCTGGCTGTAAGTGCTGGCCGAGAGCAACAACTCCCGATCAGCGGTCAGGGCCTCAAGTTGCGAGCCGAGCAACTGATAGACACTGTCATCAAAACGCATGGTGCTGACCGGCGCCTTGATTTCGCCGTTTTCCACCCAGAACGTGGCGAAGCGCGTCATGCCGGTCAGGCGCGCCGCTGGCAGGTCGGAATAGTTCAGGTACCAGAGGTTGCTGATATATAACCCGGTGCCCAACTGCTTGAGGATATCGGCCTGGGCCAGGCTGCCTGCCGCCATTTGCAAGGCGCTGGGCGACTCGTCGCTGCTGGCGCCGTTGGTGCTCAAACCGTATTCGGCGGCGCTGCGAGAGTTGATCAACTGACCCTCGGCCTTGCCTGCCCGGATCAGGGGCACATCCCCGCGCGGGTAGCCTTCGGTGGAAAACGCCTGGCTCAGGGAACCGCTGATCTGTTCATTGATTGTCACCAGCGGGCTCAGTGATTGTTCACCGGCATACAGGCGCTGCAACGAACTGCCTTTGCTGGCGATGGCCTGGGCCGAAAAACCACCCCAGGTAATGATGCTGATGATTTCTTCCAGCGCTGGCGGTGCAAGGTAGGCACGGTATTGGCCGGGCGCCAGCTTGTGCAGCGGCCGCCCCAGAAACGCCAGTTGCTCGCGGGCCTGTTGAAAGCGTGCGGCAAATTCGGCGCTGTCCCAGGTGTGCCCGGCGTAGCTGGCCTTGACCGCTTCGCCATTGGCGTGGAACAGGCTGAAATCGAAGTTGAAGCTGTTGGCGCAATGCCAGCCGAACGCGCCCGAGGAACTGGCGAAACCACGGCTGATGGGGCCGGCGGCGTAGAAACCGACCAGGTCGACGCCGTCGGCAGCCTGGCTGATATCGTCCAGCACCTGGGCCAGCGCCGGCAGCGGCCGTCGCTGTTCGTTGCTGCTTTGCCAGGCGTTGTGGTTGAGCAGCAGGTACGGATCACGTGGCAGTAGCGGCAGGGTTTCACGCAGCTGTTGCAGGGCATCGGCCAGACGCTGGCGATCCAGTGCCGCCTCGCCGGACAGGGTGATGCCCAGATCGGCGTGGCGGCCATCGTTGATCAGCTTGAGGTTCAGGCTGGCCTGTTGCACTTGGCCGGCCTGGCGCACCTGTGCGTGGTTAAAACGCACGAACTCGGACGATTCATCCGCGTAACCCAGGTGGAACTGCTCCTTGTCGGTGACGGCCTGCTTGAGCCAGTCCACCAGTGCCTTGAAGTGGTTCATCAGGCATCGCCCCCAAATACGTCAATGTTACTGAATACACAGGCCGGCGACGCATGGCCGACGCGGATCACCTGGTTGGGCTCGCCCTTGCCGCAGTTGGGCGTGCCCAATACCTTGAAGGTGCTGGCGTCGCCGACCGCGCTGAGGTTGCGCCAGAATTGCGCGGAAATTGCCCGATAGTTGGGGTTCTTCACCACGCCCTTGAGTTCGCCGTTTTCGATCAACTGGCCCCACTCGCAACCGAACTGGAACTTGTTGCGCGCATCGTCGATGGACCACGAACGGTTGGTCGACATCAGGATGCCGTTTTCAATGCCACCCACCAGTTGCTCCATGCTTTTATCGCCGGCCTCGATATTCAGGTTGGCCATGCGGTCGATGGGCGGGCGGTTCCAGCCGCAGGCGCGGCTGTTGGCAACGCCTGGCAAGTCGGCGCGAAATTGCGACAACGCACCGCCCAGGGGCTTGAGCAGCAGGCCATCGCGGATCAGGAATTGCTTGCTGGCGCGGGTGCCGTCGTCGTCATGGCTGTAGCTGGCGAGCTGTTCGGGGATGTCCGGGTCGAAGGTCACGTTAAGCAGCGGTGAGCCGTATTGCAGATGGCCGAAGTCGCTGGCCTTCACAAAACTGGTGCCGGCGTAGTTACGCTCGTCACCGAGGATGCGGTCGAGTTCCAGCGGATGGCCGATGGACTCGTGGATCTGCAGGATCATCTGGTCGGGCATCAGCAGCAGGTCACGTTGGCCGTGGGGCGTATTGGGTGCGAGCAGCAATTGCAGGGCTTCGTCGGCCACCTTGCGGGCGGCGCCCACCAGGCCAAAGCGCTGGATCACACCGGCACTGCCTTGCTGGCCGAAGTTGGTACCGCCCAGGGTGCGGGTCTGGCTGTCGTTGCCGTCGAAGGCGGTGACACTCAGGCCAGGGAAGACGAAGCGCTGGGCCTGACGTAGTTGCGCGCCGGCGCTGTTGAGGTAGATCTGCTCAACATGGGTGGTGCCCAGGCTGACTTCCCAAGTCACCAGGCGTTCATCCTTGGGCACGGCGGCAGATTCATCGCCGAGCAATTGGTAGCAGTCGCTCAGGGACGGGAAGGGCTGATCAAGGTCCGGAGACAGGTAGTCGGCGACTTCATTGGAAACCGGCTGCTGGTGCAGGTCGAGCAGGGCGTGGGGCTGGATCATCCGGGCTTGCTGTTCGGCGCGCTCAAGGGCCGCTTGCAGGCCGGCAAGGGAAATGTCGTTGGTCGCGGCATAGGCTTCCACGCCATTGAGACGCACGGTAAGCATGGCGCCTTCATCGTGGCTCAGGTGTGGTGGCTCGGCGACGTTCTTGCGTACCGACAGGTACTGACCGGATTCGCGTACGTAGCGCAGGGAGAAGAATTCGGCACGGGTGCGCAGGGCACTGAAGTGCTGTTTGAGCCGCTGGTGGTTGTCGAACATTCGGAGAACCTCCTTGTAGTGGAGCGCTGAGGCAGCAGTGGCAGCGTGGGGTGTGAGTGCGGCATCAGGGTAGGCGGGTGTGGAGGAGGTATCAAGTTTGGGGCTTCGGCTTAGATAATTATGTGCTTTCTTATTGGGTTCTTATTCGTAAATAGACTACCTGGCTGTTAGTTTTCACAGGTGGCGGCATCTGTTTAATTATGTAGCTTTAAGATGTGCGGCAGAGATTGCCGCGTTTATTTAATAAGGTGAATTTTATGAGCACGGATCGTGGAAAGTCATTTATAGCTTCGGTGTGGGTAGAAGGCGTGCCCGTAAGTTTTTCTAAAGTCGAAGATAGTCACGGAACACCTCGTAATAAAGAATGGAAATATATGTGCGCGAATTCTCACGCTGATGAGCCTGCGCAGATATATTTCAGGTATAGACATGATCACTATGTTTTATTTTTTAGGGGGGGTGGAGCAGCCGGTGCTGGGTGTATCGGCTCGGTCAGGGAGACATCAGGAACGACCCTGGGTGGCGCTTCTACACATGATTTCCTCTGTGGGGGGGAGCCGGATGATGATTCTATGTATGTTTATTTGCTCAACTCTGCTGGGGAGCATGTCACACTCGATCACCTTAGCCAAGATGAAGTAAAAGTGGGTATGCATTTCCATTTTCCGAAAACCTTTGCCAAGACTACTTATTCACTTTGTTTGAAGGAGAAAAAGAATGTTTTATCACAATGGTGGGCCCACCTAGTGGCCGTAGGCGCAGGTATAGTTCCAAGTAATCCAATTTTTACACTGAAAATTTTGGAGCGTAACGCCGCTTATTTAAGCCAACCCAATGAAGTATGAAGTCTTGGCAATTTTCACATAGCCCGAAGGGGTTAGTGGCCGTGGTGTTGCAGGAGCGAGTAAGACCAGATGTCCCCTCGCTCCTGCATTAGCAGTATCAGTGCGCAGCCGGCCCTACTTCACGCATCGGCTTGCCACGAACCGGCGCATCGCCTGCCACGTAGTAGTCGGCGGTGCTGCGCGGCAGTGGCTTGCGGCCACGGATCTTGTCGGCGATTTTTTCGGCGATCATGATCGTCGGCGCGTTCAGGTTACCGGTGGTGATGATCGGCATGATCGACGCATCGACTACACGCAGACCCTGCATGCCATGCACGCGGCCTTCGCCATCCACTACGGCCATCTCGTCGGTGCCCATCTTGCACGAGCAGGACGGGTGGAACGCGGTTTCGGCGTGCTCGCGGATGAACTTGTCGAGCTGCTCATCGGTTTGCACTTCAATACCCGGGCTGATTTCGCGGCCACGGTATTGATCCAGTGCCGGCTGCTGCATGATTTCACGGGTCAGGCGGATGCCATCGCGAAACTCCTGCCAGTCCTGCTCGGTGGCCATGTAGTTGAAGAGGATGCTCGGGTAGTCCCGTGGGTTCTTCGACTTCAGTTGCACGCGGCCACGGCTTGGCGAACGCATGGAGCCCATGTGTGCCTGGAAACCGTGCTCTTTCACACCGTTGCTGCCGTTGTAGTTAATCGCGACCGGCAGGAAGTGGTACTGGATGTTCGGCCATTCGAATTCCGGACGCGAACGGATAAAACCGCCGGCTTCGAACTGGTTGCTGGCGCCAATGCCAGTGCCGTTGAACAGCCACTCGGCACCGATGGCTGGCTGGTTGTACCAGAGCAGCGACGGGTACAGCGACACCGGCTGGGTGCATGCATATTGCAGGTACAGCTCAAGGTGATCCTGCAGGTTTTCGCCGACGCCCGGCAGGTCGTGGACCACCGGGATGTCGAGGCTTTCCAGCAGCTTGGCCGGGCCGACACCGGAGCGTTGCAACAACTGCGGCGAAGCGATTGCACCGCTGCACACCAATACTTCTTTACGCGCACGGGCTTCAACGCGCTCTTCGGCGGCGCCGATCAGGTAGCGCACGCCAACGGCACGCTTGCCTTCGAACAACACTTTGTCGGTAAGGGCATGGGTGACGATGGTCAGGGTCGAACGCTTTTTAGCCGTGTCCAGGTAACCGCGTGCGGTGCTGGCGCGACGGCCATTCGGCGTGACGGTACGGTCCATCGGGCCGAAGCCTTCTTGCTGGTAACCGTTCAAGTCTTCGGTCCGCGGGTAACCGGCTTGTACGCCGGCTTCGACCATGGCGTGGAACAACGGGTTGTTGCCCGCTTTCGGCGTAGTCACGCTGACCGGGCCTTCGCCACCGTGGTAGTCGTTCGGGCCAATATCGCGGGTTTCTGCCTTGCGGAAATACGGCAGGCAATCGAGGTACGTCCAGTCTTCCAGACCGGGCAGCTTCGACCAGTTGTCATAGTCCATGGCATTGCCACGGATATAGCACATGCCGTTGATCAGCGAAGAACCACCCAGGCCCTTGCCGCGCCCGCATTCCATCCGGCGGCCGTCCATGTGAGGCTCAGGATCGGTTTCGTAGGCCCAGTTGTAGCGGCGGCCTTGCAGCGGGAAAGCCAGGGCGGCGGGCATCTGGGTACGGAAGTCGAGGCGGTAGTCCGGGCCACCGGCCTCCAGCAGCAAAACGGTGACGCCTTCGTCTTCGGTCAGACGGGTCGCCAGGGTGTTACCGGCGGAGCCGGCACCCACAATGATGTAATCGTATTCTTGGGACATTGGATGCACCCTCTTTGAAGTCTAGTCAGGTCGGGCCTCATCGGGAGCAAGCCCCCTCCCACATTTGATCGGGTTCACACAGTCAAAGGTGGGAGGGGGCTTGCCCCCGATGGCGGCCTTACAGGCAATACAAGGCTCGGGTGTTAGAACACCGAGGCGTAATCGCCCAGCTCAACCTGTACCGATTTGATGCGGGTGAAGTTGTTCAGCGAGCTGATCCCGTTCTCACGGCCCACACCGGATTGCTTGTAGCCACCGACCGGCATCTTGGCGTCGGACTCGCCCCAGGCGTTGATCCAGCAGATACCCGCTTCCAGTTGATGAATCACGCGGTGGGCGCGATTCAGGTCCTTGGTCACCAGGCCGGCAGCCAGACCGAAGTCGGTGTCGTTGGCGCGACGGATCACTTCTTCTTCGGTCTCGTAGGTGAGGATGCTCATCACTGGGCCGAAGATTTCTTCACGCACGATGGTCATGTCATCGGTGCAGTCGGTGAACACGGTCGGAGCCACGAAGGCGCCTTTGGCGAAGTCGCCATCGGTCAGGCGATCGCCGCCGCACAGCAGGCGGGCGCCTTCTTCCTTACCTTTGGCGATGTAGCCCAGCACGCTTTCCATGTGGGCGAAGCTGACCAGCGGGCCGAAGTTGGTGTTGTCGTCCTGCGGGTCGCCGACACGGATGCGCGCAACGCGCTCGACAATCTTGGCTTCAAACGCAGCTTGCAGATGCTTGGGCACGAACACACGAGTGCCGTTGGTGCAGACCTGGCCGGAGCTGTAGAAGTTGGCCATCATCGCGATGTCGGCGGCGCGATCCAGGTCGGCGTCTTCGAACACGATCAGTGGCGACTTGCCTCCCAGTTCCATGGTCACTTCCTTGAGCGACGAGCTCGAGGCGCTGGCCATGACTTTCTTGCCGGTGTCGGTGCCGCCGGTGAACGAGACTTTCTCGATGCGCGGGTGCTCGGTCAACCAGGTGCCGACTTCACGGCCGCTGCCAGTCAGTACGTTGAACACACCAGCCGGAACGCCGGCTTCGGTGTAGATCTCGGCCAGTTTCAGGGTGGTCAGCGAGGTGACTTCGCTTGGCTTGAAGATCATCGCGTTGCCTGCGGCCAGGGCCGGGGCGGACTTCCACAGGGCGATCTGGATCGGGTAGTTCCACGCGCCGATACCGGCGACTACACCCAGCGGCTCGCGGCGAGTGTAGACGAAGGAGGTGTCGCGCAGCGGGATCTGTTCGCCTTCGATGGCTGGCACCAGGCCTGCGTAGTATTCCAGCACGTCGGCGCCGGTGACGATGTCGACGTACTTGGTTTCGGAGAAGGCTTTACCGGTGTCCAGTGTTTCCAGGGCGGCCAGTTCATCGTTGCGCTCGCGCAGGATGTCGACAGCACGACGCAGGATGCGCGAACGCTCCATGGCGGTCATGGCAGCCCAGATTTTCTGGCCCTTTTCAGCGCTGACCACGGCACGCTCGACGTCTTCTTTCGTGGCGCGTTGCACTTGGGCGAGAACTTCACCGTTAGCCGGGTTGATGGCTTCGAAGGTGGCATCGCTGCCAGCGTCGCTGTAGCCGCCGTCAATGTAGAGTTTTTGCAGGTCGAAACGGGCCATAAAGTCCTCGCAAGTGCATAAGTGGTTGGCGTTACCCGCCGTACAGTGGGCCATGGAGTTGTGGCAACACTGAGCGACGGACGTTCAGGGGTTGAGCGTTTATAAGTGCTCTAACTCACCTGCTTGGCCAATTGGAAATCCATGTATTCGTAAGCGATCCGTTGCGCTTGCTCCGTGTCGAAAGCGTCTCCCGACAGGGCGCCGCGCAACCACAAACCGTCGATCAAAGCCGCCAGGCCGCGGGCTGCGCTGCGTGCCTCGGGTAACGGCATCGCACGGCGGAACTGGCAACACAGGTTGGAATACAGACGGTGATCGTTGATCCGCTGCAACCTGTGCAATGACGGGTGGTGCATGCTGGTGGCCCAGAAGGCCAGCCAGGTTTTCATTGCCGGGCCATTGACCTGGCTGGCGTCGAAGTTGCCTTCGATGATCACCTGAAGGTGTGCCCGTGGGCTGTCTTCCTTCAAGGCACGCCTGCGTTCGTGGACGTTCTCGATCAACGCATTCATCAGGTAGCGCATGGTCGCTGCGATCAGGCCGTTCTTGTCCTGAAAGTAGTGACTGATGATGCCGTTCGAGACGCCGGCCAGCCGCGCAATCAGCGCAATGCTGGCATCTCCCATTCCGACCTGATCGATGGCCGTCAAAGTGGCTTCGATCAACTGCTGGCGGCGTATGGGTTGCATACCGACCTTGGGCATGTAGCACCTCTCCTTAGGCCTGCCGATGGGCGATCCACGTCCGTCGGCTTGAGGGCCAGTCTATTTTGTTTTGATTGAACGTTCAATCAACAAAGAATAAGATCTGCGACAAATGGTCGCTGCCTACAGATATTTCCTACCTGCGAGCTGCAACCTCTGACACCTGCAAAAACCCTTGAAACAGGCCACTTCAGAGCCTGATCACCGCTTCGGCGGGCTCAAGAATTTTCGGGGTGTCTTTATAACACCCGTCCGTCGACTGCCGAAAAATCGATGTTCCGGGATAACCGTTGCCTTGTGTTTCTCTCTCGCACTGCCTGGAGCATCTGCGCCATGAGTTCTGCCTCTCTTATAAAGACCCCGCCGGAAAAGGTCCGGGTCAACGGTTGGGTGTTCTACACCTCCACCGCGCTGATTCTGATATTGACCGCCATTCTGATCATCGCCCCGCAGGAGGCCGGGCGCCTGCTCGGCGTAGCCCAGGCGTGGCTGTCGAAAAGCTTCGGCTGGTACTACATGGTGGTTATCGCCGCCTACCTGGTGTTTGTGGTCGGTCTGGCGTTTTCGTCCTACGGGAAATTGAAACTGGGTAGTAAGGACGACACCCCGGACTTCAGCTACGGCGCCTGGGCCGGCATGTTGTTCTCGTCGGGCATCGGCATTTCGCTGTTGTATTTCGGTGCGTCCGAGCCGTTGGACCACTACTTCAACCCGCCCGAAGGTGCAGCGGCCAGCAATGGCGCGGCACGCCAGGCGCTGCAACTGACCTTCCTGCACTGGGGCCTGCACGGCTGGGCGATCTATGCCCTGGTCGGTTTGGCCGTGGCGTACTTTGCCTACCGCCATAACCAGCCGCTGGCCTTGCGTTCGGCGCTGTACCCATTGGTGGGCGAGCGTTGGGTGAAGGGCGCGGCCGGCCATGCGGTAGACGGTTTCGGCATGTTCGTCACCTTGCTGGGGCTGGTGACCAACCTGGGTATCGGCTCGATGCAGGTGTCCTCGGGGCTGGAAAACCTGTTCGGCATGGAGCACAGCAACACTAACTTGCTGATCGTGATCATCGTGATGAGCACCGTAGCGACCATCGCTGCTGTATCGGGCGTGGAGAACGGCATTCGCCGCCTGTCCAACCTCAACATCGTGCTGTTCAGCGGCTTGCTGATTTTTGTGCTGCTGTTCGGCCCGACCCTGCACCTGCTCAACGGCCTGGTGCAGAACACCGGCGATTACCTCAACGGCATCATTCTGAAAACCTTCGACCTGTATGTGTACGAAGGCGACGCCGACAAGACCGAGCGCTGGATGGGCTTGTGGACCCTGTTCTACTGGGCCTGGTGGATTTCCTGGGCGCCATTTGTGGGCATGTTCATCGCGCGTATTTCCCGTGGCCGTACCGTGCGTGAACTGGTGGCGGGCGTATTGCTTATCCCGCTGGGCTTTACCCTGGCGTGGCTGTCGATCTTCGGTAACTCGGCCCTGGACCTGGTGTTGAACCACGGGGCGGTGGAGTTGGGCAAGACGGCTCTGGAGCAGCCGTCCATGGCCATCTACCAACTGCTTGAGCATTACCCAGCATCGAAAATTGTTATCGGCGTATCGATCTTCGTGGGCTTTGTGTTGTTCCTGACCCCGGCGGATTCCGGCGCGGTGATGATGGCCAATCTGTCCTGCAAAGGCGGCAATGTGGACGAAGATGCGCCGCACTGGTTGCGGATCTTCTGGTCGGCGGTCATTACGCTGGTGACGATCGGTCTGTTGTTTGCCGGCAACTTCGAAGCCATGCAAACCATGGTAGTGCTGGCAGGGCTGCCGTTCTCGGTGGTGCTGATCTTCTTTATGTTCGGTTTGCACAAGGCGATGCGCCAGGACGTGGCCATCGAACAGGAGCAGGCGCAACTGGCTGAACGCGGGCGTCGTGGGTTCAGCGAGCGCTTGACGGCGCTGGACCTGCAACCGAGCCAGGCCACCGTGCAACGCTTTATGGACAAGCACGTAACGCCGGCGCTGGAAGAAGCGGCGGTTGCGCTGCGTGAGCAAGGTTTGGAAGTGCAGACACTGTTGGGCAAATCCAAGCGCTGCATTGGTGTGCGCATCGAGATGGAAGAGGGCAACCCGTTTGTCTACGAAGTGAGCCTGGATGCTTACTCGTCGGCGCCGGCTGACTTGCCTGAAGAAGAGCGCACCCGTTATTACCGTGCCGAGGTGTACCTGCACAACGGGCCTCAGGAATACGACCTGATGGGCTTCACCCAGGAACAGATCACCCGGGATGTGCTCGATCAGTTTGAAAGCCATCGGCAGCTCCTTGGCCGTGTCTATAGCTGATAGTTGAAGCCTGGTGGTGCTTTGAATGTGGGAGGGGGCAAGCCCCCTCCCACATTTTGCTTTGCAGTGTTTGCTAGCCCAGGTTCTTGCCTAAGAGGGCATGGTAGAGCTCACTGTCACCCAAGATCCCCACCACCTTGTTGTTGTCATGCAACACCAGCTTGTTCCCCGTCTGGTAGCGAATCTGCAACGCATCGCGCATACCGATGTTGGAGTCCACCAGCGTCGGCACCCGGCCCAGACCTTCCACCGCTTGCCCCGGCGCCCAATTCTGCAGGTTCATCGCCACGCCATTCTGGCGTGCGCCCTGGATGGTGTTGCCTTCGGCCAGGTCCAGCCACGAGTCACCACCCGGATCAAGGCACACCGAACCGTTCACGCGCTTGCAGTTGTCCAGCGTGCGCATCAGGCTGCGTCCGCACAGCACGTTCAGTGGGTTGGTGTGGGCGACGAAGGTGCGTACATAGTCGTCCGCCGGGTTCAGCACGATCTCTTCCGGCACGCTGTACTGGATGATCTTGCCGTCTTTCATGATCGCGATACGGCTGCCCAGTTTCAGCGCTTCATCCAGGTCGTGGCTGACGAACACGATGGTCTTGCTCAACTTGCGTTGCAGCTCCAGCAGCTCATCCTGCAAACCTTGGCGAATCAGCGGGTCGAGGGCCGAGAAGGGTTCGTCCATCAGCAGGATATCGGCGTCCATCGCCAGGGCGCGGGCCAGGCCGACGCGTTGCTGCATACCGCCGGACAGCTCGTCGGGCTTCTTGTTGCGCCATTGGCTCAGGCCCACCAGTTCAAGCTTTTCATCCACCAGCGTGCGCCGTTCCTTCTCCGGACGGCCCTGCATTTCCAGGCCGAAGCTGATGTTCTCGCGTACCGTCAGCCAAGGCATCAGGGCGAACTTCTGGAATACCATGGCGATGCGTTTGGTGCGCATCATTTTCAACTCGGCGGGGGTGCAGGAGGCGATGTCGATCTGGCGACCTTCATGCTCTACAAACAGTTGGCCACGGCTGACGGTGTTGAGGCCGTTGATGCAGCGCAGCAGGCTCGACTTGCCGGAACCCGACAAGCCCATCAGCACACAGATCTCGCCTTTCTCGATATCCAGGCTGGCCTTTTCAACGCCGACAATCTGCCCGGTCTTCTTCAGAATTTCGTTACGGCTCATGCCCTGGTCCAGCAGCTTGAGCGCTTCGCGTGGGTCTTTGGAAAAGATCACGTCGACATTGTCGAATCGGATAATGCTCATGCATCACCCCCTACTTTAGCGTCGGGTTGTTTGCAGATACGGTCGAGCATGATGGCCAGCAAGACGATCGCCAGCCCCGCTTCAAAGCCCAAGGCGATGTCAGCGGTGTTCAGTGCGTTGACCACCGGCTTGCCGAGGCCGTCGGCACCCACCAGCGCGGCGATCACCACCATCGACAACGACAGCATGATGCATTGGGTAATGCCGGCGGCGATGCTCGGCATGGCGTGGGGCAACTCGATGCGCGAGAGCAACTGGCGGCGCGAGCAGCCAAAGGCTTTACCGGCGTCCATCAGCTCTTGCGGCACATCGCGGATACCCAGGTAGGTCAGGCGGATCGGCGCGGCAATCGCGAACACCACCGTGGAAATCAGCCCGGGCACCACACCCAGCCCGAAGAGGGTCAGGGTAGGGATGAGGTAGACGAAGGTCGGTACGGTCTGCATCAGATCGAGCACCGGCCGCATCATGGTGTAGAACATCGGCTTGTGCGCGGCAACAATACCCAGCGGCACGCCGATGACCACGCAGACCAGGGTGGCGAACAGCACCTGCGCGAGGGTTTCCATGGTTTCCTGCCAGTACCCCAGGTTGAGGATCAGCAGGAAGGAGGCAATGACAAACACCGTCAGGCCCCATTTGCGTTGAATAAAGTGAGCCAGCAGCGCAATCAGACCGATCAATGCCAGCGGATTGAACCAGGTCAGCGCAAACGTCACGCCGTGGATCATCGTTTCCAGTGTCGATGCGATTGCGTCGAAATAGTTGGCACCGTGTTGGGTCAACCAGTCGACGAAGGCAGCGATGTACTGGCCTAGAGGGATTTTCTGTTCAGTCAGCATGGTAGTGAATGTCCACATGCGAAGGGGAAAACATCCCGGGCCAGCGCACCGGCCCGGGGTCAGCGGGTGCTATTTGGCGAGGTAAGCTTTGACGGCATCGAGCCCTGGTTTGCCATCGACGGTGGTGACACCGGCGAGCCAGGTGTCGAGCACTTGCGGGTTCTTCTGCAGCCAGGCCTTGGCGGCGGCGTCGGCCTTCATCTTGTCGTCCAGGACGTTACCCATCAGGGTGCTTTCCATGTCCAGCGTGAACACCAGGTTTTTCAGCAACTGGCCGACGTTGCTGCATTCCTGGGTGTAGCCCTTGCGGGTGTTGGTGTAGATGGTGGCCTGGCCATAGTTGGGGCCGAACGAATCGTCGCCACCGGTCAGGTACTTCATCTTGAAGCGGGTGTTCATCGGGTGCGGTTCCCAGCCGAGGAACACAATGGCCTGGTTGCGCTTGGAGGCGCGTTCAACCTGGGAGAGCATCCCGGCTTCGCTGGACTCGACCACCTTGAAGCCGGCGGTCTTGAGGCCGAAGGCGTCTTTGTCGATCAGTGTCTGGATAGTGCGGTTGCCGTCGTTGCCCGGCTCGATGCCGTAGATCTTGCCGCCCAGCTCATCCTTGAATTTGGCGATATCGGCGAAGTCTTTCAGGCCCTTGTCGTACAGCGCCTGTGGGACTGCCAGGGTGTACTTGGCGTTCTCCAGGTTGGCGCGCACGGTTTCCACGGTGCCGGCATCACGGTACTGCTTGATGTCGTTTTCCATGGTCGGCATCCAGTTGCCGAGGAATATGTCCATGTTCTTGCCGTCGGCCAGGGACTTGTAGGTCACCGGTACCGAAATCATCGTGGTGCGCGGTTTGTAGCCCAGGCCCTTGAGGATTTCGCTGGTGGTCGCGGTGGTGACGGTGATGTCGGTCCAGCCGACATCGGAGAAGTTGACGGTCTTGCACTGTTCCGGTTCTGCGGCGTGTGCCATGACGGGCAGACTCAGCATGGCGGCCAACAACAACGAGGGTGAACCTTTCATCGGGGTAGACTCCTGTGTCTTTTCTGGCGGCATTCGCCGCGCTTTATAAGTGTTGCGGTTGGAGCGTGCGAGAACAGCTCTGGCGCGGTGCCTTGCAAACGAGTCGAGACTGATCATGTACCAGTGAAAATCTGACGCCTACAGGGGGCGTCGTATCCAGTACAGGGAGGGTCGCATCCAGTACCGATGACGTCGCTTACAGCTTTTTCCCAAGGTAAAACTGCTGTTTTTACCCATCTGCACCGCAAAAAACGGCCAAAACAGGCGTTCGCACGCGAGCGACGCTGGTGAGCATGGATGCGTCGGTGTGAGACGCCGTGGCGAGCAACAAAAGCTTGATGATGCCGCCATCTGGGCGATCTGAGCGTAGCACCTCGTTCAAGCCCGGCCCGCGCTTATCGAGGAGTTACACGTTAATGGCTATCAGCGTTTTCGACCTGTTCAAGATCGGCATCGGGCCTTCGAGTTCTCACACCGTGGGCCCCATGCGCGCCGCGGCGTTGTTCGTGCAGGCGTTGCGTGAGCGTGAACTGTTGGAACGGGTTCGGCGTGTCGAAGTGCAACTGTACGGCTCGTTGTCTGCCACTGGCATCGGCCATGGCAGTGACACCGCAACCATCATGGGCCTGATGGGCGAGTGGCCGGACGCAATCGACCCCTCGCAAATCGGCGTACGCATTCAAACCTTGCGTGAAACCGACACCCTGTTGCTGGACAGCCGCTTGCCGGTGCCATTTGTGTGGGCGCGGGACATGCGCTTGCTCGACGAGAACCTGCCGTTCCACCCCAACGCCATGACCCTGGTGGTATGGGGTGATGACGGCGAACTGCATCGCGATACCTACTATTCGGTCGGCGGCGGCTTTGTGGTGGATGAGGCCCAGGCCCAAAGCGGCGTGGCCGATATGGACCGCACCGAATTGCCTTACGATTTTTCCAGTGCGGTGGAGCTGTTGCAGCTGTGCAAGACCCACAACCTGCGCGTCGCCGAACTGATGCTGGCGAACGAAAAGACTTGGCGCTCCGAAGAAGAAATCCGCAGCGGCCTGATGAAACTCTGGCGCGCCATGCAGGATTGCGTGGAGCAGGGCCTCAAGCACGAAGGCATCCTGCCCGGCGGCCTCAATGTGCGCCGTCGCGCCGCCAAGTTGCATCGCAGTTTGCAAGAGCTGGGCAAACCCAATGTGATCGGCTCGACCTTGAGCGCCATGGAGTGGGTCAACCTGTTCGCCCTTGCGGTCAACGAAGAAAACGCCGCCGGTGGGCGCATGGTGACGGCGCCCACCAATGGCGCGGCGGGGATCATCCCGGCAGTGCTGCACTACTTCATGAAGTTCAGTGAGGAGGTCACCGAAGCCAACGTGGTCGACTATATGCTCGGCGCGGCGGCGGTAGGTATCTTGTGCAAGAAGAACGCTTCGATCTCCGGTGCTGAAGTCGGCTGTCAGGGTGAAGTAGGCTCGGCTTGCGCGATGGCCGCAGCTGGCTTGGCGGAGATTCTAGGTGCCACGCCGGAGCAGGTGTGCAACGCCGCTGAAATCGGCCTGGAACATAACCTCGGCCTGACCTGCGACCCGGTCGGCGGCCTGGTACAGGTGCCGTGTATCGAGCGCAATGCGATTGCGGCGGTGAAGGCCATCAACGCGGCGCAAATGGCCCTGCGCGGCGACGGCCAGCACTTTATCTCCCTGGACCGGGTGATCCGCACCATGCGTGATACCGGGGCCGATATGCATGACAAGTACAAAGAGACATCACGCGGTGGGTTGGCGGTGAGTGCGGTTGAGTGCTGAGACCCAGTCGCCTGCATCGGGGCTTGCCCCCTCCCACACTTGATTTGTGAACACCTTCAAAATGTGGGAGGGGGCTTGCCCCCGATAGCAATAGTGCAGACACAATTGCTCATAAAGTGAACACCAGATCAAAAAACGCCACCTTTTAGCGCGTCGCAAACAGATAAGTAGCTACCAAACGATTTCCCTCTCGTCACCTGCGCATTGTGCTTTGGGTGACAGACATGTCCTACGCCCGCAAAGCGCCTTCCCACAAGTGCTACCGATTTGCTCACACGCTTTGAGTAGCACCCTTCTCACGTCATATCCCGCACCCCACGCGCGGGCTTATATAGACGCATCAACAGGTCGTTTTCAGGAGTTATTGAATAGCCATTCAATTTTCGGCATGGCATTTGCTCTGTCAATTCAAAGCCTCTCTCCCCTCGCAGGGGATGAGCGCAATAACAAGAGCCTCGCCTGAGGCCATCACCCGCTTTGTGTGAGGAGATACCGCGATGACGTCGTTCAACTCCGGGGCCCAACCCCAGAACCGTGCGCCTCAATCCATCGGCTTTTTGCTGCTGGACAATTTCACGCTGATTTCACTGGCGTCGGCTGTGGAACCCCTGCGCATGGCCAACCAGTTGTCCGGCCGCGAGCTGTACCGCTGGACAACCCTGAGCGTGGACGGCAACCAGGTATGGGCCAGCGACGGCCTGCAAATCACCCCGGACGCCTCCATGCACAAAGCGCCGGCGTTGGACACGGTCATCGTCTGCGGCGGTGTGGGTATCCAGCGCACGGTCACCCGTGAGCATGTGTCGTGGCTGCAAAGCCAGGCGCGTCAATCCCGTCGCCTGGGTGCCGTGTGTACCGGCAGTTGGGCGCTGGCTTGCGCGGGTTTGCTCGACGGTTTTGATTGCAGCGTGCATTGGGAATGCCTGGCGTCGATGCAGGAAGCCTTCCCGCGCGTCGCGATGAGCACGCGTCTGTTCACGCTCGACCGCAACCGCTTCACCAGCTCCGGCGGCACTGCGCCGTTGGACATGATGCTGCACCTGATCAGCCGCGACCACGGCCGTGAATTGTCGGCTGCCATCTCCGAGATGTTCGTCTACGAACGCATCCGCAACGAACAGGATCACCAGCGCGTGCCGCTCAAGCACATGCTCGGCACCAACCAGCCGAAGCTGCAGGAAATCGTCGCGCTCATGGAAGCCAACCTGGAAGAGCCGATCGACCTGGATGAACTGGCGGTGTATGTCGCCGTGTCGCGCCGCCAGTTGGAGCGGCTGTTCCAGAAATACCTGCACTGCTCGCCGTCGCGTTATTACCTCAAGCTGCGCCTGATCCGTGCACGGCAGTTGCTCAAGCAAACACCGATGTCGATCATCGAAGTGGCGTCGGTGTGCGGGTTCGTGTCCACGCCGCACTTTTCCAAGTGCTACCGCGAATACTTCGGCATACCGCCACGCGATGAACGTGTCGGCTCCAACACTACCCAGCAAGTGGCGATGATGCCGATTCCGCAGGCACTGGTGTTGTCACCGTTGTCGGGGCCGATGTCGGCGTTGAGCCAGGCCAGGAACGAGTCGACGTTTGCCAGTGTAAGGCTCTAAACCGAGTCGTCTGCATCGCAGGCAAGCCAGCTCCCACCTTGGAATGCGTTCTCCTGTGGGAGCTGGCTTGCCTGCGATAGCGGTATTTTCAGGCGCCGGAGTTCTGTTTGAATTGCATCAGCGCCGGCAACAACTGCTTGTCGATCGCCTGGCGTACCGCCGGCAAAATCGTCGCACTGCCGCTGTACATTTTTTCAACCATGCCCTTGAGCGCCTTGGCCCGCGCCTCGCTCAAACCGCGCACCGCACATTCACACGCCTGCTCGGCGGTGGTACCGCTGGATACTTCAAAACCCAGCGAGCGCAGTTGGCTCAGCAGGTCATCCTGGTCAATCAAATCCGCGTGCATCATGACGTTTATCCTGGTGTAGGGAACAGGGATTGACCTGGATTCTGGTTGGCCCCCGCTGGGTGGGCAAGCGCAGAATCGAGCAATGGCTTGGATGGCTATGAACAGGTCGTTTTCGGGTCACTTGGCAATACGGTTAATAGGCACACTGATCCCAGGCACGCAGCTTGACGGTTTGGTCACCCTCCAGATGCACAGCTCACACAAGGCCCCTCTGCCCCGATCCAGTCACGGCTGGCTCGGGGCTTTTTTTGCCGGCAAACCGATGACACGGCCAAGCAGGGCGGGCCTTGGCAGCTCGGCCTGTGCAGCGCTGATCGCGTCGAGCCGTTGCAGCGTGGCCTCGGTGAACGGTGTAGCTTGCGGCCCGGCCAGATCGACGTGCAGCAGCATCTGTTCATTGCCGGCCAGTTCCTTGTCATCGCCCACCCGGTGCAGGCTGTGATACAGGTGCAGGCGCTTGGCGTCATGGGCGATCAGTTGGGTGTGCACTTCAACCTCGGCGCCCAGTTTCACTTCGTGCAGGTAGTTCAGATGCAGCTCCAGGGTGAACAATGAGTGGCCGCTGGCTTCACGGTTGTCGCTGTCCAGGCCCAGGGTGTCCATCAGCGCGTCGGTGGCGTAGCTGAAGATCAGCAGGTAGAACGCGTCGCGCAGGTGGCCGTTGTAGTCCACCCAGTCGGGAAGGACTCGGGTGGTATAGGTGGTCAATGCGGGCATTATCGGTTCCCTTTATTCGGCGAAGGTCATGCCGTGCCGGGCCTTGGTGGTTTTCACCGCCTCAAGCACTGCCAACAGGCAATCATCACGATAGCGCTCCAGCGCCGAAATGCTGTGTTGGCCCAACTGATCGCTAGTGCCATCGACAACGTCGTCAATCAGCTTGTCGGTCAGCTCCGGTGCTGGCAGGTAGGTCCATGGCAACTGCAACGCCGGGCCGAATTGCGCCATGAAGTGCCGCATACCGGCATCACCGCCTGCCAGGGTGTAGGTGAGGAAGGTACCCATGAACGACCAGCGCAAGCCGGCGCCAAAGCGAATCGCGTCATCGATTTCGCCGGTGGTGGCCACGCCGTCATTGACCAGGTGCAGCGCCTCGCGCCACAACGCTTCGAGCAGCCGGTCGGCAATAAAACCGGGCACTTCCTTGCGCACATGCAGCGGGCGCATACCGAGGGATTCATACACCTTGATGGCCGCCTGGATCGCTTCTGGCGCAGTGCGCTTGCCGCCCACCACCTCCACCAAGGGCAGCAGGTAAACCGGGTTGAACGGGTGGCCGACCACGCAGCGTTCCGGGTGGGTCGAACCTTCATAGAATTCGCTTGGCAACAGCCCGGACGTGCTCGAACCGATCAACGCATTTGGCTTGGCCGCCGCGCTGATCTGGCTGTGTAACTGCAGCTTGAGCTCCAGGCGTTCCGGGGCGCTTTCCTGAATGAAGTCGGCGTCCTTGACGCACTCCTCGATGGTGCTGACAAAGCGCAGCCGATGCTGGGAGGCACCCGCTGCCAGGCCTTGTTTTTCCAGCGCACCCCAAGCATTGGCGACGCGTTTGCGCAAGGCTGCTTCGGCACCGGGGGCAGGGTCCCAGGCGACCACATCCAGGCCGTGGGCGAGGGCACGGGATACCCAACCGCTGCCGATAACACCGCTGCCCAAGGCAGCGAAGGTTTTGATGTCAGTGATAAAGCTCATTGGCACATTCCTAAAGAGTTCGGGGATCCCCTCCCACATGTTTAACCGCGTTTGGTCAGGCCCATCTTGATTCGGCCCTCGGCCGGGGTCATGACCCGCGCACCCAGCCGGCTGAGGATTTCACGGGCGCGTTCCACCAACTGGCCGTTGGTGGCGAGCACGCCTTTGTCCAGCCACAGGTTGTCTTCCAGGCCCACCCGTACATTGCCGCCCAGCAGCACCGCTTGCGCGGCCATCGGCATTTGCATGCGACCAATCCCGAACCCTGCCCACACCGCGTCGGCGGGCAGGTTGTCGACCATGGCTTTCATGGTGGTGGTGTCGGCCGGCGCGCCCCAGGGAATGCCCAGGCACAGTTGGAACAGCGGGTTATCGAGCAGCCCTTCCTTGATCATCTGCTTGGCGAACCACAGGTGGCCGGTGTCGAAAATTTCCAGCTCGGCCTTTACGCCCAGGGCCTGGATACGCTTGGCGCCGGCCCGCAGTTGCGCCGGGGTGGACACGTAAATGGTGTCGCCGTCGCCGAAGTTGAGGGTGCCGCAGTCCAGGGTGCAGATCTCCGGCAGCAGCTCCTCCACATGCGCCAGACGGGTCAGTGGGCCGACCAGGTCAGTGTTGGGGCCGAAGTCCATCGGGTTCTCGCCGCCACCGATTTCCAGGTCGCCGCCCATGCCGGCGGTGAGGTTGACGATGATGTCGATGTCGGCCTCGCGGATGCGTTCCATCACTTCACGGTACAGGGCTACATCGCGGCTGAATTTGCCGGTGTACGGGTCGCGTACATGGCAGTGCACCACGGTGGCGCCGGCCTTGGCGGCTTCTACTGCGGCGGCGGCAATTTGTTTGGGGGTGACCGGCACGTGCGGGCTTCTGGCGGTCGTGTCGCCAGCACCGGTGAGTGCGCAGGTGATGATGACGTCGTGGTTCATGAGGCGGTTCCTTACAGGCGTGGTGGTGCCGTTCGCGGTCGCAAGTGGCCGCGAAACGGTGATTCGGAGAAGGTTATTTGCTGGTGAATTTCAGGTTGGCGGCCGCGGGTTTGCCATCGAACGTGGTCACGCCCTCCAGCCAGCGCTGCTGGTCTTGAGGGTGATCCTTGAGCCACTGCCTGGCGGATTCCAGGGCATCCTTGTGATCGAGCAGCGGCTGCATCATGCGGCTCTCGTCGGCGGCGGTGAACGTCAGGTTGGTCAGCAGCGTGTGCACGTTGGGGCACTGCTCGGCGTAGGTTGGCGACGTGACGGTCCATACGCTGGCCCGGCCTTCGTTCGGCCCCAGGGCGTCTTCGCTGCCGGTGAGGTAGGTCATCGCCACATTCACGTTCATCGGGTGCGGGGCCCAACCAAAGAACACCACGGCTTCCTTGCGGCGCACGGCGCGGTCCACGGCGGCCAACATGCCGGCTTCGCTGGACTCCACCAGTTGGAACTTGCCCAGGCCAAACTGGTTCTTGGCAATCATCGCCTTGATCTGGGTATTGGCACCCGAGCCAGGCTCGATGCCGTAGATCTTGCCGCCCAGCTCTTTCTGGAACCTGGCGATGTCAGCGAAGGTCTTCAGGCCCTTGTCCGCCAGATAAGTCGGCACCGCCAGGGTGGCGCGCGCGTCTTCCAGGCTGGGTTTATCCAGGACCTTGACCTGCCCGGCCTCGACAAACGGCGTGATGGTCTGGGTCATCAGCGGGTTCCAGTAGCCCAGGAACAGGTCCAGGCGTTGGTCGCGGATACCGGCGAAGATGATTTGCTGGGAGGCACTGGTTTGTTTGGTCTTGTAGCCGAGGCCGTCGAGCAGCACTTGAGTCATGGCGCTGGTGGCGATCACGTCGGTCCAGTTCACCACGCCCATGCGTACGTTCTGGCATGAAGCGGCATCCGCTGCCATGGCGTTAGTGCTCAAAACGGCGCTGGCGCTGAGTGCAAGTACGCAACGGCGGATCAGTCGGTTCATGGTGGGTCCCTCGGCAGGTCGTTATTGTGGGGGCCGGTGTCTTTGTGCACCGTGACGCCACGTTACGCAGCTTGGCGAACCACAAAGCGCACGACGGCGACCGGCTCTTGCACTGCAGCGACCTGTCCCCTTGAATCCGTGCATGAACGGGAGTATCACAGTGCCACGCTGCCCGCCCCACGAGAGCGCCACCATGTCCCAGGATTTCTACTTCTTGCTGATGCCGGGTTTTTCGGCCATCGGTTTTATCTCGGCCTTGGAACCGTTACGGGTCGCCAACCGCTTTCGTGGCGAGTTGTACCGCTGGCACATATTGAGTGCAGATGGCGGCGCGGTGCTGGCGAGCAACGGTATGTCGGTCAACGCCGACGCCGCGCTGGAGCCGCTGGAAAAAGGCGCCACATTATTAGTGGTGGCCGGTTTCGAGCCTTTGCAATGCTCCACCCCGGCGCTGGAGCATTGGCTGCGTCGCCTCGATCACGACGGCGTGACCTTGGGCGCCATCGACACCGGCGCCTGTGTGCTGGCCGAAGCGGGGCTGCTCGATGGCCACCGCCTGACCCTGCACTGGGAAGCCATCGACGCCTTCAAGGAAGCCTATCCGCAGTTGAGCGTGACTCAGGAACTGTTCGAGATCGACCGTCGCCGCATTACCTGCGCCGGCGGCACCGCGTCCATCGACTTGATGCTCGATCTGATCGCCCAGGCCCACGGCTCGGAACTGGCGGTCCAGGTCTCGGAGCAATTCGTGCTCGGCCGTATACGCCCACGCAAAGACCACCAGCGCATGCAGATCGCCACGCGCTACGGCATCAACAACAAGAAACTGGTGCACGTGATCGGCGAAATGGAGCAACACACCGAACCGCCCCTGAGCACCCTGGCCCTGGCCGACGCGATCAAGGTCACCCGGCGTCAACTGGAGCGCCTGTTTCGTCTGCATCTGAACGACACCCCGAGCAACTTCTATCTCGGCCTGCGCCTGGAGAAAGCTCGGAAACTGCTGCGCCAGAGCGACATGAGTGTGCTGGAGGTGAGCATTGCGTGTGGGTTTGAGTCGCCGTCCTATTTCACCCGCAGCTATCGCGCCAGGTTTGCCAAGTGTCCTAGGGAGGATCGGCGACGGGAGGTGGTTTGACGGACAATTATAGTCAATTATACTCTTCGCTATAATTTATAGTCCTTTCCATAATTGAGTATAAAACCATGTCCACGCACAGCGGCTTTGTGTTTCGCCGCCCCACCCTGGCAAGCAGTATTGCCGATGGCCTGGTGGGGGCCGGTATTCAGGATTTCACCTCCGGCCTGTTTCTTGCGGCGCCCCGACGCACGGGCAAAAGCACCTTTCTGCGCGAGGACCTGATTCCGGAATGTCAGCTCCGGGGCTGGCTGGCGGTGTATGTCGACCTGTGGGCCAACAAGGAAAAAGACCCCGCCGAGCTGATCGCGAGTGCCATTGCGGGGGCGTTGGTGCCGTTTGAAAAGGGCATTCGCAAACTGGCAAAGAACATTGGCATCGAGAAACTAAGCTTTCTGCGTACGCTTTCCTGGGACTTTACCAAGCCACAATTGCCTGTCGGTGCGACGCTGACCCAAGCGTTGGAATTGCTCCATAGGGCTGCAGGAAAACCCGTTGTGCTGGTGATTGACGAAGCACAGCACGCATTAACCACCGAATCAGGTATCAATGCGATGTTCGCGTTGAAGGCTGCCCGGGATCAGCTCAACCAAGGCCGTTACGAGGAGGGCAGCGGTTTGCGCCTGGTGTTTACCGGATCCAATCGCGACAAGCTCGCCCATTTGGTATTGGGTAAAAGCCAGCCATTCTTCGGTTCCAGCATCACGCCGTTTCCGCTGCTGGGCAAAGCGTTCACCCAGGCCTACACCGTGCACCTCAACGCGCACCTGGCCAAGAACAACCAATTCAACGCGGCTGATATTGATGAGGCGTTTGAGCGGGTAGGTCGGCGTCCCGAGATGTTGCGCACGATCATCGGTGAAGTCGCATTGGAGCTGGGCGAGGCGAGCAATCTGGGCCAACTGCTGCACAGTCGTGCAGAACTGCTGCGCGCGGGTGTATGGACCGAGTTCGAAAGCGCCTGGAACGCCCTGACCATCCCTCAGCGCGCCGTGCTGGAGGTGATGGTGGAGCGTTCTCAAAACAACGAACCCTTCGCGCCATTCACCGATAGCACCCTCACGGCTGTCAGCAAGGCGCTGGAAAAGATGGGTAGCGACGTGGTGCCGGGTACCCAGACCATCCAGGCCTGCATCGATGCCCTGCGCGATAAGGAACTGGTGTGGAAGTCGAGCCGAGGCGGCTATGCCCTGGAGGACAAAACCTTCGGTGACTGGCTGCAACACAAAAGCCCTGCACCGCGCTAAAAGGCCGGCTCCTAAAGAGAGCGGGTGTGGCTTATTTCTTTACCAGGGCCGAGCATGCCGCCTTGTAGGCTTCATGCTGGTACTTGTTCAGCGTCGCGGGCAGATCAAAGGTGTGCTTCTTGTTCTGTGCATTGATGGTCTGCGGCGACAGCAGCGTCACCTCCACCCCGTCCAGCAACTGAAACACCCCTTCAATCTTGAACGTCGTCGGGCCGCCGGCAAACTCGCCTTTTTTGCTGCGCTTCTTGATCGCGATACGGGTAATGGCGTTCGCCTGCACGAAGGCCTTTACCTGGGCGGCGAAGGCTTTTACGTTGGCGGCTTCGTCGTCGTCTTCAAGGGCGATTTTCTTGGTGGCCAGGGCGACATGGGTCAGTACCTGGTTGTCCAGGGCGGCGAGGGCAATGATGGCTTCGCTGCCTTTGATTTCTATGCCGCAGAGGGTCATGAAGAGCCTTGGTCAGAAAGAATGGGATGGAAAAACCATTGTGCTCTATACACACCCGGTGCACTACTGCTTCTAGAGTGTGAGATCGT
Source organism: Pseudomonas sp. GZJR-8 (assembly GCF_002916705.1). NCBI lineage: Bacteria > Pseudomonadati > Pseudomonadota > Gammaproteobacteria > Pseudomonadales > Pseudomonadaceae > Pseudomonas > Pseudomonas sp. GZJR-8. The sequence goes on along the minus strand of NZ_JXSI01000014.1, from coordinate 126,733 downwards.
CCCGCCCCGTAATTTTGAAATTGCCGCCGTCGATTACCAGGACAGATCCATCAGGCTCAGTGGACTTGAAGCTAAAGGTTCCTTCGACAATCTCGAGCGCATCATAGAACGTCAGGTTGATGAAACCGGAGTCTGCGTCATGGGTGTAGAAAACCGACTCGTTGTTCTCTGCCAGTAATTTCCAGTAAACGGCACTCACCTTCTTTTCTTCAATCGTGTGTTTACCGTCGCTGAGCGTACTGAGAAAGGTAATTTCCAAACCGTGGATCATGTCGGGCAGCTTTTCCAGCGCAGAAAGAGTCATACGCATCGTTCGGTCGGTTGTGTAGTAGTCCCGCGCGAAATTGATGCTCTGGGCCGTTAATGTGTTCGAAGCCGAGCCTATCCTGGCGCTGAGATTACCCTGAGATGGCGTTGCATAATTTTGAGGTATGACGTGTCTGGTCAGCATGATCAGCTCCTTGGATTAGGTTCTTCGATGATCGACTACCACGGATCATCGGATGAACTTAGGCATGGAGCGGCACGCTGTAAACTGTCAGAGTTGACAGGTGCCTGGCTGCTGAGCAAACGCCGCTGCCTTTACTCCTGCCCAATCGACTCCAGAAACTCCGACCGCTCATCACTCATCCGCGCCAGGCAATCATTCTGCGCAATCGCATACTCCTTGCTGCCATTGACCGCCGGGAAGGTGTCCACCGCGCAATCGGCATCGCGCAGTTTTTCCCATTTCTGCTGGGCGTCCTTCAGACGGGCGGTAATGTCGGCCAGTTTGGTCTTGTCGCTGCCGTAGGTTGAAGCCATGCGCTCCAGCAGGCCCTGATAGTTATCCTTGAGCAATTGCTCGGCAGTTGTTTTGTTGTAGGCGGCGCAGGCCAGGGTCTGTTTGTCGTTTTCGATGCCGTCGCACGGCGTGCTGTCGGTGTCTTCGGCTGCGTGAACGCCGGTTGCGATGAGTGCCAAAGCCAGGAAAATCGATTTCATTGCGCCGTCTCATATCACGTGATGCGCAATTCTGGCTCAAGCGTAAGACAAAGAACAGCCGCCCGTCAGGCATGTCTACACAGCCTTTGTCGTGGATTGACGCTTTCGGCAATTCCCCTGTCGTTTTTGCACCCGGCTCGGGTTGTCCCTGGGCATATGCTGGCCCCAAAGCGCCGGCAGACGATTCGGCGCATGAATCGCCAATAAGGGGACGCCTGATGAGCCCAGCCGAGTTGCACGCCGACAGCATCGTTATCGACGGTCTGATTATTGCCAAGTGGAACCGCGACCTGTTCGAAGACATGCGCAAAGGCGGCCTCACCGCCGCCAACTGCACGGTGTCGGTGTGGGAAGGCTTCCAGGCCACGATCAATAACATCGTCGCCAGCCAGACCCTGATCCGCGAGAACAGTGACCTGGTGATCCCGGTGAAAACTACCGCCGACATCCGCCGTGCCAAGGAACAGGGCAAGACCGGCATCATCTTCGGCTTCCAGAATGCCCATGCGTTTGAAGACCAGCTCGGCTATGTCGAGATCTTCAAGCAGCTCGGCGTTGGCGTGGTGCAGATGTGCTACAACACCCAGAACCTGGTGGGCACCGGCTGCTACGAGCGCGACGGCGGGTTGTCGGGCTTCGGGCGCGAAATCGTCGCCGAGATGAACCGTGTCGGCATTATGTGCGACCTGTCTCACGTCGGTTCCAAGACCAGCGAAGAAGTCATCCTCGAATCGAAAAAGCCGGTGTGCTATTCCCACTGCCTGCCGTCCGGGCTCAAGGAACACCCGCGTAACAAGTCCGATGAAGAACTCAAGTTCATCGCCGACCACGGTGGGTTTGTCGGCGTGACCATGTTCGCGCCGTTCCTGGCCAAGGGCATCGATTCGACCATCGACGACTACGCCGAAGCCATTGAATACACCATGAATATCGTCGGCGAAGACGCCATCGGCATCGGCACCGACTTCACCCAGGGGCATGGCCAGGATTTCTTTGAAATGCTTACCCATGACAAGGGCTACGCCCGCCGCCTGACCAGCTTCGGCAAGATCATCAACCCGCTGGGCATCCGCACCGTGGGTGAATTCCCCAACCTCACCGAGACCCTGCTCAAGCGTGGCCACCCCGAGCGCGTGGTACGCAAGATCATGGGCGAGAACTGGGTCAACGTCTTGAAGGACGTCTGGGGCGAATAAGCCAGACACCTATCGGCAACACCACAACGAATTTTTCTGGAGTTAAGTTTCCATGGCCAAGATCGCCCCGCAATTGCCAATCGAAGTCGACAGCGAAACCGGTGTCTGGACCTCCGACGCCCTGCCCATGCTGTACGTGCCGCGCCATTTCTTCGTCAACAACCACATGGGTATCGAAGAGGTGCTGGGCGCTGATGCCTACGCCGAGATCCTCTACAAGGCCGGCTACAAATCCGCCTGGCACTGGTGTGAAAAGGAAGCCGAGTGCCACGGCCTGGAAGGCGTCGCGGTGTTCGAGCACTACATGAAGCGCCTGTCGCAACGCGGCTGGGGCCTGTTCAAGATCCAGGACATCGACCTGGATAAAGGCACCGCCAGCGTCAAGCTTGAGCACTCGGCGTTCGTCTACGTGTACGGCAAGGTCGGGCGCAAAGTCGACTACATGTTCACCGGCTGGTTTGCCGGTGCCATGGACCAGATTCTTGAGGCCCGTGGCAGCAAGATCCGCACTGTCGCCGAACAAGTCTACGGAGGCTCCGAAGAGGGCCACGACGATGGCCTGTTCACCGTCAAACCGTTGTAAGCCGAGGACCGTGCCATGGCTTTCGAAGCAATGTTTGCGCCGATCCAGATCGGCAAGCTGACCATCCGCAACCGCGTGCTCAGTACCGCCCACGCCGAGGTGTATGCCACCGACGGCGGCATGACCACCGACCGCTATGTGAAGTACTACGAAGAGAAAGCCAAGGGCGGTATCGGCCTGGCGATCTGCGGCGGCTCCTCGGTGGTGGCCATCGACAGCCCCCAGGAGTGGTGGAGCTCGGTGAACCTGTCCACCGACCGCATCATCCCGCACTTTCAGAACCTGGCCGACGCCATGCACAAGCATGGAGCCAAGATCATGATCCAGATTACCCACATGGGCCGTCGCTCACGCTGGGACGGCTTCAATTGGCCGACCCTGATGTCGCCGTCCGGCGTGCGTGAGCCGGTGCACCGCGCCACCTGCAAAACCATCGAGCCGGAAGAAATCTGGCGCGTGATCGGCAACTACGCCCAGGCGGCGCGTCGTGCCAAGGCCGGTGGCCTGGACGGGGTTGAACTGTCTGCCGTGCACCAGCACATGATCGATCAGTTCTGGAGCCCGCGGGTCAACAAGCGTACCGACGAATGGGGCGGCAGCTTTGAAGGCCGCATGAAGTTCGGCCTGGAAGTACTCAAGGCCGTGCGTGCCGAAGTGGGCGATGACTTCTGTGTGGGCATGCGCCTGTGCGGTGACGAGTTCCACCCGGACGGCTTGTCCCATGAGGACATGAAGCAGATCGCCAAGTATTACGACGACACCGGTATGCTCGACTTCATCGGCGTGGTGGGCTCGGGGTGCGACACCCACAACACCCTGGCCAACGTGATCCCGAACATGAGTTACCCACCGGAGCCGTTCCTGCACCTGGCAGCCGGGATCAAGGAAGTGGTCAAGGTTCCGGTGCTGCACGCGCAGAACATCAAGGATCCGAACCAGGCCACGCGCATCCTTGAAGGCGGCTATGTGGACATGGTCGGCATGACCCGTGCGCACATCGCCGACCCGCACCTGATTGCCAAGATCAAGATGGGCCAGATCGACCAGATCAAGCAATGCGTGGGCGCCAACTACTGCATCGACCGCCAGTATCAAGGCCTGGACGTGCTGTGCATCCAGAACGCCGCGACCTCCCGTGAATACATGGGCGTGCCGCATATCATCGAGAAAACCACCGGGGCCAAGCGCAAAGTGGTCGTGGTGGGCGCAGGCCCCGCCGGTATGGAGGCTGCACGTGTCGCCGCCGAACGCGGCCACGACGTGACCCTGTTGGAGAAAAAAGAGTTCATCGGCGGGCAGATCACTACCGCTTCGAAAGCGCCGCAGCGCGACCAGATCGCTGGTATCACTCGCTGGTACCAGCTGGAGTTGGCGCGCTTGAAAGTTGACCTGCGCCTGGGCGTGGCGGCGGATGCCGAGACCATTCTGGACCTGCGTCCGGACGTGGTGGTGCTGGCGGTGGGCGGGCATCCGTTCATCGAACAGAACGAACATTGGGGCGCCGCCGAAGGCTTGGTGGTGAGCAGTTGGGATGTGCTTGACGGCAAAGTCGCGCCGGGCAAGAACGTGCTGGTGTACGACACCATTTGCGAGTTCACCGGCATGTCGGTGGCGGACTTCCTGGCGGACAAAGGCTGCCAGGTGGAAATCGTCACCGACGACATCAAGCCCGGTGTGGCAATTGGCGGTACGTCGTTCCCGACTTACTACCGCAGCATGTACCCCAAGGAAGTGATCATGACCGGCGACATGATGCTGGAAAAGGTCTATCGCGAGGGCGACAAGCTGGTGGCAGTGCTGGAAAACGAATACACCGGCGCCAAAGAAGAGCGGGTGGTCGACCAGGTGGTGGTGGAGAACGGTGTACGCCCGGACGAGGCCCTTTACTACGGGCTCAAGGAAGGCTCACGCAACAAGGGCCAGATCGACGTCGAAGCGCTGTTTGCGATCAAGCCGCAGCCATGCCTGAGCGAAGCGGGTGAAGGGTACTTGCTGTTCCGCATTGGTGACTGTGTGGCCCAGCGCAACACCCACGCTGCGATCTACGACGCCCTGCGCTTGTGCAAGGATTTCTAAGCCGACACCGAACCAAAAAGTGGACTCGGTTCAAATGTGGGAGGGGGCTTGCCCCCGATAGCGGTGGGTCAGCTACAACAGTATCAACTGACACTCCGCCATCGGGAGCAAGCCCCCTCCCACATTTCAAGGCCAGTTTCACAGTAGACCTGTGTGGTCTGTGGGAGCTTCATCATGTTGAACACCTTGCTGCCTATTCTGTTGTTTGCCGCTTTGGGCCTTGCGGTCCTCGGCGCCCTGCGCCGGGTGAACATGTGGCGCCGTGGGCGTGCATCCAAAGTCGATCTGCTGGGCGGTCTTCTGGCCATGCCCAAGCGCTACATGGTCGACTTGCACCACGTGGTCGCCCGCGACAAATACATTGCCAATACCCACGTCGCCACGGCGCTGGGCTTTGTGCTGTCGGCGCTGCTGGCTATTGCGGTGCACGGCTTCGGCCTGCAGAACCGCATTCTCGGCTATGCCTTGCTGCTGGCTTCGGCGTTGATGTTTGTGGGCGCGATCTTCATGTACCTGCGCCGCCGCAATCCGCCTGCGCGCCTGTCCAAGGGCCCATGGATGCGCCTGCCGAAAAGCCTGATGGCGTTCTCGGTGAGCTTTTTCCTGGTGACCTTGCCGGTGGCCGGGATTCTGCCCGTTGACTTTGGCGGCTGGCTGCTCGCTGCGCTGCTGAGCGTGGGCGTGCTGTGGGGCGTATCGGAAATGTTTTTCGGCATGACCTGGGGCGGGCCGATGAAGCACGCCTTCGCGGGTGCCCTGCACCTGGCCTGGCACCGCCGCGCCGAGCGCTTCGGCGGTGGCCGCTCCACTGGTTTGAAGCCGCTGGACCTCAGTGATAAAACCGCGCCGCTTGGCGTGGAAAAGCCCAAGGATTTCACCTGGAACCAGTTGCTCGGCTTCGACGCCTGCGTGCAATGCGGCAAGTGCGAAGCAGCGTGCCCGGCGTTCGCTGCCGGCCAGCCCCTGAACCCGAAAAAGCTTATCCAAGACATGGTCGTCGGCCTGGCCGGTGGCACCGATGCCAAGTTCGCCGGTAGCCCATACCCAGGCAAACCGGTGGGCGAACACGGCGGTAACCCGCATCAGCCGATCGTCAATGGCCTGGTGGATGCCGAGACGTTGTGGTCGTGCACCACATGCCGCGCCTGCGTGGAAGAGTGCCCGATGATGATCGAGCACGTTGACGCCATCGTCGACATGCGCCGCCACCTCACCCTGGAAAAAGGTGCCACGCCGAACAAGGGCGCCGAAGTCCTGGAAAACCTGATTGCCACCGACAACCCCGGCGGTTTCGCACCGGGCGGTCGCCTCAACTGGGCGGCGGACCTGAACCTGCCGTTGCTCAGTGACAAGGGCAGCTGCGAGGTGCTGTTCTGGGTCGGCGACGGTGCCTTCGACATGCGCAACCAACGCACCCTGCGGGCGTTTGTCAAAGTGCTCAAGGCGGCGGGGGTGGACTTTGCGGTACTTGGCCTGGAAGAACGCGACAGCGGTGACGTAGCGCGGCGTCTGGGCGATGAAGCAACTTTCCAATTGTTGGCCTCGCGCAATATCCAGACGTTGGGCAAATATAGCTTCAAGCGCATTGTTACCTGCGACCCGCACAGTTTCCATGTGCTGAAAAACGAGTACGGCGCCTTCAACGGCAATTACGTCGTACAGCATCACAGCACCTTCATGGCCGAGTTGATCGGCGACGGCGCGCTCAACCTGGGCCAGCACAAAGGCAGCAGCGTGACCTACCACGACCCTTGTTACCTGGGCCGCTACAACGGCGAATACGAGGCACCGCGCCAAGTGCTGCGGGCGTTGGGCATCGAGGTCAAGGAAATGCAACGCTCAGGCTTCCGTTCGCGCTGCTGCGGCGGTGGCGGCGGCGCGCCGATCACTGACATTCCCGGCAAGCAACGTATCCCCGACATGCGCATGGAAGACATCCGCGAAACCGGTGCCGAACTGGTGGCCGTGGGCTGCCCGCAATGTACGGCGATGCTTGAAGGTGTGGTCGAGCCGCGGCCATTGATCAAGGATATTGCCGAGCTTGTGGCCGACGCTTTGCTTGAAGACCCTGTGCCGGCAAAAGCGCCTAAACGTGAACCCGCGGAGGTGCATTGATGAGCGACATTATTCGCCGTGACCCTCGGGCCGAATGGATCGCCCGTAACCGTCTTCACCCCTTGCACGCGGCCATGCAGCCCGTGCAGCAGAGCTGGATGGGCCCCAACGGCATCATTCGTAAAAACGTGCACGGTGTCGGTTTTATCGGCCCCAACGGCATCAAACGTATCGACCGCAGCGGCGCCCAACAGGGCGGTGCGGCCAAGCGTACGGCGGCGGTGGAGGTACAGTTGCCACTGCATCAGGTGCCAACGCCCGCGTTCTACATCAGTGTGGTGCCGGACATGGTCGGTGGCCGCTTGAGCAGCCACGACCGTGACTTGCTTGGCCTGGCCAGGCAACTGGCTGGCAGCGACGGCGCGGTGCTGGCCGTGGTGTTTGGCGAACACAAGGAAAACACCTTCGCCACTGCCGGTGTCGATCGCCTGCTGGTACTGGACGGCCACGCGTTCGACGGTTATTCACCGGAGCAACGCGTACAAGGCCTGCGCGCTGTGGATAACCAGTTCAATCCGCGCCACTGGCTACTGCCGGACAGCCGCAGCGGCGGCGGTGAATTGGGTCGGCGCTTTGCCGCCAGCCTCAAGGAACGCCCGGCGACACGCGTTTGGCAAATCAAGGGCGATGAGTGCATCGGCCGTGCGGGGGCGGGCCAGCAAGATTTGGCCCGGCCGCTGCCGCGCCTGATCCTGGCGGCCGTTGAGTGTGCCGACCCGGTCAGCGAGACCCGGCATGAGGTACTGCCCGTAGAGTTATCCACAAGCCTGGCGCGCAGTTTGTCGCGTATCGAGGACCTGGGGGCGGTGGCGGTGGATCCTGCGGCGATTCCCATGGCCGAAGCGGAATTCATTTTCTCCGGTGGCAATGGCGTGAAGGACTGGGCGCTGTTCCACCAGACCGCCGCAGCCCTGGGCGCCACCGAGGGCGCGTCGCGGGTGGCGGTGGACGATGGCTTCATGGCGCGTGATCGTCAGGTCGGCGCCAGCGGCACCTGGGTCACGGCGCGGGTGTACGTGGCCGTGGGTATTTCCGGGGCGATCCAGCACCTGCAAGGCATCGGGGCCTGCGACAAGGTGGTGGCGATCAACCTCGACCCGACCTGCGACATGATCAAGCGTGCCGACCTGTCGGTGATCGGCGAAAGCGCCGCGATTCTGCAAGCCTTGATCGATGCGGTGCAGGCCTACCGCAACGGCGCCAAGCGCGATGCAGCTTAGGGACATGACCATGACAACCACTGTAATCAGCTTGGTATCCATCGGCGCCCACCCCACTTCCGGGCGCCCGCGCCGTGCGGAGCAGGACGCCCGCGCTGTCGAGCTGGGCCTGCAAATGGCTGGGGATAAGTTGCAGGTGCTGCACGCCGGCGATATCAACGAGCCGACCTTGCGTAGCTACCTGGGGATGGGGCTGGCGCAACTGCATGTATTGGAACAGCCGCCCGGCGCCGATGCCTTGCCGGTACTCAGTGAATACCTGCATGACGCCGGCGCCCAGGTGGTACTCACCGGCAGTCAGGCGGAAACCGGTGAAGGCTCGGGCATGTTGCCGTTTCTGCTGGCAGAACAATTGGGCTGGCCCCTGGTTGTAGGGTTGGCCCAGGTGGAATCCATCGACGCCGGCGTGGCCCATGTACTGCAAGCCTTGCCTCGCGGCCAGCGGCGGCGCCTGAAAGTGCGCCTGCCGTTTCTGGCCACCGTGGATAACGCTGCGCCCAAACCGCGCCAGAGTGCATACGGCCCGGCGCAACGTGGCGAACTGGCGGCCCATGAGGTGGAGATCGAACAGGACGAGTTATTCACAGGCGCCCTGCTGCAACCGGCCAAGCCAAGGCCCAAGCGTCTCAAGGTGATCAAGGCCAAGAGCGGCGCCGACCGTATGAAGGCTGCCACGGCCAAGGCCAGTGGCGGTGGTGGGCAGGTGCTCAAGGGTGTGAGTGCTGAAGAGGGCGCTCAGGCGATTCTCAAGCTGTTGATTGAAGAGGGTGTCGTACGCTGATCCGCTGTGGGAGGGGGCGCGCTCCCTCCCGCATGAGTTCTGCGGTTTACCCACAATCGCTGTTGATCCGCTTGTGGATAACCTGTTCGCGGTTGTCCACACCCCCTATGTATCAAGCCTTGCAGCCCTCTGTACGAAAAATAGCCAGCCTAAACTGCGGTTTTTCCAGGAGTTTTCCCGGTTGGCAGTACTGACTTGCCCCCAAAGTCTGTTGGCGCATCTGTGGATAAGATGTTCGCTATCTTCTGTAAGCCATGTAAACAAAGGCTTTCAGAGGGTCGATCAAAAATCGATCAATTTCGGCTTTTTTCTGCATTAAAACCCTGGGAAGCCCGATTTATGCAGGGTTTGTGCGCTTTTCCACAGGTTGGATAAAGTTGCCCCCAAAGTCTGTTGGTGCATCTGTGGATAAGGTGTTCGCTTAGTGCTGTAGACCATATGAATCAAGGTCTGCACAGATATGATCAATAAATGATCAGGTAAGGATGGATACCTTGGTTTCAAATAAGTCACGGATTTTCTTGATTTAATTTAAGCCGCACACTGACTTGCCCACAATTGCTGTGGGTGGCTTTGTGGATAAGTTGTTGGGCAAAGGCTGGAGGGCAGGGTGTTAGCGGTCTGCGCGAGAGTTGATCAAATAGTAGGCAGCGTCTGCTTGAAGTGTGGGAGGGGGGGCTTGCTCCCGATAGGGATGGCTCAGCTTGCACATGCATTGGCTGATACTCCGTTATCGGGAGCAAGCCCCCTCCCACATTTTTGATCCATAGGGCGTCAGTTACTCGTGTGCAGCCACACCTTTGAGGTACGGAGCAGGCGCGGCCCCCAAGTTGTTCAACATGCGCTCGCTGTACCAGTCCACAAAGTTCACCACGCCAAACTCATAGGTCTTGGAGTACGGGCCAGGCTGGTAGGCGGTGGAGTTGATGCCGCGCTGGTTCTCCTCGGCCAGGCGACGGTCCTGGTCGTTGGTGGCGTCCCACACCTGGCGCATGCGCTCCACATCGTAGTCCACGCCTTCCACGGCGTCCTTGTGCACGATCCACTTGGTGGTGACCATGGTTTCCTGGGCGCTGATCGGCCACACGGTGAACACGATGATGTGGTCGCCCATGCAGTGGTTCCACGAATGAGGCAGGTGCAGGATGCGCATCGAGCCCAGGTCCGGGTTCTTGATGCGGCCCATCAGTTTGGCGCAGCCCTGCTTGCCGTCCAGGGTCATCGACACTGTGCCCTTGAGCAGCGGCATACGCACGATGCGGTTACGCAGGCCGAAGCTGGCGTGGGCGTAAGGGATCTTCTCGGCATCCCAGGCGGCGGCGGAGGCGGCTACGTGGTCCTTGAACGCCTGGTCGGCGCGCGGGTCGGTGACGTCGTCCCATTCCAGCAGGGTTTTGAGCAGTTCCGGGTGCGACGCGTTGCAGTGGTAGCACTCGCGGTTGTTTTCCAGCACCAGCTTCCAGTTGGCTTTTTCGAACAAGGTGGTCTGGATCGCCACCTTGGTGTTTTCCATGTCGTAGGGTTCCATGTAATGGCTGAGCGTCGACAGGAAGTCATCGATGGCCGGCGGGGTCTCGGCCAGGCTGATGAAAATGTAGCCGCCGGCGGTCTTCACGTTTACCGGTTTCAAGCCGTACTGCTTCATGTCGAAGTCGGCGCCCATCTCGGTACCGGCGAACAACAGGCGACCGTCCAGTTCGTAGGTCCATTGGTGGTAGTGGCAAACCAGTTTGGCGACCTTGCCCTTTTCGCTGGTGCACAAGCGCGAACCACGGTGGCGGCAGACGTTGTGGAATGCATGCACAACGCCTTCGGCGCCACGGATCACGATGATCGGGTTCTTGCCCACTTGCAGGGTCAGGTAGTTGCCCTTGGTGGGGATTTCGCAGGTCATGCCGGCAATCAACCACTCTTTCTGGAAGATCTCCTGCATGTCGATATCAAACAGCCGCTCCTCAGAGTAGAACGGCTGTGGCAGCGAAAAGGTGCGCTCGCGCTCGTGCAGCATTTGCGCGGTGGCCTTGCGTGCGGGTTCCAGCGGATCGCCCAAGCTTAAGGTTGCGGTGACGTCCATCGTGTGTGTCCTCATGGCCATTCTGTGTGGCCGGCGAATAGTGGCTGATCAGGTTTGCAGCAAGGCGTAAAGAACGCGTCTTTGTTGGGAGCGAGTGTGGGCCCGGCGTTGGGTCGAACCTTATCCATGGGCGACATGGCCCAATCTGATCCCGACGCGCAAGGCCCTGTCTTTGGGGGCTGGTCGCCGTAAGTATGTGAATGTCGCAGATAGGTAAATGGGTGGCCCCGGCGTTACGCAGAATCGCCACCATAAGGCCGACGTCGGCGGTGGAGAACAACATGTCTAGCAATTTCCTGAATCCGGTAACCACCCAGACCTGGGCCAATGGTCGGCACATCGTCCGTTGCGTCAAAGTCATCCAGGAAACCTGGGACGTGCGCACCTTCTGTTTTATGGCTGACCAGCCGATCCTGTTCTTCTTCAAGCCCGGGCAATTCGTCACCCTGGAGCTGGAAATCGAAGGCCAGCCGATCATGCGCTCCTACACGATCTCCAGTTCACCGTCGGTGCCTTACAGCTTTTCGGTAACCATCAAGCGTGTACCGGGCGGGCGTGTGTCCAACTGGCTGCATGACACGCTGCATGAAGGGCAGGAGCTGGCGGTGCACGGCCCGGTGGGGCTGTTCAATGCCATCGACTTTCCCAGCCCGAAAGTGCTGTACCTCAGCGGCGGCGTCGGTATCACCCCAGTCATGTCCATGGCCCGTTGGTTCTACGACACCAACGCGAATGTCGACATGACCTTTGTTCACAGCGCCCGCTCGCCCAAGGACATCATCTACCACCGCGAGCTGGAGCACATGGCGTCGCGGATCGACAACTTCAGCTTGCACCTGATTTGCGAAAAGCATGGCCTGGGTGAGCCCTGGGCCGGCTACCGCGGTTATCTGAATCACAAGATGCTGGAACTGATGGTGCCGGACTTCCTGGAGCGCGAAGTATTCTGTTGCGGCCCGACGCCTTACATGAGCGCAGTGAAACGCCTGCTGGAAACCGCCGGTTTTGATATGGCGCGTTATCACGAAGAATCCTTTGGTGCGACGCCGCCGGAAGCGCGGGCCGACGCCGTGGAGCAGGCCGAGCAAGCGGCGGATGCGCCGGAAGTCGACCTCGCGGATCTGCACCAGGTGGAGTTCATCGCATCGGGCAAAAGCATTCGGGTGGCCCCCGGCGAGACTGTCCACGCAGCAGCTGCCAAGCTTGGCCTGTTGATCCCCAAAGCCTGCGGCATGGGTATCTGCGGCACGTGCAAGGTGATGAAGCTGGGCGGGGAAGTGGAGATGGAGCACAACGGCGGGATCACCGAGGAAGACGAAGCCGAAGGTTACATCCTGTCGTGCTGCAGCGTGCCCAAGGGCGATGTGCGCATCGAGTTCTAATACCCTGCACATTCCCACGCAGGAGCGTGGGAATGGCCGGTCGGCTGCGCGCCGAGGGTCATGAGTCTTCGGCGCGGGCTTCAAGGGTTAACAGTTACTGCGCGTAGATATGCACGACGAAGTGCTGGCCGGATGCTGTCAGTTCATAGACCTTGTCGTAGATCCTCAGCGTCCTTGAAGGCTCGCGGATCGTATCGCCGATCTTTGCGTATTTCCTGAACTCATCCCAGTCAATCACCGTGGTGCTGATAGTGCCATCGCTTTGCAGGGTGTTGCCGTTGCTTTGATATTCCATGATTAAGCTCTCCATTGGATTTACGTTTCCAGCCGATTATTCAGCGGGTAGCGAACCCGGAAAGTGGCGGTTATGACTGCGTTTTCCTTCCGGGTACCAAGAGGCTAGTCAACGAATATCCAGCGCGCAGCTGTCAGAAATATCAAAAAACAGACTCGGCAATCGGCCAGTACTCGCTGGCCGAACTCCCACGTTAAGCCCTCATGACTTCCCTGATATCGGCGGCTAATTCTCGTACGCGCTCTTCTTCTGTGTCCCACGCACACATGAATCGCGCCCCACCTTTACCGATAAAGGTGTAGAAGCGCCAACCCTTGGCTGTAAGCCCCGCAATGGCTGGCTCCGAGAGTTGCAGGAATACACCGTTGGCTTGCACAGGGAACATCAATTCAACGCCGGGGATGTCCGCAACCAGGCTGCTGAGCAATTGCGCGCAGTGGTTAGCATGGCGTGCGTGCTTGAGCCAGGCATCGTTTTCCAGCAAGCCTACCCACGGGGCGGACAGGAAGCGCATCTTGGATGCCAGCTGGCCAGCCTGTTTGCAGCGGTAGTCGAAGTCTTCGGCCAGCTTGTGATTGAAGAACAGGATGGCTTCACCCACCGCCATGCCGTTCTTGGTGCCGCCAAAGCACAGCACGTCCACCCCGGCTTTCCAGGTCAGGTCGGCCGGTGAGCAGCCCAGGAACGCGCAGGCGTTGGAGAAGCGGGCACCGTCCATGTGCAGGTTCAGGCCCAGCTCTTTGCAGGTGGCGCTGATGGCGCGGATTTCTTCCGGGGTGTACACGCTGCCGACTTCGGTGGCCTGGGTCAGGGTGACCACGCGCGGTTTGGGGTAGTGGATGTCCTGGCGCTTGAGGGCGATCTCGCGGATCGATTCCGGGGTCAGCTTGCCGTTCTCGGTGCGTGCAGTGAGCAGCTTGGAGCCATTGGAGAAAAACTCCGGTGCGCCGCATTCGTCGGTTTCAACGTGGGCGGTTTCCGAGCAAATCACGCTATGGTAGCTCTGGCACAGCGAGGACAGTGCCAGGGAGTTGGCGGCGGTGCCGTTGAAGGCGAAGAACACTTCGCAGTCGGTTTCGAACAAATTGCGGAAACCGTCGGCGGCGCGATGGGTCCACTCGTCATCACCGTAAGCGCGTTGATGGCCGTGGTTGGCTTGTTCCATGGCGGCCCAGGCTTCCGGGCAGATGCCGGAATAGTTGTCGCTGGCGAATTGTTGGCTCTTGTCGGTCATGGCCCATTCCTGTGGTCGATGTTGGTGCGCACTTTAACCAAGATTGTCAGGGGCGCGCACGCTCTGTAAATGCAAAGTCGTTGGGGAATTATGCACGGTACTCATACCTTGCCTGTCGGACGTGTCCGAGATGGCGCTTTGGACTTACTCAAGTGGCTGGCGCTGCTGAGCATGGTGCTCGATCACCTGCGCTATGTGGGGTTGAGCCTGAATGGGCTGTATGTGCCTGGGCGCCTGGCGTTCCCGTGGTTTTGCCTGGCGATTGCGGCCAATTTGCACAGGGCCCGGAACGCTCCGGTGACCGGCCATCGGCGCTACCTGGGGTGGTTGCTGCTGTTCAGCGTGATCAGCGAAGTGCCTTATCGGATGTTCATCGAAGATGCCGATACCTTGAACGTGTTGCCGACTCTGGCGCTGGGCCTGCTGGTTGCCCGAGGTTGGCAGCAGAAGGCGTTGGTTGATCGAGGATTGGCGCTGATCGCCGTCACAATAGCAGCTGTGTTTTCAACCCAGTTGATGTTCGGTTTCTTTGGTGTATTGCTGCCACTGGCGATTCTGTTGGTGTTTCGCCGGCCCTGGTATTTCAGCGTGCTGCCGGGTTTGGTCTGCGTCGCCGCGAATCAATGGCAGATTCTGCTGAATAGCGGCACGCCTGTGGCGCAGTTGGGGTTGGCTGCATGTCTGATTGCGCCGCTGGCAGGATTGGTCTTATTGCGACATGGCAAAAACGCCAAGCCACCCGCCATGCGGCGCTGGGCCTATGCCCTGTATCCCATGCATTTTCTTCTGTTGCTACTCGTTCGCAAGCTCATCGCCTGACCCCTGTGGGAGCTGGCTTGCCTGCGATGCAGACACCTCGGTCTGCCAGTTGCACCGCAGCGATGCCATCGCAGGCAAGCCAGCTCCCACACAAGCTTTGCACATTCTTCAGTCCATGTCGTAAACGCACCTTTGCGTGGCGTGCGCAGGCATTTGACCTGTACGCGCCAGCCCTACCATCGCATCAAAGGGCCCTGCGAGGGCTTCAACAATACGAAAGGCTGGGAGAGACGCGATGTTCAGCAAACAAGACCAGATCCAGGGATATGACGACGCACTGCTGGCGGCCATGAATGCCGAGGAGCAGCGTCAGGAAGACCATATCGAGCTGATCGCGTCGGAGAACTACACCAGCAAACGCGTGATGCAAGCCCAAGGCAGCGGCCTGACCAACAAGTACGCCGAAGGCTACCCGGGCAAGCGCTACTACGGTGGCTGCGAGCATGTGGACAAGGTCGAGGCCCTGGCCATCGAGCGCGCCAAGCAGCTGTTCGGCGCCGATTACGCCAACGTGCAGCCGCACTCCGGTTCGTCCGCCAACAGCGCGGTGTACCTGGCGCTGATCAATGCCGGCGACACCATTCTGGGCATGAGCCTGGCCCACGGCGGTCACCTGACTCACGGTGCCAAAGTGTCGTCCTCGGGCAAGCTGTACAACGCAGTGCAATACGGCATCAACACCGACACCGGCCTGATCGACTACGACGAAGTCGAGCGCCTGGCGGTCGAGCACCAGCCGAAGATGGTGGTGGCCGGTTTCTCTGCCTACTCCAAAACCCTGGATTTCCCACGCTTCCGTCAGATTGCCGACAAAGTGGGCGCGCTGCTGTTCGTCGACATGGCCCACGTCGCCGGCCTGGTGGCCGCCGGCCTATACCCGAACCCGCTGCCCTACGCCGACGTGGTCACTACCACTACCCACAAGACCCTGCGCGGTCCACGGGGCGGCCTGATTCTGGCCAAGGCCAACGAAGCTATTGAAAAGAAACTCAATGCTGCGGTGTTCCCCGGTGCCCAGGGCGGCCCGCTGATGCATGTGATCGCCGGCAAGGCGGTGTGCTTCAAGGAAGCGCTGGAGCCCGGCTTCAAAGCGTATCAGCAACAAGTGATCGACAACGCCCAGGCGATGGCCGAGGTGTTCATCAAGCGTGGCTACGATGTGGTCTCCGGCGGCACCGATAACCACTTGTTCCTGGTCAGCCTGATCCGTCAGGGCCTCACCGGCAAAGACGCGGACGCCGCCCTCGGTCGCGCCCACATCACCGTCAACAAGAACGCCGTGCCGAATGACCCGCAGTCGCCGTTCGTGACCTCGGGCCTGCGCATCGGCACTCCGGCGGTGACCACCCGTGGTTTCAAGGTGCCGCAGTGCATCGAGTTGGCTGGCTGGATCTGCGACATCCTCGACAACCTCGGCGACGCCGATGTCGAGGCCAACGTGGCCAAACACGTGTCTGCCCTGTGCGCTGATTTTCCGGTTTATCGCTGAGCGCGGTTTTGGAGTAATGACTATGCAACGCTACTCAGGCTTCGGCCTCTTCAAGCACTCCCTCAGCCATCACGAAAACTGGCAGAAAATGTGGCGCACGCCCACGCCGAAAAAAGTCTACGACGTGGTCATCGTCGGTGGCGGCGGGCATGGTCTGGCGACCGCCTACTACTTGGCCAAGGAGCACGGCATCACCAACGTGGCTGTGGTCGAGAAAGGCTGGCTGGGCGGCGGTAACACTGCGCGCAATACCACCATCGTGCGTTCCAACTACCTGTGGGACGAGTCCGCGCATTTGTACGAACATGCGATGAAACTCTGGGAAGGTTTGTCTCAGGACCTCAACTACAACGTGATGTTCTCCCAGCGCGGCGTGTACAACCTGTGCCACACCCTGCAAGACATCCGCGACTCCGAACGCCGTGTGAGCGCCAACCGCCTCAACGGCGTGGACGGCGAACTGCTCAATGCCCAGCAAGTAGCTGACGAGATTCCATACCTGGACTGCTCGAAAAACACCCGCTACCCCGTGCTGGGCGCCACCGTGCAACGTCGCGGCGGCGTAGCCCGTCACGATGCCGTAGCCTGGGGCTTTGCCCGTGCTGCCGATGCCTTGGGCGTGGACTTGATCCAGCAAACCGAAGTGATCGGGTTCCGCAAGGAAAACGGCGTGTGCATCGGTGTGGAAACCAACAAGGGCTTTATCGGCGCCAAGCGCGTCGGCGTCGTCACTGCCGGTAACTCCGGGCACATGGCCTCGCTGGCCGGTTTCCGCCTGCCGATCGAATCCCACCCGTTGCAAGCCCTGGTGTCGGAGCCGATCAAGCCGATTATCGACAGCGTGATCATGTCTAACGCCGTGCACGGCTACATCAGCCAGTCCGACAAGGGCGACCTGGTGATCGGTGCCGGTATCGACGGCTACAACGGCTACGGCCAGCGTGGTTCGTACCCGGTCATTGAGCACACCATTCAGGCCATCGTCGAGATGTTCCCGGTGCTGTCGCGGGTGCGCATGAACCGCCAGTGGGGCGGCATCGTCGACACCACGCCGGATGCCTGCCCGATCATCTCCAAGACCCCGGTACCGAACATGTTCTTCAACTGCGGTTGGGGCACCGGTGGCTTCAAGGCCACTCCGGGCTCAGGCAACGTCTTTGCTGCCAGCCTGGCCAAAGGTGAAATGCACCCATTGGCCGCGCCTTTCTCCATCGACCGTTTCCACAACGGTGCGCTGATCGACGAACACGGCGCTGCGGCCGTCGCCCACTAACAGGAGAAATTCCCTATGTTGCATATCTTCTGTCCTCACTGTGGCGAACTGCGCTCCGAAGAGGAATTCCACGCGTCCGGCCAAGCGCATATCCCGCGCCCACTGGATCCGAATGCCTGCACCGATGAAGAGTGGGGCGACTACATGTTCTTCCGCGACAACCCTCGCGGCCTGCACCACGAACTGTGGATCCATGCCGCCGGTTGCCGCCAGTACTTCAATGCCACCCGCGACACCGTCACCTACGAAATTCTTGAAACCTACAAGATTGGCGAAAAACCCCAGTTCACCGCCAAGGCTTCTGGAGAGAAGGTATGAGCCAGATCAATCGCCTGTCCAACGGTGGCCGCATCGACCGCAATAAAGTCCTGACTTTCAGTTTCAACGGCCAGACTTACAAAGGCTTTGAAGGCGATACCCTGGCCGCCGCGTTGCTGGCCAACGGCGTCGACATCATCGGCCGCAGTTTCAAGTACTCGCGCCCTCGCGGCATCTTTGCCGCCGGCGCCGAAGAGCCGAACGCAGTGCTGCAGATCGGCGCCACCGAAGCCACCCAGATTCCCAACGTGCGCGCCACTCAACAGGCGCTGTACCAGGGCCTGGTTGCCACCAGCACCAACGGCTGGCCGAACGTTAACAACGACGTGATGGGCATTCTCGGCAAGGTCGGCGGCAAGCTGATGCCGCCGGGCTTCTACTACAAAACGTTCATGTACCCGCAGTCGTTCTGGATGACCTACGAGAAGTACATCCGCAAGGCCGCAGGCTTAGGCCGCTCGCCGACCGAGAACGACCCGGACACCTACGACAACTTCAACCGTCATTGCGACGTGCTGGTCGTGGGCGCAGGCCCTGCCGGCCTCGCGGCTGCATTGGCCGCTGCGCGCAGCGGTGCGCGGGTGATCATCGCCGACGAGCAGGAAGAGTTCGGTGGCTCGCTGCTCGATTCCCGTGAAAGCCTCGACGGCAAGCCGGCCACCGAATGGGTTGCCAGCGTCATTGCCGAATTGAAAGCCCTGCCGGACGTGGTACTGCTGCCCCGCGCCACCGTCAACGGCTACCACGACCATAACTTCCTGACCATTCACGAGCGCCTCAGCGATCACCTCGGTGACCGTGCGCCGATTGGCGTGGTGCGTCAGCGTATCCACCGTGTGCGTGCCAAGCGCGTGGTGCTGGCCACCGGTGCGTGCGAGCGTCCGCTGGTGTACGGCAACAACGATGTGCCGGGCAATATGCTGGCCGGAGCGGTCTCTACCTATGTGCGCCGCTACGGTGTGGCGCCGGGCAAAAAACTGCTGCTGTCGACCAACAACGACCATGCCTATCGCGTCGCACTGGACTGGTTTGATGCGGGCCTTTCGGTGGTGGCGGTGGCTGATGCCCGTCACAACCCACGTGGCGCGCTGGTGGAAGAAGCCCGCGCCAAAGGCATTCGCATCCTCACCGGCAGCGCCGTGATCGAAGCGCGTGGCAGCAAGCATGTGACCGCTGCCCGCGTGGCCGCGATCGATGTGAAAGCGCATAAAGTCACCAGCCCCGGCGAGTGGCTGGACTGCGACCTGGTCGCCAGTTCAGGCGGTTACAGCCCGGTGGTCCACTTGGCCTCGCACCTGGGCGGCAAGCCGACCTGGCGTGAAGATATCCTCGGGTTTGTACCGGGCGAAGCACCGCAGAAACGCGTGTGCGTCGGCGGTATCAACGGTGTCTACGGCCTTGGCGATTCCCTCGCCGATGGTTTTGAAGGTGGCGTGCGTGCGGCCAGTGAAGCCGGTTTTGCGCCGGTGGAAGGTGTGCTGCCTAAAGCCTTGAGCCGTCTGGAAGAGCCGACGCTGGCGCTGTTCCAGGTGCCCCACGAAAAAGCCACTGCACGGGCGCCGAAGCAATTTGTCGACCTGCAAAATGACGTCACCGCAGCCGCCATCGAACTGGCCACCCGCGAAGGTTTCGAGTCGGTCGAGCACGTCAAACGCTACACCGCGCTGGGCTTCGGTACTGACCAGGGCAAGCTGGGTAACGTCAACGGCCTGGCCATCGCCGCCCGTTCGCTGAACGTGACCATCCCGCAGATGGGCACCACCATGTTCCGTCCCAACTACACGCCAGTGACGTTCGGCGCGGTGGCGGGCCGTCACTGTGGGCACATTTTCGAACCGGTGCGCTACACCGCGCTGCAAGCCTGGCACGTGAAGAACGGCGCCGAGTTTGAGGATGTCGGCCAGTGGAAACGCCCATGGTATTTCCCGCGTAACGGTGAAGATCTGCACGCCGCGGTGAAGCGCGAATGCCTGGCGGTGCGTGACAGCGTCGGCCTGCTGGATGCCTCCACCCTCGGCAAGATCGATATCCAGGGCCCGGATGCGCGTGAGTTCCTCAACCGCATCTACAGCAACGCCTGGACCAAGCTCGATGTGGGCAAGGCGCGCTACGGTCTGATGTGCAAGGAAGACGGCATGGTCTTCGACGACGGCGTCACTGCCTGTCTGGCCGACAACCACTTCCTGATGACCACCACCACGGGCGGCGCCGCCCGCGTTCTCCAGTGGCTGGAAATCTACCAACAGACCGAATGGCCTGACCTCAAGGTGTACTTCACCTCGGTCACGGACCATTGGGCGACCATGACCCTGTCTGGCCCCAACAGCCGCAAGCTGCTGGCGGAAGTCACCGACATCGACCTGGACAAGGACGGCTTCCCGTTCATGACCTGGAAGGAAGGTTTGGTCGGCGGTGTACCGGCGCGGGTGTTCCGTATCTCGTTTACCGGTGAGCTGTCGTACGAAGTCAACGTGCAGGCCGACTACGCCATGGGCGTGCTGGAGAAGATCGTCGAGGCCGGCAAAAAGTACAACCTGACCCCGTACGGCACCGAGACCATGCACGTCCTGCGCGCCGAGAAGGGCTTCATCATCGTCGGGCAAGACACCGACGGCTCGATGACCCCGGACGACCTGAACATGGGCTGGTGTGTAGGCCGTACCAAACCGTTCTCGTGGATCGGCTGGCGCGGCATGAATCGCGAAGACTGTGTGCGTGAAGAGCGTAAGCAACTGGTGGGCTTGAAGCCGATTGATCCAAACGTATGGCTGCCGGAAGGCGCGCAGTTGGTGTTCGATCCAAAGCAGACGATTCCGATGAAGATGGTCGGTCACGTCACTTCAAGCTATGCGCACAACTCCCTGGGTTATTCGTTTGCCATGGGCGTGGTGAAGGGCGGCTTGAAGCGCATCGGTGAGCGGGTGTTCTCACCGCAGGCCGATGGCAGCGTGATCGAGGCGGAGATTGTGTCCTCGGTGTTCTTTGACCCGAAAGGTGATCGCCAGAACATTTGATAGACCGCGTCGCGGCCATCGGGAGCAAGCCCCCTCCCACATTTTGATTTGTGAATATCTTCCAATGTGGGAGGGGGCTTGCTCCCGATGAGGCCATCAGCCTCACAACAGAATTCAGGAAAGGTGCTTTATGACAGCAGCCAATGTTTACCAACAACGCCCCACCACCAGCGCCAAGGCCGAGTCGTCGCTGCACCATGCAGACCTCGCCAGCCTGGTCGGCAAGGGCCGCAAGAACGCCGGCGTGACCGTGCGTGAAAAGAAACTCCTCGGCCACCTGACTATCCGTGGCGATGGCCATGATGCCGCCTTCGCCGCTGGCGTACTCCAGGCCGTCGGCATTGAACTGCCCGGCCCGCTAAGCGTGACCGTCAACGGCGAGACCAGCCTGCAATGGCTCGGCCCGGACGAGTGGCTGCTGATCGTGCCGAGCGGCGATGAATTTGCCGCTGAACAAAACCTGCGTGCCGCCTTGGGGGATTTGCACATCCAGATCGTCAACGTCAGCGGCGGCCAGCAGATTCTCGAACTCAGCGGCCCTAACGTGCGCGATGTGCTGATGAAGTCCACCAGCTACGACGTACACCCCAATAATTTCCCGGTGGGCAAGGCGGTGGGCACGGTGTTCGCCAAGTCGCAATTGGTGATCCGCCATACCGCTGAAGACACCTGGGAACTGCTGATCCGTCGCAGCTTCTCCGATTACTGGTGGTTGTGGCTGCAGGATGCCTCGGCCGAATTCGGTCTGAGCGTTCAAGCCTGAGGAATCGCCCATGAGCCGCGCACCCGATACATGGATTTTGACTGCCGACTGCCCCAGCGTGCTCGGCACGGTGGACGCGGTCACCCGCTACCTGTTCGAGCAGGGCTGCTATGTCACTGAGCACCACTCGTTTGATGATCGTCTCTCGGGCCGGTTTTTCATTCGTGTGGAGTTTCGTCAGCCTGACGGTTTTGACGAGCAGGCGTTCCGCGATGGCCTGGCGACCCGTGGTGAAGCCTTCGGCATGATCTTCGAGCTGACGGCGCCGAACTATCGGCCGAAAGTGGTGATCATGGTCTCCAAGGCCGATCACTGCCTCAACGACCTGCTGTACCGACAGCGCATCGGCCAACTGTCGATGGACGTGGTCGCGGTGGTGTCCAACCACCCCGATCTCAAGCCGTTGGCCGACTGGCACCAGATTCCCTACTACCATTTCCCGCTCGACCCCAACGACAAACCATCCCAGGAGCGGCAGGTGTGGCAAGTGGTGGAAGACACCGGCGCCGAACTGGTGATCCTTGCGCGCTACATGCAGGTGCTGTCGCCGGAGCTGTGCCGCAAGCTGGATGGCAAGGCCATCAACATTCATCACTCGTTGCTGCCGGGGTTCAAGGGCGCCAAGCCGTATCACCAGGCGTACAACAAGGGCGTGAAACTGGTGGGGGCCACGGCGCATTACATCAACAACGATTTGGATGAGGGGCCGATCATCGCCCAGGGTGTGGAGGTGGTTGATCACAGCCACTATCCCGAGGATTTGATCGCCAAGGGGCGCGATATCGAAGGGCTCACATTGGCGCGTGCGGTGGGGTATCACATTGAGCGGCGGGTGTTCTTGAATGCCAATCGCACCGTCGTTCTTTAGATCGCTATCGCAGGCAAGCCAGCTCCCACATTCCAGGATGTGTGAACCCGATCCACTGTGGGAGCTGGCTTGCCTGCGATGAGGCCATTACAAGCAACACAAGAAACAGCATCTGTACCCGAGCACTAACGCGCTGCCACCCAAGCGGCAACGCAGTTCCATAAAAACAACAGCGAGGTGAAAGCATGTCTGGTAATCGTGGTGTCGTGTATCTCGGCAACGGCAAGGTCGAAGTACAGAAAATCGACTATCCCAAAATGCAGGACCCGCGCGGCAGGAAGATTGAGCACGGCGTCATCCTGCGCGTGGTCTCCACCAACATCTGCGGCTCCGACCAACACATGGTGCGTGGCCGCACTACTGCCCAGACCGGCCTGGTGCTGGGGCATGAAATCACCGGCGAAGTGATCGAGAAAGGCAGCGACGTCGAGAACCTGAAAATCGGCGACCTGGTTTCCGTGCCGTTCAACGTCGCGTGCGGCCGCTGCCGCTCGTGCAAGGAGCAACACACCGGCGTATGCCTGACCGTCAACCCGGCGCGTGCCGGTGGTGCCTACGGCTACGTCGACATGGGCGACTGGACCGGCGGCCAGGCCGAGTACGTGCTGGTGCCGTACGCTGACTTCAACCTGCTCAAACTGCCGGACCGCGACAAGGCCATGGAGAAAATCCGTGACCTGACCTGCCTCTCCGACATCTTGCCCACCGGCTACCACGGCGCCGTCACTGCCGGCGTTGGCCCGGGCAGCACCGTTTACATTGCTGGTGCCGGCCCGGTCGGTCTGGCCGCTGCTGCCTCGGCACGGCTGTTGGGTGCAGCCGTTGTAATCATTGGCGACGTCAATTCCATCCGCCTGGCCCACGCCAAGGCCCAGGGTTTTGAAATCGTCGACCTGTCCACCGATACGCCGCTGCACGAACAGATTGCTGCGTTGCTGGGCGAACCGGAAGTGGATTGCGCCGTCGACTGCGTAGGCTTTGAAGCACGCGGCCATGGCCACGACGGTGTCAAGGCCGAAGCCCCGGCCACCGTGCTCAACTCACTGATGGGCGTGGTGCGTGTGGCAGGCAAGATCGGTATCCCTGGCCTTTACGTCACCGAAGATCCGGGTGCTGTCGATGCCGCCGCGAAAATGGGCAGCCTGAGCATTCGCTTCGGTCTGGGTTGGGCCAAATCCCACAGCTTCCACACCGGGCAGACGCCGGTGATGAAGTACAACCGCCAACTGATGCAGGCGATCATGTGGGATCGGATCAATATCGCCGAAATCGTCGGTGTGCAGGTGATCAGCCTGGACGATGCGCCACGCGGGTATGGCGAGTTCGACGCGGGTGTACCGAAGAAGTTTGTGATTGATCCGCATAAGTTGTTCAGTGCGGCGTAATGACACCGTGTCCAGTCTGAAATAGGTTTACACCCATTTCAACCTCAAAACGCCTGATGCACCGCATCGGGTGTTTTGTATTTCAGTGCCATCGTTCATTGAACATCTGACATAGTGTTTTTGGCGTGCAATCGCAGGTAAAGCTCTGAGCAGTATCGGACTCTACGATCCGAGTGATGAACCAGGTGCTGCTTCTTGCCGCGCCTGAAATACTTTTTTAAGGGCGGTGAGCACGACAACTACCCTGACACCAAAGGGCTGCGTAAAGCCAAAGCTGAAAAATGGCGACTCTAGGGGGCAAGAGTCGCCGATTCTGTGCGTTGAGTGTCTCTGTTTCACACTGTCGTAGACTTTTAATGCTGCAAGTTGTGTTGAGCCAGTGTGTTGCATTTAACTATTCTTGTAATTTTTCTAGTTGGTGTTTGAGGATGTTTATCATTTGCGGGTTCGTTTCGGTCTTTAATTCTTCTTCTATCTTTGCTATATCTTCCTTTGTCTCAGCTTCTCCCGAACGAGTGCAGGTGATAACATCGCGGGAGTCGTTGTACTTTTGTTTCATCTTCTCAAACGCTGCCGCCTCGCTAGCTGCAGTTATAGTTTCATATTGTACGTTGCGGTAGCCAGTTGTCGAACCTATGCGGAAATCAAAGTTATATTCTTTCATTGCGGTATTCCTTATGAATGCTTGGTTTAGGGTTTGAGTGGTAATGGTATTAAGAATGCGCGTTATGGGAACCTGTCAAGGTTGACAGGTTGTTATATTTTTTTGGAATGATGTATTGTGTTTTTACTGGAAAAAAATTTTGCTTATCTCATTGAAGATGTTTGCGGCAGTATTTTTCAAAATAAATAGCTTAGGCAGTGCGGGCGCATCTACATTGCCGAAATCGTCTGCGTACATGTGATCAGCCTGGACGATGCGCCACGCGGGTATGGCGAGTTCGATGCAGGTGTACCGAAGAAGTTTGTGATTGATCCGCATAAGTTGTTCAGTGCGGCGTAAGTGGAAAATGAACGGCGACCTTCAGGTCGTCGTTCTTGTTTGACATTCCAGGCATTCGGTGCAATTACACTATTGCTGCACCACGCTGATCAATTGAAGGTGCAGCCTGACGGTTCTTTGGCCTGGCAATCAACAGTCCAATTGCCTTCAACTGGGAGCAGTGCTTTACCTGTCTTTAGCACCATGACGGTGTTGGCTTCGCCATCCCTGCTGTTTTCTCCGGTTCCCTCGTATCGGCAGATGACAGCTGAGTCTTTGCTCTTCTTAGTGACCGGGTCGAAGCTTGCTTTTTGAAGGCGTACCGATGTGAAGACGTAGCTTGATAGATCGTTTTTTTCAGTCCATTTATCTCCGCCCACCCACTCGTTGCCGTCTGGCCCTGCGGCGGTGTAGCTGAAACCACCTCCGACCATCGGCTTTTGCTCAATTTTGGAAACTTCCGGGCAGGTAGTGGCGTACGCGGTGTTCGCAAGGAGAAAAAGTGTCATCAGACAAAGGGTGTTGTAGGTGTTCATTTTTCATACTCCTTTATGTCGTTTCGGAAAGAGTATGAGAAAGAGAAGGAGGAGGATACTGTGAAAGATGACAGTTTTTAGAAGTCGTTCTGATTAACCAATCCGAGGTTATTTCGAAGGATGATAAAAGTCGCCCTATTTGTTTTTGGAATTTACGCCTGCAAGCGCCGGCTGATCACATCCAGCAAATCGCATCCATCGCGTAATGGAATGGCGCACAGCAGGGCGAAGTCCTGGAGGACGATGTTGTCGGTTTGCAGGCCCTCGCGAAACGCCAGGTTTTCCATGACTTGGGTGACCGCGCGGATGCGGTAGACGGCGGCGTCGTGGAGCACGTCAAGCGGGACCTGGGTGTCGATGAGTAGGGAGGGAGTGGTGGCGTCGTGGCCGGTGAGCGGCATGTATCGGTTCATGTTTTAAAACCCATTCAAGTAGAGGTGGGCTACACACTTGTTCGTCGCCAAACGAACTGGGTGGCAGCTGTACGCAGGTTGGCGAACCGGGAATGGAACCGGCAGACCCGAAGGTCTCCCGCGCACAGCCACCATGAAGGCAGCTATTGCGGACGCAAAAGAACCTGCAAAAAAGCAGAAGCTTTTGCACCATTCACCGGGTCGCCAAACCCGTGTCGCCATGTGGACGACGGCCGAACTATAAGCGCCATCCCTTGCCATGAGTAAGCCACCCAGGCACTGAATATCAAAATGTGGGAGGGGGCTTGCTCCCGATAGCGGTGGCTCAGTCGGTACTGCTGTGACTGGCCTGCCGCTATCGGGAGCAAGCCCCCTCCGACAAGGGTTTTATGGTGTTTAGGAATCAGCGAGTGGCCAGTGCGCCCTGGTATACAGTCGGGCCTGTCGGTTGTTTGCTGATGGAGCCACCCTTGGTCTCCGAACTCACCATCAACTCCACCGGCTTGCTGATGGTTTCCTGCTGGCGCGGGTTCAGGCCGATGATGCCCTCGCCGTCTTCCGGCAACAGGCCCAGCGACACCGGTGTGCCATCTTTAGGGATTGCCCACAGCTCCAGGCTTTGGTCTGGCGCCGGCGCCGTGGAGGCAATCGGCTGCACTTCAAGATAATCTTTGTGGGCCATGATTTGCGCGGCCGGCTGCTGGGTAGTGTTCACCAGCGTTGCCGCGGATTTGACGCTGTCCTGGGTGTAGAGCGCGCCGCCGATACCGGCAACCACCACCACACAGGCGCCGATGAACAGGCGTGGGCGGCTCCAGAATGGAGGCTTTTGCTCAATCACTTGGGGTTGGATCGCAGTCATAAGTCTCTTCTCGACAAATTTTGTAGTCTATCCATGGACCCGATTATCCCGATTGGGTTCCGGGCAGGGCTTGGAACAACCGACGGGATACCTAGTCCAACGCTTGCTTTTGCATCCATCTCCTGAGGTTGTATTGATGAAGATTTCACGCGGTTTTGCCCTTTCCTGCCTGCTGTCCATGGCCGCCGGCCCGGTGTTCGCCGCAGGTTTCAGCCTTGGCGATGCAGCCAACGCGATTTCCGGTATGCAGGGTGGCAACAACAAAGCCGCTGCCGCCGCACCCTCGTCCGAGACGGCCGGCCTGCTGAGCGCCCTGACCTCGCAACTGAACATCACCCCCGAGCAAGCGGTGGGCGGCACGGGCGCCATGCTGGGCCTGGCCAAGAACAAACTGAGCGGCAACGACTATTCGCAACTGGGCAACAGCGTGCCGGGCCTCGATCAATTGTCGGGTAACAACGCATTGGGCAGTCTCGGCGCTTTAAGCGGGATGCTCGGCCAGAGCGGCGGCAGCAAGACCAGCGGCCTTGATGGTTTGCTGGGTAACGTGAAGAACACCAACGACCTGAATACCGCGTTCAGTGCCTTGGGCATGGACAGTGGGATGGTAAGCCAGTTTGCCCCGGTGATCCTCAAATACCTGGGCGGGCAAGGCGCCAGCGACTCGGTGCTGGGCAAGCTTGTCCAGGCTTGGGGGGCCAGCAGTTAAGCGGCCTTCTCCAAGAATCGCGTTTCCTATAGTTATTTCTGAATCATCTTTCATGATGCGTTGGATGTGGACGAAATAAATTGTAGTGAACCAGTAGGAACGGCAGGAAAGTTGGGTGCCACGTAGTAGTAACTTTCGCAGCATCACGTGGTGCTGTTCGAAGGTCAATCGACGAACTAACTACATGGTGCCTGATGAGTTCTATTAACCAGCTGCAAACCACACTCCAGAATATATACAACCAGGTTGGCGCCAATGTGCCGGCCAGCAAGGCTGGGCTGATCGACCACAATGTGTTGCATAACCTGGGGTTGAGCGCGAATTTGTTGCAGAACTTGCGCAACGATCTGAGTGCCGTCGCTAATGGATCGAATCCTGAGCGGGCACTCAATAACTTGATGTCTGGGCTGCAACAAATCTCGGGTTCTACCAATGCTCGGGCCAAAGAGTGGCCGGCAGACAAACTGTTGCCTGAAGGCGGCGTGCACCTTGTAAAGGGGGCGGACGGTCAACCAGAAGCAGTCACTGCTGCTAAAGAGTGGCCGGCAGGCAAACCGTTGCCTGAAGGCGGCGTGCACCTTGTGAAGGGTGCGGACGGTCA
>NZ_JXSI01000014.1:0-98588 GCF_002916705.1 Pseudomonas sp. GZJR-8 | reverse complement strand
CTAAAGAGTGGCCGGTAGACAAACCGTTGCCTGAAGGTGGCGTGCACCTTGTGAAGGGTGCGGACGGTCAACCAGAAGCAGTCACTGCTGCTAAAGAGTGGCCGGTAGACAAACCGTTGCCTGAAGGTGGCGTGCACCTTGTGAAGGGTGAGGACGGCCAACCAAAAGAGGTTGATGCATCCGGAGTGCCGCGCAGCGATTTGGCAAATGTACCCTCGTCTGTGCAGGCTTCCGCTGACGCAGTGATTTCCAATCTCGTTGAGGTGTTGGGCGCCCAGGCTGCTGGAGGTGATATCTCGCAAGCATCAGCAAAGATGCGCACGGCTTTGGATTCCCTTTTTGACAGGACCAACCCTACGCAGGTACGAGATGCTCTGCGCAACAGCATAAATGAGCTGGCTTGAGCGGTAGCGTCGAAACAGTAGGGAGCTGCAGGAAGCAAGACACCACTATGGATTACCTTTCAAGGTCTCGTGTATGACCTTGGAAGGTTCCATCATCGTTGGCTTTCGCATTGCATGCCGTCGTTTTCCAGCAGTTCATGGATTCGACGGTCCTTTTCCGCCCAGAGCTGGTTGACCCAGTTCTGGACGGTCTGGCGAAACGCCGGATCATTCTCGTAATCCCCTTGCCACAACGCCGGGTCCAGCTCGCGGGTGCGGATATCCACGATCACCTTCGGCACCGCGCCACTGATCAAGTCCCAGAACCCCGGGATCTTGTGTTGCGGGTAGACCACGGTGACGTCGAGTACCGCGTCCAGCTGTTCACCCATCGCCGCCAGTACAAACGCGACGCCGCCTGCCTTGGGCTTGAGTAGCCGGGTAAAGGGTGAATCCTGTTGCGCGCGCTTGGCCTCGCTGAACCGCGTGCCTTCCAGGTAATTGACCACCGTCACCGGCTGGCGCTTGAATAGCTCGCAGGCCTCCTTGGTGATTTTCAGATCCTGCCCTGCCAGTTCAGGATGCTTGGCCAGAAATGCTTTGGTGTAGCGCTTCATGAACGGGTAATCCAGCGCCCACCAGGCCAGGCCGAGGAAGGGCACCCAGATCAGCTCTTTTTTCAGGAAGAATTTGAAGAACGGCGTGCGCCGGTTCAGCGCCTGGATCAGCGCCGGAATATCGACCCAGGATTGGTGGTTGCTGATGACCAGGTAGGAGGTGTCACTGCGCAGGTTCTCACCGCCGCGGATATCCCATTGGGTTGGAATGCACAGCGAGAAAATCAACTTGTCGATCTCGGCCCAGGTCTCGGCGATCCACATCACCGCCCAGGACGCATAGTCACGCGAGCGGCCCGGCGCCACCAGCTTGAGCAGGGCAAACACCATCAAGGGGCCGATCAGGATCAGCGTGTTGAGTAACAGCAGCAGTGTGACCAAACAGCCGGTGAGCAGGCGGCGCATAAATAACTCTTGGAATCTTGTGGGTGGGCCATGATAAGCAAGGTGAGTCTAGAGGCCAAATCGCAAATCAGCGGACGAATGTTTCACAATGTGCCGTGTAGGGTGGCAGTCACTAACCAAGTGCCGCGTTTGCGGTCTAGAATCCGCCTACTTCTTTCCGAGGAACTCACTTCGTGAAACTGTTATTTGCCTCCCTCGCTCTGCTGGCCCTGCCTGTCATGGCTGCCGAACCGACCCTTTATGGTCGCTACGAATACATCCAGTTGCCGGAGATCGGCGAAACCTTCAAGGCCAAGATGGATACCGGCGCGCTGACCGCCTCGCTGTCGGCCCGGGACATCGAGACCTTCACCCGCGACGGCGATGATTGGGTGCGCTTCCGCCTCGGCGGCAAGGACGCCGGCAGCAAGGTCTACGAGCACAAGGTGTCGCGCATCAGCAAGATCAAGAGCCGTGCCGACGAAGATGACGACAAGGACGAAGCCAGCGTGGCCAAGCGTCCGGTGATCGATCTGGAGATGTGCCTGGGCGACGTCAAGCGCACCGTCGAGGTTAACCTCACCGACCGCAGCAGCTTCAACTACCCGCTGTTGATCGGCGCCAAGGCCCTGCGTGAATTTGGCGCGGCGGTGAACCCGGCACGTCGCTACACTGCCGACAAACCGGACTGCTGATTGAACCCATGCCGCACATCCTGATTGTCGAAGACGAAGCGGCGATAGCCGACACGCTGATCTTTGCCCTGCAAGGCGAGGGCTTCACCACCACCTGGCTGACCCTTGGCCAGGCGGCGCTGGAGCATCAGCGCCAGAGCCCGGCCGACCTCATCATTCTCGACATCGGTCTGCCGGACATCACTGGCTTTGAAACCTGCAAGCACCTGCGCCGGTTCAGCGAAGTGCCAGTGATGTTCCTCAGTGCCCGGGATGCCGAGATCGACCGGGTGGTGGGGCTGGAAATCGGTGCCGACGATTATGTAGTCAAGCCCTTCAGCCCTCGGGAAGTAGCGGCGCGGGTCCGGGCGATTCTCAAGCGTGTTGGCCCGGGTGCGGCCCCGATGCTGTTCCAGGTGGACCTGGAGCGCATGCAGATCCACTATCGCGGGCAACCCCTGAGCCTCACGCGCCACGAGTTCCGCCTGCTGCAAAGCCTGTTGGAACAACCCGAGCGCGTGTTCAGCCGCGAGCAACTGCTGGACGCCGTCGGTGTGCCCGCCGATGCCGGCTACGAGCGCAATATCGACAGCCACATCAAAAGCCTGCGCAGCAAATTGCGTAGCGTGGCGGCACAGGCCGAGCCGATCCAGACCCATCGCGGCCTGGGCTACAGCTACAGCCCGAGCCACAGCTGATGCGCCTGGGGCTGCGGATTTTCCTGGTGTATGCGCTGTTTATCGGCCTGACCGGCTACTTCGTACTCAACACGGTGATGAAGGAAATCCGCCCCGGCGTGCGCCAGTCTACCGAAGAAACATTGGTAGACACCGCCAACCTGCTGGCTGAAATCCTGCGCGAAGATGTGAAGAACGGCACCCTGGGCCAGAGTCATTGGCCAGCGCTGCTCAAGGCTTACGGCAATCGCCAGCCGGGTGCGGTGATCTGGGGCCTGCCGAAAAACCAGGTCAACCATCGTATTTATGTGACCGACGCCAAGGGCAGGGTCCTGCTTGACTCCAGCGGTGAAGCAGTGGGCCAGGACTATTCGAAGTGGAACGACGTGTACCTGACCCTGCGCGGCGAATACGGTGCGCGCTCCACCCGCAGCGACGTGGACGATCCCGCGTCATCCGTGATGCACGTTGGGGCGCCGATTCGCGATAACGGCCAGATCATCGGCGTGGTCACCGTGGCCAAGCCCAACAGCTCGTTGCAACCCTACGTGGATCGCACTGAGCGCCGCCTGCTGTGGTACGGCGCGGGGCTGGTCATTCTGGGCCTGCTGCTGGGCGCGCTATTGTCGTGGTGGCTGACCGTCGCCCTCCGACGCCTTACTGCCTATGCCGAAGCCGTGAGCGAGGGCCGCCGCGCCGAGTTGCCGCATTATCGCGGCGGCGAGCTCAAGCAGTTGTCCACCGCCGTGGAACACATGCGCACGCAGTTGGAAGGCAAGGCTTACGTAGAGCGCTACGTGCATACGCTGACCCATGAATTGAAAAGCCCGTTGGCGGCGATTCGCGGTGCGGCGGAGCTGTTGCAGGGCGATATGAGCCGTGAGCAGCAGCAGCGGTTTGTCGGCAATATCGACAGCGAAAGCGCGCGCCTGCAACAGTTGATCGAACGCCTGTTGAACCTGGCCCAGGTTGAGCAACGTCAGGGGCTGGAGGAACAGTCGAACATCCCGCTGGCGGTGTTGGTCGATGAGGTGCTCAAGGCCCAATGTGCGCGAATCGAAGGTGCCGGCTTGCAGGTGGAGCAGGTCATCGCCGCCGATGTGAAGGTGTTTGGCGAACCCTTCCTGCTGCGTCAGGCCCTGGGCAACCTGCTCGACAATGCGCTGGATTTCACCCCTCCCGGCGGCACGCTGAGATTCAGCGCCCAGGTGCGGCATAACGATGTGCAGGTCAGTCTGTTCAACCAGGCCGCGGCGATTCCCGATTACGCGCTGCCGCGCCTGAGCGAGCGGTTCTACTCGCTGCCACGTCCGGCCAGCGGGCGTAAAAGCACGGGCCTGGGGCTCAACTTTGTCGAGGAGGTGATGAAGCTGCATGGCGGCTCGCTGCAGATCGGCAATGTGCCAGGCGGCGTGCAAGCAGTGCTGCATCTCCACACAGTCTCCACATTGCCCACATAAATCCCCCATACCGGCTGGGCAGACTCTCCCCCATTCAAACAGGGAGAGACCCATGAACCGCAGCCTGCTTTTCAAACTTGGCGCGATTGCGCTGCTGATCCTGCTGTTGCTGATTCCGTTGCTGATGATCAACGGCATCATCACCGACCGCCAGCAACTGCGCGACGGCGTATTGATGGACATCGCCCGCAGCTCCAGTTACGCCCAGCGCCTCACCGGGCCGGTGATGGTGGTGCCGTTTCGCAAGACGGTGCGTGAATGGAAGCTCAATGAAAGGCTCAATAAACGCTACGAAGAAACCCGTGAAGAGCGTGGCCGGTTGTATTTCCTGCCGGAGCATTTCGAGCTCGACGGCAAGGTGCAAACCGAACTGCGTGCGCGGGGTATCTACCAGGCGCGGTTGTTCCATGCCGACAACCGTATCAGCGGGCGTTTTGAATTGCCTGCGCAGTTGGGAATCACCGAAGACTTTGCTGATTACCGCTTTGAGCCTGCGTTTCTGGCGGTGGGCATCAGCGATATTCGCGGCATTGAAAACGCTTTGAAGCTGGAGCTGGGTGATCAGCGCCTGGAGTTCTCGCCGGGCTCGCAGGTGGACTGGCTGGGCGAGGGCGTGCATGTGATGTTGCCGACGCAAGACGGCAAGAAACCTGCCGTGCTGGATTTCGCCTTCGACCTGCGTCTGCAAGGCACCGAACAACTGCAAGTGGTGCCGGTGGGCAAGACCAGCCAGGTGTCCCTGGCGTCCAACTGGCCGCACCCGAGTTTCATCGGCAACTTTCTGCCGGCTCAACGGGAAGTCAACGACCAGGGCTTCAGTGCCAGTTGGCAGACCTCATTCTTCTCCACCAACCTTGAACAAGCGCTGCAAAGCTGCCTGGACCGCCAGGGCTGCGAAGACTTCAACAACCTCAGCTTTGGCGTGAACTTCATCGACCCGGTGGACCAGTACCTCAAGAGCGACCGTGCGATCAAATACGCGCTGTTGTTTATCGCCCTGACCTTCGCTGGCTTCTTCCTGTTCGAAGTGCTCAAGAGCCTGGCGGTGCACCCGATTCAGTATGCACTGGTGGGTGTGGCGCTGGCGTTCTTCTACCTGTTGCTGTTGTCGCTGTCCGAGCATGTGGGCTTTGCCTTGGCGTACCTGATATCGGCCAGTGCCTGTGTGCTGTTGATCGGTTTCTACGTGTGCCACGTGCTGCGTAGCGTCGTCCATGGGCTGGGGTTCTCGGCAGGGTTGGCGGCGTTGTATGGCTTGTTGTTCGGGTTGCTCAGTGCCGAGGATTACGCGCTGT
The DNA here is from genome assembly GCF_002916705.1 of Pseudomonas sp. GZJR-8. Lineage (NCBI taxonomy): Bacteria > Pseudomonadati > Pseudomonadota > Gammaproteobacteria > Pseudomonadales > Pseudomonadaceae > Pseudomonas > Pseudomonas sp. GZJR-8. The sequence goes on along the minus strand of NZ_JXSI01000014.1, from coordinate 93,098 downwards.
TGATGGGCTCGCTGTTGCTGTTTGGCCTGCTGGGCACGGTCATGGTGCTGACGCGCAAGCTGGATTGGTATGGGGTGGGTAAGCGCAAGGTGGAGCAAGTGCAATGATTGGGTTGCGGGAGGATCAGCAAGCGGGGGCGCAGTTGGCCTTAAGGATCGCCACCTTCCTCAATACCACCACCGTCCCCTGTGGGAGCGGGCTTGCCCGCGATAGAGGTGGTTCAGAAGCAGATGTACTGAATGACACGCCGCAATCGCGGGCAAGCCCGCTCCCACAGGGGGTAGGTATGCATGTCAGGCGGGCGGTTGGGTCTGCTGCATCGAAGGCCGCTGGCTGACCTCGGCGTACCAGGCGGCGAGCTTGGGGTTGTCCGAGCGCCACTGCATATCCGGATGGCGAAAGTCGAGGTAGCCCAGGGCGCAGGCGACGCTGATCGAAGCGATATCGAAATGGCTGGCCAGTTCGGCGATGGCGTCCTGCTCCAGCTCGGCGAGAGCGCGACGAATCTTGTTGCGCTGTTCGTCGAGCCATTGATCCCAGTGTTTTTCCAGCGGGCGCATGGCGGTCTCGTAACGCACCAGCACGGCGGCATCCATGATGCCGTCGGCCATCGAGGCCAACGTCAGGCGCCGCCAGCGCGCCGAGCCATCGCGAGGGATCAGCGGGTTGCCGACATGCTGGTGGTCGAAGTAATCGAGGATCACCCGGCTGTCGTGCAGTACTGAACCGTCGGCCAGGCGCAGCGCCGGGATCTTGCCCACCGGGTTGCCTTGCAGTACTTGGGCATCCGGGTTGACCGGTGTCGGCAGGCAAGCGTGCAGGGCCACGCGGTCCTGCTGGCCGGTCTCGCTCAGCAGCACGCGGACTTTGCGTACGAACGGCGAAGCGGGGTTGTGGAACAAGGTCATGCTGGGGGCGGACATGGGCATTCCTCGAAATGGACTGGGGCTAGCGTAGATGCTTGCGCAGTGGCTGGCGAGGGGGATTTTTGTGATCCAGAGGGCCTCATCGGGGGCAAGCCCCCTCCCACACTGGACGGCGTTCACAAATCAAATGTGGGAGGGGGCTTGCCCCCGATAGCGCCCTCAGCCGCGCCGCTTGCCCAACGCCCAAGCGCCAATGGCAGCAGGTACGCCCAACCCCACCCAACTCAAAGAATCCCACACCCCATCCCCCAGCAACGCCGCAAACAACCCGGCGGCACTGAGCAGGCCAATCCCCATTGGTATGCCAAACACTTTCCAGAAATTCGACTGCCGAGGCTTCATACCTTGGCCGCCTTGCGCCGCACGATCCACAAGTAAATGCCGCTGACCAGCACGACGATGGTCAGCACATCCAGCACTGCCCACAAGATTTTCATCGGCATCCCGCCGTAATCACCGAAGTGCAGCGGTTGGGACATGCCCATGGCGTCCATGTACCAAGGGCGCTCGGCGATGGCGGTGACGGCCAGGGTGCTGGCGTCGATCAGCACCGGCGTGAGCAGATGGGAGGTGAGGTGCGTGCTGCCTTTCATGAACACCGCATAGTGATGCTCGCTGGAGAAGCGTGTGCCGGGGAAGGCGATAAAGTCCGGCTCCATGCCCGGCGCTGCCTGGGCGGCAATGCTCAGCAGCTCGGTGGCCGGTGCGCGGTGGGTCAGCGGCGGGGCGTTCTGGTAGGGTTCGATCATGGCGCTGAGGCTGTCCTGGCGCCAGGCGGCGATGATCAGGTCGGCGCAGGCGCTGATCACGCCGGTCACGCCCACCACCAGCGCCCACGTCAGGGTGACCACGCCGATCAGGTTGTGCAGGTCGAGCCAGCGCAGGCGGGTGGACTTGTCCTGGCGCACGGTGGCGAACTTCAAGCGGCGCATGAACGGCAGGTACAACACCGTGCCCGAAACAATCGCCAGCACGAACAGAAGGCCCATGAACGCCAGCAGCAACTTGCCCGGCAGGCCGGCGAACATGTCCACATGCAGACGCAGCAGGAACAGGGTCAGCCCGCCATTGGCCGCCGGGGTTTCCACTGCTTCGCCAGTGCGGGCGTCGAGCATGAAGGTGTGCGACGAGTTCGGCTCGGTGCCGGCCGTGGCGGCCATGATCGCGATCACACCGTTCTTGTCGTCTTCGTCCCACGCCAGGTACTGCATGGCCTCGCCGGGTCGATGGGCCTGGGCTTTGGCCACAAGCTGCTCAAGGTTGAGCTGCGGCGTATCGGCCGGCATCTGTGCCAGCTCGGGCTCGTTACCCAGCAGGTGGTCGATCTCGTGGTGGAACACCAACGGCAAGCCGGTGAGGGCGAGCAGTAGCAGGAATACGGTGCAGATCAGGCTGGTCCAGGTGTGGATGAAGGACCAGCGGCGGATGGTTTTGCTTTTCATTTTCGAGCCTTCAGATGCACCCAAGCCGCCCTGTGGGGCGGCCTGGTTGTTAACTCAAGCTGATCACCACTGGTAGGTGGCGCTGGCGACGACGCTGCGTTGGTCGCCGAAGTAGCAGTACGAGCCATCACAGGTGGAAATGTAGTCCTTGTTGAACAGGTTGGTCGCGTTCACTTTCACCGACGCGCCTTTAAGGCTGTTGTCGAGGCGACCGAGGTCGTAGTGCACGGCGCCGTCGAACACGGTGTAGGCATTGGCCTTGCCGGCCCAGGTATTGGCTTGGTCGCCATAGGTATTGCCGGTGTAGCGTGCGCCGAAGCCGATACCGAAACCGTCGAGGGCGCCGGTGTGCCAGGTGTAGTCGGTCCACAAGGAGGCTTGTTGGTTGGGCATCAATTGCAGGCGATTGCCTTTGAAATCGCCTTTTTGCACTTCGGATTTGGCCAGGGTATACGCCGCGATCACCTTGAGGTTTTCGGTGACGTCAGAGATGGCTTCCAGCTCCAGACCTTTGACTTTCACCTCGCCGGTCTGGTCGGTGACAGATACACCACCGGATTGGAAGCTGCTGACCAGAACGTTCTTCTGGGTCAGGTCATACACCGCTGCACTGAGCAGCGTGTTCGAGCCCGGCGGTTGGTACTTGATCCCCAATTCCCACTGCTTGCCCTCGGTGGGTTTATAGGACTCTGTAGGTGAAGCGCTGGCGTTGCTCGCCGGTTGGAACGATTCGGCGTAGGAAATGTACGGTACGAAGCCCGAGTCGAACACATAGCTCAGTGCCGCGTTACCGCTGAAATTCTTGCTGCGGTCAGTATTGGTCGCGTCGTTTTTGTTGAAGTAAGTTGTACCTTGGTGCACCCAGTCTTCACGGCCGCCCAGGGTCAGGCGCCAGTTGTCCAGCGCCATTTGGTCCTGCACGTAGAGACCGGTCTGGATGGTTTTCTGGTTGTAGTCGTAGAAAGCGCCGGAGCGTGCGGGGCGTTCAACCGGCGTGGTGTTGACCGGGTTGAAGATGTTGACTCTTCCGGCCTGCCCGTAAATCGACAAGTACGAGGTATCGGTACGCTGGTGGTCCAGTCCGAGGAGAAGGGTGTGGGTGACGTCACCGGTGGCGAAGTCGGCCTGAAAGTTGTTATCGACCGCCAATTGTCCGATGTTCTCGTCCACGTTGGTGGACGATCGATCGATATTGCCCTCAGCGTCGACCGGCGCCCAGCCATAGGCCCCCACGGTCAATTGCTGAAACGACAGTTCCGATTTGGTGTAACGCAGGTTCTGTTTGAACTGCCATGTATCGCTGAAACGGTGCTCGAATGCGTAGCCGAGTGCGTAATAGGTACGGTCGTAGAACTCGTAGTCCGGATCGCCCAGGTTCTTATGATGCGAAACGTCACCCAGCGGCGACTTGATCTTGGTGCCGACTATCGGCAGGAACTGGCTGGTAGCCCCGGTATCGTCACGGGTGAACTGCGACAGCAAGGTCAGCTTGGTATCGGTGTCGATATTCCAGGTCAGGCTCGGTGCGATGTTGTAGCGTTTGTTGTCGATGTGATCGACCTGGGTACCAGCATCGCGCACCACGCCGCCAACGCTGTAGAGAAACTGGCCTTCATTATCGATCTTGCCAGTGCTTTCGAAATTGATCTGGCGGTAGTTGTCACTGCCGTATTGCACCTGGATGGCGTGGCTCGATTCAGCGCTGGGGCGGCGGCTGACCATGTCCAACAGGCCACCCGGTGGGGTCTGGCCGTAGACAGACGAGGCCGGACCGCGCAGCAAAGCGAGGCGATCCAGGTTCCAGGTTTCGGCTTTCGGGTTGGCATACACCCCGCGTGGCAGTGGCAGGCCATCGAGGAATTGCGTCGGCTCGAAGCCGCGTACGCGCATCCAGTCGTAGCGGGTGTCGCTGCCGTAGCTGGCGGAAACGATGCCAGGCATGTATTTGACCGCATCGTCGAGGTTCTGCACGTTGCGGTCTTGCATCTGCTCGCGGGTGGCTACCGAAATCGAGCGTGGCGCCTCGACCAGCGCGGTATCGGTTTTGGTGCCGGCGGCGGTGCGCTTTGCCACATACCCCTCCACCGGCCCCCAAGCGCTTTCATAGCTGCCCTGGCCGGTGATGTTGGTAGTCGGCAAGGCGACGACGCCCTCCGGAACCGGCACCAGGGTGTAAGTGCCCGTACTGCTTTGTTCCAACTGCAAGCCAGTACCGCGCAAGGCCTCGCGCAACGCGCTCTGTGCATCGAACTGGCCCTTGACCGGGGCCGAGGTCTTGCCGGCGGCGAGTGTCGGGTTGAGGGTCAGCGCCAGGCCAGCCTGGCTGGCGATCTGGTTCAGGGTGCTGGCCAATGGGGCTGCCGGCAGGTTATAGGCGCGCACGCTCAAGGCTTGTTCAGCAGCGATCAGCGAAGTGCTCGCCAGCGGGGCGCTGAGGGCGATGGCCAGGGCTAACAGACTGGGACGCAACAAGGTGTCTAGCGTGCGGGACATAAGGGCGGCTCCTGAATGGAAATATTTCTCAATTGCTTAGGTGCCGAGCGAGAATCGGAAAGTGATAGGGCTGGGTGAAACTATTTTTTTGGCGGTGTGTTTCAGGGCCTCATCGGGAGCAAGCCCCCTCCCACATTTGGATGTGTGAGTACCTTCCAATGTGGGAGGGGGCTTGCTCCCGATGGCGATTGCCCGGTCACCACAGAACTAAGGCTTGGCAGCTACAGTCACCCACCACGGCGTGTGCTGCTTGATCTGCACCGGCAAGGTCGGCAACAGCGCATTCAACGCCAGCGTGGTGTCGTGCAGGGGGAAGCTGCCGGTGATGCGCAGGTCGGCCACGTTGTCATCCACGCCCAAGTGCCCGGTGCGGTAGCGGCCCAGTTCTTCGATCACATCGCCCAGGCGGGCGTTGTCGACCACCAACATGCCGCGGGTCCAGGCGTCGGTGGCGGGTGTCACGGCCAGCAGCGGGCCAAGGCCATCGCTGCGCATCAACACTTGCTGGCCTGCTTTGAAAACGTGCTCCTGATGCAGCGCTTCAGGCTGGGCGGCCACGGCGGACTGCAACACGCTCAAGCGCGTAGCGTCGTCTTCGCGCTTGACGATAAACCGGGTACCCAGCGCTCGCAGGCTGCCGTCGCGGGTTTGCACATAGAACGGGCGTGAATCGTCGTGGCCGGTTTCGACGAGGATTTCGCCCTCCTGCAACACAATCAATCGGCGCTGTTCGTCGAAGCGCACATCTATGGCGCTATGGGTATTGAGGTTGATGGAAGTGCCATCGTCCAGTTTCAGTGTGCGTTGCTCGCCGGTGGCGGTGCGCTGGTCGGCCAGCCAGTAGTGGATCGGCACGTAACGCTCGCCGGCAAACAAGCCCAGGCCACACACCAGTACGATACTCGCCAGGCCACGGCCCAACTTGCGTACGCGCTGGCGAATGCCGTGGCGCGATTGCAGCAACGCCGCCCGGGCCGGGCCGGCGGCCACGCTGAAGCGCTGATCGAGCATGCCCAGTTGGCGCCAGGCGCGGGCATGTTCCTCATCGCTGGCCAGCCATTTGGTGAACTCTTGCTGTTCCACCGCGCTGCCGTCGCCCGAGTCCAGAGACAGTTGCCAGGCAATCGCGGCATCCAGCACCCGTGCCGAAACCGGTTTGGAGCTAATGGTTGTCACGAGGGCTCGCCATACAGCGCGATGTAGCACTGACGTATACCTTGGGCCAGGTACTGGCGCACACGGGGCACCGACACACCGAGGCGCTGGGCGATTTCTGCGTGGCCCAGGCCGTCGAGGCGGTTATAGAGGAACGCGGCGCGGGCCTTGCTCGACAACTTGCCGAGCAGGCGGTCGATGGCCTTGAGGTCTTCAAGGATCAGTTGCTGTGCTTCCGGCGAAGGGTGTTTGCTTTCGGGGATCAGCATCAATTCGGTGAGATACGCCTGTTCCAGAGCGGCTCGACGGAAGTAGTCGAACAGCAGGCCCTTGGCGATGGCCACCAGGAACGCCCGGGGCTCACGGGGCTCGCGCAAGCCGTCGCGGCCCAGCAGGCGCATGAAGGTGTCCTGGCTCAGGTCTTCGGCGCGGCTCGGGCAGGCTACATTGCGGCGTAGCCAGGCCAACAGCCAGCCACGATGGTCGCGATACAACGCGCCAACAAGCTCACTGTGTGGGGTCTGGACCGACGACAAGGCATCACCGAATAAATAGTAGGTTTAAACTAACGAGAATTATTCGCGATTGTGTCAGAGGCGTGGGGTGGGCGCAATTAGCGTCTGTCGGGAGGTGACATTAAAACGATGGCGCTTGTTGGCGCCGTTTCCACTGGGCCAAACGCTCTTGCAGCGCGTGGGGCGTGTCGATCTGCTGCTGCCGTGCACGGCTGAACAGGATCAGCATCAGCTCCGCCGTGACCAGTGCATCGGCGCTGGCGTGATGACGCTCGCCGACCTGCAGCTGGAAATGCTTGACCCAGTCGTCCAGTCCGGCCTCGCGCAGCGTGGCGTCGGGGCACAAGAGCGGTGCCAGGTCGGCCACGTCGAGAAACGGGTGGGCCAGGCGATAACCCAGGCTGTCCTTGAGCGCCCGGCCCAGCATGTGTTGATCGAACGGTGCATGGAAGGCCAGCAACGGGCTGTCGCCCACGAATGCCATGAAATCCAGCAGTGCCTCGGCCGGGTCGCTGCCGGCGGCAATCGCACTGGGGCCGAGACCATGAATCAATACGCTGGGGCTGAGCTTGGTGTCGGTGCGTTGCAGGGTACGTTCGAATAGTTGCGAAAAATCCACCGCACCGTCCTCGATCACCACGGCGCCGATGGACAGCACCTGGTCACGGTTTAGGTTCAGGCCGCTGGTTTCCAGATCCACCACGACCCAGCGTTGGTTGCGCAACGAACCATCGCCCAATGCGCAAGGCTTGGGCAGTTGTTCCAGGCGCTGTTGTTGCGCGGCATTCAGCCCCGGTTTTTGCTTATGAAACCAGCCGAACCAACTCACAGTTGATACCGCAAGGTCAGGCTGCTTTGCAGGCGCTGGGCCTGGCGCAGGGATTCACGCAGGATGCGTCGGTCGAGGTGGTTGAGGCTGTCGGGGTCGACGCGGTTGGAGTAGGGCTGGTTCTCGCGGGTCTGCAATTGGTGCTGCTGCATACGGGTTTGCTGAATGAAGTGGTAGGCCTCTTCGTAGGCCGCGCCATCCAGGGGCTCGATCACTTGCTTGTCGACCAACTGACGCAGGCGCTCCAGGGTGTTGTTGGCGTGGATACCATTGGCCAGGGCGAGCAGGCGTGCGCCATCGACAAAGGGGGTCAAGCCCTGCACCTTGAGATCCAGGGTGGCCTTTTCGCCGTCCTTGCGGGTCAGCACGAACTCGCGAAAGCGTCCCACCGGCGGGCGCTGGCGTAATGCGTTTTCGGCCAACATGCGCTGGAACAAACGGTTGTCCGCGACCTGATCGAGAATGCCCTGACGCAGTTGCTCGCAACCACGCTCGTCGCCCCACACTGCACGCAAATCAAAATAGATGCTCGAGCTAAGCAGGTTCTCCGGCGTCGCCTCGCGAATAAACGCGCCGAAGCGCCGCGCCCACTCCACCCGGGACAAGCACAGCTCGGGGTTGCCGGCCATGATATTGCCTTTGCACAGGCTGAAGCCGCACAGCGCCAGGCTTTGATTGATGTGCTGTGCCAGGGGAAGCAGCCGCTCACGGATCTGGGCAGCTTCGACTGCGTCCTTGGCCTCGAACAGAATGCCGTTGTCCTGATCGGTGTACAGCGTTTGCTCGCGGCGGCCTTCGCTGCCGAAACACAGCCAACTGAATGGCACGCCGGGGTCGCCTTTTTCCGCCAGGGTCAGCTCGATCACCCGGCAGACGGTGTGGTCGTTGAGCAGCGTAATGATGTGGGTGATCTGGGTGGACGACGCGCCATGAGCAAGCATACGTTCCACCAACTGACCGATTTCACCGCGGATTGCCACCAGGTTGTCGACCCGGGGCGCGTTGCGGATAGTGCGGGCCAGGTGCACCAGGTCCACGCGTTGCAACGAGAACAAGTCACGCTCGGACACCACGCCGCACAGGCGCTGGTCTTTGACCAGGCACACATGGGCGATATGCCGTTCGGTCATGGCGATAGCGGCGTCGAAGGCACTGTGGTCCGGGCTCAGGAAGAACGGCGCCTGGGTCATATGGCCGTCAATGCCCTGGCTGAAATCGCTGGTGCCGTCGGCCACCACCTGGCGCAGGTCACGCAAGGTAAAGATGCCCAGGGGCGCCTTGTGTTCGTCCACGATCACAATGCTGCCGACCTGTTGCTCGTGCATCAACGTGACCGCTTCGCGCAACGGCGTGTGCGGGCTGCACGTCACCGGGTGGCGCATGGCCAATTCGCCCAGGCGGGTATTCAGGGAGTATTGGGTACCGAGGGTTTCCACGGCTTTTTGCTGCACTTGCTGGTTGACTTGGTCGAGCAGGCTACTGACACCACGCAAGGCAAAATCACGAAACGGGCTGGAAAGGGCAAACAGCTTGATAAACGCCGGCTTGTTCAGTTGCAGGCAGAAGGTGTCTTGCGCGGCTTTATGTTCGGTGCGGGTCGCACGTTCACCCAGCAATGCGGCGAGGGGGAAGCACTCGCCGGTAGTGATTTCGAAGGTGGGATCTGGCGAGTCTGGCCGCTCGCCAATCACCCGGCCCTGTTTGACGATATAGAAATGCTCGACCGGCCCGCCCGACGGTTTGAGGATGCTGTCGCCCTGGCCATAGAAGCGCAATTGGCACTGTTCCACCAGGAAGGCCAGGTGCGCCTGTTCCATCTGGTTGAACGGCGGGAAGCGTTGCAGCAATTGCAAGGTGCCGTGGATGTTCTGCAACACAGCAGTTTTACCCGCCTGTTCGAATGCATCAGCTTTACTCATAACAGTGACCGCAGTTTTTTTGTCGTTATCGTGCTGCATGGTCGACTCCTGCACCGCGGGTGCCCATTGGACGTAAGTCTAGGTCGGTGAAAACGCTGCAAAACTAGGGAAAAACCTTACATGACTATCGTCCAAACCCCGTAGAACGCCCACTAGGCAAACTTTCCGACGAAGTGCACATTGTTCGACCTTGCACAGATGTCTGACGAGTGCTGGGAGATTGATTTAGAACTGCTGAGAAACGTATGTCCGACCACGATATTTTGAGTGATGCCGAGCGCGAGGCGCTGAGCGCCGTGATGCTCGAGCCTGATTTACCGCCCCAACGCGTATTGATCGTGGACGACGACAAGGATGCGCGTGAACTGTTGGCGGAAATCCTGGGGCTGGACGGTATTCGTTGCTTGACCGCCGACAGTGGTGAGGCGGCATGGGATTTGTTGAAATCGAGCGGCTCTATCGGTTTGCTGATCACCGACCTGCGCATGCAGCCCAGCAACGGCCTGGAGTTGATCCGTCAGGTGCGTGAGTCGACCCGGGCGGCGCTGCCGATCATCATCATGTCGGGTGACGCCGAAGCGCCGGATGTGATCGATGCGATGCACTTGAGTGTGGTGGATTTCTTGCTCAAGCCGATAGATAGCGTGAAGTTGGCGAAGTTGGTGAAGCGGGAGTTGGGGATGGCTTCCTGATTTTTGTGATGCTGTGATGGCCTCATCGGGAGCAAGCCCTCTCCCACATTTTGAACTGCGAACACTTTTAGAATGTGGGAGGGGGCTTGCTCCCGATTGCGCCAGTTCAGTCATCCTCAACCCAACTAAAAAGCCCTGATCTCTCGATCAGGGCTTTTTCATTTACAGGCCGTTTTTAGCCTTGAACTCCCGACGCCTGCGGTGCAACACCGGCTCGGTATACCCATTGGGCTGCTTGGTCCCTTCAATCACCAACTCCACCGCTGCCTGGAACGCGATATTGCTGTCGAAATCCGGCGCCAACGGACGATACAACGCGTCCCCGGCATTCTGACGGTCCACCACCGGCGCCATGCGCTTGAGGCTTTCCATCACTTGGTCTTGGTTGACGACGCCGTGGCGCAGCCAGTTGGCAATGTGCTGGCTGGAGATACGCAGGGTGGCGCGGTCTTCCATCAGGCCCACATCGTTGATGTCCGGTACTTTCGAACAGCCAACGCCCTGGTCAATCCAACGGACCACATAGCCAAGGATGCCCTGGGCGTTGTTGTCCAGTTCATTGCGGATCTCTTCGTCCGACCAATCGGTGTTGCTGGCCAGAGGAATGGTGAGGATATCGTCCACCGAGGCGCGTTCGCGCTTGGCCAGTTCGGCCTGGCGGGCAAATACGTCGACCTTGTGATAGTGCAACGCGTGTAGCGCCGCAGCGGTCGGCGACGGTACCCAGGCGGTGTTGGCACCGGCCAATGGATGGGCGATTTTCTGCTCAAGCATCGCCGCCATCAGGTCGGGCATGGCCCACATGCCTTTACCGATTTGTGCACGGCCTTGCAGGCCGGTGCTCAAGCCGATATCGACGTTCCAGTTTTCGTAGGCGCCGATCCATTTTTCCGCCTTCATGGCGGCCTTGCGCACCATCGCCCCGGCTTCCATGGAGGTGTGGATTTCGTCGCCGGTACGGTCGAGGAAGCCGGTGTTGATAAACACCACGCGCTCGCTGGCGGCCTTGATGCAGGCCTTGAGGTTGACCGTGGTACGGCGCTCCTCGTCCATGATCCCGACTTTGAGCGTATTACGCGCCAGGTTCAGCACCTCTTCGATGCGACCGAACAGCTCGTTGGTGAACGCGGCTTCTTCCGGGCCGTGCATCTTCGGTTTGACGATGTACACCGAACCTGTGCGGCTGTTCTTGCGCGTGTTGTTGCCATTGAGGCTGTGGATCGCCGCCAGGCTGGTGATCAGGCCGTCGAGGATGCCTTCGGGCACTTCGTTGCCGTCTTTATCGAGGATCGCATCGATGGTCATCAAGTGGCCAACGTTGCGCACGAACAACAGCGAACGGCCGTGCAGGGTCACGTCGTTACCGTCGATGCCGGTGTAGACGCGATCAGGGTTCATGGTACGAGTAAAGGTCTTGCCGCCCTTGGCCACTTCTTCGGCCAGGTCGCCCTTCATCAGCCCGAGCCAGTTGCGGTAGATCACCACCTTGTCATCGGCATCCACGGCGGCAACGGAGTCTTCGCAGTCCATGATGGTGGTCAGCGCGGCTTCCATCAGCACGTCTTTGACGCCGGCGGCATCGGTCTGGCCGACCGGAGTGCTGGCGTCGATCTGCAACTCGAAGTGCAGGCCGTTGTGTTTGAACAGGAGCGCAATCGGCTCGGCCGCGGGGCCCTGGAAACCGATCAACTGGGCATCGTCACGCAGGCCGCTGTTGCTGCCGCCTTTGAGGCTCACGATCAGCTTGCCGTCGACGATCTTGTAGCCGGTGGAATCGACGTGGCTGCCCGCGCTCAGCGGTGCGGCTTCGTCGAGGAAGGCGCGGGCGAAGGCGATGACCTTGTCGCCACGCACCTTGTTGTAGCCCTTGCCCTTTTCGGCGCCGTTGGCTTCGCTGATGGCGTCGGTGCCGTACAACGCGTCATACAGCGAGCCCCAGCGCGCATTCGAGGCGTTGAGGGCGAAGCGCGCATTCATCACCGGCACCACCAGTTGCGGGCCGGCCATGCGCGCGATTTCGTCGTCGACGTTTTGCGTCGAGGCCTCAAAGTCTGCGGCTTCTGGCAGCAGGTATCCGATGTCTTGCAGGAAGGCTTTGTAGGCCACCGGGTCGTGGGCCTGGCCGGCGTGAGTCTGGTGCCAGGTATCGATCCGCGCCTGGAAATCGTCGCGTTTGGCGAGTAGGGCTTTGTTCTTCGGTGCCAGGTCGTGGATGACCTTGTCGGCACCGGCCCAGAACTGGTCGGCAGTAATGCCGGTACCGGGAATGGCTTCGTTGTTCACGAAGTCGAACAGGACTTTGGCGACCTGCAGGCCACCGACTTGAACGTGTTCAGTCATTGCTTGCCTCACTCTGCGGAGCTTATGCGCTTTTTCAGATTTTCATTATGTAGTGCACGGTTGGGCATACTACATGATGACTTGCGGTTGTGAAAATTAGACTAAATACGTCGTTTAGCGACCCACTTTGGTCGTACGGTCACAGCGGAGAATCGGATGTTCTCAAAAAACTATTGGATTGTTCCAGATAAATATAAAAATGGTACACGATTTGTTTTCGAGGGCTCCCGGGTCCACCTTGTAGATTGAATTCCAGAGGGCTTCGCCATGGACCATCTTGTACTCACAATTATCGCTGCCGACAAACCCGGCCTGGTTGAACGCATCGCGCAGAACATTGCCGCCCACGGTGGTAACTGGCTGGAAAGCCGCATGGCCCACATGGCTGGGCAGTTTGCCGGGATCCTGCGGGTCAGCGTGCCGACGGAGCAACGTCAGGCACTGGTGGGCGCGCTGGAAGACTTATCCACACACGGCATACGCGTGCTGGTGGGCGAGGGCAGTACAGGGCAGGCGGCAGTGTCCAAATCGATTGTGATGACGCTGGTGGGCAATGACCGCTCGGGCATCGTGCGCGAGATTACTGCGCTGTTGAGCCAGCAGGGTGTCAACGTGGAGCGCTTGAGTACCGATGTACGCCCGGCGCCCATGAGCGGGGACCCGTTGTTCAACGCCGAGGCTTTGTTGCAGGTGCCGTCTACGTTGTCTCTGGAGCGCTTGCAGGAATCGCTTGAGACCTTGGCCGACGACTTGATGGTGGAACTGCGCAACGAGGAATAACCACCCACAAGGTTATGCATGGAAATCTTGCATGGGCCTGTGGATAACCTGTAGAGACCCGGCGCCAGGCCACGTCGGCCGGACTTCTCCGTCAGCTGAGCAAAAAACGAGCAGTTTCAAGGGCTTGTGCACAAATGGCGGGGATCAGGTTGTGGATAACCTTGGGGTGAAACGCTGCAAGCCACGGGCGCCGTGGCTTGCAAAGGTTTGTGCGTTATTTGATCAGCGTTTGCGCACCGTCAGCCATGCATCCACGCTGTAGATCACCAGCCCGGCCCAGATGAAGGCGAAGGCAATCAGCGTGGCCGGCGCCAGGTGTTCGCCGAACAGCAATACCGCTTCCAACAGCACCAGGGTCGGCGCCACGTACTGCAAAAAGCCCAGTGCGGTATAGGGCAAATGCCGTGCTGCGGCGTTAAAGCAGACCAATGGAATCAGGGTTACCGGACCTGCGGCCACCAACCACCAGGCTTCGGAGGTGCTCCAGAATTCCAGTTGTGCACTGTGGGCTGATGGATTGAACAGCAACCAGGCGACGGCAATCGGCACCAGCATCCAGGTTTCCACCACCAGCCCCGGAAGTGCCTTGACCGGGGCCTGTTTACGGATCAAGCCGTAAAAACCGAACGTCAACGCCAGCGCCAGCGACACCCATGGCAAGCTACCCACCTGCCACACTTGTTGCGCCACACCGACCGCCGCCAACCCCACCGCCACCCATTGCAGGCGGCGCAGGCGTTCACCGAGTATCAACATACCCAACAGTACATTCACCAGCGGGTTGATGTAGTAACCCAGGCTGGCTTCAAGCATGCGCCCACTGTTCACCGACCACACATAGGTCAGCCAGTTGGCCGCGATCAGCGAACCGCTGAGTGCCAGGATCGCCAGGCGCTTGGGGTTGTCACGCAGTTCGCGAAACCAGCCAGGGTGCTTCCACACCATCAACAGCAAGCCGCCGAACAGCGCTGACCACAGCACGCGGTGCACGATGATCTCGGCGGCGGGCACGCTGGCGATGGCTTTGAAATAGAGCGGGAACAGACCCCAGATGACGTAGGCGCTCAGGCCCAGGATGTACCCCTTGCGAGGGTTGGCGGCTTGCATTTCAAAATCCTTGCTTAGGCAGCTAACAAAGCGCGATTGTAAGGATATTTGTCAGACAATGGGGACTTGCTTGGCAATGGGGATTTTTATGTGGGAGGGGGGCTCGCTCCCACATAAAGCAAAGCAGTCAGAAGAGTTTTAGCGGTTCTTCATTGAGCGCCGACAGTTGCTCACGCAACGCCAGCACCTGGTCGCCCCAATACCGTTCGGTGCCAAACCACGGGAAGCTGTGGGGAAACGCCGGATCGTCCCAGCGCCGTGCCAGCCAGGCGCTGTAGTGCATCAGGCGCAAGGCGCGCAACGGTTCGATCAGGGCGAGTTCGCGGGGGTCGAAATCGTGGAACTCCTGATAGCCGTCCATCAGTTCCGACAGCTGGCCCAGGCATTCCTGGCGGTCGCCAGCGAGCATCATCCACAGGTCTTGCACCGCCGGGCCCATGCGGCAGTCGTCGAGGTCGACGATATGGAACATCTCGTCGCGGCACATCATGTTGCCGGGGTGGCAATCGCCGTGCATGCGGATGTTCTTGTGCGGCGTGGCTTTATAAACCTCTTCCACACGCTTGAGCAGGTCGCGGGCCACGGATTCATAGGCCGGCAACAGGCTTTTGGGAATGAAGTTGCCTTCGAGCAAGGTGTTGAGGGAATCGTGACCGAAGTTCTTCACGCCCAGGGCTTCGCGATGTTCGAACGGGCGGGTTGACCCCACGGCGTGCAAACGGCCGAGCAACTGCCCAAGGCGATAAAGCTGGTCGAGGTTGCCCGGCTCCGGCGCGCGGCCGCCACGGCGGGGAAACAGGGTGAAGCGGAAACCTGCGTGTTCGAACAGGCTCTCGCCGTTGTGAATCAGCGGGGCCACCACGGGCACTTCGCACTCGGCCAGTTCGAAGGTAAAGCGGTGCTCTTCGAGGATCGCCTCGTTAGTCCAGCGTTGGGGCCGGTAGAACTTGGCGATCAGCGGTTCGGCGTCTTCGATGCCCACCTGGTACACGCGGTTTTCGTAGCTGTTGAGCGCCAACACGCGCGCATCGCTGAGAAAGCCGATGCTTTCGACGGCGTCGAGGACCAGATCAGGGGTGAGTGTTTCAAACGGGTGAGCCATGCGAACTCCTGCGCGCAGCAGGGCGCCGCGTCCGGCCGGGTATGGTAACGCACCGGGGCTGGGATAGGTGGTGGCTGTGCTATTGCAATCGGGGGCAAGCCCCCTCCCACATTTGAATGTATTCGCAATTCAGAATTGTGGGAGGGGGCTTGCCCCCGATGAGGCCCTGTCAGGCGCCTACGATCCCGCCATCATCCCGCCGAATCGCCATCACCGACGAACGCGGCTTGCCGTTCGGCAGATGTTCAGGCCAAGTCGAACCACCGGTTTCTCCCGGATGCTGAATCCCCACAAACAACGTCTTCTGATCCGGCGCAAAGCTGATCCCGGTGACCTCACACGCCACCGGCCCGACCATGAAACGGCGGATTTCCCCGGTGCTCGGGTCGGCACACAGCATCTGGTTGTTGCCCATGCCGGCAAAGTCGCCCGCGTTGCTGTAGTCGCCGTCGGTGAGGATCCACAGGCGCCCGGCCTTGTCGAAGCCCAGGCCGTCGGGGCTGTTGAACATGTTCTGTGGGTTGATATTGGACGAGCCGCCCTTCGGCGTACCACCGTGCACGCCCGGGTTTCCGGCCACTACGAACAGGTCCCAGGTAAAGTCTGTGGCGCCGTGGTTATCGGCGTCGGCTTTCCAGCGCAGGATCTGGCCGTAGACGTTTTTCTCTCGCGGGTTGGGGCCGCCCACCGGCTGGCCGTCTTCGCCGCGCTTGGCGTTGTTGGTCAGGGTGCAATAGACCTGGCCGTCGGTGGGGCTGACGACGATCCACTCCGGGCGGTCCATGCGCGTGGCCTTCACTACGCTGGCGGCCAGGCGCGCATGGATCAGCACCTCTGCCTGGTTGGCGAAACCGCTGCCGGCGTCGATGCCGTTTTTGCCATGGGTGAGTTCAACCCATTGGCCTTTGCCCTTGGGATGATCGGCGTTACCGTCGCCCGCATCGAAGATGGCCACGTACAAGGTGCCGTGGTCGAGCAGGTCTTTGTTGGCTTTCGGATTGCTGTGGTTGATCTGATCGCGGCTGACGAACTTGTAGATGAACTCGCCGCGTTCGTCGTCGCCCATGTACACCACGGCGCGGCCGTCGCGCGTTTCGGCCAGCGCCGCGTTTTCATGTTTGAAGCGGCCCAGGGCCGTGCGCTTGACCGGAGTGGATTGCGGATCGAACGGGTCGATTTCCACCACCCAGCCATGGCGGTTGAGTTCGTTGGGGTTCTTGGCCATGTCGAAGCGTGGGTCGTGAGGGTGCCAGTTGATGTCTTTGCTGGCGGCCACTACGCCGTAGCGTTTCTGCCCGGCGTCGAACGCTTGCTGCGGGTTGCTGCTGCCGAAGCAGTCGGTGAAGTTCTCTTCGCAGGTCAGGTAGGTGCCCCACGGTGTCTTGCCGTTGGCGCAGTTCTGGAACGTACCCAGGACTTTCTTGCCGGTTTTGTCGGCAGTGGTTTTCAACCAGTCATGGCCGGCAGCGGGGCCGCTCAAGCGGATTGGTGAGTTGCCATGGATGCGCCGGTTGTAGCGTGAGTCCTGGACGAACTGCCAGGTGTCGCCCTTGCGCCGTACTTCGATCACCGACACGCCCTCGCTGGCCAGGGCCTTGCGTACCTCCTCGGCCGATTGTGGCGCGCCGCCGTGGGCGTAGAGGTAGCGGTAGTTGGTGTATTCGTTGTTGATCGCCATCAAGGCGCGGTTGTCGTCGCCCGGGAACGGAAACAGGCTCATGCCGTCGTTGTTGTCGCCAAATTGCTGTTCCTGGGCCTTGGCCGTGCCATTGCCCGACGGGTCGAAAGCCGGGGCGTTCTTGTGCAGCGGCTGGCCCCAACTGATCAGCACCGAAGCACTGTAGCCAGGGGGCAGGGTAATGGTGTCGCTGGTGGCGGCGGCGATGCTGGTAAAACCCAGCAGCGGGCTGGCGGAGGCAGCATTCACCGCCAGGGCGCTGCGGCTCAGCAGGTTACCGCCGAGGAACATCGCGGCGCCGCACAGGGCGCCCGCGCCGATAAAGCGACGGCGGGTCAGGCCGACCATTTGTTCAAGGTCAGTGGCTTGGTTTTCTTCTAATAGGCTCATCTCAGGCTCCCGCGATTTTTGCAGATACCTTAAGGAGCGGTTGTGACCAAATTGTTGCAGCCTGAAGACGTTATACCGGGGTCCCGAGCAGCACATTGCTGGGTGCGAATTGCACCTGGATCGGCTGGCCCTCGGCAGCGTTGAGTACCAGGAGTGCAGCGGGCGGTGCCAGCGCGCATAACACTTGGCCGTTGGGCAAGGCGATACGCACCTCGCTGGGGCCATCCTTGGCGTCGAGAATCGTCTCGATCACACCGCTCATGCAATTGTGTCCAGGTGTTTCTGGGTGCCCGATCGCCCGCAACTCCAGCCATCCCGCTTTGATCAGGGCGACCACCTCCACGCCGGCCTGCAGCTCCAGCCGTTGGGTGCTGTCGTGGGTAATCTGGGCGTCGAGGTACAGGTCGCCGGCCAGTTGCAGGCGAATCCTGTCGTTGCGGCCCTGGCTGTCGATGGCGATGACCTGGCCGTGCAATTGGTTGCGTGCACTGGTGCGCAGCATCAAGCGGCCGAGCAGGTTGAAGTCACTGGCCGCTTCGTCCGAACCGAGCAGCTCGGCCTGCAGCACTTGCAGGCGCTGATAAAGGCGCAGCACTCGTTCACCTTCTTGCGTCAGCTTGGCGCCGCCACCGCCTTTGCCACCGACGCTGCGTTCCACCAGCGGTTTTTGCGCCAGGTTGTTCAGTTCATCGATGGCGTCCCAGGCGGCCTTGTAACTCAACCCCGCACTTTTGGCGGCACGGGTGATGGAGCCCTGCTCGGCGATATGCCCCAGCAAGGCAATGCGTTGGGGGCGACGGATGATGTGCTGGCTGAGTGGGCTGGGCAGAGACATGGGCATACGCTTGGATGAGATAAGCCGACGTTGCCGCCCTGAAGCAGGGGAGTCAAGTCAGGGGCCGGGTTTGGGGGTGCGGGCCAGGCAGTAGACATCGACCTGGCGTGCGCCGGCGCCCATCAATAACCGCGCCAGGCTGTGGGCGGTAGCGCCGGTGGTGAGTACATCGTCCACCAGCGCCAGGTGTTGCCCTGCGACTTGAGCGCCGGGCGCCAGGGCAAAGGCGTTGAGCAGGTTACGCTTACGCGTCTTGGCGTCGAGGTCTTGCTGCGCCACGGTTTCAAGCGGGCGCAGCAGCGCGTGCTCATTGAGGGGAATGTCGAGCGCGCTACTGAGCCAGCGAGCCACCATCTGCGCCTGGTTAAAGCCGCGTTGGCGCAGGCGTTTGCGGGCCATGGGGACCGGCAGTAGATAGTCGGGGCGGTTGAGTTCGGCGTTATCGAAGCGGTGCTGCAGGTGCTGCCCCAGCAGGCGCGCCAGCATGTGGCCCAGCGGCCAGCGAGCCTGATGCTTGAAGCGGCTGACCAGGGTGTCGATGGGAAAACTGTAGGTCCAGGGTGCGATCACCTGGTTAAAGGCCGGAGGGTGTTTTTGGCACTGGCCGCAGATCAACCCGTCCATCGGCAAAGGTAAGGCGCACTGTTCACAATGCTCAAGCAGCCATGGCAGTTCTGTTTCGCAGGTATTGCATACATTTTCGGCGGAGTCTGTGCATTCGTCACAGATCAGACAGATCTGTTTGTTTTTTAACCAGATGTAAACTTGGTGTTTGTACTCAGGTTGACAGTGCATGAATCTTCCTTAAATATGCCGAGCATCCGTGTCGTGCCTGTGGGTATTGCCCTTCCCGCAGCGTTAGCCAAAGCATAATCAAGGAATCGCCCATGAGCGCCAGCACCTCTGCCACCCTGCGTCACGACTGGTCTTTGGCCGAAGTCAAAGCCCTGTTCGTGCAGCCGTTCAATGACCTGTTGTTCCAGGCGCAGACCGTGCACCGCGCGCATTTCGACGCCAACCGCGTGCAGGTATCGACCCTGCTGTCGATCAAGACCGGCGCCTGCCCGGAAGATTGCAAATATTGTCCGCAGTCGGGTCACTACAACACCGGCCTGGAAAAAGAGAAGCTGATGGAGGTGCAGAAGGTCCTCGAAGAGGCCGCCCGCGCCAAGGCCATCGGCTCGACGCGCTTTTGCATGGGCGCGGCGTGGAAACACCCGTCGGCCAAAGACATGCCCTACGTGCTGGAGATGGTCAAAGGCGTAAAGGCCATGGGCCTGGAAACCTGCATGACCCTGGGTCGTCTCGACCAGGACCAGACCGAAGCGCTGGCCCAGGCCGGCCTGGATTACTACAACCATAACCTCGACACATCGCCAGAGTTCTACGGCTCGATCATCACCACCCGTACCTACAGCGAGCGCTTGCAAACCCTGGCCTACGTGCGTGATTCGGGGATGAAGATCTGCTCGGGCGGCATCCTCGGCATGGGCGAGTCCCTCGACGACCGTGCCAACCTGCTGATCCAACTGGCCAACCTGCCAGAGCATCCGGAGTCGGTGCCGATCAACATGCTCGTGAAGGTGGCCGGTACGCCGTTGGAAAACGCCGAGGACATCGACCCCTTCGACTTCATCCGTATGCTGGCGGTGGCGCGCATCCTGATGCCGCAATCCCACGTGCGCCTGTCCGCTGGCCGCGAAGCCATGAACGAGCAGATGCAGGCCCTGGCGTTTTTTGCCGGTGCCAACTCGATCTTCTACGGCGATAAATTGCTGACCACCGCCAACCCTCAGGCTGACAAGGACATGCAGCTGTTCGCACGCCTGGGCATCCTGCCCGAAGCTCGTGAAGAGCACGCCGATGAAGTGCATCAGGCAGCGATCGAGCAGGCGCTGGTGGAGCAAAAGAGCAGCGAGCAGTTCTATAACGCCGCTGTTTGATCGAGGCCAGCATGTCTTTTGATCTCGCCGCGCGCCTCGCGGCCCGCCGTGCCGAACATCTTTACCGTCAACGCCCGTTGCTTCAGAGCCCCCAAGGCCCTGAAGTGGTGGTGGATGGCCAGCCATTGCTGGCGTTCTGCAACAACGATTACCTGGGCCTGGCCAATCACCCGCAGGTGATCGAAGCCTGGCGCGCCGGTGCGGCTCGTTGGGGCGTGGGTGGCGGCGCTTCGCATTTGGTGGTGGGTCACGTCACGCCGCACCATGAGTTGGAAGAAGCCCTGGCTGACTGGACCGGGCGCCCGCGTGCGTTGCTGTTTACCACCGGCTATATGGCCAACCTGGGCGCGGTCACGGCGCTGGTGGGGCAGGGCGATACGGTGCTGGAAGACCGCCTCAACCATGCTTCGTTGCTGGATGCCGGCTTATTGTCCGGGGCGCGGTTCAACCGCTATCTGCATAACGACGCGGGCAGCCTGGCCAAGCGCCTGGAAAAGGCCACCGGCAGTACGCTGGTGGTCACCGATGGTGTGTTCAGCATGGACGGCGACCTGGCCGACCTGCCAGCGCTGGCCCGGGAAGCCAGGGCCAAAGGTGCCTGGCTGATGGTGGATGATGCCCATGGTTTTGGCCCGCTGGGTGCCCATGGCGGCGGCATCGTCGAACATTTTGGCTTGAGCCAGGACGATGTACCGGTGCTGGTTGGCACCTTGGGCAAAGCCTTCGGCACCGCCGGGGCATTTGTGGCAGGCAGTGAAGACTTGATCGAAAGCCTGATCCAGTTTGCCCGGCCGTATATCTACACCACCAGCCAGCCACCGGCACTGGCCTGCGCCACCCTCAAAAGCCTGGAATTGCTGCGCAGCGAACACTGGCGGCGTGAGCACCTCAATGGGTTGATCCGCCAGTTCCGTCGCGGTGCCGAGCAGATGGGCCTGGCATTGATGGACAGCTTTACGCCGATCCAGCCGATCTTGATTGGCGACAGCGCCCGGGCATTGCGTCTGTCACAGATGCTGCGCGAGCGTGGGCTGATGGTGACTGCAATCCGCCCGCCGACTGTACCGGCCGGCAGTGCAAGGTTGCGTGTGACATTGACGGCGGCGCACAGCGAAGCGCAGGTGCAGCTATTGTTAAACGGATTAGAGCAATGTTTCCGGTTGTTGAACGCAGCGGAGCCCGACCATGCGTGATCGCCTGATACTGCTGCCCGGGTGGGGGCTCGGTGTGTCGCCGCTGGAACCGTTGGCCGCGGCACTGCAG
Source organism: Pseudomonas sp. GZJR-8 (assembly GCF_002916705.1). Lineage (NCBI taxonomy): Bacteria > Pseudomonadati > Pseudomonadota > Gammaproteobacteria > Pseudomonadales > Pseudomonadaceae > Pseudomonas > Pseudomonas sp. GZJR-8. Next base: position 71,689 of record NZ_JXSI01000014.1, on the reverse strand, counting down.
GGCCTCAACGAGCACCTGCGGGTACAGATCGAACCCTTGCCGGCGCTGGATTCCAGTGATCTGGATGAGTGGCTTGACGAGCTCGATGCGACGCTGGCGGACGACGTCTGGCTCGGGGGCTGGTCCCTGGGCGGGATGCTTGCTTCGGAGCTTGCGGCACGCCGTGGCGAACGTTGCTGCGGTTTGCTGACTTTGGCGAGCAACCCGTGCTTCGTCGCCCATGACGGTTGGCCTCACGGGATGCCCGCCGAGACCTTCGATGCGTTCCTGGCGGGCTGCCACGCCGACTCCCAGGTCACCCTCAAGCGCTTCGGCCTGTTGTGTGCCAAGGGCGCGCAGGAGCCTCGCGGGCTCTCGCGCTTGCTGGTCAGCGGCGCGCCGCATACCGCCCCCAGCGTGTTGATGCCCGGCCTGGAGCTGCTGGCCCAACTGGATACCCGCGCGGCCTTGCAGGCATTTCGCGGGCCGCAGTTGCATCTGTTTGCCGGCCTGGATGGGCTGGTACCTGCCGAAGCTGCCAGTGACCTGCTGGCGTTGCTCCCGGATGTAGAAGTCGGCCTGATTGAACAGGCCGGTCACGCGTTTCTTCTGGAAGACCCCCACGGTGTAGCGGGGGCCATCCAGGCTTTTTTGCATGAGTGTGTTGATGACTGAATTATCCCACCCTTGTTTGCCGGGTGCCTTGCCGGACAAGCGCCAGGTTGCTGCCTCGTTCTCCCGTGCAGCGGCCAGCTACGACAGCGTGGCCGAGTTGCAGCGCGCAGTAGGGCATGAGTTGGTCCGCCGTTTGCCCAGCGAGCTTTCGCCACAACGATGGCTGGATATGGGTTGCGGCACAGGGTATTTCAGTCGCGTGCTGGGTGAGCGTTTGCCCGGAAGCGAGGGCGTGGCGCTGGATATCGCCGAAGGCATGCTCAACCACGCGCGTCCGTTGGGCGGCGCCGCGCATTTCATGGCTGGCGATGCTGAACGCTTGCCGCTGAAGGCTGACAGCTTCGAGCTGCTCTTCTCCAGCCTCGCCGTGCAATGGTGTGCCAACTTCGATGCAGTGCTCAGCGAAGCTCAGCGCGTATTGCAACCTGGCGGTGTGTTGGCGTTCGCGAGCCTGTGCGTGGGTACCCTGGATGAACTGCGCGAAAGCTGGCGAGCGGTAGACGGCTTGGTTCACGTCAATCGCTTTCGCACCTTCGAGGCTTATCAGCAGTTATGTGCGGCCAGCGGCTTGCGGGTGGTGAGTCTCGCGCGACAGCCCCATGTGCTGCATTACCCGGATGTGCGCAGCCTGACCCACGAGCTCAAAGCGTTGGGCGCCCATAACCTCAACCCCGGCCGCCCCGGCGGCTTGACGGGGCGCGCGCGGATTGTTGCACTGGTAGACGCATACGAGCAGTTCCGTCAGGCTCAGGGCCTGCCCGCCACGTATCAGGTGGTGTACGCCGTACTGGAGAAACCGCTATGAGCGTCGCGTACTTCATCACCGGCACCGACACCGATGTGGGCAAGACCACTATCGCGGCCGGCCTGTTGCATGCTGCCAGGCTCGCGGGCAAAAGCACGGCCGCCGGGAAGCCGGTGGCGTCGGGGTGCCGGTTGACTGCCCAGGGCTTGCGCAATGCCGATGCCCTGGCGTTGCTGGCCGAGTGCTCATTGCCGCTCAGTTATGCCGAGGTCAACCCGGTGGCATTCGAGCCGGCTATCGCGCCGCATCTGGCTGCGCGCGAGGCGGGCGTGGGGCTGACGGTGCAATCGTTGCTCAAGCCGATGCAACAGATTCTGGCCCGTGGAGCCGACTTTACCTTGATCGAAGGGGCGGGCGGCTGGCGCGTGCCCTTGGCCGATCAGGCCAACCTGTCTGACCTGGCCATCGCGCTCAAATTGCCGGTGATCCTGGTGGTGGGTGTGCGCCTGGGCTGCATCAGCCACGCGTTGTTGACCGCCGAAGCGATCGCACGGGACGGCTTGCCGCTGGCCGGTTGGGTGGCGAATATCATCGATCCCAAGACCTCCCGTCTGGAAGAAAACCTCGCCACCCTGGCCGAGCGCTTGCCGGCGCCCTGCCTGGGGCGCGTGCCGAAGCTCAAGGATGCCAGTGCCGCCGCCGTGGCGGAGTACCTGGAGTTGGACCTGCTTGACTGATTTTGGCTATCGCAAGGCATTATGCCATTAGTGTTTTTGACGGGCCTTTTGCCGGGATGTCTGCTTCAATCCACCTTCACGATTCTCTCAAGGCAGGCTTAAGCCATGGAAATCTCTGGAAGCAGCGCGTTTTATTCGGGCCTGAGCAGTATTCAGACCGGGCAGAGCCGTGTCGACCAGGCGGCCGGCAAGATTGCCAGCGCCGCAACAGCCCAGCCATCGGCCGCGCAAAGCGATCGTCTGCAAGCTAATGACCGCGCCCAAGCGTCAAACTCGGCGAGCAATATGGTGGAAATGGCCCAGGGCAAGTTTCAAGTCGAGCTGGGGGCAAAAGTCGCCAAGGCTTCGGACGAAATGCTCGGTACGTTGATCGATACCTACGCCTGATCCCCTGCTGAACTCAATTAAAAATGTGGGAGGGGGCTTGCTCCCGATGCGGTGTATCAGCGTGCCCATTCATAGCTGACCTACCGCTATCTGGAGCAAGCCCCCTCCCATATTTGCCTGTGCCTGGCCCTGAGCTAGTTCTCTATTCGTTTTTTGCAGTGGCATCCCGCCGCAGGCCTTGCCGTGCCTGGCGATGACCTGCGTCAAGACAAACGGCATCTGGCCGACGCTTGACAACCCTGGGTCGTAAACGTATGTTTCAAACACCTGTTTGACCGCCATAACAAATCCACGCGGTTGTTCATCCCAGATACATCAGCAGAGGTTTATCGCTATGCCTGACTACAAGGCCCCCTTGCGTGATATTCGCTTCGTTCGTGACGAACTGCTCGGTTATGAAGCGCACTATCAGAGCCTGCCGGCTTGCCAGGACGCTACCCCGGACATGGTCGACGCCATCCTCGAAGAAGGCGCCAAGTTCTGTGAGCAAGTCCTGGCACCGCTGAACCGCGTGGGCGACATCGAAGGGTGTACCTGGAGTGAGTCAGGCGTTAAGACCCCTACCGGTTTCAAAGAAGCCTACAAACAGTTCGTCGAAGGCGGCTGGCCGAGCCTGGCCCATGACGTGGAGCACGGCGGCCAAGGCTTGCCGGAGTCCCTGGGCCTGGCCGTGAGCGAAATGGTCGGCGAAGCCAACTGGTCGTGGGGCATGTACCCTGGCCTGTCCCATGGCGCGATGAACACCATTTCCGAGCACGGCACCCCCGAGCAGCAAGAGGCTTACCTGACCAAGCTGGTGTCGGGCGAATGGACCGGCACCATGTGCCTGACCGAGCCACACTGCGGTACCGACCTGGGCATGCTGCGCACCAAGGCCGAGCCTCAGGCTGACGGTTCCTACAAAGTCTCCGGCACCAAGATCTTCATCTCGGCCGGTGAACACGACATGGCCGACAACATTGTCCACATCGTACTGGCCCGCCTGCCGGACGCACCGGCCGGCACCAAAGGCATCTCGCTGTTTATCGTGCCCAAGTTCCTGCCCAACGCCGATGGTTCAGTGGGCGAGCGCAATGCGGTCACCTGTGGTTCCCTGGAACACAAGATGGGCATCCACGGCAACGCCACCTGCGTTATGAACTTCGACGCAGCCACCGGTTTCCTGATCGGCCCGGCGAACAAAGGCCTGAACTGCATGTTCACCTTTATGAACACCGCTCGCCTGGGCACTGCCCTGCAAGGCTTGGCCCACGCCGAAATCGGCTTCCAGGGCGGCCTGAAATATGCGCGTGATCGCCTGCAGATGCGCTCCCTGACCGGCCCTAAAGCACCGGACAAAGCCGCTGACCCGATCATTGTGCACCCAGACGTACGCCGCATGCTGCTGACCATGAAAGCCTTCGCCGAAGGTAACCGCGCGATGGTGTACTTCACCGCCAAGCAAGTGGACATCGTCAAGTACGGCACCGACGACGAAGCCAAGAAACAGGCCGATGGCCTGCTGGCATTCATGACCCCGATCGCCAAGGCGTTCATGACCGAAGTCGGCTTTGAATCGGCCAACCACGGCGTGCAGATCTACGGTGGCCACGGCTTCATCGCCGAGTGGGGCATGGAACAGAACGTGCGCGATAGCCGTATTTCGATGCTGTACGAAGGCACCACCGGCATCCAGGCCCTGGACTTGCTCGGCCGCAAAGTACTGATGACCCAAGGCGAAGCGCTCAAGGGCTTCACCAAGATTGTGCACAAGTTCTGTCAGGCCAACGAAGGTAACGACGCGGTTAAAGAGTTCGTTGCACCGCTGGCGGCACTGAACAAAGAGTGGGGCGAGTTGACCATGAAGGTCGGCATGGCCGCGATGAAAGACCGCGAAGAAGTCGGTGCCGCTTCGGTGGATTACCTGATGTACTCCGGCTACGCGTGCCTGGCGTACTTCTGGGCCGACATGGCGCGCCTGGCCGCCGAGAAACTGGCTGCCGGTACCAGCGAAGAGGCGTTCTACACCGCCAAGTTGCAGACCGCGCGCTTCTACTTCCAGCGCATCCTGCCGCGTACCCGTACCCACGTGGCGACCATGCTGTCGGGCGCCAACAACCTGATGGACATGAAAGAAGAAGACTTCGGCCTGGCTTACTAAGCCTTACCGGTTCTTTCTGCAACCGCCGCCTCTTTCGGGACGCGGCGGTTTTTTTTGCCCTCCTACAGAGTACGGGCATAAAAAACCGCAGTAATGCACTCAGGGATTACAACCCGCTGCCGTTACAGTAGTGGCAATGTGATACGTGTCAGCCCGGTTGTGCTTAACTGGCTGCATAAAGGCACAGTGCCATTATTTTGCGGGTCGGAGTTTTACCCTTGTCACGCGTGTCTGCTGTACGTTTCAGTCATTTCCTACCTTCGCTGCTGCTGTTGCTGGCCGGGCTTTCGGCTGCGTACGTCAAGGACCTCAACGTCTTCTTCACCTCGCTCTTCAACGTGTTGCCGACCCTGGTCCTGCTGCTCGGCGGCGCGTACTGCGCGGTCTATCGGCGCCAGCGTGAACTGTTCCTGATGATCACGGTGTACGTCGCCTATTTCCTGCTGGATACCCAGACCGATTTCTACCGCGACAATGGCCGCGTGCGTGACGACGCCGCGGTGGTGTTCCACCTGTGTTGCCTGCTGTTGCCGCTACTATTCAGCATCTACGCGCTGTGGCAGGAAAAAACCCATCTGTTCCGTGACTTCGTCGCCCGCTGCGCGGTGTTGCTGGCGGTGGGCAGTGTGGCGCTGGCCCTGGAGCAAAGTTTCCCCCAGGCTTTGCTGGGCTGGTTGGCGGAGATTCGCTGGCCGATGCTGCATGGCGCGTGGATGAGCCTGATCCAGCTGTCCTATCCCATGTTCCTGATCGGCTTCCTTACCCTGGCCGCCCAGTATTGGTATCAGCCGCGCCCGCTGCACGCCGCCCAATTGGTGGGGTTTTTGGGCCTGTTCTGGATGTTGCCGCAAACCTTCATCCTGCCGTTCACCCTCAACATCATGTGCAGCCAAGTGATGTTGATGATTGCTGCCGGTGTGGCCCACGAAGCCTATCAAATGGCGTTCCGCGACGAACTGACCGGCTTGCCGGGACGACGCGCCCTCAACGAACGCATGCAACGGCTGGGGCGCAACTATGTGCTGGCGATGAGTGACGTTGATCACTTCAAACGTTTCAACGACACCCATGGCCACGACGTGGGCGACCAGGTGCTGCGCCTGGTGGCGAGCAAGCTGTCCAAGGTCAACGGCGGCGGGCGCGCCTACCGGTATGGCGGTGAAGAATTTGCCGTGGTGTTTGCCGGCAAGACCTTGGATGAATGCATGCCGCACCTGGAGGAGATTCGCGAGATCATTGCCGGCTACGCCATCAAGTTGCGTAACCCGGATCGTCCTCATGACGACCACCAAGGCCGTCAACGGCGTGCGGGCAGCGGAGCCTCCTGCGTGTCGGTGACGGTCAGCATCGGGGTGGCCGAGCGTCAGGCCGAGCAGCGTAACCCTGAAGAGGTGCTCAAGTCCGCCGACCAGGCGCTGTACGCCGCCAAGGGCGCCGGGCGTAACTGCGTGATTGCGGCCGGGCAAACCCGTCGTGGCGCGGTGCGCACGCAAAGCGCTGCGGGTTGAGTCAGCGCGCTGTATTTACTGTGACTTAAAAATACCAGATAGTCACAAGCAGACCCTATGTGTCTGAAAAGTTGTTCGGGTACACTCGGGGTCTGTAAAACCGATCCTATCGAATCACTTTTCATGTTCTCACGAGGTTTGCCATGGCTGATTACAAAGCGCCGTTGCGTGATATGCGCTTCGTCCTCAACGAAGTTTTTGAAGTCGCCAAGACTTGGGCCGAACTGCCGGCATTGGCAGACACCGTTGATGCCGAAACCGTTGAGGCGATCCTCGAAGAGGCCGGCAAGGTTACCGCCAAATCCATCGCGCCCTTGAGCCGCGGCGGCGATGAGCAAGGCTGCCATTGGACCGACGGCGCGGTGCGTACCCCGGACGGTTTCCCCCAGGCTTATGCGACCTACGCCGAAGGCGGCTGGGTGGGTGTGGGGGGCGATCCGACCTATGGCGGCATGGGTATGCCCAAGGCGGTGTCGGCGCAGGTTGAAGAAATGATCAACTCGTCGAGCCTGGCATTCGGCCTGTACCCGATGCTGACCTCCGGCGCCTGTGTCTCGATCAACACCCACGCCAGCGAAGAGCTCAAGGCCGCGTACTTGCCGAAGATGTATTCCGGTGAGTGGGCAGGTTCCATGTGCTTGACCGAAGCCCATGCCGGCACCGACCTGGGCATGATTCGCACCAAGGCCGAGCCTCAGGCGGACGGTTCCTACAAGGTCAGCGGCACCAAGATCTTCATCACCGGTGGCGAGCACGACCTGACCGAGAACATCATCCATCTGGTGCTGGCCAAACTGCCGGATGCACCGGCGGGGCCCAAGGGCATCTCGCTGTTTCTGGTGCCCAAGTTCATGGTGAACGCCGACGGCAGCCTTGGCGCGCGCAACCCGGTGACCTGCGGTTCGATTGAACACAAGATGGGGATCCAGGCGTCCGCGACCTGCGTGATGAACTTCGACGAAGCCGTGGGTTATCTGGTCGGTGAGCCTAACCGTGGCCTGGCGGCGATGTTCACCATGATGAACTACGAGCGTCTGGGGGTGGGCATCCAGGGCCTGGCGTCCGGCGAGCGCTCCTATCAGAACGCGATTGAATACGCCCGCGACCGCCTGCAAAGCCGCTCCCCGCTGGGTGCACAGGCCAAGGATAAAGTGGCAGATCCGATCATCGTGCATCCGGACGTACGCCGTATGCTGCTGACCATGAAGGCGGCCAACGAAGGCGGTCGTGCGTTCTCCACCTACGTGGCGACGCAGTTGGACATCGCCAAGTTCAGCGACGATGCGCAGGCGCGCGAGCGCGCCGATAACCTGGTGGCGTTGTTGACACCCGTGGCCAAGGCGTTCCTCACCGACCTGGGCCTGGAAACCACTGTGCTCGGCCAGCAAGTGTTTGGTGGCCATGGCTATATTCGCGAATGGGGCCAGGAGCAGTTGGTGCGTGACGTGCGCATCACCCAGATCTACGAAGGCACCAACGGCATTCAGGCGCTGGATTTGATGGGACGCAAGATCGTCGGCAGCGGCGGTGCGTTCTACACGCTGTTCGCCGATGAGATCCGCCAGTTCATCGCTGAATCGGGGGCCGAGCTGGCCGAGTTCACCACGCCGCTCAGCGCAGCGGTGGATAACCTGGATGAATTGACGGCCTGGGTACTGGACCGCGCCAAGAGCAACGCGAATGAAATCGGCGCAGCGTCGGTGGAGTACTTGCATGCATTCGGCTACATGGCCTACGCCTATATGTGGGCGCGCATGGCCAAGGCCGCGTTGGGCAAAGAGGCCGAGGAGGCTTTCTACGCCAGCAAATTGGGGACTGCACGTTTCTACTTTGCCCGTCTGCTGCCGCGTATCCATTCGTTGAGCGCGTCGGTAAAAGCCGGTAGCGAATCGTTGTTCCTGATGGATGAAGCACTGTTTTAAGGGCCTGTAGGGCGTGTAAGCAATCTCTTACATGACGTGCTGCTAATCGTCCTCTATCGCCAAATTGGATCCACGGATAATCTACTTCACATGGACGTCGCGCAGGAAGCGCAAAGCAACAACACGGACACGTAGGATTCTGCCAGGACGGCGGAGTGAAATGGATGTCAGGGAAACAGTCTGCAAAGCCCCGCTTCGGCGGGGTTTTCTTTTGCCCGCGAAAAAGTCAGGCGCTTGCCTGCGGGGCATTCATCACGTCTTCCAGCAGGGTGCGCAGCAATGCGACGGTGGCCTGTTGGCGTTGCACATCGCGGCACACCAGCCCCACCTTCAATGGCACCCTCGGTTCGCTCAAGGGTTTCCACAAAAGCGCCTGGCTGTTGTGTTCGTCCTGGGAACGCCCCGGTAGCACCGTCGCCAGCTTGGTGTGGGGCAGGCTGTCGAGTATTCCCACCATGGTGTTGAGCTCCGCTTGCACCTGCGGGCGCCGCCCCAGGTTGGCCAACTGGCCCTGCCAGATCTGCCTGACTTGAAACTCCTCCCCCAACAGCAGCATCGGTAACTCGGCAGCTTGTTTGAGCGAGACTTTCTTGAATTCGCGCAGCGGATGGTCGTCGGGAATCACCACCTTCAACTCATCTTCATACAGCAGCACACCGTGCAGGCCCGGCTGACGTGGCGGCAGGTAGCTGATGCCAATGTCGAGGGAGCCGTTGAGCAACCGCCGCTCAATCTCAAGCCCCGTCAGCTCGTAAATCTGCACCACCAAATGAGGCTGGGCCTTGCGCACGCGCTCAAGCATTTGCGGCACCAGGCTGGTGTGCACGGTTTGCAGCACGCCGATGGCCAGGGTCCGCATGGCCTGGCCCTTGAAGTTGCGTAGCGCTTCGACGGCTTGCTGCATGCCATCAATGAGCGGCAACGCGTGGTTGTATAAGGTGTGCGCCGCCAGGGTCGGCAGCAGCCGCTTGCTGCTGCGTTCGAACAGACTTACATCAAGGTTCTGCTCCAGCTGGCGAATCTGTTGTGACAAGGCCGGTTGCGAGATCGAAAGACGCTCCGCAGCACGCCCTACGTGGCCTTCCTCATACACCGCGACGAAATAACGCAGTTGCTTGAAATCCATAAGGCTTACTTATCGAAAAAGCTGGAAAATCGAAATGGCCGCTGGCCCCCGAGACGCCTAGTCTAGCGCCTATTCGCAGGGCTTACAGGGCCGGATCGGACAATGAACAGCGTTTTTGTTGATAGCGTTTACATAGGCAAGGCAAAAAAAACTCAGGTGCAATGGTCCGGCCGTAACCACCAAGGTCAGGTTGCCAACGGGGGTAAGTTGTGAATCTGTTCAACATCCGCCGCCCCGCCCCGAGCCTGGATGACCTGATCCAGGATGCCCCACGCGACACGCATTCAACCGAGCATTTGATGCCCACTGTGGCGCGCCCACCTCAAGTGTTTGTGCGAGGCCAGGGCTCGTGGCTGTGGGACAGTGATGAGCGTGCCTATATGGACTTCAGCCAAGGCAATGCCGCCAACAGCCTGGGCCATAGCCCACAGGTATTGATCAAGGCCCTGGCTGCGCAAACCCAGGCGCTGATCAATCCCGGCAATGGCCTGCATAACCGTGCCCAACTCAATCTCGTCGAGCGCCTTTGCCAGCATACCGGCAGCGACCAGGCTTACCTGCTCAATAGCGGCGCGGAAGCCTGCGAGGCGGCAATCAAACTGGCGCGCAAGTGGGGGCAACTGCACCGTGGCGGGGCCTATCGCATTATCAGCGCCAGCAACGGTTGCCATGGACATGGCTTCGCTACGCTAGCCGCTTCGGCTGGTACCTTGGTAAACCGCTTCGAACCGCAATTGTCGGGCTTCAGTCACGTTCCCTTCAATGATCTTCCCGCCCTGCATGCTGCCGTGGATGCCCAGACGGTGGCCATTCTGCTGGAACCGATCCAGTGCGAAGCCGGCGTGATCCCGGCGACCGAACACTATCTCAAAGGCGTCGAGCGGCTGTGCCGCGAACTGGGGATCCTGCTGATCCTCGACGAAGTGCAAACCGGCATGGGCCGCTGTGGCACCTTGCTTGCCGAGCAACAGTACGGCGTGCATGCCGACATCATCACCCTGGGCAAGGGCCTGGGCGGCGGTGTTCCGTTGGCGGCGCTGCTGGCACGGGGCAAGGCCTGTTGCTTTGAAGTGGGTGAGCTGGAAGGTACCCATCATGGCAATGCATTGATGGCCTCGGCTGGGTTGGCCGTCACCGATACCGTGCTTGAGCCCGGTTTTCTTGAGCATGTACGCGTGTTGGGCTGTCACCTGGGCGAAGGGCTTGCCCGTCTGGCCTATCGCTACGGCCATGGCCCATTGCGCGGGAATGGCCTGATGTGGGGGCTTACCTTGTCGGATGATTCTGCGGATGCGGTGGTAAAAGCCGCGCTGCAAGAGGGACTGATCCTCAGCGCGCCGCAACCCGACTGCCTGCGCTTCACACCGGCGCTGACGGTGAGCAAAAGCAACATCGACGAAATGCTCCTGCGCCTGGCCCGCGCCTTCTCACGGGTGCGCACCGCGCAACTGCAATGCCGAAAGGGCATTGCTGTTTAACCGTCCAATTCCTGAACCGTCTCGCGGTATACGCGGCGCCCTCAGCCTGATTCTTTTGGCTGGGGGCGTTTTTTTGCCTGAGTAATTTCTGGTGTGAAAACGTTTATTGAGTCTCTTTGGAAACGATGGCTTTTTAGCGAGCGTCGGCAAGGACTGCCGGAGGGGCACGACGTGCTCGACTTTTAATCTATACCACTGGGTGGTATGTTTTAGGAAGGGATCTCCATGAGGCTCAGGTTGTTCAAAACAAGGCGATTTGCCGAGGCGGCCACTAAAGTCTGGATCTGCGATTCTGAGTTGAGGAAGGCGTTTGGCGAAATGTTGAGGGGGCAGGCAGATAATCTGGGAGGTGGTGTCTGGAAAAAACGTCTCAACCAGAATCGGCATCGGTCTGTTGTATTGGCCAAGGGCAGGCATTATTGGGTTTATCAGTTTCTGTTCGCGAAGCAGGATCAAAGCAATATAACGCAGAGCGAACTTGTCTGGTTTCGAACACTTGCCAAAACTTATGAAGGGTTAAACGAAGCACAGATTCAGCGCATGCTGGATCTCAGGGAGTTTGTGGAGATACATCATGACCAAGAAGTATAAAAGTGAGGCGCTTGAGTCCATTCATCAGTCTGCCGAAGCGCTTCATGCCATCGGCGCCATCAGCAAAACCACGCTTCGAGAATATGATGAAGCATGCTTATCTGCCATGCCGGACCAAATCCCTGCCGAACAGATCAAGCAACTGCGTGAAAGCAGCCATGTCAGCCAACCTGTATTTGCCCGCTACCTGAACACCAGTGCTTCCACGGTCAAAAAATGGGAGTCGGGCGAGAAACGGCCCAGCGGCATGGCACTCAAGTTGTTGAGCGTCGTGAAGAAGCATGGTCTGCAGATTCTGGCGTGAGATGGCCCGATGCCAGAATCCACTGAACCCTCACGAGCCGCCAATGTCGATTAGCTACACGGCTCACACGAGCCGATTTTCTGGAGCTGACCCATGGACATTATTCGTATCATCATCGCTATTCTGCTGCCGCCACTGGGTGTGTTCCTGCAAGTAGGCTTCGGCGGTGCATTCTGGCTGAATATCCTGCTGACCCTGTGCGGTTACTTCCCTGGCATCATCCACGCGGTGTACATCATCGCCAAGCGTTGAAGCCCTCAGCCTTTTGCAATGAGCCGTGAGTTGCGCTCATTGCGAAAGGCCAGTTGCTCGATGGTCTGGGTGGCATGTTCGGCTTCTTCCCGTGCCTGCAGGATGATGCCGTGCTGCTCGGACTTACTGCATACAGGGTCGGCATTGCTGGCGTCACCGGTGAGCATGAACGCCTGGCAACGGCAGCCGCCGAAATCCTTTTCCTTTTCATCGCATGAGCGGCAGGGCTCGGGCATCCAGTCGTAGCCGCGAAAGCGATTGAAACCAAACGAGTCGTACCAGATGTGCTGCATGCTGTGGTCGCGCACATTGGGAAACTGCACCGGCATCTGCCTCGCGCCGTGACAGGGCAGGGCGGTGCCGTCCGGTGTCACCGTCAGAAATATGCTGCCCCAGCCGTTCATGCAGGCTTTAGGACGCTCTTCATAATAATCCGGTGTCACGAAGATCAGCTTGCATGGATGACCCTCGGCTTCCAGTTTGGCGCGGTATTCGTTGGTTATGCGTTCGGCGCGCACCAACTGGTCTCGGGTCGGCAACAAGCCCACACGATTAAGCTGCGCCCAGCCGTAGAACTGGCAGGTGGCGAGTTCGACAAAATCCGCTTCCAGCGCGATACACAGCTCGATGATGCGGTCGATCTTGTCGATATTGTGCCGATGGGTGACGAAGTTCAGCACCATCGGGTAGCCGTGTGCCTTGACCGCACGGGCCATTTCCAGCTTTTGCGCGAAGGCTTTTTTCGAGCCGGCCAGCAGGTTGTTCACCTGTTCGTCGCTGGCCTGGAAACTGATCTGGATATGATCCAGCCCGGCTTTTTTGAAGTCGCTGATTTTCTGCTCGGTCAGGCCGATACCGGAGGTGATCAGGTTGGTATAGAAGCCCAGCTTGCGGGCCTCGGCGATCAGTTCGGCCAAGTCCTGTCGCACCAGTGGTTCACCCCCGGAAAACCCCAGCTGTGCGGCACCCATCTCGCGGGCTTCGCGAAACACCTTGATCCATTGCTCGGTGCTCAGCTCTTTGCCCTGCTCGGCGAAATCCAGCGGGTTGGAACAGTACGGGCACTGCAGCGGGCAGCGATAGGTCAACTCGGCGAGTAGCCACAGCGGCAAGCCGATGGCGGGTTTTTCAGGCAAGGGTGATCCAGTGCTCAGCACGGGCGACCTCCATGAATTGCTCGATGTCTTCACCGAGCTCCGGTACGCCGGGGAATTGTTGGTCCAGCTCGGCGATGATGGCTGCCACGTCGCGCTCGCCGTCGATCAAACCGCCGATCAACGCGGCGCTGTCGTTGAGCTTGATCATGCCTTCCGGGTAGAGCAACACATGGCCTTTTTGCGCAGGCTCATACTGGAAACGGTAGCCCTGGCGCCAGGTCGGTATTTTGCTGCGATCAAAGCTCATAGGGTGATCCCTTTATGCCACACCCGCTGCTCGGTCACGCTGTGATAGGGCGGGCGTTTGAGTTCGTAGGCCATGCTCATTGCATCGAGCATGCTCCATAGAATATCCAGTTTGAACTGGAGAATTTCCAGCATGCGCTCCTGCCCCTCGCGGGTGGTGTAGTGCTGCAAGGTGATCGCCAAACCATGTTCCACATCGCGACGAGCCTGGCCCAGGCGGGTGCGGAAGTATTCGTAGCCGGCCGGGTCGATCCACGGGTAGTGCTGCGGCCAGCTGTCGAGGCGCGATTGGTGGATCTGCGGCGCGAACAGCTCGGTCAGCGAGCTGCTGGCAGCTTCCTGCCAACTGGCGCGGCGGGCGAAGTTGACGTAGGCGTCCACCGCGAAGCGTACGCCGGGCAGCACCAGTTCCTGGGAGCGCAGCTGGTCCGGGTCGAGGCCAACAGCCTGGCCCAGGCGCAGCCAGGCTTCGATACCGCCGTCTTCCCCCGGTGCGCCGTCGTGGTCGAGCAAACGCTGGATCCACTCGCGGCGGATCTCACGGTCCGGGCAGTTGGCCAGGATCGCGGCGTCTTTCAGGGGGATGTTCACCTGGTAATAGAAGCGATTGGCGACCCAGCCCTGGATCTGCTCGCGGGTAGCGCGGCCTTCATACATCGCCACATGGTAGGGGTGATGGATATGGTAGAAGGCGCCCTTGGCCCGCAAGGCTGCTTCGAACTCGGCGGTCGTCAGCGGTGTGTCAGTCATTTCAGTGGCTCCTACAATTCAATGCTCATGCCGTCGTACGCCACTTCGACATTGCGCCGCACCAACTCGGCTCGCTCGGGGGAATCTTCATCGAGGATCGGATTGGTATTGTTGATGTGGATAAGCACCTTGCGCTGCTTGGGCAACTGCTCCAGCACTTCGAGCATACCGCCCGGGCCGTTCTGCGCCAGGTGGCCCATCTCGCGACCGGTGCGGGTGCCGACGCCACGGCGCTGCATTTCATCGTCATCCCACATCGTGCCGTCTATCAAAAGGCAATCGCTGCCGCCCATGATATCCAGCAGCGGCGCGTCGACCTTGCCCAGGCCCGGGGCGTAGAACAGTTTACCGCCGGTGCGCAGGTCTTCGACGATCAGGCCGATGTTGTCACCAGGGTGCGGGTCGAAGCGGTGCGGCGAGTAGGGCGGCGCTGCGCTGCGCAACGGCAGTGGGGTGAAACGCAGGTTGGGGCAGGCCGGGATGGTGAAGCTGGCGTCCAGTTCGATGCGGTTCCAGGCCAGGCCGCCGTTCCAGTGGGTCAGCATGGTGAACAACGGGAACCCGGTGCTCAGGTCTTCATGGACCATGTCGGTGCACCATACCTGATGCGGGCAGCCTTCCCGCAGGCTCAACAGGCCAGTGGTGTGGTCGATCTGGCTGTCCATCAGGATGATTGCGCTGATACCGGTATCGCGCAGGGCGCGCCCGGGTTGCATGGGCGCAAAGCCCTGGAGTTGCGCGCGGATATCCGGCGACGCGTTGCACAGTACCCAATTCACACCGTCGTCGGAGATCGCGATGGACGACTGGGTGCGCGCCTGGGCCCGCAGGCTGCCATCACGAAAGCCTGCGCAGTTCACGCAGTTGCAGTTCCACTGCGGGAAGCCACCGCCGGCGGCGGAACCTAGAATCTGGACAAACATGATCTCTCCATCAAGCGCAGCTTAAAACAAAAACGCCCCGGGCGAACCGAGGCGTTGTATTACTCAGCCAATCAACGGCTGGCGAAGTACATGGTGACTTCGAAACCAATACGCAGATCAGTGTAAGCAGGTTTGGACCAGGTCATATTCTTACTCCTATCAAGGGATGGGACGTTCACTACCAAGTAATACATATAGTCCACCTCCCACTGGAGATGTTCAGATATTGCTGCGCAATGTTACGCAATTCTTTTCAAGTTAGCGCTGTCTCGATGGAAAAAGCCTGTTGCAGGGTTGGCAACGATCATTGTGCCGCTTGCCAGTCATCGCTGATACGCGGGCCGTTAGCCACGCAACGCCAGCCGCCTGCTGCTTCAAGGAGTTGTTGGGCTGCGTGCTGCAAGTCCTCGCGTGTGCGGCTTTGGATCAGGTGTTGAAGTTGATCCAGGTAACTCGACGAATGACCCGCCAACTGCGCGTGCCAAAGCAAATCGGCGGCTTGGCTGACGGGGAGTGCCTGCGCCGTGAATTGCTGCGCAAGAGGCTGATTGCCCACGTCTGCGCTGCGTTCGATCAAAGACGGCAGTTGTTGCAGGAAGGCTTGCAGGTGTTCGGCGATCCTGCCCAGTGACAGGCTGGGCGATTGCACGCCAAACAACAGGCCGGTTTGCCCGTTGACTTGTCGGATGCCGCTGAACACGGCGTAGCCGATTTGCAGCTCAACTCTCAAACGTTGGTAGAACGGGCCCTGGAGCATATGCCCGAGCAGCCGCCAGTTGGCCTCATCGACGAGAGATTGGCTCGGCACTGGACAAAAAAGCAGCAGCGCAGCGTCGCTGGATGCGGTGTTCACCGGGTGCCAGATCCGCTGCCCGTTGAGAACTTCAGGTGTGCATTGAATGTTGGCCGGCTGCCCTGGCAAGCGGGCGGCGGCGATTTTGATCGCCGCTTCACAGGCCGCAGGCAAACCCGCACCCAGCCCCTGCCAGTGAGCAGTGGACCACGACGCTGGTGTCTCCGAGGAGTCGGCTGAAACACCGACGCAGCAAGCTGGCAACGCCTTGAGAAGTTCGCGAATGGCGATCATCGGCGGGGGCGTCGGTGATGACAGATGTGCATCCGAGCTGCTCAGGCTGCGCGCCAACGCTTCGAGCACGGCCGGCATCGGTTCGTGAAGGCCGTGCATGTTCACCCGCCAATCGTTGCCAATGGTTTCGCAAGACAACTCGACACCCGCTTGACGGGCTTGCTCGCGCAACGGCTGCAACAGGCTTTCCAATCCGGCGGGTACGGCAGCGTCAAACCGCCAATGCAGGTACAGCGCGCCTTCGTCGGTGTCATCCGCCAGTGCGTTGCTGAAGGTCAGCGCCGATAACTCCCTCCGGCCCCGTAAGCGATCCTGGGCAAAGGTACGCAAGCCCCGATGGGCGCTGGTTTGGCCGCGGATCAAACCGGCGCGTTCTTCCTTGGCCGGCGGACGAAGAAAGGGGTTGCCCGGTGGGAGTTGCCAACTGTGTTCAGACGCGGGCAGATGCAGCGATGCAAGCATGGCCTTGAGGGCTGCAATGCCTTGATCCGACAGGTCTTTGCTGTCGTCGCGAGCCAATGTCAGGGCGCCTTGAACCTGCTGTTGACGCGCATTGAGCAAGGCAAGCTCTTCACGTAATGGATTCCAGTCGCTGTGTGCGAAAAAGCTCAGCCAGTCATACAACAAGGCTTCGATCTGCGTCGCCGGTTGGTGGTCGCTATCGAGGGTAACGTCGATATCCAGCACCGCCTGGTCCGCGTAGTGGTACAGCACTGACGCATGCAGCGCGCTGGCCAGTTGGCTAGCTTTCAGTTCGGCCAACAACCCGCCCGACGCCGAAGCGTTGAGCCAGGTGCAGAGAAACTCCAGTGCTTGGCGGGGGGCGTTACAGATGATGACCTGATGCAGGTGCTGGCTGGCGGTGTGTTGATAGCTGCGTGCCTGGCCGTGCATCAGGGGTGGTGGTGCGGTTTGCGGGTGCAGGGGGCCGGCAATCAGTTCGTCACCGAACTGCTGGGCAAGGGTTTGCAAATCTGCCAGCGATTGCGGACCGGCGAGGCTCAAGGTCATCTGCCCGCTTTGATAGAAATGCCTATGGAATTCGCGCAAGGCTTGCTGAAAATCGTCGCTTTCCACCGTCAGGCTGTCGCGGTTGCCGGCATGGAATCCTCGCAGCGGGTGATCGGCCGCTAAACCTTGCAACAACGCAACTTGGTGTTGTGCCCTGGCGTCCTCGGACCAGGCCACGAACTCCGCGTGCAGCACTTCGCGTTCACGTCGTTGATCGTCGAGCGTCAGGCGTGGATGAGTCACCATGTCTGCCAACCGCGCCAGCCCGTCAGCGAAGGCCGACACCGGCAGCTCAAAGAAATACTCGGTGATTCGCTCGCGGGTACTGGCATTGACCTGCCCACCGAGGCGCTGCACGTAGGCCATCAATCCTTCCCCGGCCGGAAAACGCTCGGTACCGAGAAACAGCAAATGCTCAAGAAAGTGTGCCAGCCCCGGCCAGGCCAATGGCACATCGTGACTGCCGGCAGCCACGCGCAGAACGGCGGCGCAGCGCTTCAAGCGCGGCGCATGGCGCAGGGATACTCGCAGGCCATTGGCCAGGGTCAGATGAACGGGGTGAGGGTGAACCGGCGCAGGCATGGGCACTTCCGAGGCGTGAGAAGTGCCTATGCTAGCAAACCCGTGGGGTCAGGGCTTGTGCAGCGCGCCGTAGAGTTCGGGGCGTCGGTCTTGCAGGTAGTGGTTGGCGGCGCGTGCGCTGAGGATTGACTGGCGATCCAGGGTGCCGACGATCAAGGCTTCGTCCAGGCCGGCCTGGGCGATACGTTGGCCATCCGGTGCGGCAATGCTGCTTTGTCCACAGTAATGAATCTCGCCTTCGTGCCCGCAGTAATTGGCATAGGCCACAAAGCACTGGTTTTCAAACGCCCGCGAACGCACGGTGACGTCGGCGACAAAATCGAACGGCACCATGTTGGCGGTGGGCACCAGAATCAGTTCGGCGCCGGCCAGGGCCAGACGCCGGGTATTCTCCGGAAACTCCAGGTCGTAGCAAATCAGAAACCCCAGCTTCCAGCCGTTGAGTTCTACCACCGGAAAATCATCGTCGCCTGCGCTGAACATGGCGTGATCCAGATCGCCAAACAGGTGGGTCTTGCGATAGTTACACAGGCGCTGACCCTCGGCGTCGATCAACTGGACGGCGTTGTAGATCTGCCCATCGTCAGCCCGCTCCGGATAGCCGTAGAGAATGGCCAGCCCGGCGTTTTGCGCGATCTCGGCAATGGCTTGGGCAGACTCCCCATCCCGCGCCTCGGCCAACGCGCCAACAGCTTCGGCGCCGATGTTATAGCCCGAGAGAAACATCTCTGGCAGCACCAGCACATCGGCGTCGGATGCCTCTTGCGCCAGTTGGCGCAGGCGCTGGATATTACCGGCCACATCCAGCGGCAGCGGCGGGCATTGGTACAGGGCGACACGCATGTTCAGCTCCTTACTCGGCCAGGGCGACTGGCCCGATTTCATCGAACACATCGCCGGGGCCCGGGTTCTCTGGGTGGGTGCTGCCACCGAAGTGAGTCATGATGCCCCACACCGCGTTGAGCGAGGTTTGTACGGCGCCTTCGACCCACGCGGGCGTCCACGATACGTCGTCACCGGCGATGAAAATCCCGCGTTGTTCGGCGGGCATGTCTTTCTGCATGAAGTGCGCGTACATCCGCTGGTTGTAGCGATAGTGGCCGGGCAGTGCACCTTTGAAAGCCCCGAGGAAGTGCGGGTCGGCTTCCCAGGAAACCGTGATCGGGTCGCCGATGATGCGTGCCTTGATATCGACGTTGGGGTAGATCTTGTTCAACGCGTCCAGGGCCAGCTTCACCCGCTTGTCGATAGGCTGGGGAAGCATTTTCAGGGCGTCGCTCATCCACGAGTAGGAAAGGCAAATCACCCCCGGCTTGTCGTCGCCATTATCGAACAGATAGGTGCCGCGGGTCAGGCGGTCGGTGAGGGTCATGCTCATCAGGTCGCGGCCGGTTTGCGGGTCTTTGTCTTTCCAGAATGGGCGGTCAACCATCACGAAGGTTTTCGACGACTGCATGTAGCGCGTGCGGTCCAGGGCCATCCACATTTTTTGCGAGAACAAGGTTTCGTCGCATTCAATCTGGGTGGTCAGCAGCCAGCTTTGGCAGGTGGTCAGCACCGCGGCGTACTCGCGGGTATCACCGTAGTTGTCAGTGACGGCGAAACGGCCATCGGCCGCATGAGCAATGCGTTTGACCCCTGCCCGTGGTGCGCCTCTATGCAGCGAGCTGAGGCTGGTGCCGGCCGGCCAATGGGCGCAGCGCTCCGGCACATGACGCCAGATGCCCATGGGCACTTGCGCTACGCCGCCAACGACCAGGTGTTGATGGTCGTCGCAGTTGGTCATCACCACGCGGAAGATTTCCAGCATGGAGTTGGGGAAGTCCGAGTCCCAGCCGCCGGTGCCGAAGCCGACCTGGCCAAACACCTCGCGATGATGGAACGACAACTTGGCAAAGGCCTTGGAGGTTGCGACGAAGTCGTAGAAGGTACGGTCATCCCACAGCGGCACGAGCTTGTTCCACAGTTCTTTGAGCCGCGGTACATCACGGTCGCGGATCGCCTGCTGGATATCGCCGAACTGCGAGCCGGCTTCCAGTGCATCGGCCCAGGCATCGGCCACTTCCTGAAACAGCGCAGGCAAATCGGAGAGTTTTTGTGCGTAGTGGGTCTGGCCTTCCAGATCAATCACAGTGCTGCCGGACGCCGGGGTCAGCGGGTTGGGAAAGGGTTTGGTTTCCAGCCCCAACTTGTCTACGTAATGGTAGAACGCCGTCGACGACACCGGGAAACGCATCCCGCCCAGCTCGGCGATGATGCCTTCGGCGCCTTCGAAGGCCTGGGAGCGCAAGCGGCCACCCATCTTCGAGGCTTCATACACCACTGGCTTGAGCCCCAGCTTCATCAGCTCGTAGGCCGCGACCAAACCAGCGATACCGGCACCCACGATCGCCACTTCGGCCCCATGGTTGGCGGCGGGAATACTGCCCAGCCCGGCGGGGTGCTCGATCCAGTCATCAAATGCGAACGGGAAATCCGGGCCGAAAATGGTGATGGGTTTCTTGCCGTCTGCTGGGTGACGATTGGTCTTGCTGATAGTGCTGGACGGAATGCTCATGGCTGACCTTACTGACGGCTCGGCGGGATATGGCCCGTTGAGTATAGGAAAAGATGGCAGCCAGTTTAGGGAGCGTAGCGCTCGTTAATAAGACGCAATGTGTCGTCGGATTGCACTGATTTTTGTCAATGTGACGAAGTTATCGATCAGATTGGCTGTCCACGATCCAATTTGTTGCTGAGGATGATCGAGGTGGTGGTTTTCTCCACACCGTCGACACTGCCGATCTGATCGAGCAGTTGGTCCAGTTGCTCCGGCGAATCGGTGCGCAGCCAGGCCACGTAATCGAATTCGCCGCTGACCGCACACAACTGCTGCACCTGCGCCATGGCACTCAGCCTGCGCAGCACCTCTTTGCCTGAGCGTGGTTGCACGGTAATCCCCACATAAGCCTGCAAACCCCCATCCGCGACGCGCTGGCCCAAGCGTACGCCGTAACCGGTGATCACCTGGGTTTTCTCCAGGCGTGCCAGGCGTGACGTGACTGTGGTGCGCGCAATCCCCAGTTGCCGGGCAAGCATGGCCACGCTTTCGCGGGCATTGAGCTGCAGGGCGGCGATCAGTTGGCGGTCGATTTCGTCTAGGGCGGGCAAGGGGGGGACTCCGGTGCGGACGACAATGAGTACGCATGGTACAGGCTGGGTCCGGCCGAAAGAACCGTTACACCAGACACGCAAAAGCCGCGCAATGCGCGGCTTTCAAGTTGGTGGGCCCAGCAGGACTCGAACCTGCGACCAAGGGATTATGAGTCCCCTGCTCTAACCAACTGAGCTATAGGCCCTCAGTAGGTCGCGGATTATAACGATGGTTTGTTCACTGTGCCATCCGAAAAATCCTCCAGCTTCGTACGAAGGAAGCTCGCGGCAAAAAGCTCCGGCGGCAGGGGCAGGCTGACGATGTAGCCTTGCATCTGTTCACAGCCTTCGGCGGCGAGGAATGTTTGCTGTGCGGGGGTCTCCACGCCTTCGGCAATGATGGTGAATTGCATGCTGTGGCCCAGCGCGATGATGGCGCGCACGATGGCGACGTCGTGGGGATCGTCGGGCAGGCCTCGAACGAAGGATTGGTCGATCTTGAGGAAGTCCAGGGGCAGGCGCTTGAGGTAGCTGAGGGACGAGTAGCCAGTGCCAAAATCATCGATCGCCAGCTGGACGCCCAAGCGTTTGAGTTGATGCAGAACCCCCAGGGCTTCTTCGGCCTGGCTCATGATGAAGTTCTCGGTGATCTCCAATTGCAGGCAGCCAGGTTCAAGGCGGTAATCGCGCAGCAGTTGTTCGATGCGTGACAACAGGTTGGGGTGACGCAGCTGCGCGCCTGCGAGGTTGACCGACAGTGGCCCGAAATCGTCGAAAGCCTCTTGCCAGGCGTGCAACTGCCGACAGGCTTGTTCCAGCACCCAGTCGCCAATCTGCAGGATCGTGCCGTTCTCTTCGGCCAGGGCGATGAAGTGTTCGGGCGGGACGTCGCCCAAGGTCGGGTGATGCCAGCGGATCAGGGCTTCGGCGCCGATCAGCTCCTGGGTCAACAGGCTGCGCTTGGGTTGGTAATAGAGGCTCAGCTCTTCACGTTCGATGGCACGGCGCAGCTCGTGCTCCAGCGCTACGCGTTCATTGGCTTGGGCCGTCAAGTCGCGGGTATAGCTTTCGACACGGTTGCGGCCCTTGGCCTTGGAGCGATACATCGCAGCATCGGCGTTCTTGACCAGAGTGGCGACGTCGGTGCCATCCTGTGGGTAAAGGCTGGTGCCAATACTGGCGCTGATAAAAAACTCATGGTCACCGGCCTGGAATGGGGGTGTAAAGCAGTCGAGCAGTTTGTTCGCCAGATACTGGGCATCGCCGGCCTGCTGCAAGCCGGGCAGCAAGATGATGAATTCATCCCCGCCCAGGCGGGCAACGGTGTCGACGTCGCGCAGTTGCTGCTTGAGGCGTACGGCGATGTCTTTGAGCAGCAGGTCGCCGACCGGGTGGCCGAGGCTGTCGTTGATGTGTTTGAAACGGTCCAGGTCAAGAAACAACACCGCGCCTTGCCTGCCGCTTTCCTGCTGGCCGTTAAGGGCGGCCTGCAGTCGATTTTCAAACAGGGTGCGGTTGGGCAGACCGGTCAGCGGGTCGTGGTGGGCCTGATAGTCCAGGCGTGCCTGGGCCAGCTTGAGGCTGGAGATGTCGGCAAACACGGCAACGAAGTGCGTGATCAATTGGTCGCGGTTACGCACGGCGCTGATGGTCAGCCAGCTTGGGTACACCTCGCCGTTCTTGCGGCGGTTGGAAATCTCTCCCTGCCAGTGTCCATGGGCCGTCAATTGGTGCCACATCGCCGCATAGAATGCGCTGTCATGCAGGCCCGAGGCGAGCAGGCGCGGGGTATGGCCGAGTGCTTCGATTTCGCTGTAGCCGGTGATCTCACTGAAGGCGCGATTGACGGCACTGATGTTCTGTCGTGTGTCGGTGATCAAAACGCCTTCAGCGGTGCTCTCGAATACCGTGGCGGCCTGTTGCAGTTTTTCCTGCATCTGCTGGCGTTCGGTGATGTCCCGGGCGATGGTCAGCATGCAGTCTTCGTCACCGATGGGCAGCGGGCGACTGGAGACTTCGCAGAGGCGAAGCTGGCCGTCGGCGCGACGGATATGGCAGATGAAATCACGCACGAAGCCGTCGCGCTGCATCAACTCCAGCATGTGCTTGCGTTCGTTGAGATCGACCCAGATACCCAGGTCCAGGGTTGATTGGTCGAGGGAAGAGGCGCTGGTGAAGCCGGTCAGATGGCTGAAACCTTCGTTCACCTCAATCAATAGGCCATCCCTTTGGCGACTCAGCAGCAAGCCGTCGGGGGACGCATGGAACGCCTTGGCGAATTTCTCTTCGGAGGTTTGCAGCTGCTGTTGGGTTTCCTTGAGCTGGGTGATATCGCGCACCACCACCACCAGAGCTTCGGTGGTGTCGAGTTGGAAAGGCTCAGCTGAGATCAGCCCCGTAAACGCTTGGCCGTTGCTGCGCAGAAAGGACATTTCCAGGTTGCGGATACTGGTGGTCTGTACCCGCTGCAGCAAATCCGGCCCGACGCCCTGAATGCGCCATATATTCAGATCTGAGGCGGCTTTGCCCACAACCTCGTCGGCGGTCAGGCCAATCTGGTCCTCGAATGCCTTGTTGACCTCCAGCAGGCAGCCATCGGATAGCCTGGCGATCACCAGAATGTCGGGGCATTGCTGGAACACCGACGCAAACTTCTGCTCGGACAGTTGCAGGGCTTCCTCCGTGCGCTTGGCTTCGCTGATATCGATCATCAGGCCGCGCAGCACTGGCTCATGTCCGTGTTCAATCAGGCTGACAATATCGCGCACCCACAAGCAACGGCCGTCCGCCGTGATGACCCGGTAATCGACGCTGTGATCACGATTGGCACGGGTTTCCCGGTAGCAATACGCTTCGGTGCGCGTGAGGTCGGCCGGGTGAATGATGTTGCGCCAGAAGCCCGGAATCAGCCAGTGGGCGCGCGGATAGCCGAGCAAATCTTCGGCATGGGGCGATACATAGCTGTAGGTGAAATCGCTGATGCTCGCTTCCCAGGCGATGGCGGACAAGCTCTCTACCAGGCCGCGATAGTGGTATTCGCTGCTGCGCAGTTCTTGTTCGAGGGCCACCCTGCGGGAGATTTCCGAACTGAGCCGGCGATTGATCCGAATGACCACCGCCAGCACGGTACTGAGCAACAATACAGCGGGCAGGCCGTACGTCAGCAGGTCGACCCAGAAGGTGCGGTGATCGGTGAAGCTGCCGACCCAATGTTGCTGGATCGCATCGGTTTCGGCTGAGCTAAGGTCGGCGAGGACTTTGTCCAGGATGCCCACCAGCATTTTCTGTTCCTGCGGGACGCCCATTGCCAATTGGTAGCGATAGGGCGTTTCGCCACTGACGTACAAGCCATCGAGCTTGAGTTGGCGCAGGCTCCAGACGCTGGACGCCAAGTCGCCGACGACGGCATCCACTTCATCGGTGGCCAGGGCTTGCAGCGTAGAACTGACGTTGGGCATCGCCACCAGATTCAGGTCCGGGTGGTGAGTGCGCAGCAATTCATGGGGCGCATAGTTTTCCACCACGGCAATTTTCAGCCCGTACAAACCCTTTAGGTTGCGTGGTTTCGCGCCGCCTTCATGGGCAAGGATGACAATGGGAAAGTCGAGGTAGGGGCGTGTAAAGGCCAGGTAGCTTTGGCGCTCCGGAGTGGACATGATGCCGGGTAGCAAGTCGAGCTGGTTGCTCCGGGCTTGTTCAAGTACAGCGGTCCAGTTTGCCGGTTCGATCAGCTTGATCCTGACACCCAGTCGGTCCTGGATCAGGCGTACATAGTCGGCAGCCAGGCCCTGGTAACGACCATTCTCATCACGGTATTCAAAGGGGGGCCAGGACGCGTCCACCCCAAGGCGAAGCTCCTGATGGTCCGCCAACCAGCTACGCTCATCCTCCGTGAGAGTCAACGCGCCAGCCGTTGCGGTCCAGGTCAGCAGCGACAGTAGCAACACGGTCGGCAATCTGGGCATAACGGTCTCGTTATGGCACGGGGAATAGTTCGAGTGTAGACGGGCATTTCAGGGGAGGGGTGTTGCGGGGAATTTTATCTGTGCAAAACAAACCCCCCGGCCTGGGCCGGGGGTTCTGGTATCACTCGTCGAGGAAGGAGCGCAGATGCTCGCTTCGCGTCGGGTGGCGCAACTTGCGCAGTGCCTTGGCTTCGATCTGACGGATCCGCTCGCGGGTCACGTCAAATTGCTTACCGACTTCCTCAAGGGTGTGGTCGGTGTTCATGTCGATGCCGAAACGCATGCGCAGTACCTTGGCTTCACGGGCGGTGAGGCCGGACAGTACGTCACGAGTCGCTTCTTTCAGGCTCTCAACGGTGGCGACATCGATTGGCGACTGCATGGTCGAGTCTTCGATGAAGTCACCCAGATGGGAGTCTTCGTCATCACCAATCGGCGTTTCCATGGAGATCGGCTCTTTAGCGATCTTCAATACCTTGCGGATTTTATCCTCAGGCATTTCCATGCGTTCGCCCAGCTCTTCCGGGGTCGGTTCGCGACCCATTTCCTGCAACATCTGCCGGGAAATACGGTTGAGCTTGTTGATGGTCTCGATCATGTGCACCGGAATACGGATGGTGCGGGCCTGGTCGGCGATCGAGCGAGTGATCGCCTGACGAATCCACCAGGTTGCATAAGTCGAGAACTTGTAGCCGCGACGGTATTCGAACTTGTCTACCGCTTTCATCAAGCCGATGTTGCCTTCCTGGATCAGATCCAGGAACTGCAGGCCACGGTTGGTGTACTTCTTGGCGATCGAGATCACCAGACGCAAGTTCGCTTCAACCATCTCTTTTTTCGCGCGGCGGGCCTTGGCCTCACCGATCGACATGCGACGGTTGATGTCCTTGATTTCAGCAATCGTCAGACCGGTTTCGGTCTCAAGCGCAGTCAGCTTCTGCTGGCAGCGGATGATATCGGGCTGCAGGCGGCCGATGGCTTCGGCGTATTTCGCCTTGCCCTTGGCCAGTGCGTCGGTCCAGCTTTCGTCAACTTCGTTGCCCGGGAACTGGCGCAGGAAGTCGGTACGCGGCATACGGGCATCACGCACGCACAGCTGCATGATTGCACGCTCTTGTGCACGCAGACGCTCAAGGGCGCTACGAACGCGCTCGACCAAACCTTCGAATTGCTTGGGCACCAGCTTGATCGGCATGAACAGCTCAGCCAGCGCCACCAGCTCGGCAATTGCCTGCTTGTTGGAGCGACCATGCTTCTTCAGGGCCTTGCGGGTGATTTCCATTTGATCGGAAACCGCACCGAAACGCTGGGCCGCGACGATTGGGTCCGGGCCGCTTTCGACTTCATCTTCGTCGTCGCTGCTGGCTTCGGCGTCGTCGTCTTCGGCGTCATCATCCGCTTTCGCGGCTTTGGCGTCGACAGGCGGCGGTACTTCGGCGGCAGGCGGCGCAATGCCGTCGTCCGGGTCGATGTAACCGCTCAAGACGTCGGACAGGCGGCCACCTTCGGTGGTGACGCGGGTGTACTCGGAGAGAATGTGGTCAACCGTGCCTGGGAAGTGCGCAATTGCGCCCATCACTTCACGGATGCCCTCTTCGATACGCTTGGCGATTTCGATTTCGCCTTCGCGTGTCAGCAGCTCGACAGTACCCATTTCACGCATATACATGCGCACCGGGTCCGTCGTGCGGCCGATATCGGTCTCTACTGCAGCCAGCGCGGCAGCAGCTTCCTCAGCGGCGGCCTCGTCGGTATCAGCGTCGGCCAGCATAAGGGAATCCTTATCTGGCGCGACTTCGAATACGTTGATCCCCATGTCGTTAATCATGCGGATGATGTCTTCCACCTGCTCTGGATCTGAAATATCCTCAGGCAGGTGGTCGTTGACCTCCGCGTAAGTCAGGTAACCCTGCTCACGACCAAGTGTGATCAACTCTTTGATACGAGACTGCTGTTGCGCTTTTCCGGACATAACACCCTATCCACTGAAGGTCTTGGCGGGCAAAAAACAAGCCGAGGATTATACCCGAGCTATGACCTCACACGCCAGCTGAGGTCGGGTTTGATGCGTAAACATTCTGTTTTAAGAGGTCGCGCATCTGTTTTGCTATCTGAATCTGCTCTTCAGCCGACAATCCCGGCTGCCTTGCTCTCTTAATGAGCTCATCGAGGGTCTGAGTGTGTTGACCCGCAGATAACCTATTAATGGTGTCTAAAAACTGTTGTTCAAGGTTGTCGCCGTCAATTAGCCACTCCTTTTCCGCCAATGCTTTCAATAAACGGCCTTGTTCCGTGCCGTGCCAGCGAGCCATCAGCTGGATTGAGTTTAGCTTGGGATTTTTCTGCACCGCCTCGATCAGGGCAATCAGCACCTGGGCGTAGGTGTTGCTTTCGTTGGCAAAGTGGTCGGCGCTTTCAACCTTGCCGGCCAGTTGTGGGTGATGAATCAGCGTACGCAGCGCAATAAGCGTCGGGGCTTCCACTGCTACGGGTGTGCGTGGAGCGTAGGCTTCATCGCGATCACCGCGCTTGCCGTTTTTGCTCCAGGGTTTCTTGTCCCATTTCTTGCTGCCGGCCCCGGGCTTTTTCGGCGTCCACTCCTGTTGGGGGGCAAAGGCCTCCTGAGGCTGGTGAAAGTCGGCATAGTCCGGCATGGCGTCGTAATCCATGCCTGGATCGTAGGCTGGCGGCGCATCTTGCGGTGCGCTATGCACCAGCTGGCTCACGGCTTCGCCACTCAAACCGGTAATTTCCAGCAGGCGCTGGCGCATCAGCGTGCGCAAATTGGCGCCTGGCACCTTGTCGATCAATGGCGCAGCGAGGGTGGCCATATGAGCCTTGCCTTCGAGCGAGCGCGGGTCGGCTTCTTCGGTCAATTGCTGGAAAAAATAATCCGCCAGCGGCTGCGCATGTTGATTGATGCGCGCACGGAACGCGTCGGTACCCTCCGAACGGACCAGGGTATCCGGGTCTTCGCCTTCGGGCAGGAACAGGAAGCGTGCGCGGCGCCCGTCCTGCAGGCTTGACAGTGTGGCCTCAAGCGCACGCCAGGCGGCGTTACGGCCGGCCTGGTCGCCGTCAAAGCAGAACAGCACGCTGGGCACAACGCGGAACAGGCGCTTCAAATGCTCTTCGCTGGTGGCGGTGCCCAGGGTTGCCACGGCGTTGCGCAGACCTTGCTGGGCCAGGGCGATCACGTCCATATAGCCTTCAACCACGATGATTTCGTCGAGGTTGCGGTTGTTCTTGCGCGCTTCGAACAGGCCGTAGAGTTCCTGGCCCTTGTGGAACACCGGGGTTTCCGGGGAGTTCAGGTACTTGGGCTTGTCGTCCCCGAGTACGCGGCCACCGAAGGCGATGATGCGGCCACGGCTGTCGCGGATCGGAAACATCACGCGGTCGCGGAAACGGTCATAACGCTTGCCGGTCTCGGCGTTTTCTATCAGCAGGCCGGCATCGATCATGGCCTTTTGCTGCAGGGTGTCGCTGCTCAGGTGTTTGTACAGGTTGTCCCAGCCGGGCGGCGCGAAACCGAGGCCGAAGTCGCGGGCGATTTCACCGGTGAGGCCGCGGCCCTTGAGGTAGTCAACGGCGGCCTTGCGCTGCGGATGGCTTTTAAGCGCCTGGCGATAGAAGTCGGCGGCCGCGGTCAGCAGCGGATACAGCGGCGAATCGGTAGGTTGCCGGGGTTTGTGCGGGCGGCCACTTTCTTCCCGGGGGATTTCCATGCCCGCGGCTTTTGCCAGATCCTCGACGGCCTGGGGAAAGTCCAGGTTGTCGTGGTCCATCAGGAAGCCGAGGGCGTTGCCGCCAGCGCCGCAACCGAAGCAATAATAGAACTGCTTGTCGGGGCTGACACTGAATGACGGCGTTTTTTCTTTATGGAACGGGCAGCAGGCGGTGTAGTTTTTGCCGGCTTTTTTCAGCTGTACGCGTGAGCTGACAACATCGACGATGTCGGTGCGGTTCAGAAGGTCGTCAATAAAGCTCTGGGGAATCAGCCCGGCCATGGCGTTCTCGTCATCACTGCGTGTAAATGAGGGCCCGTGAAGTGTTCAAGCGCACGTATGGAGTGCTTGATCATCATCGTCTGCATGGGTCTTCAGGAAGTGTATCTGCCGAATATTCACTGAGGGTAGTTTCTGATCAGTGTTCGGCATGGAAATGTTGCCCGGGCGTCCGGTCTTGGCCAATGGTGGGCCTCGGAAACGCATCGATGGGCACAGCCGATACAGTTGATCGTCTGCTTGAAGAATAGGTGTGCTCGTCAGTAGCCTTGTTAGGCTCGTCAGAAGAGACGTGCACCGCTGGCAAAAGAGCCAGCCCTGACGTGTGAAGCAGTGTCTCGGTCGCATGTGCGGCGTCGACTGTGAAGCATCAAGCGATATCCGCAAATGCCAACAGCCCGGCTGAGGGCCGGGCTTGGCAGAAGCTTGCTACGAACGTCTGTGTATTAGTACAGACGAACGGCGCGGCGCTGTTCGCGCTGAACTTTCTTGGCGTGACGCTTAACAGCGGCTGCTGCTTTACGCTTACGCTCAGAAGTTGGCTTCTCATAAAATTCGCGGCTACGAACTTCAGCCAGAACACCGGCTTTTTCGCAGGAGCGCTTGAAACGACGCAGAGCTACGTCGAAGGGTTCGTTCTCTTTTACTTTGACGGCTGGCATCCAGAGCTACCTTCTTTCATTACCGGGAATCAACGTTCTCGTCGCAAAAAATTCGCGGCTGAGGTCGTCGGTTTTTAAGGGTTGCGGATGTTAACCCCTCATTGGCCGGAATGCAAAGCCTCTGATCGAAAACCGCTAGTCGGGAGGGGGAGTGGCGACTATTATGCGCGCCTTCGAATTCAGCCTCTACAAGGCGCAAACCCATGCTAGTACTGGGACTTGAAACCTCCTGCGACGAAACCGGAGTCGCACTATACGACAGTGAACGCGGGCTTTTGGCCGATGCACTGTTC
The DNA here is from genome assembly GCF_002916705.1 of Pseudomonas sp. GZJR-8. Classification (NCBI taxonomy): domain Bacteria; kingdom Pseudomonadati; phylum Pseudomonadota; class Gammaproteobacteria; order Pseudomonadales; family Pseudomonadaceae; genus Pseudomonas; species Pseudomonas sp. GZJR-8. Next base: position 42,030 of record NZ_JXSI01000014.1, on the reverse strand, counting down.
AGTCAGATCGACCTGCACCGCGCCTATGGCGGCGTGGTTCCGGAGCTGGCCAGCCGTGATCATGTCAAACGCATGCTGCCGTTGATTCGCCAGGTGCTGGATGAGGCCGGCTGTGTGCCGACCGAGATCGACGCCATCGCCTACACGGCAGGCCCCGGATTGGTCGGAGCCCTTCTGGTTGGGGCTTCTTGCGCCCAGGCGCTGGCCTTTGCCTGGGGTATTCCCGCCCTTGGCGTGCACCACATGGAAGGCCATTTGCTGGCGCCGATGTTGGAAAAAACACCTCCAGAGTTCCCGTTCGTCGCTTTGTTGGTGTCGGGTGGTCATACGCAGTTGGTTCAGGTCGATGGAATCGGCCAATACACGCTGTTGGGCGAGTCCCTGGATGATGCCGCCGGTGAAGCGTTCGACAAAACCGCGAAGATGATGGGGCTTAACTATCCTGGTGGTCCGGAAATCGCCCGTCTGGCCGAGAAAGGCGTCGCCGGGCGCTACGTTTTCCCGCGTCCGATGTGTGATCGGCCGGGGCTGATGTTCAGTTTCAGCGGTTTGAAAACGTCCGCGCTGAATACCTGGCAGCAGAGCGTCAGCGCCGGGGACGACGGTCAGCAAGCCCGTTGCGACATCGCACTGGCGTTCCAGCAGGCCGTGGTAGAGACTTTGACCATCAAGTGCAAGCGCGCCCTCAAGCAGGCAGGTATGAAGCGGCTAGTGATCGCAGGCGGCGTCAGCGCCAATAAGGCGTTGCGCAGTTCGCTTGAAAAAATGCTCGGCGACATGCAAGGCCATGTGTTCTACGCCCGCCCGGAATTCTGCACTGACAACGGCGCGATGATTGCCTACGCCGGCTGCCAGCGCTTGCAGGCCGGGCAGCATGAAAGCCTGGCGATCAGCGTGCAGGCGCGCTGGCCGATGGAGCAGTTGCCGCCGCTGTAGGGCTTACGTGAACCGGTTTCGCCCGGCGTATTTAAAAATGCCGTTCGCGCCCGGCAAACAGGTCGCGTAGATTGCCGCGGTGGCGCCAGACGATCAGCAGTGTCAGCACGCTCATCGGCAGTAACGCCTGCGGTGCCTGCCAGGCCAACAGCGGCAGGGTAAGCGGCGTGGCAATCAGCGCGGCCAACGAGCTGGTACGGGTCAGGTAGAACGTCAGCAGCCAGGCGAGCATGGCCAGCAATGCTGCCGGTGGGTAGATGCCCAGCAGCATCCCGGCCGCGGTGGCGACACCCTTGCCACCGCGAAAGCGGAAGTACAATGGGAACAGGTGACCGAGGACGGCGCATATGCCCACCCAGGCCTGCTGTTGCAAAGTAAGGCCGGCGAGACTGGCGATCAGCACGGGCAGAAGGCCCTTGCAAACGTCGCCCAGCAGGGTCAGGACGGCAAGTTTCTTGCCGGCCAGGCGCAACATATTGGTGGCGCCGGCATTGCCTGAGCCACTCATTCGCGGGTCGGGATTTCCCGTCAGGCGGCTGAGCAAAATGGCGAAGGACAGCGAGCCGAGCAGGTAGGCGAAAATCGCCAGTGACCAAAACATGCTAACTATTCCGGGCGAGGACGCCCTGATTCTAACGGGGCATCGCGCCCTTGTCGTGCTGCGGAGAAGAGTGCTTGGACAGAGTGTTTATCGAAGGCCTGGAAGTGGACACCGTGATCGGGGCCTACGACTGGGAGCGCGGCATCCGTCAATGCCTGCGCCTGGACCTGAGCTTTGCTTGGGATAATCGCCCGGCCGCCGCGGGTGATGACCTGACCCTGGCGCTGGACTACGCCAGTGTATCCGCGCGTATCCAGGCCTTTGCCGAGCATTCCCAGTATCAGTTGGTGGAAACCTTTGCCGAGCGCCTGGCCGAAGTGCTGATGAGCGAATTCCAGATTCCCTGGTTGCACCTCAAGTTGACCAAGCCAGGCGCGGTGCCCGCTGCCAAGGGCGTGGGCGTGGAGATCGAGCGCGGATGTCGTTGACTCAGGTTTACCTCGGGCTTGGCAGCAACATCGAGCGCGAGAGCCGTCTATGTGCCGGCCTGGATGCGCTGGCAGGGTTCCTGACGCAGATGCGCTGCTCGGCGGTGTTCGAGAGCCAGCCGGTGGGTATCAAGAGCGGGCCGTTTTTCAACCTGGTGGTGTCGGCCTATACCGACCTGCCGTTGATGGAGCTGGACCGTCGACTCAAACTCATCGAGGCCGATAATGGCCGGTATGCACCTGACCGCAAAGGGTTACCGCTGGATATCGATGTGCTGTTGTATGGCGACTTGGTGGGGGATTTTGATGGATTGATCCTGCCGCGAGCCGAAATTCTGAAAAATGCCTTTGTATTGTGGCCGCTGTCGATGATGGCGCCGGACCGTGTTCACCCTGAGGCTGGCAAGACAATGGCCGAGCTGTGGCGCGATGCGCAGATCGATCAGGTGCTGGCGCCTGTCGGCTTTGAGTGGCAAGGCCAGCAACTTACACCGGACACCCTCCTGTAGAAGCCGAGCTTGCCGTGGCGAGGGAGCTTGCTCCCGTTGGGCTGCGCAGCAGCCCCACTATTTTGGGAGCGCTTCGCACTCCAGCGGGAGCAAGCTCCTTCGCCACAAAGGCCGTTATTTCGGTGAAGGCTGTTCCTTGTAGGCTTTCAGCGCGTTCAGCCGTTCGCGCTTGAGCGCTTCTCCCAGCTCGGGGCCTTTGAAACCTTTTTCCAGCAGTGGTGCGACCGGTACTTCGCGTGCAGCCTTCGCCGCGCCGCGCAAATAATCCGCCTGTGGATAACTGCGCTGCTCAAGACCCTTGCGGCCCCGGGCATCCATTTCGCAGGCCATCACAAATTCTTCGAAGCGTTGCGGCCGGCGGTACACGTCAAAGCTTTGCAGCAACTCCAGCAAAGTCGAGGCTTTCAGCTCCAGCGCTCGATGCCCATGGGTATGATATTGCCCCACCAGCAAGGCCAATTCCTGGCAATCCCTCGGTACCTTGAAGCGTTCGTTCACCGCCTTGATCAGCTTCAAGCCACGGTGCTCATGGGCAATATGCTGCGGCAACTTATCCACAGGCGTCAGGCCCTTGCCCAAATCGTGCAGCAGGCAGGCCCAGCGTACGGTCAGCGGCTGTTTGTACAATGCAGCTTGTTCCAGCACGCTCAAGGTGTGTACGCCAGTATCTATTTCCGGGTGATGGGCTTCGGGTTGCGGTACGCCGAACAGGGCATCTACCTCCGGTATCAGGGTTTTCAGCGCATCGCAGTCGCGTAGCATCTGGATGAAAACCTGTGGCTGATCCTCCATCAGTGCGCGGGAGATTTCCTTCCAGCTGCGCTCGGGGGTAAGGGCCTCCAGTTCGCCGGACTCACTGAGCTGGCGCATCAATTCCAGCGTCTCGGGTGCGACCTTGAAACCCAGGTGTGCATAACGTGCGGCAAAGCGGGCGACGCGCAGTACTCGCAGAGGATCTTCGGCGAACGCGGGGGAAACATGACGCAAAATGCGCGCTTCAAGATCGCGTTGGCCGTGATAAGGGTCGGTCAGGGTGCCGTCATCGTCTTCTGCCATGGCATTGATGGTCAGGTCGCGACGAATCAGGTCTTCCTCCAGCGTGACATCGGGGCTCGCGTGAAACACAAAACCACCGTAGCCTCGGCCACTCTTGCGTTCGGTGCGGGCGAGGGCGTACTCATCGCCGTTTTTCGGGTCGAGAAATACCGGGAAATCGGCCCCTACGGGCTTATAGCCTTTGGCGAGCATCTCTTCGGTCGTTGCACCTACGACGACACGGTCGATATCGGTGACCTTGATGCCCAGCAGGCGATCACGCACCGCACCGCCGACTTTGTAGATTTTCATGAAAAAGCCTCCATTAGCGGCACAGGATAACGCCTGTGCCTGAGCAATGGAGGCTTTGCTGTTTCAGAGATGAACGACGGCCATGTCCAAGCGGCCGTAGTCGTTGTCGTTATGATCGCTGCGCGGGGGCACATGATGGGTTTTCATCACCTGATCGCCTTGCAGGGTCTCCAGGTGGATGTCAAACCCCCACAGTCGGTGCAGGTGCTTGAGCACTTCCTCGGTGGAATCGCCCAACGGCTTACGGTCGTGTTGCTGATGACGCAGGGTGAGCGAACGGTCGCCGCGCACATCGATGCTGTAGATCTGCACGTTGGGCTCGCGGTTGCCCAGGTTGTATTGGGCGGCCAGGGTTTCGCGAATGATGCGGTAGCCGGGTTCATCATGGATAGCCGGGACCACAAGGTCGTCTTTCAGGTCGTCATCCAGAATGCTGAACAGCTTGAGGTCACGAATCACCTGAGGTGAGAGGTACTGCAGGATGAAACTCTCGTCCTTGAAGCTGCTCATGGCGAACTTGATGGTCGACAACCAGTCGCTGCCAGCGATCTCCGGGAACCAGCGACGATCCTCCTCGGTGGGGTGTTCGCACATGCGACGGATATCGCGGTACATGGCAAAGCCCAGGGCATAGGGGTTGATGCCGTTGTAATACGGGCTGTCGAAGCCGGGTTGGAAGACTACGCTGGTGTGGGACGTGAGGAACTCCATCATGAAGCCGTCCGTGACCAGGCCCTCGTCGTACAGGTCGTTCATCAGCGTGTAGTGCCAGAATGTTGCCCAGCCTTCGTTCATCACCTGTGTTTGGCGCTGCGGATAAAAATACTGGGCGATCTTGCGCACGATACGCACAATCTCACGTTGCCAAGGCTCCAGCAGCGGGGCGTGTTTTTCCAGAAAATACAGGATGTTTTCCTGGGGTTCGGCGGGGAAGCGTGCATTGTCCTTGTCGTTGTTTTTGCCGGCGCGCTTGGGAATGGTGCGCCACAGGTCGTTGATCTGTTTCTGCAGGTGCTCCTCGCGTTCCTTCTGGCGCAGGCGCTCTTCCTCGGCTGAAATCGGATAGGGACGCTTGTAGCGGTCGACCCCGTAATTCATCAGTGCATGGCAGGAGTCCAACAGGTCTTCCACCGCATCAATGCCGTGTCGTTCTTCGCATTGCATGATGTACTGCTTGGCAAACACGAGGTAATCGATGATTGAGCTGGCGTCGGTCCAGGTTCGAAACAGGTAGTTGCCTTTGAAGAAACTGTTATGTCCATAGCAGGCATGAGCCACCACCAGCGCCTGCATGCAGATGGTGTTTTCTTCCATCAGATAGGCGATGCACGGGTCGGAGTTGATCACGATCTCGTAGGCCAGGCCCATCTGGCCTCGCGTATAGGACTTCTCGGTGCTGAGGAAGTGTTTGCCATAGGACCAGTGGTGATAACCCAGCGGCATGCCCACCGAGGCATAGGCATCCATCATTTGCTCAGCGGTGATCACTTCAATCTGGTTGGGGTAAGTGTCCAGGGCATAACCTGCCGCGATACGGCTGATTTCCCGGTCATAGGCCTGGATCAGTTCAAAGGTCCACTCGGAGCCAGTGGATAGGGGTTGGCGCTTGTTCTCTTTTTTGGCGGTCATGTCACTAACCTGCGCTGGAAGAGTTCACGGAAGACCGGATAGATATCGCCGGCCGAGACCAGTTGCTGTTGGGCGAACGTGTCGGCAAAGGCTTCGCCGATGCGCTCGTATTCGAACCACAGGGCCTGATGCTCACGGGGGGTGATTTCAACATAGGTGTAGTACTGCACGAACGGCATGATCTGGTTGATCAGAATGTCGCGGCAGATCGGCGAATCGTCGTTCCAATTGTCGCCATCCGAAGCTTGTGCAGCGTAGATGTTCCATTCGTTGGCAGGGTAGCGCTCGGCCATGATTTCCTGCATCAGCTTCAAGGCGCTGGATACGATGGTGCCGCCGGTTTCCCGCGAATAAAAAAACTCTTCTTCATCCACTTCCCGTGCGCTGGTGTGATGGCGAATGAAAACTACGTCAATCTTGTCGTAGTTCCGTTTCAGGAACAGGTACAGCAGGATGAAGAAACGCTTGGCGATGTCCTTGGTGGCCTGGGTCATGGAGCCGGAGACATCCATCAGGCAGAACATCACGGCCTTGGAGCTGGGGTTGGGTTGCTTGACCAGCAGGTTGTATTTCAAGTCAAAGGTGTCGAGGAACGGGACGCGGTGAATGCGTGCGCTGAGTTTCTCGATTTCTACCTCGATTTCCTGGATATCGCCGAAGTTGTCTGGTTCTTCACGCTTCAAACGCGCCAGCTCTTCCTTGGCCGCCTTCAGTTTTGCGCGGCTGCTGCCCGAGAGGGCGATGCGTCGTGCATGGGCTGAACGCAAAGTGCGGATGATGTTGATGCGCGAGGGGTTGCCCTCGTTGCTGATCCCGGCGCGTACGGTCTTGAACGTGTCGGTGCCGGTCAGGTTGCGCTTGACCAGGTTGGGCAACTCCAGGTCTTCAAACATGAATTCGAGAAATTCCTCCTGGGTGATCTGGAACACGAATTCGTCCATGCCTTCGCCGGAATTACCGGCCTTGCCCGGACCTTTGCCGCCACCGCCGCCTTGTGGGCGCTGGATGTGTTCGCCGGTGGTGAATTCCTTGTTGCCGGGGTGCACGACGGTCTGTTTGCCGCCGCGCCCGTGGTGAAGCACGGGCTCGTCGATGTCCCGGCCGGGAATGCTGATTTGCTCGCCATGCTCCATGTCGGTAATGGAGCGGCGGCTGACGGCTTCTTCTACGGCCTTTTTGATGTGGTCACGGTAACGCCGCAGGAAACGCTGGCGGTTTACCGTGCTCTTGTTCTTGCCATTAAGGCGTCGGTCGATCACATAGCTCATGGGGAGCCCTCCGGGCAGCTTCACGTTACAAGCTTCAAGCCGCGAGCTGGAAGCTTAGAGACAAGCGGTCAGCCGCCAGGCCGGATGCCTGGCAGCGTTGGCTTGTCGCTGCCTTACTGCGATTTACGCACCCGCAAGTACCACTCGGAGAGCAGTCGTACCTGTTTGTCGGTGTAGCCGCGCTCGACCATTCGTGTGACGAAGTCGTTGTGTTTTTGCTGATCCTCCTTGCTGGCCTTGGCATTGAAGCTGATGACCGGCAGCAGATCCTCGGTGTTGGAGAACATTTTCTTTTCGATGACCACCCGCAGCTTCTCGTAGCTGAGCCAGGTGGGATTCTTGCCATTGTTGTTGGCACGGGCGCGCAGTACGAAGTTGACGATTTCGTTGCGGAAATCCTTTGGGTTGCTGATGCCGGCCGGTTTCTCGATCTTCTCAAGCTCTTCGTTGAGCGCCACGCGATTGAGGATTTCGCCGGTTTCCGGATCGCGGTACTCCTGGTCCTGAATCCAGAAGTCGGCGTACAGCACATAGCGGTCGAAGATGTTCTGACCGTACTCGCTGTAGGACTCAAGGTACGCGGTCTGGATTTCCTTGCCGATAAACTCGATGTAGCGCGGTGCCAGGTATTCCTTGAGGAAGCGCAGGTAGCGTTCGCGGGTTTCCGCCTGGAATTGCTCCTGTTCGATCTGCTGCTCCAGTACATACAGCAGATGCACCGGGTTGGCGGCGATCTCGTGGGGGTCGAAGTTAAAGACTTTGGACAGGATCTTGAACGCAAAGCGTGTCGACAGGCCATTCATGCCCTCATCGACGCCCGCTGTATCGCGATACTCCTGGATCGACTTGGCCTTGGGGTCGGTGTCCTTGAGGTTCTCGCCGTCATACACCCGCATTTTCGAATAGATATTCGAATTCTCCGGCTCCTTGAGGCGCGACAGTACGGTGAACTGGGCGAGCATCTTCAACGTGTCGGGTGCGCAGTGGGCCTTGGCCAGGGAGCTGTTGAACAGCAGCTTGTCGTAAATCTTGATCTCATCGCTGACCCGCAGGCAGTACGGCACCTTGACGATATAGATCCGGTCGATGAAGGCTTCGTTGTTCTTGTTGTTACGGAAGGTGTGCCATTCCGATTCATTGGAGTGGGCCAGCAGGATCCCGGTGAACGGAATCGCGCCCAGGCCTTCGGTGCTGTTGTAGTTGCCTTCCTGGGTAGCGGTGAGCAGTGGGTGGAGCACCTTTATCGGCGCCTTGAACATCTCCACGAACTCCATCAAGCCCTGGTTGGCCCGGCACAGCGCGCCGGAGTAGCTGTAGGCGTCAGCGTCGTTCTGTGGGAATTCTTCGAGTTTGCGGATATCGACCTTGCCCACCAGTGCAGAAATATCCTGGTTGTTTTCGTCGCCCGGTTCGGTCTTGGCCACGCCGATCTGGTTGAGGATCGACGGGTAGAGTTTCACTACGCGGAATTGGCTGATATCACCGCCGAACTCGGCCAGGCGCTTGGTGGCCCAAGGCGACATGATGGTGTTGAGGTAGCGCCGCGGTATACCGAAGTCTTCTTCGAGAATCGCGCCATCTTCCGTGGCGTTGAACAGGCCCAGGGGCGACTCGAAGACCGGCGAGCCCTTGATCGCGTAGAAGGGCACCTTCTCGATCAACTGCTTTAGCTTTTCCGCCAGGGACGACTTGCCGCCGCCGACTGGCCCGAGCAGGTAAAGGATCTGTTTCTTCTCTTCCAGGCCTTGGGCGGCATGGCGGAAGTAGGAGACGATCTGGTCGATGCATTCTTCCATGCCATGGAAGTCTTCAAAGGCCGGATAGCGGCGGATCACCTTGTTGGAGAATATTCGCGACAGGCGCGAATTGTTGGCGGTTTCCACCAGCTCCGGCTCGCCGATCGCCAATAGCAGGCGTTCGGCGGCAGAGGCATAGGTGCTGCGGTCCTGCTTGCACAGCTCGAGATACTCTTGAAGCGTGAGTTCTTCCTGCTGCGTGGACGCGAAGCGTTGTTGGAAGTGGCTAAAGATACTCATGACGTCGTCACCTCGCTCGATACGTGGAGCCGACGCCGGATCAATCAGCGGATGCTGGCAGTCATTGACACGCGCCAATGGCTGTTTTCCCCCCAGAACACCCTGAAACGCTACCGATGACCCGTACGCCGGTGTACCGGCTCTCCCCTGATTCGGATGGCCTGCGCTTAAGGATAGTTCGGAATCCGGGAGGTCAAGGCGCGATGCGCAATTAGTTTGGCTGCGCCGTTCGTCAGAAACGGCGCAAGCCCAAGCGTCACGCGGGATAGCGGGGTGTGAAAAAAATTATTGCGAATCGCCTTCGGAAATTTCCGAAGGGTAGGTCCCACGCCACAGCTCAAAGCCGCCGTCCAGGCTATAGACGTCGGAGAAGCCCTGGCTGACCAGGTAAGCGGCCGCGCTCTGGCTGGAATTGCCGTGGTAGCAGGCTACGATCAGCGGCGCATCGAGGTCGGCGGCGCGGATGAAGTCGGCGATGTTGACGTTGTCCAGATGCTTGGCGCCGGGGATATGAGCTGCCGCATAGGTAGGCTGGTCGCGGATATCGACGACCACCGCGCCTTGCTCGCGCAGCGCTTGGGCTTCTTGGGGAGGGATACGTTTGAATTCGGTCATGGCGGGCTCCTATGGTTTGGCGGCGGCCGGCTGGGTAATGGAAAGAGGGGGTTCACACTGGCAGCCGAAGCGCTCGCCGGTGTCGATGTTCATCAGGGTCATGGCGCCGCCCCATACGCAGCCGGTGTCGAGGGCGAACACGCCGGGTTCGTCGCATTTGCCTTCCAGGGCGGCCCAGTGACCAAAGATGATCTTCGTATCACGGGTCTTGCGCTCCTTATGGGCGAACCATGGCTTGTAGCCGGGTAGCGCGGTGTCGGCGCCTTCCTTGCTCTTGAGGTCCAGCTTGCCTTCAGCGGTGCAGAAGCGCATCCGCGTAAAGTAGTTGGTGATCACGCGCAGGCGGGTTACGCCCGTGAGGTCGTTGTCCCACTTCACCGGTTCGTTGCCGTACATGCCGTCCAGGTAGGTGGTGTACAGGGTGTCATCGGCCAGTGCACTTTGGACTTCAGCGGCGCATTTGAGGGCTTTTTTCAGCGTCCACTGAGGTGGGATGCCTGCATGCACCAAGGCCATGTTGCGGCCCTCATCGTAGTGCATGAGTTTTTGCCGGCGCAGCCAGTCGAGCAACTCGGCGCGGTCCGGCGCTTCGAGGATTTCGCGCAGGGTGTCGCCCTTTTTCAGGCGCTCGATGTTATTGCCGGCCGCGAGCAGGTGCAGGTCGTGGTTGCCGAGTACGCATACCAGCGAGTCACGCAGGCTATAGAGATAGCGCAGGGTCTCCAGGGAGTGGGGGCCTCGGTTGACGAGGTCGCCCACCAGCCACAGGCGATCGCTTGCGGGGTCAAAGGCTACGCGCTCGAGCAGGCACTTGAGAGGTTCCAGGCAACCTTGCAGGTCGCCGACCGCGTACGTCGCCATCAGTGCAGGGCTCCGGGCACCGCGAGGCGGAAGGGCTTGATCGTTGCGTCGAACAAATGACCGTCGGTAGCTTTCATCTGATACGAGCCCTGCATGGTGCCGACCTTGGAGGTCATCACCGTGCCGCTGCTGTAGGTGTGGCTGGCGCCGCTGTTGATCAAGGGTTGCTGGCCGACAACGCCTGCTCCACGCACTTCCTCGACCTGGCCGTCGCCATCGGTAATGACCCAGTGGCGCGACAGCAGCTTGGCCGGGACCAACCCGTTGTTTTTTACGGTGACGGTGTAGGCAAAGGCAAAGCGGTTCTGTTCGGGTTGCGATTGGTCCGCCAGGAAGCGGGTGACGACGCTGACGTCGATCTGATAGCGAGGATCGGACATGCAAGAGGCCTTAAAAGCAGGGGACAGCAGATGCGGGTCAGTCTAGGCCATGAGGTGGGCACTAGGCCAGATACGTGATCCAAATGTGGGAGGGGGCTTGCTCCCGATAGCGATGTGTCAGTTGAAAATGTATCCACTGATACTCCCCTATCGGGAGCAAGCCCCCTCCCACATTGGATCGCGTTGAGCCTTATCCTTCTGTCGGAGCTGGCTGAATCGCCAGTTGGTCAGCCAGGCGTACGAACGCGGCCAAGTCCAGCTGTTCGGGGCGCAGGCTGCCATCGACACCGGCAGCTTCGATTTCAGCGTTGCTCAGCAGGGCCTTGAGCGTGTTGCGCAGCGTCTTGCGGCGTTGGTTGAACGCTTCACGCACAACGCGCTCCAGCAGCTTGTGATCCTTGGCTGGGTGGGGCAGCACGGCATGCGGCACCAGGCGTACGATGGCTGAATCAACCTTCGGCGGCGGGTTGAACGCGCCCGGGCCGACGTTGAACAGGTGCTCCACGCGGCAATGATACTGGACCATGATCGACAAACGGCCCCAATCACCACCGCCAGGGCCTGCGGCCAGGCGCTCTACCACTTCCTTCTGCAGCATGAAGTGCATGTCGCGGATGATCCCGGCGTTGTTCAGCAGGTGGAAAATCAGCGGTGTGGAGATGTTGTACGGCAGGTTGCCCACCACCCGCAGGCTATTGGGGGCGGCATTCAGGCTATTGAAGTCGAACTTCAGCGCATCGCCCTGGTGCAGGTTGAAGTTGGGCTTGCCAGCGAACTGCTGGTTCAGGATCGGGATCAGGTCCTTGTCCAGTTCCACCACGTCCAGCTGCCCGCCGCTCGCCAGCAGGCCTTGGGTCAGCGCGCCCTGGCCCGGGCCGATTTCCAGCAGGCGGTCTTCTGGCTTGGCGTGGATGGAGCGCAGGATGCGATCGATGACACCCGCGTCGTGCAGGAAGTTTTGCCCGAAGCGCTTGCGCGCCCGGTGTTGGTAATGCTCAGTCATATACGGGTCTCGGCCATCTGATAGGCGGTTTCCAGGGCTACGTGCAGGCTGCCGGTATCGATCTTGCCGCTGCCCGCCAGGTCCAGGGCTGTGCCATGGTCGACGGAGGTGCGGATGATCGGCAGGCCCAGTGTCACGTTGACTGCAGCGCCGAAGCCTTTGTACTTCAGCACGGGCAGCCCCTGGTCGTGGTACATCGCCAGCACTGCGTCGCAGTGCTCCAGATATTTGGGGGTAAACAGAGTGTCTGCAGGCAATGGGCCACGCAGGTCCATGCCTTCTTGGCGCAGGCGCTCTAATGTCGGTTCAATGATGTCGATTTCTTCATGGCCCAAGTGGCCGCCTTCACCGGCATGGGGGTTTAGCCCGCAGACCAGGATACGCGGTCGGGCAATGCCGAATTTGTGTTGCAGGTCGTCATGCAGGATGCGCGTGACGCGCTCTATGCGCTCGGCGGTGATGGCGTCGGCAATATCGCGCAGTGGCAGATGTGTGGTCACCAGCGCAACACGCAGGCCACGGGTCGCCAGCATCATCACGACCTGTTCGGTATGGGTCAGCTCGGCGAGGAATTCGGTATGGCCGGAAAACGCGATGCCGGATTCGTTGATCACGCCTTTATGCACGGGCGCGGTGATCATGCCGGCAAAGTCGCCGTCGATGCAGCCTTGCCCGGCGCGTGTCAGGGTTTCCAGCACAAAGGCTGCATTGGCCTTGTTCAGTTGCCCGGCGACCACCTTGGCCTGTAAAGGGGTGTCCCATACATACAGGCTGCCGGCCGGGGCGGGCAGGTCCGGCCAATTGCCCGGTGCCACTTCCAGCAAGTTGACAGCCACGCCCAACTGCGCGGCCCGCTCAAGGAGCAGGTCGCGGCTGGTAATGGCAATCAGGGGGTGTGGCTGAGGTTGCGAGGCGAGCAGCAGGCACAGGTCTGGACCAATGCCGGCCGGCTCGCCGGGTGTCACCGCGAAACGCTGGGGTTTCACTGGGTTGCCTGGTCGGTGCCTGTTTGCTCGGCGCCTGGCAGCTTGTTCTCTACGTAGGCTTCGTCACGGATCTGACGCAACCAGGTTTGCAGCTCTTCGTCGTATTTGCGGTTACGCAGCACGGTCAGGGCTTGCTGCTCGCGGGCCTGGTTGGTGTTGTCGGTGGCGCGACGGCCAAGGACTTCCAGGACATGCCAGCCGTATTGAGTCTTGAACGGCTTGGACAATACGCCTTGCGGTGTGTCGGCCATGACCTGTTGGAACTCGGGCACCAGGGCTTTCGGGTCGATCCAGTTCAAGTCGCCGCCGTTAAGGGCAGAACCAGGGTCTTCCGAGAAACTTTTGGCCAGGGTGGCGAAGTCTTCACCGCTTTCGATGCGGTCGTAGATCTTCTGCGCCAGTTCCTTGGTTTGTGCCTCGGTACGGATTTCGCTTGGTTTGACCAGGATGTGACGAACGTGTACTTCGTCTTTCAGCGAGGTCTCGCCGCCGCGCTTGCCCAGCAGCTTGAGGATAATGAAGCCACCTGGGGTACGTGCCGGTTGGGTGATGCCGCCGACTTCCATGGAGCTCAGCTCGCGATCGAACGGAGGCGGCAGCTGTGCGGCTTTACGCCAGCCCATGTCACCGCCGTCCAGTGCGTTATCGCTGCCGGAGACGGCAATGGCGGTCTGGGCAAAGTCAGCACCGGCTTTCAGGCGGTCGTACACCGCTTGGGTCTTGGCCGCAGCGGCATTCAGTTGCTCGGAGTTGGCGGCGTCAGGGGTAGGAATAAGAATATTGGCCAGGTGCAGTTCTTCGGAGAGCTGCATCTTGCCAAGGTCCGAGGCCAGGAAGTTCTTCACTTCCTGCTCCGATACCTGGACCCGTTCGGCCACACGGCGCTGGCGCACACGGCTGATGATCATCTCGCGCTTGATCTGGTCGCGGGCGTCCTCATAGGACAAGCCATCGTGAGCCAGGGCGGCGCGGAACTGATCAATGCTCATGTTGTTGCGTTGAGCGATGGTGCCGACGGCCTGGTTCAGCTCTTCGTCCGAAATCCGGATGCCGGAACGTTCGCCGATCTGCAACTGCAGGTTTTCGACGATCAGACGCTCCAGTACCTGGGGTTCCAGGACGCTGGTCGGCGGCACACCACCGCCACGCTTGGCGATGGTTTGCTGAACTTCCTTGACCCGTTGGTCCAGCTGGCTCTGCATGATCACGTCGTTGTCGACGATGGCCGCTACTTTATCCAGCTGTTGAACCGCGGCGTGTGCCGAAACAGTACCCAGGAACAGCGCGCCCAGCACTAGCGGGCGCAAACACTCAGAAAGCTTTGTCTTCACGTTCACGATAACCTTCAATGCCTTTGTCGAGGAAGCTCTCTACCTTGGCGCCGGTCAGGCCGCCGAGTCCTTTGAGGACGATCTGGAAGAAGAGCCCGTGGTCACCCTTTTCGTTAAGCGGGGCGATCTGGCTGTATTCGTCGTTGGAAACCCAATAGCGATTGATAACGCGCAGTTTCCAGCAGCAGTTGTCGTACTCGAAACCACCGAAGGCTTCCAGGGTGCGGTTGCGGGCATAGTCATACTGCCAGCGGGTGATCAGGTTCCACTGAGGAATGATCGGCCACATCATCGAGAAGTCGTGTTGCTGGATTTTGTAGTAATCCTTCACGTAGTTCTCTTGACCCGGAGTGCCGTAGTCACCACCGAACTGCCATTTGCCGGTCAGCTGGTTGTAGACCACCTGGTCGTTGCGATAGCGGTAGCCGAGGTTGACGACCTTGTTCGGGTTGTCTTCTGGCTGGTAGTGGAACATCGCGCTGCCAGAGCGTGGGGCATGGCTTTCAGTGTCCCAGTTATAATCGGCCGTGGCACGCCAGTCGCGGTTGAAGCGGAATGCGTATTCCAGAGCGATCGGCGAGACATCTGTTCGGGAGTCATCTCGGTCAGCGGCCAGGACTCCTGGCAGTTGAACCTCGCGATCCTTGAAGTACAGTGCCTGGCCCACGGAAACACGCTGGCGTTCGAAGCCATTTTCTTCGATCCACCGGCTGGTTACGCCTAGGGATAACTTGTTCTCGTCACCGATCCGATCGTTACCGGCGAAGCGGTTATCACGGAATAGAGAGGCATAGCTGAACGAATATTCACTGGTGTCGAAAACCGGAATATCGCTTTGATCTTTGTTCGGTACGTAGAGATAGAACGCCCGCGGCTCAAGGGTCTGGTTATAGTCTTTACCGAACCAATTGGTTTTGCGGTCGAAGTACAACCCGCTGTCTACGCTCGCGATAGGAACAGCGCGATCTTGCGAACTCTTGAACTCATCGCCGGGAGCGAGCGTATTTTTACCGATGCTATCAAGGTCGAGATCGTATTTTGTATAAACGTACTTGAGCTTCGGAGTCACGAAGCCGTAAGTCCAGTTCATCGGATATTCGACCGCTGGGGCAACATTCAGGCGAGTACCGTTTGCACGGGTCAGGCCAGTGACATAGGTATCCAGTCGGCGCGAAACCAAGCCGTTCTCATCGGTAAAATCACCGTTCTCCAAATCTCGATCGAAACGTACGGCTTCGGTTTCATAGCTGAAGTTCAGGCCGCCAGGGTGGAATGGCAGTTGACCATTGAGTGTTAGCTGCGGCAGCCGGTCATACGGCGTGATTTGGGAAATTGTCGCCAACTGGTAGGCTTGAACATTCAAGCGAGCCTGATAGGAGTCACCACGGTACGTCAGGGAACCCTGTTGGTTCAGGAAGTCCTGGCTCTCAACCCCTTCCTCATACGACTTCAAATCCTGGAAGTAATAAGGATCGCTGATTCGGGTGTAATCCACCTGCGACGTCAGACGCGAATCCAACCCACCCTTATGCTGCCAATTGAGCATATAACGGGTTTTTTCGTAATCGGTCTGCTTCTTCCGCTCGTCGCTATCATCATTGAGATACGCCCCACCAAACTGCCCTTCACTCGACTTGGTCAGGTAGCGGAATTCGCCCTCCATCAACAAGCCGCGCTTGGTCATGTATTGCGGGTACAACGTGGCATCGTAGTTCGGTGCCAGGTTGAAGTAGTACGGCGTTACCAGCGTAAAGCCAGTCTCGCTGCCGGTGCTGAAGCTCGGCGGCAGGAAGCCGGATTGACGACGGTCGTCGATCGGGAAGTAGATGTACGGGGTGTACAGGATCGGGATGTTCTTGACCCGCAACGTCGCGTTGGTGGCCGTACCGAAACCGGTGGCCGGGTTCAACGTGATGTTGTTGCCCTTGAGCTGCCAGGCGTTGCTGTCCGGCTCGCAGGTGGTGTACGTACCGTCCTTGAGACGGATGATCGCGTTCTCGGCACGCTTGGCGTACAGGGCGTTACCGCGAATGCGCGACTTGTGCATCACGTATTCGGCGTTGTCGATCTGGGCGGCGCCGGTGTCGAGCTGGACCTGGGCATGGTCGCCCACGATCAGCGCGCCGTTGTCGCGCAGTCGCACCTTGCCGTTCAGCTCGCCACGGTTCTCGGCCTGGTACAGGCTGGCTTCGTCCGCTTCAAGCTGCATGCTGCCCTGGCGCATGACCACGTCACCGGCCAGGGTGGCGACCTGCTGTTCCTGCTCGTAGCGCGAGGCCTTGGCACCGATGAAGGTCGGCGCATCGCTCTTGTCCGTCTTGTCGTTCATGCCAGGACGAGTCGGCTCGATGTAGGCACCGCCGCAGTAAGGGCCGGTCTCGGCCAGCTGCGCAGCAGTCAGCTTGTCGCGAGGCACCCAGTCCAGGTGGCTGTAGTCGGCGCTGCGCGAGCGCAGGCCACGGCCCTTGGATTCGGTGACCAGCACGGTCTTGGGCTCGGCGTCGACGCTGCCGCCAGCCTTGCCTTGCGGCGTGCCGTTGGCCGAGCTGACGGCAGAACCGTCATGCACCGGGCGCGGTGGCAATGGGGCTGCGGCGGTCTTCGGCGCGCAATCCCAGGCACCCGAAGCAGAGACTGAGCAGTCATACTGTTCCGCGGCGACCACGAATGAGGTGGCGAAAGGTTGCAAGGCCAGCAGACTGCCGGTTACCAGCAACGGAAATTTTCTACGAAACGCGGGGGATTTCAATGCCATCTTATTAGTCCGGGCTTCCTGCGTGCCATCTGCCCGCGGTTTGGGCCGCACGCCTCTCGATGGTCTGAAAAAGATGCGTGATAATAAAGCATGCCCCGCTTGACGGCTAGCGCCGTCGGAGACCCTTGTAATGCCCGAGCAAGATCTACGTTTACAACAGCTGGAAGTCTGGCTGGATGAGCAGTTGCCGATCCTCTTCAACGCTCAGGACTGGGGCCCCGTACCCCCGGCCACATTGACCGCGGCCAGCAGCGACGCGAGTTTCAGGCGTTACTTCCGGTGGGAGGGCGGTGCCCATACGTTCGTCGTAATGGACGCGCCACCCCCCCAGGAAAACTGCAAACCTTTCGTCGATATCGCGCATTTGCTGGCGAAATCAGGAATAAATGTGCCAAAAATTTATGCAGAAGACTTGCCTCGTGGCTTTCTTTTGCTCAATGACCTGGGCAGAAAAACCTATCTGGATGTGATTGACGCTGAAAATGCCGATCAATTATTTGCCGATGCCATCGATGCGCTGCTGGCTTTCCAGCAATTGCCGATGGACGCACCATTGCCCAGCTACGACGTGGCCTTGTTGCGTCGCGAGCTTGAATTATTCCCGGAATGGTATGTGCGCCGTCACCTGGGGATCGACTTCGACGCTGAGCAACAAGCCCTCTGGCAACGCGTCAGCGAAAAATTGATCGACAGTGCCCTGGCGCAGCCCAAGGTGCTGGTGCATCGCGACTATATGCCGCGCAACCTGATGATCAGTGAACCGAACCCTGGCGTACTGGACTTTCAGGATGCGGTCTACGGCCCGGTGACTTACGACATTACCTGCCTGTTCAAGGACGCTTTCCTCAGTTGGCCCCAGGCGCGTGTGCGTGAATGGCAGCACGGCTACTGGCAGCGCGCCGGGCGGTTGGGGATCCCGGTGCAGGACGACTTCGAAGACTTTCTGCGCGCCAGCGACCTGATGGGCGTGCAGCGTCATCTCAAGGTCATCGGTATTTTTTCGCGTATTTGCCACCGTGACGGCAAACCGCGCTACCTGGCCGACGTGCCGCGTTTCTTTGCTTATATAGACGCGGTGCTCGCCGACCGACCCGAGTTGAGCGAACTGGGCGAACTGCTCGCCAGCCTGCGCCAGCCCGCCGAGGCCATTGTATGAAGGCGATGATCCTTGCGGCGGGCAAGGGCGAGCGCATGCGTCCGCTCACCCTGCATACGCCCAAGCCGCTGGTGCAAGCCGGCGGCAAGCGGTTGATCGAGTATCACCTTGAAGCTTTGGCGAAGGCCGGCTTTACCGAGATCGTGATCAATCATGCCTGGCTAGGCCAGCAAATTGAGAAGTACTTGGGTGACGGCGCCCAGTTCGGGCTGCGCATCCGCTACTCGCCGGAGGGGGAGCCGCTGGAAACGGGGGGCGGGATATTCCAGGCGTTGCCGCTGCTGGGGGATGACCCCTTCCTGGTGGTCAATGGCGATATCTGGACTGACTACGATTTTACCCGCCTCGGGCAGCCGATCCAGGGCCTGGCGCACTTGGTGATGGTCGACAACCCTGAGCACCACCCGTCAGGCGGGGATTTCTACCTGGATAAAGGTCTGCTTCATGATGCCGCGCCCGGTGCCGATAACCTGACCTTCAGTGGCATTTCAGTGCTCGACCCCAAATTGTTCGCGGGTTGCAGCGCCGGTGCCTTCAAGTTGGCGCCGCTGTTGCGTGCGGCCATGGCTAAAGGTCTGGTAACGGGGGAGCACATGACGGGACGCTGGGTGGATGTCGGGACGCTGAAGCGTCTGGCGCAAGTCGAAACCTTGCTGACAGCGGAGCAGTAGGATGTTGTGGCCAGGGACGCTGATCGGCGCCGGGGCTGGCTTTGCCATTGCCAGTATTCCGGGGGCCTTGTTGGGTGCATTGCTGGGGCAGGCGCTGGATCGTCGCCTGCAAGTGCACAGTTGGGCGCAGTTGCGCGAACGCCTGGGCGGGCGCCCGGCGTTGCGCAACGACGAGCTGTTGTTTGTACTGTTGGGGCGGTTGGCCAAGAGTAACGGCCGGGTTGTGGATGGGCATATCCAGCAGGCGCGTCAGGAGATGCGCGCGTTGGATATGTCCGAGCCGGCCCAGCGTCGCGCTATCAGCGCCTTCAACCGAGGCAAGTCTGGCAGCGACCGTGTGCGCAGCTACCTGCGTGTGCTCAAGGCGCAACCCCATGCGGCGGAAGGCGTGCTACGTGCCTGTTGGCGCATGGCCTGGGCGGACGGGCGGGCGGATGACGCCGAGCGCGACCTGATCGACCTGTGGGGAAAATGGCTGGGCTGGACGCCGCAACAACTCCAGGCACTGGCAACTGATTACGCGCCGCAGCGCAAGCCATTGGCCAATCGTGGTGGAGCCTATCAGGAGGCGTTGCGGGTTCTGGGTGTGACGGCGACCACTGAGCCCTCGGTGATCAAACGCGCCTACCGTCGCCTCCTCAGCCGCCACCACCCGGACAAGATCGCCGGCACGGGCGCCAGCCCTGCACAAGTGCGTGAAGCCACCGAACGCACCCGGGAGCTGCATAACGCTTACGCGTTGATTCGCGAGCGTCGGGATTTTCGCTGAGGCTATCGGCCTGAGAGGCCCCTCCCACATTGTTTCTGCAACAGGTTCGAAGACATGATCAGTCTGCGCCGCCCTGCGGGCTGAGCCATCCGCGAACCCGCCGATACAACTGTTCCTGCTCTGCTGCGCTATTGCCGGGCAACGCCGTGAGCGATACCTGCTTGTAACCGTCATTCTTCGAGCGCTTGGCCGCCTGGATACGCTCCTGCGCGTTTTTGCGTTCCTGGGGTGTGTCTTGATAAAACACATCCGCCGTGGGCACCTTCAAGCTCGGCGCCAGTTGTTGCAGGTCCGGTTGGCGAGCCGCCGGCGTCTTCCCGGCCACCATGATCAGCTTCTGCACCTGGGATGGCTGTTTCTCGCTCAGGTAACGTGCGGCCCACCAGGCACCGGTGCCGTGGCCGAGCAGCACCACACTGCGGGCGCTTTGGGTCTGGGCGAAGGCGACGGCGGCGTCGATGCGGTCGAAGATGCGCTTGGCGTCGGTCTTGTCCTGTTCATCCGCATCCGGCACCACCGCCGGATCAGTACCTTCGGCCTCGGCGCTGGCGGCCTGTTCGACAGGTTTGGCAGCCGTGCTGCCGTCCTTGCTGCTGGTGTCGACCGCAGCTTTTGGCGGTTCGATGACCCGTGGCGGCAAGGTGTCTACATTTACGTCCGGCAGTGACAGGCTCAAGGTGCCCCAGGCCGCATCCGGTAACTTGCGCCGCAAGGGGGCGATTGCTTGCGGCCAGTCGGCGTTCTCCCCGGCGCCCGGTACGATAATCACCACACCTTCGGCCTCTGCGCCGTTGGCGGGTTTCCACAGGGCCAGGAACGAATCGCTACCGGCTTGCAGCTGTTGTTGTTCCGGTTGCGGAATCTGGCGCTCCAGAGCGCTGGCTTGCGACTGGCTGCGCTCGGGCAGAGGTTGGCGCTCAGCAGGTTTTTCGGCAGCGGGCGCGGGCGCGTCGGCGGCGTGAGCAGGCAGGGCGCTGGCACATAGTAGCGACAGGCACAACGTTGGCAGTGCCGAACGGTGGAGAAAAAGCATCGTTAATTTCCGGCCATAAGTGATGTGAGCAGCCTAATGGGTTGGTCAGTATTTGTCAGTGATGTGGGGCGTGGTTTTCTGCCAGCAGGTTATCGGCGATGACCATTCAACCAGTGAATGGCAGACAACACGCGATGGGCAGCTATTCTTGTGCCAGCCCATCATTCATAAGAGGCCGCGCACATGAGTACTTCCTCATTCAAGATCGCCCATAAACTGCTGACCGGCGCGGGCGCCATCGAGCAATTGGCCGCGGAACTGACCCGGTTGGACGTGGATAACCCGCTGATCGTTACTGATGCGGCCCTGGTCAAGTCTGGCACCGTGGCCCTGGCCCTCGAACAGCTGGGCGATCGTGCTTACGAAATCTTCGATCGCGTACTGCCCGACCCGGAAATCGCCATCGTCGAAGACTGCATGCGTGCGTACCGCGAAGGCGGGCATGACGGCCTCATTGGTGTGGGCGGCGGCAGCGCCATCGATATCGCCAAGAGCGTGGCGGCGTATGCCGGCTACCACGGTGCGCTGGCGGATTTGTTCGGGGTCGACCAGGTGCCGCGCAAGGGCCCGCCGCTGATCGCCATCCCGACCACGGCGGGCACCGGTTCGGAGGTGACCAATGTGGCGATCCTCTCCGACAAGGCCGCACAGCTGAAAAAAGGCATCGTCAGCGACTACCTGCTGCCGGATGTCGCGCTGATCAGCCCGCAAATGACTCTGACCTGCCCGCGCAGTGTCACCGCGGCCAGTGGTGTGGACGCCTTGGTGCATGCCATTGAGTCCTATCTGTCACTGAACGCCTCGCCGATCACCGACGCCCTGGCCATCGGCGCCATCAAGCTGATTGCCAACGCGCTGCCCAAGGCTTACGCCAACCCGGCCAACCTGCAGGCCCGTGATGACATGGCTACTGCCAGCCTCATGGCCGGCATGGCATTCGGGAATGCCGGAGTCGGTGCCGTGCATGCGCTGGCTTACCCGTTGGGCGGGCGTTTCAATATTGCCCATGGTGTGAGCAATGCGCTGTTGCTGCCGTACGTCATGCATTGGAACAAGTTGGCCTGCGTCGAACGTATGCAGGATATTGCCCAAGCCATGGGCGTGAATGTGACGGGGCTGAGTGTCAACGAGGCTGCCGACCAGGCCGTGGAGGCAATGACGCGACTATGCGCCGCCGTCGAGATCCCCGCCGGGCTGCGCAGTTTCGGGGTGCCCGAAGACGCCATTGCGGCCATGGCCACGGAAGCTGCGGGTATCGAGCGCCTGATGCGCAATAACCCGCGTCAGCTCAGTGCGGCCGATATCGAGAAAATCTACCGGGCGGCTTACTAACCGTTGAGTTAGGTCACGGTGCGCGCAGCAAAGCATGAGGTATACAATGCGCGCCATCGTGATTTAGCTCAAAAAAGGTGCGTCATGCAGCCCTTCGTCATTGCTCCATCGATTCTCTCCGCCGACTTCGCCCGCCTGGGTGAGGAAGTGGACAAGGTGTTGGCCGCGGGTGCCGACTTCGTGCACTTCGATGTCATGGACAACCACTACGTACCCAACCTGACCATAGGCCCGATGGTCTGCGCAGCGCTGCGCAAATACGGCATCACCGCGCCGATCGACGCCCACCTGATGGTCAGCCCCGTGGACCGCATCATCGGTGACTTCATCGAGGCCGGCGCGACCTACATTACCTTCCACCCGGAAGCCACGCTGCACGTCGACCGCACCCTGCAACTGATCCGCGAAGGCGGCTGCAAGGCGGGCTTGGTGTTCAACCCAGCCACTCCGCTGAACGTACTTGAGTACGTGATGGACAAGGTCGACATGGTGCTGCTGATGAGCGTCAACCCAGGTTTCGGCGGGCAGAAATTCATCCCGGGCACCCTGAACAAGCTGCGTGAAGCGCGAGCGCTGATCGACGCCTCAGGGCGCGATATCCGCCTGGAGATCGACGGCGGCGTCAACGTCAACAATATTCGTGAAATCGCTGCCGCCGGCGCCGATACCTTCGTGGCAGGCTCGGCGATCTTCAACGCACCGGACTACCAGGCCGTCATCGACACGATGCGTGCCGAACTGGCGCTGACGCGTCCATGAGCGGCTTCGAGCAGCTGTTCCCCGGCAAGCTGCCACGGCTGGTGATGTTCGATCTGGACGGTACGCTGATCGACTCGGTGCCTGACCTGGCAGCGGCGGTGGACCAGATGCTGCTCAAACTGGGGCGCAAGCCGGCGGGGGTCGAGTCGGTGCGCGAGTGGGTCGGCAACGGCGCGCCGATGCTGGTGCGCCGAGCCCTGGCCAACAATATCGACGCTTCGGGTGTCGATGAGGTGGAAGCCGAGCACGCTCTGGAACTGTTCAATGTCGCGTACGAAAACGGCCACGAACTCACCGTGGTCTACCCCGGCGTGCGTGACACTCTCAAATGGCTGAGCAAGCAGGGCGTGGAAATGGCCTTGATCACCAACAAGCCGGAGCGCTTTGTCGCGCCGCTGTTGGACCAGATGAAAATCGGCCGTTATTTTCGCTGGATCATCGGTGGCGATACCTTGCCGCAGAAGAAGCCTGACCCGGCCGCACTGTTCTTTGTGATGAAAATGGCGAATATCCCGGCGTCCCAGTCATTGTTTGTCGGCGATTCGCGCAGTGATGTACTGGCGGCAAAAGCTGCAGGCGTGCAATGCGTAGCCTTGAACTACGGCTACAACCACGGGCGCCCGATTGCCGAAGAGTCGCCGGCGCTGGTGATTGATGATCTGCGCCTGCTAATCCCCGGTTGCCTGGGAGCGGGCGCTGAGATAACGTTGCCCGACATTGATCCGTCCCCTTCTGGAAACGCCATCGTGGTGGTCACTCGCAAACTCTGGATGAAAGTCATCAAGGCCCTGGCCCGCTGGCGTTGGCGCGCCTGACTGATTCTCGCCGCGCTGCGGCACGTTTGCCTACCTGACCGTTTGACCCTCAAGCCACGAGGCTCCCCCATGATCCGTGAAGAATTCCTGCGTTTGGCCGCTGCCGGCTATAACCGTATTCCCCTGGCCTGCGAAACCCTGGCCGACTTCGACACGCCGTTGTCGATTTATCTGAAGCTTGCCGATGCGCCCAACTCTTACCTGCTCGAATCGGTACAGGGCGGCGAGAAATGGGGCCGTTACTCGATCATCGGCCTGCCATGCCGCACGGTGCTGCGCGTGCACGACCATCATGTCAGCATCACCCACGATGGCGTAGAGATCGAAAGCCATGACGTTGAAGACCCGCTGGCCTTCGTCGAAGCTTTCAAGGCGCGCTACAACGTACCGACCATTGCCGGCCTGCCGCGTTTCAATGGTGGCCTGGTGGGGTATTTCGGCTATGACTGCGTGCGCTATGTCGAAAAGCGTCTTGGGAAATGTCCGAACCCAGACCCATTGGGTGTGCCGGACATTTTGCTGATGGTCTCCGACGCAGTAGTGGTGTTCGACAACCTTGCCGGCAAGATGCATGCGATTGTCCTTGCCGACCCTGCTCAAGCGGATGCCTTCGAGCAAGGCCAGGCCAGTCTGCAGGCGCTGCTGGAAAAACTCCGCCAGCCGATCACCCCGCGTCGCGGCCTCGACCTGAGTCGCCCACCCGCGGCCGACCCGGTGTTTCGCTCCAGCTTTACGCAGGATGACTACGAGCGCGCAGTCGATACCATCAAGCAATACATCCTCGCCGGTGACTGCATGCAAGTGGTGCCGTCACAACGCATGTCCATCGACTTCAAGGCCGCGCCGATCGACCTGTACCGTGCGCTGCGGTGCTTCAACCCGACGCCGTATATGTACTTCTTCAACTTTGGCGACTTCCACGTGGTGGGCAGCTCGCCGGAAGTGCTGGTGCGTGTCGAAGATAACCTGATCACCGTACGCCCGATTGCCGGCACACGCCCACGTGGCGCAACCGAAGAGGCAGACCTGGCGCTGGAAGAAGACCTGCTCAGCGATGACAAGGAAATCGCCGAGCACCTGATGCTGATCGACCTGGGGCGCAATGACACCGGGCGTGTTTCAGAAATCGGTTCGGTGAAGTTGACCGAGAAGATGGTCATCGAGCGCTACTCCAACGTGATGCACATCGTGTCCAACGTGACTGGCGAACTGAAGGCCGGGCTGACGGCGATGGATGCACTGCGCGCGATTTTGCCGGCGGGCACCTTGTCGGGCGCACCGAAAATCCGTGCGATGGAAATCATCGACGAACTGGAGCCGGTCAAGCGTGGCGTGTATGGCGGTGCCGTCGGTTACTTCGCCTGGAACGGCAATATGGACACTGCGATCGCGATCCGCACCGCGGTGATCAAGGATGGCGAACTGCATGTACAGGCCGGTGGCGGGATTGTGGCGGACTCGGTGCCGGCCCTTGAGTGGGAAGAAACCTTGAACAAGCGCCGGGCGATGTTTCGTGCTGTGGCGCTGGCAGAGCAAACCCCACAAGACTAAAGCTGGAATAAAAAGTGTGGGAGCGGGCTTGCCAGCTCCCACATTTGTTTTGCGTGGTATTTAGAAATCCAGACTCACCCCCACATTGACCCCTTGCTGGGTCAGGTTGTCATCCTTCCTCACGTTATATGCCGCCCGCAACGCCAGCTCCTGAGTCAGTTTGTGGCTGACCCCAAGGCTCAAACGGTCAGAGTTGCTGCGAGGCGTGTAGCCGTCCAGCTTGAAGTCGATCCCCTGAACACTGTTGAGCGAAATGTTCACCTTCTGGGTGTCATTTTCGAACTCATGCTCGTGGGCCACTTCGCCAAATACCTGGGTTTGCGGGGTGATGCGGTAGCTACCTTGCAGGCCGACGCCCAGGCGCCTGGAGTCGCGTTGTTGGTCATCAAAGGTCAGTGCGGTGGAGCGACTGTTTTTCTCCGAGTAGCCATTCACTTCGACGCGTGCGTAATCGGCGCTGACGAAGGGTGACAGGTGCCAATCGCTACCCGGTGCAGCAAGGTCGTAACCCAAGCGAGCGCTCAAGGCCCAGAGCCAACCGTCGGTGTCGCCTTTCTCGGACGCTTCGTTGACGCCCAGGGCGAACTTGCGTTTGAGGCTGTCGAAGTCCAGCTTGCCACCCGTTAACGCGGCGTCGGCCCACCATTGATTGTGCTGATATTGCGCGAATGCCGTGCCCATGTAGCTGTTGAGCTTGTAGTCCGAGTCGCTGGCCCCGGCTTCGAGTGTCTGCCGGTACAGGCCGGCTGCAACGCCCACACGCCAATTGTCATCAAGCCGGTAGCTGCCACCGATATTCAGGTTATAGCCGCTGCCGTCACCACTGGCTGAACTGCTCTGATCATCGAAGTCCAGGCGCTGACCGCCGCCGGCCACGATTGCGCGCCATTGGCCGACGGCTTGCCAGTGGCCGTTGTCTGCTTGCCATTGGTTGCGTAGTTCGTCCTGATGGGCGCGCAACGTGCCTTGGGCCATTTCCGGCAGCAAGGTCAGCTCCCAGGGCGCTGCGAGCAGCGAGTAAGCATAGTCGGCGATCAGCTGTTGCCCGGCTACGGTGGGGTGGACCGAGTCGTTATAGACCAGCTTGGTCGGGTCCGGGTTGGTACCGCCGATGCCATAGACCGGGTTGGCGGTGCAGCTGTTGCCGCTGAAGCAGGTGGCGGTCAGGTTTTGCCCGGTTGCGAGGCCGAAGCGCGCAGGATCGGCGAAGGCTTCGTTCAATAGCAGCGGGATGTTCAGTGGAATAACCTGGGCATCGATTTGCGACAGGCGCTGTACCAGCGATTGGTTGAAAATATTGCTCAGGGCAGAGGTCGCGGCCTGCTGTGGGGTGCCGTTGATGGCGGGCGTCAGCCCCAGGTCGGGCAGCATCCACACCATGATGTAACGCGCACCGGCTTGCTGCAGCACTTGGGCGCTGTCGGCCAGTCTCCCACCTGCGGCGACTGCTTGCGCGGGGCTGAGCACGCGGCCTTGAAGGAAGTCATTGCCACCACCGGAGAGGAAGTAGAGCGCGTTCGGGTCGGCTCGTCCGCCGTTAGCCGGTAGATAGCCCTGGCGACTGCGCAACACTGTGCCACCGCCAGGATTTCCGGGTGGGATCGCGGCGTTGGAGACCGAGGTAATAGAGTCCAGGATGTTATCGGTGCGGTAGCCACCGACCGCCCAGTTGCTTCCATCTGGCAAGCCTTGGGCCGCCCGAACCGGTGAGGTGGAGGCATTCAAGTCGTTGGGGGCCACACCCAGTTTGGTGCCCAACAGGGTTGATGAAACCAGGCCGTACTCACCCTGGAAGTTTGGACCTGTCCGGTTGGTAAAACGTAGTGTCGAGCCATTCGAACCATCGGAGAACTGGCCTGCATCGGCCAGGCTGTCGCCGAAAACCACCATGGCTGAATAAGGTGACGGGGCGGCAAAGGCTTGGGTGCAGGCCAGTGCCAAGAGGCAGCCGGCAAGGGGTGTGAAAAACGCTGGTTTGAGCATGAGAATTCCATTTGGTTGTTTTTATGCAGGAAACGAAACACTAGCAAAACTTCCGGCATTTTCTTTAGAGATATGCGGAATGCGTCTACGCAGGCCCCCGTATTTGCTGCTCCATATTGCACCGCTGGCGAGGCTACGTTACTGTGCCTGAACGTATGAATGAGACCCTCCCCGTGTTGATCATCAGCAAACTCTTGATGCGAGTAGTCAAGGCACACGCCCGTTGGCGTTGGCGCGCCTGACATTTTTCTCTGCCGGCCTGGCCGGACCTGTACCGATCTGCCTTCTTCACCCTGTGTCTGACGCCCCTTGCCGGCCAACCCCGGCAACCGGAACGTGCGTTTGGCAGCGGGTTACCCTTCTGGAAGGCGGTCATTTGAAATCAGTGAATTCAAGAGGTTTGAACCCACATGTTGCTGATGATTGATAACTACGATTCCTTTACCTACAACGTTGTGCAGTACCTGGGCGAGCTGGGTGCGGATGTCAAGGTGGTGCGCAATGATGAGCTGACCGTTGCGCAAATCGCCGCCCTGAACCCTGAGCGCATTGTGGTTTCGCCTGGCCCTTGCACGCCGACCGAGGCGGGTATCTCGCTGGAAGCCATCCAGTATTTCGCCGGTAAGCTGCCGATCCTGGGTGTGTGCCTGGGTCACCAGTCCATTGGTCAGGCGTTTGGCGGCGATGTGGTGCGTGCGCGTCAGGTGATGCATGGCAAGACCAGCCCGGTGTTCCATAAGGACCTTGGTGTATTCCAAGGCCTGAACATGCCGGTGACGGTGACCCGTTACCACTCGCTGGTGGTCAAGCGTGACACCTTGCCTGAATGCTTGGAACTGACCGCCTGGACCCAGTTGGAAGACGGTTCGGTCGACGAGATCATGGGCCTGCGTCACAAGACACTGAACATCGAAGGGGTGCAGTTTCACCCTGAATCAATCCTGACCGAGCAGGGCTACGAGCTGTTCGCCAACTTTCTCAAGCAGAGCGGCGGCACGCGCTAAGGACTTTTCATGGATATCAAGACTGCCCTGAGCCGTATCGTCGGCCATCTGGACCTGAGCACCGCTGAAATGAGCGATGTGATGCGCGAAATCATGACCGGTCAATGCACCGACGCGCAGATCGGCGCCTTTATGATGGCAATGCGCATGAAGAGCGAGAGCATCGACGAAATCGTCGGCGCCGTCTCGGTGATGCGCGAGCTGGCGGACAAGGTTGAGCTCAAGACCCTCGACGGCGTCGTCGATGTGGTCGGCACCGGCGGTGACGGTGCGAATATTTTCAACGTATCGACAGCGTCATCCTTCGTGGTGGCCGCCGCTGGTTGCACCGTTGCCAAGCACGGTAACCGCGCGGTGTCCGGCAAGAGCGGCAGTGCCGACTTGCTGGAAGCGGCCGGCATCTATCTGAATCTCACGCCTGTGCAAGTCGCGCGCTGTATCGACAGCGTTGGCATCGGCTTCATGTTTGCCCAATCTCATCACGGCGCCATGAAACACGCGGCCGGCCCGCGCAAGGACCTTGGCCTGCGTACCCTGTTCAACATGCTTGGCCCGCTTACGAATCCGGCCGGTGTGAAGCATCAGGTGGTGGGAGTGTTCAGCCAGGCGTTGTGCCGGCCGCTGGCCGAAGTCTTGCAACGCTTGGGCAGCAAGCATGTGCTGGTAGTGCATTCCAAAGACGGCCTGGACGAATTCAGCCTGGCGGCGCCGACCTTTGTTGCAGAGCTGAAAAACGACGAGGTCACCGAATACTGGGTCGAGCCTGAAGACTTGGGCATGAAAAGCCAGAGTTTGCACGGTCTGGCAGTGGAGAGCCCGGCAGCTTCGCTGGAACTGATTCGCGATGCCCTGGGGCGTCGCAAAACCGAAAACGGTCAGAAAGCTGCGGAAATGATCGTTCTGAATGCTGGCGCGGCACTTTACGCAGCCGACCATGCCTATAGTCTTAAGGAAGGTGTCGCGTTGGCCCACGATGCGCTGCACACCGGTCTGGCTCGAGAGAAGCTCGAAGAGCTGGGTGCATTCACTGCCGTATTCAAGATGGAGAATGAGGGATGAGTGTGCCAACCGTTCTGGAAAAGATCCTGGCCCGCAAGGCCGAGGAAGTGGCCGAACGCCGCGCCCGTGTGAGCCTGGCTGAGCTTGAGGCGCAGGCTAAAACCGCTGATGCGCCGCGTGGCTTTGCCAATGCTCTGATCGACCAGGCCAAGCTCAAGCAACCGGCAGTGATCGCCGAGGTCAAGAAAGCCTCGCCGAGCAAAGGCGTGATCCGCGAAAACTTCGTACCAGCTGAAATCGCCGTCAGCTATGAGAAGGGCGGGGCGACTTGTCTGTCTGTGTTGACCGATATCGACTACTTCCAGGGTTGCGACCTATTCCTGCAACAAGCTCGCGCGGCGTGCAAGTTGCCGGTGATCCGCAAGGATTTCATGGTTGACCCGTACCAGATCGTCGAAGCCCGTGCTCTGGGCGCCGACTGCGTATTGCTGATCGTCTCGGCGCTGGATGACGTGAAGATGGCGGAGTTGGCGGCCGTGGCCAAAAGTGTCGGCCTGGATGTGTTGGTTGAGGTGCATGACGGCGATGAGCTGGAGCGCGCATTGAAAACCCTCGACACCCCGCTGGTGGGGGTCAACAACCGTAACCTGCATACCTTTGAAGTCAGCCTGGAAAATACCCTGGATCTGTTGCCGCGTATTCCTCGCGACCGCCTGGTGATTACCGAGAGTGGCATCGTCAACCGTGCCGATGTGGAACTGATGGAAATCAGCGGCGTTTACTCATTCCTGGTGGGCGAGACATTTATGCGCGCCGAGAACCCGGGAGCAGAACTGCAGCGCCTGTTCTTTCCGGAGCGCGGTACGACGATCAGCAGTTCGACATTGGATTGATGTGAAATACGCTCGAAACTGTGGGAGCTGGCTTGCCTGCGATAGCGGCGGGTCAGCCAACCTCTGTGTAGCTGACACACCGCTATCGCAGGCAAGCCAGCTCCCATATTGGGTTTTGTGTTTATTCAGATAGGTAGGTGTTCGATGCTCCAGCCCGTGATCATGACTGTCGAAGCAGGCCTTGCCGCCGAGCAAGCCCTATTGGCAGCCGTTTGCGCGCATGAGCAGGAATTCGGGCTGCTGTTCTGGCAGCCCAGCGACCAAGCGCTGGTCATGCCGCGCCGTTTGAGCCGGCTGCCTGCCTTCGCGGCGGCGAGCCAAGTCTCGGCCGGTGCGGGTTGGCCGGTATTGCTGCGTGAAACCGGCGGTGAGCCTGTGCCGCAGTCCGGCGCCACGGTCAATATCGCCCTGGTCTATGCCCCGCCCCGTAGCGAAGGCGACCAAGGGCGCATCGAGACGGGTTATCAGCGCTTGTGCCAACCGATCTGTGATCTATTGATTGAATTGGGCGGCGATGCATCCGTCGGCGAAATTGACGGTGCCTTTTGCGACGGTCGTTACAACGTCAATCTCAATGGTCGCAAAATGGTGGGCACGGCCCAGCGTTGGCGGCAAAGCGGTGGCCGCCCGGTCGGGTTGGTGCATGGGGCGATGTTGCTGGAGAATGATCGTGAGGAGTTGATTGCGGCGGTCAACCGCTTCAATCAAGCCTGTGGCTTGGAGCAGCGGGTTCGCGCCGAGAGCCATATCGCGCTGCACGAAGCCTTTCCGGCACCGGATGCGATCAATGGGCTCGATACCTTGTACCGTCAGATGCTGGCCAGCTTCCTGCCGGTTTAACGGGTGCCGAATACCACCATCGTCTTGCCTTTGACGTGTACCAGGTTGCGCTCTTCCAAGTCCTTGAGCACGCGGCCGACCATCTCCCTCGAACAACCGACAATGCGCCCGATCTCCTGGCGGGTGATCTTGATTTGCATGCCGTCGGGATGGGTCATGGCATCGGGTTGCTTGCACAACTCCAACAGGCAACGCGCCACACGACCGGTCACATCGAAGAACGCCAGGTCGCCGACTTTGCGCGTAGTGTCGCGCAGGCGCTGGGCGATCTGGCCGCTCAGGGCATACAAGATATCCGGATCTTGCTGGGCCAATTCGCGAAATTTCGCATAGCTGATCTCGGCCACTTCGCACTCGACTTTGGTTCGGACCCAGGCGCTACGCTCCTGTTCTTTGCCTGCTTGTTCAAACAACCCCAGCTCTCCGAAGAAATCGCCGGTGTTGAGGTAGGCAATGATCATTTCGCGACCGTCTTCATCTTCGATCAGGATGGTGACCGAGCCCTTGATAATGAAGAACAGGGTTTCCGAGCGCTCGCCGGCGCAGATGATGTTGTGCTTGGCCGGATGACGCCGACGCTGACAATGCATCAACAGCTTGTCGAGGTTCTTGATCTTGGGTGTGGGAGTAAGAGCAACCATGGTTGTATCCCGAAAAGACTGCACGGTGTAAGTGGCGTTGTTTTTATCCAGCGGCATCGGCATTGATGCCGGCTGTAAGAATCATGGCAATGCGCCATTGATTTGGCGCCAGCTTACCAGACACATTCTGCCTCGATTAGCCAATTTAGCGGCAAACGCAGTCATTTATCGATTTTATCCGGGGCGCTGCTGTTTCAAGGGCCTGTGCTAAGCTGGCGCCCCTTTTTTAGCAGTGGAGTCTGGGCGATGAAGGCACGCATCCAATGGGCGGGCGAAGCCATGTTCCTCGGTGAGTCGGGCAGTGGCCATGTGGTGGTCATGGACGGTCCGCCGGAAGCCGGTGGCCGTAACCTGGGTGTACGCCCGATGGAAATGTTGCTGCTGGGTGTTGGCGGTTGCAGCAATTTTGATGTGGTCAGCATCTTGAAGAAGTCCCGCCAGGCAGTGGAAAGCTGCGAAGCCTTCCTGGAAGCCGAGCGCGCCACTGAAGACCCCAAGGTATTTACCAAGATCCATATGCATTTCGTGGTCAAGGGCCGGGCGTTGAAGGAAGCCCAGGTCAAGCGTGCAATCGAGCTGTCGGCCGAGAAGTATTGCTCGGCGTCGATCATGCTGGGTGCCGCGGGTGTGGCCATCACTCACGATTATGAAATCATCGAGTTGGGCTGATTGCGGTAATTGGCAAAAGAAAGGGCGCTTCGAGCGCCCTTTTTTGGGTTTAGATCCTGTAGGTACTTTTGGTCATGACCTTGGCTAAAACGCTCATGCCGAAGCGCACCGGTGCTGGAAAGCGGAAGCCGCCCGCGTCCAGCGCGCTATCTGCATGGTGTTCTTCATCGATGCGCATCTGCTCAAGGATGGCGCGGGACTTTTCATCTTCGGCCGGCAGTTGCTCAAGATGCTCATCCAGATGCTTGCACACCTGATGTTCTGTCGCGGCGACAAATCCGAGGCTGACTTTGTCGCTGATCAAACCAGCGGCGGCGCCGATACCAAATGACAAACCGTAAAACAGCGGGTTCAGCACGCTGGGGTGGCTGCCCAATTGGCGGATACGTTGTTCGCACCAGGCCAGGTGGTCGATCTCTTCCTCGGCCGCATGCTCCATCGCTGCACGTACCTGCGGCAATTTGGCAGTTAACGCCTGGCCTTGATACAGCGCCTGGGCACACACTTCGCCGGTGTGGTTGATGCGCATCAGGCCGGCGACATGGCGGGTGTCCGTTTCGCTCATCTGGGCATCGGGCTGTACGATGGCCGGTGACGGGCGGTACGGTTGGCCACTGAATGGCAACAGCGTGCGCATGGCCATATCGGCTTGCAGCAGCAGACGGTCAATCGGCGAGTAGTGACGTTGGGTAGTCATGCTGACCTCCGGGAAGAATCTCGGCGGCCAGTTTACCGCAAGAGAGGACGAAGCGTTTGCGCTGAGTCAATTTGACCCTGGGCACTCAACCCGGCGGCCAGTTCATCTGACGTTGACCCAGCACGTGCATATGGATGTGGTAGACAGTCTGCCCACCGTCTTCATTGCAGTTCATCACCACACGAAAGCCTTTTTCGCAGCCCTGTTCCACGGCCAGGCGCTGGGCGGTGAACAAAATATGGCCGGCCAGGGCTTTGTCTTCCTCGGTCAAGTCATTGAGGGTACGAATCGGCTTTTTCGGAATAACCAGAAAATGCACCGGCGCCTGTGGGGCGATATCGTGGAAGGCGAGGACTTGATCATCTTCATAGATAATCCTGGCGGGTATTTCTCGGTTGATGATCTTGGTGAACAGAGTATCCACAGCTGTTTCTCCAGGGTGAAAGTCTAGGTAAGTGTAATCAGGCGGTTAGCGTGGGCAATAGGCTTTATTGATGGCGCCGGCAATCTTGCGGGTCAGCCAGCGTGGACTGAAACGTGGGCTGAATGCCAGCCAGCGGTTGCGGCGCCCGGGAATGATGATGGCTTTGTTCTTTTCCAGCGCGCGTACGGTGTAGAGCGCGACTTCCTCCGGGCTCATTAGCTGCTGGCTGCGGTCGAGTTTTGCGGTGTCCATCTGCGCAGTGCCGAAGAACGCGGTGCGCGTAGGGCCGGGGCACAGCACTGAAACGTTGATGCCGCAGGTCTTCAGTTCTTCGCGCAAGCCCTCAGAGAAGTGCAATACATAAGCTTTGCTGGCGTAGTAGCTGCTCATCCACGGGCCTGGCTGAAAGGCGGCGATCGACGCGACATTGAGTATCTGCCCGCCGCCTTGCAGCGCCATGGAGTTGCCGAGGGCATGGCACATACGGGTTAGCGCCAGGATGTTGACTTCGATCAGGTCTTGCTCGGTCATCCAGTCCTGGGCCAAAAATGGCCCGCTGGTGCCGATGCCTGCGCAGTTGACCAGCAGGTCGATCTGCCGCTCGCCTTCTTCGAGTTCCAGCAAAAAACCGGACAAACGCAGCGGCTCGCCCAAGTCGCAGGCACGAAACAACACCTCGACACCGAAGCGTTGGGTCAGTTCGATGGCAATGCTTTCCAACTGATCACGTTGACGGGCCACGAGAATCAGGCTGCGGCCGCGTCGAGCCAGCGCTTCGGCCAAAGCCAGGCCGATGCCGCTGGAGGCGCCGGTGATCAGAGCGTAACGGGTCATGCCTTTCTCCATCGCAACGTCGCCTGCCTGTGACAGTGGCGTCACAGGCAGGCGGGCGTTTCTTCACTGTTGCGTAGAGTCTACAGGTTCGGCTGCGTCGTCAGCACTTTGCTCTGCGGCCTCATCAGTGATGACGCTTTGATCGGCGCCTTCATCGGAGGTCATTGAGCTGCTTTCGTAGCTGCTGTCCATGTTGGCTTCAAGTTGATCCAGGTAGCCGTTCATGCCCAGGGTCAGGCCGATGATGAGCATCAATGGAATAAACGCCAGCCACAGCGAGGCCAGGATTTTCACCGCAGTAGAGTTCGGTGGTGGCGGTGCGCCGTATTGGTTGGCACCCGCGTTCCCCGGCAATACCAGCAACAGGATAGGGAACACGCTATTGACCACTGGAACCAGGTTCAGCAAGTACAGCCAGCCAGACCAGCCCATATCGTGCAAGCGTTGCACACCGATTTGCACGCTCACGACTACCAGAGCAACAAACAGTGCGAAACCCAGTAGCGAGCCGAGGATGATGGCTATGGTTGGCGAGGCTGTCGCCACTGCGAAGCCGACGGTACTGATGATGCCTGCGGCTACCAGCAACGCGACGGTCAGCGCCAGTGTCCAGGCCAGATAACGCAGGCGACCGATGCGCCCGTGGATGGTGAAGACCTTGAGTGTGGCGAACTCCGGCAAGTCATCGCCAACCGCTGCGCGTGGCGGGGCATAAGGCGATACGGCGGCGCGGGAGAAGTCGGAGCCAGAGGAATCCGCCTCGTGGGTTTCGGCAAGGCTGAACGCCACAGGTTGTTCTGCTTCGATGCCTGCCTCGACCCCTGCGTTTTGCAGCGCCGTGAGATAGGTTTCGGCATCGGCACGGGACAGGTCGCGTTTCAGTGCAACCGTGCGCCCAGTAAAGAGCTTTTCGATCGACTCGACATCGCTTTTGAATAGCTCTGCCAGGTTCAGCTTGGCAGTGGTGCTTTCGACACCCTTGCGCAAGGCTCCGTCAAACACAATCTTGAAACGGTTGTCGCTCATGCGGGCATCCTTGTCACTTAATCAGGGAGGGTGTGCAGGCCCGTCCAATCGACGGGCCGTGCAGTGGGTCAGCGTGGCCAGCGCAGTTGCGCGGCATGCTCGCGTGCTTTGCGGTATTCGGCATCCAGGCGGGCGACGAGTTCATCGACGCTGGGTAAATCATCGATTTCACCGACGCCCTGGCCCGCTGACCATACAGTTTTCCACGCTTTGGCCTCATCACTCAATGGTTTGAGCTTGGAACCGAAATTGACTTCACCTTTGCCTTGCAGCGCGGCGAGGTCGAAACCGGCATTTTCCAGGCTCTGGCGCATAAAGCTCGCAGGTACGCCGGAGACTGCCGGAGTGTGCACGATGTCGGCGGCGCGCGACGTGAGCAGCATCTCTTTATAGGCATCTGGCGCGTGGCTTTCGGTAGTACCGATAAAGCGCGTGCCGAAATACGCCAAGTCGGCGCCCAGCAACTGGGCGGCGAGAATTTCGTGGCCGTGGTTGAGGCAACCGGCCAGCAGCAGGGTTTTATCAAAGAACTGGCGAATCTCGGCGATCAGAGCGAAGGGGCTCCAGGTGCCAGCGTGGCCACCGGCACCCGCGGCTACGGCAATCAGGCCATCGACGCCCGCCTCAGCGGCTTTCTCGGCATGTCGCCGGGTGGTGACGTCATGAAACACCAGGCCGCCGTAGCTGTGGACGGCATCGACCAGTTCCTTTACCGCGCCGAGGCTGGTGATGACGATGGGTACCTTGTGCTCTACGCAGATTGCCAGGTCTGCTTCCAACCGTGGGTTGCTGTTGTGCACGATCAGGTTCACAGCATAGGGAGCAGGGTTGTCCAACTGGGCCAAGCCCGCTTCGATTTCTTCCAGCCAGGCCCTGAAACCACTGCTTTCACGCTGGTTGAGCGCCGGGAAGCTGCCAACCACGCCATTACGACAGCAGGCCAGGACCAGTTGCGGATTGGAAATCAGAAACATCGGCGCCACCACGACGGGTAGGCGCAGATGTTGTTCCAGTAAAGCGGGCAGCGACATTGGAAGTTCCCCCGAGTAATTGAAACTAGAACGGTTTGACCACGACCAAAATTACGATAGCCAGCAATATCAGAACCGGTACTTCATTGAACCAGCGATAAAAGACATGGCTGCGGGTGTTTTCGCCACGGGCGAAGCGTTTTACCTGCGCTCCACACATATGGTGGTAGCCGATCAGCAGAACGACCAGGGTCAGTTTGGCGTGCATCCATGCGCCTGACTGGAAAATGCCGGGGTTGAGCGTCAGCATCCAGATACCGAAGACCAGTGTGGCAATCATCGCCGGTCCCATGATGCCGCGGTACAGTTTGCGCTCCATAACGCTGAAGCGCTCCTTGCTGACGCTGTCTTCGCTTTGGGCGTGGTAGACGAACAGGCGCGGCAGGTAGAACAGCCCGGCAAACCAGCAGACGATGCTGACGATGTGGAAGGCTTTGACCCATAGATAGAGCATTTTGGTTATTCCCAGGTTCACGGTAGCGAAGATAGTAGTGGCTCATGCGCCCGTACGTCACGTTGACGGTTGTCGCAGGGCGATACGGCCCCTATTATCGACGGCTTTCCAGTGGGTTCGTTGAGGGCAGGTTTATGGTCAAGGTCGGTATCGTCGGCGGCACGGGTTACACCGGTGTCGAATTGCTGCGTCTGTTGGCTCAGCATCCGCAAGCTGAGGTGGCGGTCATCACTTCCCGATCCGAAGCTGGGCTGGCCGTGGCCGATATGTACCCGAACCTGCGAGGCCACTATGACGGCCTGGCGTTCAGCGTGCCGGACATCAAGACCCTGGGCGCGTGCGACGTGGTGTTCTTCGCCACGCCTCACGGTGTCGCCCATGCACTGGCCGGTGAGTTGCTGGCGGCCGGCACCAAGGTTATCGACTTGTCGGCCGACTTCCGCCTGCAGGACGCCGATGAGTGGGCCAAGTGGTACGGTCAGCCTCATGGAGCGCCGCAGTTGTTGGAGGAGGCGGTGTACGGCTTGCCGGAAGTCAATCGTGAGCAGATCAAGCAAGCACGCCTGATTGCGGTACCAGGTTGCTATCCGACGGCGACACAGTTGGGGTTCCTGCCATTGCTGGAAGCTGGCTTGGCGGATGCGTCGCGCCTGATCGCCGACTGCAAATCGGGCGTCAGCGGCGCTGGTCGTGGTGCGGCGGTGGGGTCTTTGTACTCCGAAACGTCGGAAAGCATGAAAGCCTATGCGGTAAAAGGCCATCGCCACTTGCCTGAAATCCGCCAGGGGTTGCGTCGCGCCGCGGGCAAGGATGTGGGGCTGACCTTTGTGCCGCACCTGACGCCAATGATCCGTGGGATTCACTCCACGCTTTATGCAACCGTCACTGATCGCTCGGTCGACTTGCAGGCGCTGTTTGAAAAGCGTTATGCCAATGAGCCGTTCGTCGACGTGATGCCGGCGGGCAGCCACCCGGAGACTCGTAGTGTGCGTGGTGCCAATGTGTGCCGTATCGCCGTGCATCGTCCGCAGGATGGCGACCTGGTTGTGGTGCTGTCGGTGATCGACAACCTGGTCAAAGGCGCGTCGGGCCAGGCGGTGCAGAACATGAACATCCTGTTCGGTCTGGATGAGAAGTTGGGCCTGGCCCACGCGGGGATGTTGCCTTAACGCAGTCTGGTGGTTACGCAAAAGGCCCGGTGATCGGGCCTTTCGTGTTTTTATGGCGGCTGCACAGATTGATATACCGTAACAATAGTTGACCGCTTTTCTAGGAGAAGCGGATAATGCCGGTCATTACGCATATGGCGGCGCTACGCCGGGAGATTATCAGCATGAGCGTTGAATCCTTCACCCCCACGGCTTTGCAATTCACCCACGGTGCTGCGCACAAGGTGAAGAGCCTGGTCGATGAAGAGGGTAATGATCGCTTGAAGCTGCGCGTATTTGTTACGGGCGGCGGTTGTTCAGGGTTTCAGTACGGTTTTACCTTCGATGAAGATGTGGCCGATGACGACACCATCGTCGAGCGCGAGGGCGTCAGCCTGGTCGTGGATCCGATGAGCTTCCAATACCTGGCTGGTGCCGAGGTGGATTATCAGGAAGGTCTGGAAGGTTCGCGTTTCGTGATCAAGAACCCTAATGCCACCACTACCTGTGGCTGCGGATCTTCGTTCTCGATCTGATCGGTAGCGGATACAGAAACGCCGCTTGGCTTTTATGGGCCAAGCGGCGTTTTGCTGTCTGAAGCCAGTTTAGGCCGGGTAGATGGCGCCGAGCACCCGTAACCCACGGGCGCCGGTTACGCTAGGGCGGTTGGCGGCGATGCCTTCCAGGCAGCAGTGCGCCAGCCAGGCGAAGGCCATGGCTTCGACCCAGTCCGGGTCTACCCCGTAAGTGGCTGTGCTACTGACGTGAGTAGAAGGCAATAGCGCGGTCAGCCGATTCATCAGCATCGTGTTGTGCGCGCCGCCGCCGCAGATGAGTAACGTCTCAGTGCTCGTCTGTGCGCTTTGCAGAGATTCGACGATGGTGAGGGCCGTCAGCTCCAGCAGAGTGGCCTGCACGTCTTCGGGCTCAAAGACGGGCAACGGGCTCAGGTGCTGTTGCAGCCAGGCCAGATTGAACACTTCGCGACCTGTGCTTTTGGGGCCTTTGGTCAAGAAGAACGGGTCGCTGAGCAATGCGTTGAGTAGTTGAGGCTGAACCTTGCCGCTAGCGGCCCATTGCCCGTCGCGGTCGAAGTGTTCACCGCGCTGGTGGTGAATCCACGCATCCAGAAGAACATTCCCGGGACCGCAGTCGAAACCCGCTACAGGCTTGTTCGCCTCGATGAGGCTGAGGTTGCTGAACCCGCCGATATTCAACACTGCGCGATTGCCAGTGTGCTCGCCAAACAGAGCTTCATGAAACGCTGGAACCAGAGGGGCTCCCTGGCCTCCGGCGGCAACATCACGGCTGCGGAAGTCGCTGACTACGCTGATCCCTGTCAGCTCGGTGAGCAGGGCAGGGTTGCCGATCTGCACGGTAAAGCTTCGAGCGGGTTCATGGCGGATCGTTTGCCCATGGCTGCCAATTGCGCGGATGTCCTGAGGCTTGAAGCGGTTTTGCTCCAGCAAGGCCCGGATGCCTTGCGCGGCGAGTGTTACCCACTGTTGCTGGGCGATTGCCGAGCGGGCGATTTCATCCGGGCCGCTGGCGCACAGGCTCAGAAGTTCAGCCCGCAAGGTGTCTGGCATCGGGATGTAGTGCGTGGCGATCAGCTTGATTGCCGCACCTTGCTCGATAAGGGCGATATCCAGTCCATCAAGGCTGGTTCCGGACATCACACCGATATAGAGCGGCATACCTTAACGCTTCGCCGAAGCCAGCAAGGTGGAGCGCTCTTGATCCATCCGTGCCATCAACGGCTGGCTCTGTTGCATGAAGCGTGCGCGTTCGGCCTTGGCGATCGGATCGGCCATTGGCAGTTTTTGACCCAGGGGGTCGACGTGTACGCCGTTGACCTGGAACTCATAATGCAAGTGCGGTCCGGTGGACAGACCGGTGGTGCCGATGTAGCCGATCACTTGACCTTGCTTCACGTTGCCGCCGGTTTTGACGCCCTTGGCGAACCCTTGCATGTGGCCGTATAGCGTACGGTAAGTGTTGCCGTGCTGGATGATCACCGTATTGCCGTAACCACCCCGGCGCCCCGCCAGCAGTACCTTGCCGTCGCCCGCCGCCTTGATGGGTGTGCCACGCGGAGCGGCATAGTCCACACCCTTGTGTGCGCGAATTTTGTTCAGAATTGGATGCTTGCGGCCCATGGAGAAACGCGAGCTAATACGGGCGAAGTCCACGGGCGTACGGATGAAGGCCTTGCGCATGCTATTGCCGTCGGCCGTGTAATAGCTGCTATTGCCTTGTTTGTTTGTGTAGCGAACGGCTGTGTAGGTT
Organism: Pseudomonas sp. GZJR-8; assembly: GCF_002916705.1. NCBI lineage: Bacteria > Pseudomonadati > Pseudomonadota > Gammaproteobacteria > Pseudomonadales > Pseudomonadaceae > Pseudomonas > Pseudomonas sp. GZJR-8. The sequence goes on along the minus strand of NZ_JXSI01000014.1, from coordinate 2,327 downwards.
TTGCCGCGGTTGGTGAAGCGCGCAGAAAGAATATTGCCAGTGCCCACCACTTTGCCGTTGGCCACTTTCTGTTCGTAGATCACATCGAATTCGTCGCCCTGGCGGATGTCCTGAGCGAAGTCGATGTCATAGCCAAATACGCTGGCCATGTCCATGGTCATGCTGTGGGACAAGCCGGCGCGGGCAGCCGATTGTGACAAGGAGCTATTGATCACCCCGTGTACGTAGGCGGAACGCATAACCGGCTTGGTGGTGATGCGGTTGAAGGCGAAACCTTTGGCACCTTTGCTCAGGCTGATGCTTTCCAGGTCGCTGAGGCTGGTGTGCAGGTTGTTCAACTGGCCGTCTGGCGTCAGTTCAAATTCAAGCTTCTGGCCGCGTTTGAGCTGGGTGAATTGCTTGGCTTGCTTATCACTGGCCAGCACTTCATTCACAGCGGTGGCAGGCAGCCCAACCTTTTCGAACAGGGTGGATAGCGTGTCGCCTTTGCCCACGATGACTTCGCGATGCTGGGGATTCTTTGCGGCAGCTGCCGCAGGTGCTTCCTGGGCGGCTTGCTGGGTGTCTTCGGGAGCGCTTTCGATCTGTGCGAAAGGTGATTCAGTTGCAGTGTTTGTGGCTTGTTGGGCGTCGGAAGCGTCTTGATCTTGTGTCAGTTGTTCAACTGGGCTTTCCAGATCAAGGCTCAGGGATGTTCGTTTGGCTTCTACGTCACTGGAAGGGAATACCAGCAGTGCCAGGCTGAGAAGGGCGGCGATACCACTTGCGGCGAGCAGGTGGGTCTTCGGGTAAAGCGGCGGCGCTTTAGACGGTTCAGTGGTCATAGGTAATTTGACTTTGAAGATGAAATGGAAAAGATGAATGACATGATGAAGATGAAATAACTGTATAAAATATAACCAAATCATCTGTGGCGCAAGCTCGCGAATGCTGGGCTCGCTGAACGGTGTCCGTGCGCAGGGCAAAACTTGTAATTAGTCCCTGATCTTGTATGGTTGGTTCCCTTTTGAATCTGAGCCTTGCGGGTCTGTTATGAAGTCGGTTGAAGAGCAGCTAGCGCTGATAAAACGTGGTGCGGAAGAACTGTTGGTTGAAGCTGAGCTGATCGAAAAGCTTAAGCGTGGCCAGCCCCTGCGTATCAAGGCTGGCTTTGATCCGACTGCGCCGGATCTGCACCTGGGTCATACCGTGCTTATTAATAAGCTGCGTCAGTTCCAGGAGCTGGGCCATCAAGTCATCTTTCTTATCGGTGACTTCACGGGAATGATCGGTGATCCCAGCGGCAAGAGTGCTACGCGCCCGCCGCTGACTCGTGAGCAGGTTCTCGATAATGCCGAGACCTACAAGACCCAAGTGTTCAAGATCCTTGATCCGGCCAAGACCGAGGTGGCATTCAACTCCACCTGGATGGACAAGATGGGGCCGGCAGACTTTATTCGCCTGACCTCCCAGTACACCGTGGCACGTATGCTCGAGCGCGATGACTTCGACAAGCGCTACTCCACCAATCAGCCGATCGCGATTCATGAGTTCCTCTACCCATTGGTCCAGGGGTATGACTCGGTGGCGCTGCGTGCGGATGTTGAGTTGGGCGGTACCGATCAGAAGTTCAACCTGCTGATGGGGCGTGAGTTGCAGCGCGCATACGGTCAGGAGGCTCAGTGCATTCTGACTATGCCGTTGCTGGAAGGGTTGGATGGCGTCAAGAAGATGTCCAAGTCCCTGGGTAACTATGTGGGTATCCAGGAGGCGCCGGGCGTAATGTACGGCAAGCTGGTTTCCATTCCTGATGCGTTGATGTGGCGTTACTTCGAGCTGTTGAGCTTCCGCTCGATGGACGAAATCAATGCGTTGCGTGCGGACGTAGAGGCAGGCGCCAATCCGCGTGATGTGAAGATCAAGCTGGCTGAGGAGATTGTCGCGCGCTTCCATGGCGAAGAGGCTGCTGCCAGTGCGCATCGTGCAGCTGGTAACCGTATGAAGGATGGTGAGCTGCCGGACGATCTGCCGGAGATTGAACTGACCGCTGCCGAGGCTATGCCGATTGCGGCTGTCCTTAATAAGGCGGGCTTGGTGAAGAACTCGGCGGTCGCTCGTGATCTCTTGGGGTCGGGTGGTGTACGTATAGATGGTGAAGTGGTTGATCGCACATTTATGTATGAGCTGGGCGCCACTCACGTTTGTCAGGCGGGTAAGAAGGCGTTTGCGCGAATTACGCTCAAATCCGAATAAGTCTGAAATTAGATGTTGACGGCGAATTATATCTGTCTATAATTCGCCCCACTTCCGGCGCAGTCGAAACGGAAAACTCCTTGGTAAACAATGAG
>NZ_JXSI01000013.1:0-220296 GCF_002916705.1 Pseudomonas sp. GZJR-8 | reverse complement strand
GCCGCGCCGAACAGCCCCAGGTAACCCATCAGCACCGGTCAGTGGGCCGGGTAGTCGGCTATGTATGTATGGACTCGCCCCCACTTTCAACCCGCTTTTCAAACATTGGTACCCGGTTGCATCTATGTATCAGGCCTATCCGAGGAAGCTCCAAACAGCTTCTGGCCAACATTGGATCAGCTCGCGATCTGCCCATTACAAAAAGGGCCTCAAGGGCCGGTAGGAGCGCAGGCATCAATTCGCGACGGTCTGACCAGGGGTCAATGTTCGTTAGCGCGGGTTGGAGCGGCTAAACGCCCCGGTGGCAGAACTCTGTAAATCAGTGGCTCATCGCAGCCTCCTGACTATTGCCTGGCTGACGTCGATAAGTCTGGTCGCTTTGCAAGAGCCGCCAGAGGATACGCAGGTTGCGGTTGGCCAAACGCACCGCCGCTTCCTTGCGCCCTAAGGCGAGATACCCAACGCTGTAGCCGCTGGTCGTCGGGCTGTTCTGAATCCGGTCGCACCTGTCTTAACACGGCGTGGGCCCCCTGGACCGCCAGGCTGCGCAAATACGCATCACCCTTCTTGCTCATCTTGCCGAAATTGCCCTGTGCTTGCAGTAATCGCGCCCATGCCTGAGCACCTGGCCCGGTTTCCACCAGCACCGTCACGCTTGCTGGAAGCTTAAGAAGAAAGGTTTGAAAGGCCTCTCGTGACTTAATCCGATCCTCGAATATCACCTGGCCGAGCGCATTCTCACCGGCCACCTGGAAGACCTTTTTGGCAAGGTCTACCGCGACGTTTACGCAAGTAGATACATCGGCTGACAAAGACTGATTGATCGTCGTATGCTTTTTCATGGGCTCGCCCTCGCTGTCGTTGGCTTCTATAAGAATGCCACCGTGGCGCATAGACGCCTCGGCTTGGGCGAGTCCATCTAATTACAGAGGTAACTCATGAGCGCCGCACGAAGGTGCGCATGGTTTGCCCAGGGCCGGTGCTGAATACGGTGGGCCTGGGCATGCCTTCATCCGCTGCGATAAATACGAAATCATCGCCGTCGAGCCGGTAACTGGCGGGAAGCTGCTTGCCCGCGTCATCGCCGATAGCGTCAATCCAGGTAATGCTTTTGGGCGTGGTACTGGCATCCAGGAAAAAACGGCCCGCCAGCAGTTGATCACCATTGACGGTGGTCACTTCGAAGCAATCGCCCGTGATGGTGGTAATAGCCCCTGGCGCACTGTGGGCGTCGGCGGGGTTGAGGATGCCACTGTCTTCAAGGGCAGTCTGCTCCCAGGTGCCTTGTAAGCCGCGTAAATCGAGAGTTGAAACAGACAGCATGCAAATTCCTTATTGCTGATCAGGGAAGCGCCCCGTTGCATCAGGTACGCAACCACGACGTAGGCGGATAAGTTTTTTCTTTAGAAGACAGCTATTTGACAGCATTTTGATGTTCTATTGACTATGCTTGCAAGCGCGCAAGTCCGACAATGCTGCGCCATTTGTACTACTCCTCGATATAAAACCGAAATAATCCTTGGAAATGTGGGATATTTCGGCTGGCTAAGTGGTCACATCGCCACCGGTCCGGCGTATCCAGGGCGTTGTCCCTGATTTTTGAAGCCATTTAGGTTTCTGAGAATGATGGCCTTTTAGTATTATTTTAAGGTGTTCTTATTTTGAATCGCACTTCCCCGCTCCCGCCCTCCGTAGCGTCTGATGAAATTGACTTGTTTGAATTGTTTCACGCCATCTGGCGACAAAAAAAGCTGGTAGTCGGATGTACGCTTCTGGTGGGCGTATTAGGGGCAGGGTACGCGTTCCTGGCACCCAAGACTTATGAAGTCAGCAGTGTGCTGCGGCCTGCGGCAATCAATGAACTGGATGCGTTGAACCGTTCGGAAGTCTATAAGTTGCCTCCCGCTGACGCCCTGATGAAAGTGGGAGCACAGTTAGACTCTTACGAGGCGCGCTTGGGATTTTTCAAGGAACACGAGGAATTGTTCAAGGCGTTCAAGAAGCCGGGGCAGAGCCTTGAGCAAAGCTTTGAGGCGTTCAATCGAAACTCTGTCAACCTGATCTTGCCGGACCCGAAGAAATCAGACTCGCTGAGCAGCTATATTCGCTTGGAACTGCAATACCCGACAGACGTTGATGGTGTCGCGATCCTCAACGGCTTTGTAGACTACGCCATCGCCGCCGAGCGTCAGCAGGTTGGCGCCGACCTCAAGGTGATCGTCAATAACCGCTTGAGCGAACTCAAAGGCAAGATCGACGCCGCCCGTGACAACTACGATACGGAAAAGGAATCCAAGATCGCCAAGTTGCTCGAGGCTGACCGACTCAAGCGTGCCCAGTTGCAGGATGAGCTCAGCGCGCTGCGCTTGCAGATGAAGATGGAGCGTACCAATCGCCTGGCCGAGCTGGCGGAAGCCATCGCCATTGCCAAGTCCATGGGCATCCGCACCCCGACGACACCATCTTCCATGGCGGACTCCACGCGCAGTGGGTCGAGCCAGGTCATGCGCACAGAGGTGAACAATCAAAAGATCCCGCTGTACTTCATGGGCACCGAGGCTCTGGAAGCCGAACGCGCTGCGCTGCAACAGCGCACCAGCGATGACTTCACCAACCCGCGAATTGCCGAGATCGGCAAGGATTTGCAACTGCTCGAAAGCAACCGCGAAGTCGAGGTGCTGCGCAAGCGCGGCAATGAGGACATATTCCTGCAGGACGTCGAGCCGCTTCGTGCTGAAGTTGCCAGGCTGCGTGGCTTGAACATCGACATGAGCAACCTCAAGCTGGTAACGGTCGACCGCCGCGCCCAAGAGCCTCTGGCGCCGATCAAACCGAAAAAATCGCTGATCATTGCTTTGAGTCTGGTGGGCGGCCTGTTGGTGGGACTCATGATCGCGCTGATTCGCTACTTCATCCGCAGCCGCAGCCAGGCCGTACCCTTTACGGCGTTGGGAGACGGCAGTTTGCCCCGCCGCGAGATTAAGGACACCCCGCAATAATTTCAGCAAAACCTTTAAGCAGGTGGGCGGGAACGCCCGCCTGTTCCCTTCCCCAGCACACTCAGTAGACAGCTTTTCACAATTCTTAGTTAACCTTTGGTTACAAAGTATGGCTAAATAACGGCCAATGGTTACACGCCGCAGGTCGCCCAGCCTGCCGTGTCACCTGTACGTGAATTGTGATTTCAGGTGCTGCATATCCATCCTCGGCCGTTGTGGGCCCGCAGGAGCAGCCTGTTCTCTCCCTGACTTGTGACGAATCCCTTGAAACTCATCATTGTTGCTCTCTACGTTGCCTCCATTGCGTATGTACACCTGCGTGGTCGGGTGCGACACAAGCTGGGTCGCCAGCTTAGCGATCACTCGACGTTCCTGGCGCCGATCAACTGTTTCCTGTACTTGTTCTCCAAGCAGCCCAGCCGTCCCTATCTGTCGCCCAGCGATTTTCCAGACCTGAGCCCCCTGCAGGAACATTGGCAAGAGATCCGCGAGGAAGGCCAGAACCTGATGCGGGCCGGGGAGATCAAACGTTCGGATCAGTACAACGACGTGGGTTTCAACTCGTTTTTCAAGTCGGGCTGGAAGCGCTTTTACCTCAAGTGGTATGGCGACAGCCACCCTTCGGCGATGAAGCTGTGCCCGCGCACCACCGAGTTGGTGCAAGGGATCGGCTCGATCAAGGCCGCGATGTTCGCCGAACTGCCACCGGGCTCCAAGCTGGTGCGCCACCGTGACCCGTACGCGGGCTCCTATCGGTATCACCTGGGGCTCGATACGCCCAACGACCCAGGGTGCTACATCAATGTGGATGGCGAGAGCTATTACTGGCGCGACGGCGAGCCGGTGATGTTCGACGAGACCTACATTCACTACGCAGAAAACACCACCCAGCAGAACCGCATCATTCTGTTCTGCGATATCGAACGCCCGATGAAGTACCGCTGGGCGGCGGCATTCAACCGTTGGTTCAGCCGCAATGTAATGGCCGCTGCAGGCTCGCCCAATGATGATGGCGACAAGACCGGCGGCCTCAACCGCGCCTTTACCCGCTTGTACAAGATCCGCCTGCGCGGCAAAGAGCTCAAAAAGCGCAACCGCACACGCTACTACCTGGAAAAATGGGCGATCTTTGCCGGTCTGGCGCTGATCTTCATTCTTATCTGAACCCTGTGCCGGGCGCGAATCACTGCGGTGGTTTTGCGCCCAGCTTGTCCCACATCTTCTTGCCGATTTTCTGCCGATTGGCATAGCCGGCCCATGGGTCGCCCTTCAACCCCTGCAGACGCTCATGCAGGTTCGCCACCGTCCACTGCTGGGCCCCGCGCAATCCTTTCAATTCTTCCCGACTGACCGGCACCGATACCGGCAGACCCGGCCGTGCACGCACGGAGTATGCCGCCACAGTGCTGGCGCCACGGGCATTGCGCAGGTAGTCGATAAAGATCTTGCCCACACGGTTTTTAGGGCCGCTGGTGGCGGTAAAGCGTTCGGGCAGTTGCTGGCTCATAAATTGGGCAATGGCCTTGGCGAATGCCTTGACGGCGTCCCAGCCATCACGCCGGGCCAGCGGCACGATCAGGTGCAGACCTTTACCGCCGCTGGTCTTGACGAAGGCTTGCAAGCCCAGCTCATCCAGCACCGACAGGGTCAGTTCGGCCGCTTCCAACATGGATTTCCAAGGCAGGGCCGGGTCCGGGTCGAGGTCCAGGACGAACAGGTCAGGGGTTTCAATCTTGTCCGTAGTGGCGCCCCAGGTATGCAACTCGACAGTGCCCATTTGCACGGCGCCGGCCAGCGCCTCTGCGCTGTCTACCTCCATCAGGCGTGCATGACCGGGATCCAGGGCCTGATCCAGTTGCTTGATGTGGGGAATTGCCATGCGTTCGGAGTGCTTCTGAAAAAACTGCTCCCCTTCGATGCCTTCGGGTGCGCGCAGCAGCGACACAGGACGACCGCGCAGGAACGGCAGGATCCATTCGCTGATGTCGGCGTAGAACTGCGCCAATTGCTGTTTTTGCGTGCCACTGTGCTTGTCGATAATGCGATCGGGGTGGGTGATTTTCACGTTCTTCACCGCGTTGTCGGCTTTATCGGTTTTCTGCTTCTTCGAGGCATTGACCGACTTTGCCGCACGCGGCTGTTCATGAATTATCTGCGACGCAGGCTTATCAGTGCGCAGCCCCACAAAGGCCGCCTGGCGCACCACGCCTTCACGCGTCCATTCGGCGAATTGCACTTCACCCACCAGGCGCGGCTCGACCCAATGCACGCCACGGGCCTGGGTGCTGGTCAAAGGCTTTTGCAAGGGCGAGTCCTTGCGCTCCAATGGCGTGAGCTTGGCGTAGATGGATTTCAACGTGGCCTGATCAAATCCGGAGCCCACACGCCCGGCATATACCAGCCCGGTTTCATCGTTGACGGCCAGCAGCAGCGCGCCAAACCCGCTGCGCGAACCCTGAGGGCGGGTGTAGCCAACAATCACAAACTCCTGGCGCAGGCGGCATTTGAGCTTGATCCAGTCAGCACTGCGGCGGGACACATAGGGGCTGCCTGCACGCTTGCCGATCACGCCTTCGAGCGCCAGGTCGCAGGCGCTTTCGAAAATATCGCGGTGGTTGGCGGCAAAGGCTTCGGAGAAACGCAGCAGTTTGCTTTTGCTGCCGGCGAGCGCAGCTTTAAGCGCAGCCCGACGCTCCTCGACCGGATCTTCGCGTTGATCACGGCCGTTCAGGAAGGGGGCATCAAATAGGTAATAGACGATGTCCAGGCTGCGGCCGATATCGAAGGCATTCTGCAACGCCTGGAAATCCGGCAACCCGTCGCCGTTGAGGCTGACCACTTCGCCATCCAGCCAGCTGTCCTTGAGCTTGAGGGCTTGCAAGGCTTTGGCCTGGCGCGGCAGGCGTTCGGTCCAGTCGTGGCCGTTGCGAGTGAACAGGCGCACTTGACCGTCATGGATGCGCGCGAGAATGCGATAACCGTCGAACTTGATCTCGTAGCTCCAATCGCCCTCGGGGGCGCGATCGACCAAGGTCGCCAATTGCGGGGCAAATTCTTCGGGTATGGCGCTCACTTGCGTGCGGGCCTTGGCCTTTGGCGCTGGCTTTTTTTTGACTGGGACCTTGGCCTTGGGCGTGCCGACCACCGCATCGCTGAGCACGCTGGCAGGCTCGGCGTCGACAATATCGTATTCAGAAGCGGGGCGTGCCTGCTGGTCTTTTTCCTTGATCAGTAGCCACTGCTCCTTGTCGCCACTACCCTTGAGTCGGGTGCGTACCAGGGTCCAATCCCCAGCGAGTTTTTCGCCCACCAGCGTGAACTTGAGCTTGCCGGCCGCATAGGCTTTGCGCGGCTCGTCATGGGGTTGCCAGATACCTCGGTCCCACACAATCACATCGCCTGCGCCATATTGGCCGGCTGGGATGCTGCCCTCGAAACCGCCATAGCTCAGGGGGTGGTCTTCAACGTGGACCGCCAGGCGCTTCTGGCTTGGGTCCAGGCTCGGGCCCTTGGGCACCGCCCAGCTCAACAGCACGCCGTCGAGTTCCAGGCGAAAGTCATAATGCAGGTTGCGCGCATCATGCTTTTGAATCACGAAGCTCAGCGCCGAGGCTTTCCGCTTGCTGGCGGGTGAGCTGCCGGCGGGTTCGGCGGTGATCTTGAAATCGCGCTTGCGGTTGTATTCGCTCAGGAGCTTTGCCATGTCGCGCTCCAGTCAATGGCAGGCTCAAGAGGCCTTTTTGTTGGATTTCTTCGCGGCGGGCTTTTTCGCCGCGGGTTTGCCCGCCAGGCTGCGTTTAAGCAGTTCGGTCAGGTCGATAACGTCGGCGGATTTGCGCTCTTCGCTGTCTTGGCTCGACTCCACGTCTTCGATCTTGCCGGCCTTGGCCTTTTTCGCCACCAGCGCCATGATCTTGTCCTGGAAGCTGTCGCGGTACTCATCGGGTTGCCAGTCTGCACTCATGTCTTCCACCAGGCGCTTGGCCATGTCCAATTCACCCTTGGCCAGGGTCGGTTTGGTTACATCGGCACCGAGTTCCAGCTCGTCCAGGCTGCGCACTTCTGCGGGCCAGCGCAGCATCACCAGTACCAGGGCCGATTCGAGCGGCATCAACGCGGCCAAGTGCTGTTTGGTATGCAGCACCACATTGGCCAGGGCGACCTTGCCGGTTTTCTTCAGGGTTTCGCGCAGCAGTGCATAGACCTTGCCGCCACGTTTGTCCGGCGCCAGGAAGTAGGGCGTGTCGATGTTTTGCAGGGGGATCTGGTCAGCGGCGACAAACGCGATGATCTCAATGGTCTGGGTCGATTTCGGATGGGCCGAGCGAATTTCATCTTCGCTGAGCACCACATAACGGCCCTTCTCAAAGGCGACGCCCTTGACGATATGTTCCTTGGTGACTTCCTTGCCCGTGGTTTTGTTGATGCGCTTGTAGCCGACCGGGTCCATGCTGCGTTTGTCCAGCCAGTCGAAATCAACGCCTTGGGAAGATGTCGCCGAGACCAGCGACACCGGGATATGAACCAGACCGAAACTGATAGCGCCTTTCCAGATTGCCCGTGGCATAACTCCGATTCCTTAAAAAGTGAGCCTGTTCTGGTGACTCGCAGGCCGCGGCAAAAGTTTCGGCGGGCAGATGCTCGGACAGATCGTGTTACACCTGATGAGAAACTATTTAGTGTCGCAAGCCGAACCCATGGCGTAGCGTGTTATCGAAAGCACGTAGTACTCGGCATAGAGAGGCTCCGTCATGAATGCTTATGTACGTTATCTTGCAGTACTTGCGCTGGGCCTGGCCCTGGCGCCTTGGGCCCAGGCGCAAAACCTGCCGGGCCAATATGACACCAATAACAGCCCGATTCACCGGGCCAACCCCAATAGCATGCAGGGCACTCAGCCCAATGCACCTGCGGCCGGCGGTATCCAGACTGCGCCCACCGGCCCTCGGCCGACCGTGGAAAACCGCGGAATCGGCAATACGTATCCCAAGCGCGACGTAGCTCCCAGTCGCCCGGCCACCGAAACCAAAGCACCCACCTATGATGCCAACGGCAATCGCCGGTAAGGACTTCGCCTTATGTTTCTACGCAAAACTCTGCTAGCGGCTGTCTGTGCCGCCACGCTGCTGCCGTTGACCACCGTTTATGCCGCCGATAGCCAGCAATTCCCCAGCGAGCAAGGCAGCATCACCGTCACGCCGATCGCCAAAGGCCTGGATCATCCCTGGGCGCTGGCGTTTCTACCGGATCAGCAGGGCTTCCTGGTGACCGAGCTTCCCGGGCATCTGCGATTTGTCAGCCCCGACGGTAAGCTTTCCGCTCCGTTGAAGGGGGTGCCGCAAGTCTGGGCCAAGGGGCAGGGCGGGTTACTGGATGTGGTGTTGTCACCCGACTTCAAGCAGGACCGTATGGTCTACCTGTCGTACGCCGAAGGCGGCGGGCAGGATGGCAAAGCCGGAACCGCTGTGGGGCGCGGGCGCCTGTCCGCTGACATGAGCGGCCTGGAGGACTTCAAGGTGATCCTGCGCCAGGAGCCCAAGCTGTCTACCGGCAACCACTTCGGCTCGCGCCTGGCGTTCGATCGTGACGGCTATCTGTTCGTGACCCTGGGCGAGAACAACGACCGCCCGACCGCCCAGGACCTGGACAAGCTGCAAGGCAAAGTTGTGCGCATCTATCCAGATGGCCGCGTACCGGATGACAACCCCTTCGTCGGTCAACCCGGTGTACGTCCCGAGATCTGGTCCTACGGCCAGCGTAACCCACAGGGCCTGGCGCTGAACCCGTGGAGCGGCACGATCTGGGAAAACGAGCATGGGCCGCGTGGGGGCGATGAAGTGAACATCATCGAGCGCGGCAAGAACTACGGGTGGCCGCTGGCGACCCACGGCATCAACTACTCTCTGCTACCGATTCCCGAAGCCAAGGGCAAAACGGCAGAAGGCACGGTGCAGCCCCATCATGTCTGGGAGAAGTCCCCGGCCATCAGCGGCATGGCGTTCTATGACGCCGACCGGTTCAAGGTGTGGCAGCACAATCTGTTTATCGGTGCGCTGGGCACTCAGGAGTTGATTCGGTTGCAGTTCGAGGGTGACAGGGTCGTTCACGAGGAACGTTTGCTGGGCGAGTTGAAAGCGCGAATTCGTGACGTGCGGCAGGGGCCGGATGGGTTTCTGTATGTGCTGACGGATGAGGATAATGGAGTGTTGTATCGGGTCGGGCTGAATCAGGACTGATGCCTTTCGGTAATCGCTTTTTGTAGGAGCGAGCAAGCTCGCTCCTACAAAGGGTAAGAGAGCTACAGCCCTAGGTCTGACAAGCCCGGATGATCATCCGGGCGACGCCCCAGCGGCCAGTGGAACTTGCGTTCGCTTTCCTGGATCGGCTTATCGTTGATGCAGGCAAAGCGGTTGGCCATCAGGCCGTTCTCATCGAACTCCCAGTTTTCATTTCCGTAGGAACGAAACCAGTTGCCGGAGTCGTCATGCCACTCATAGGCATAGCGCACGGCGATGCGGTTGCCGGTGAACGCCCACAACTCCTTGATCAATCGATAATCCAGTTCCCTGGCCCATTTACGGCTCAGGAACTGCCTGGCTTCTTCGCGGTTGTGGGCGAATTCGGCGCGGTTACGCCACTGGGTGTCCAGGGTGTAGGCCAGGGAAACCCGTTCTGGGTCGCGGGAGTTCCAGCCGTCCTCGGCCAGCCGGACTTTTTCGATGGCTGACTCGCGAGTAAAGGGCGGTAGGGGCGGGCGGGCTTGTGCATTGGCTGACATGGGGTGGCTCCTTAAAACAATAGGGTTGAATGATAGAAGTTGCCAATTCCGAGAATTCAAAGTCCCAATAACGTTCGCGCCATGCATTGCGCATTATCGGCAGCTGTTGAATCACCCATGATCAGGGCAACGGTAATGGCGCCATCGATCAGGATCAGCAGTTGCGCGGCCTGCTGTTGCGGGTCGGGGGTGCCATGTGCTTGACACAGTTCAAGTGCGTACTCGAACAGTTTGTGTTTATGGGCCTTGGCCAGCAGGCGCACCGGATCTTGAGCGTTGCCGGTTTCGCCACTGGTGTTGATAAAGGCGCAGCCGCGAAAATCCGCGGAACCGAACCAGCTTTTCAGGGCGCTGAACAGCGCCAGCAAGCGCTCGCCGCTGTTGTCGCTGCGTTCCACTTCGCTGCGCAGCCACTGCATCCAGCGTTCGTCGCGACGCTGTAGGGCGGCAATCACCAACTCGTCCTTGTTGGCGAAATAGCGATAGATGCTTTTTCTCGATACGCCAGCGGTTTTTACCAGCAAGTCCATGCCGGTGGCGGCGATGCCATGGCGATAGATCAGCTTTTCGGTGACGTCGAGGATAATGTCGCGGGTTATGTCGTTCATGCTTACTACAGTAGAACGATCGTTCTTCTTGGTCAACCGGCTTTTTTCCATGCCGTACGGCGAGACCTGAGCAGCCCCATGGTGTAAGCTCTGGACCTCTTCGGATTCGACCCATTGCGAGCCCTATGCCGTCGTTCTTCAAACGCTCCCTGTTGCCCAAACTACGCGGTTTCCCGCTGTCCCCGGAGGCCATCGAGGTGCTGTCCGGCGCCGATGCCTATCGTCGCTGCCTGCTGGAAAAAATCTCCCAGGCGACGCGTCGCATCTACATCGTCGCCTTGTACTTGCAGCACGACGAAGCGGGGCAGGAGATCTACGACGCGCTTCACGCTGCCAAGGCGGCACGGCCGGAGTTGGACATCGTGGTGATGGTCGACTGGTTGCGCGCCCAGCGTGGCTTGATTGGCGCCGGCAAGCAGCCGGGCAACAGCGCCTGGTACCAGGCCATGACGCAAAGCCACGCCAGCGAAGTGCCGGTGTATGGCGTGCCGGTGCAAACCCGCGAGCTGTTTGGCGTATTGCACCTCAAGGGCTTTGTGATCGATGACAGCGTGCTGTACAGCGGCGCCAGCCTCAACAATGTGTATTTGCACAAGTTCGACAAGTACCGCTTTGATCGTTACCACCTGATCCATAGCCAGGTGCTGGCCGATTCTATGCAACACCTGATCGAGCACGGCCTGGTGGCATCCAAGGCCGTGCACCGCCTGGACCTGCCCAACCCGCCGACCACCCGCAGCCTGCGCAACGATATCGGCGACCTGCGCAGCCGTCTCAAGCACGCGGCCTATGACACCACGGCCGGGCAGTTGCCCAATGGTCACCTCTCGGTGAGCCCGTTGCTCGGCGTTGGCAAGAACAACCCCCTGAGCCGGGTCATTCTGGAGCTGATCGCCAGCGCCCAGCAGCAGTTGACCATCTGCACCCCGTATTTCAACCTGCCGTTGCCGGTGACCCGCGAGATCAACCGCGCACTGGCACGTGGGGTGAAGATCGACATCGTGGTCGGCGACAAGACGGCCAACGACTTCTATATTCCGCCCAGCGAGCCGTTCAAGGTGATCGCGGCCTTGCCTTATCTATATGAGATCAGCCTGCGGCGCTTTGCCAAGCGTCACCAGCCGATGATCGACAGCGGCCAGTTGAACCTGCACCTGTGGCGCGATGGCGACAACACCTACCACCTTAAGGGCATGTGGGTTGACCAGCGCTATACCTTGCTGACCGGCAACAACCTCAACCCCAGGGCATTTCGCCTCGACCTGGAAAACGGCTTGCTGATCGACGACCCCAAGGGCCAATGGCTGGAGCCGCGGCGTACCGAGCTGGCGCAGATTTTCCAGCACACCACGCGTATCCGGGGCTACCAGCAATTGCAGACGTTGGTTGATTACCCGCCGGCAGTGGGTAAATTCCTGCGTCGGGTCAGCCGAGTGCGCATTGAGCGTTTGCTGTACCGCATTTTGTAGCCGTTATCCCGCAGGCAAAAAACACCCAGGCCCTCAACAGGGCCTGGGTATTTTTTTTGCCGGTAGCCTTTAATTCAAACCCAGCTTGCCGCGCAGCATCGACAAGTCTTCAGCCAGGGTGTTGACCGGGCCTACCAGGGCCTTGCGGTCGTTGTCCTTGACCTTGTCGTAGGTTTCAAAGCCGCCATCCTGGGTCTTGTACTTGGCCAGGATCTTGTCCACGGTGGCGAAGTTTTTATCGACCTTGGCCAGGAACGCCTGGTCCTGCTGCCCGATCTGGCCACGGAACAAATCGACGATTTTCTTCGCACCGTCGATGTTGCCCTGGAAGTCATACAGGTCGGTATGGCTGTAGCGGTCTTCTTCGCCGGAGATCTTGGTGGCAGCGACTTCCTCCAGCAGCGCCGCAGCGCCGCCGACGACTTTTTCCGGCGGGAAGGTCAGGCCATCGACCCGCGTCTTGAGATCGTTCACATCGGTATTGAGCTTGGCGGTCAGTGCTTCCAGGCCCTTGGTCGAGTTTTGCGCGAACAGCGCGTATTCAATCCGGTGAAAACCGGTGAAGTCTTCGGCCGTTACACCTTTTTCATGGTCATCGACACGCGAATCGATGGACGCGTCGAGGTCGCTGAACAGCTCGGCGATCGGCTCGATGGCCTCATAGTGCACGCGGGTCGGCGCATAGAGCTTCTTGGCGGTGGCCAGGTCACCTTTATTGATGGCGTTGGTAAACGCCTGGGTCTGGGTGAGCAGTTCGCCGATTTCCTCGGTAACGTAGATCTTGTAGTCCGATACCGGGCCTACCAGGTCGAGCGGCGCGGTAGCGGCGAAGGCAGCCAGCGGCGCAAGGCTCATTAACAACGACAACGCGATAGACGACTTCTTCATGGGGGCATTCCGCTCTGGTGTGTTTCAGGTCTTGGCAGGGGTGGTGGAGTGCGTTGCAGCAAGCAGCGTGCGCCCGATGAAATCCTCAGGGCCGGTGACGCCGGGCAAGGTGAAGAAATACCCGCCGCCGACCGGCTTGAGGTATTCCTCCAGCGGTTCGCCGTTGAGCCGCGTTTGCACGCTGATAAAGCCTTTCTCCAGGTCAGCCTGATAGCAGATGAACAATAGGCCCATGTCCAGCTGACCGTTTTTGTTGACGCCGTTGGAGTAGTTGAACGGCCGCCGCAGGATCAGGTTGGCCTGGGTCTGCGGGGTGCGCGGGTTGGCCAGGCGGATGTGCGCATCAAGCTTGGTCAACTTGCCATGCGGGTCTTTGCTGTAGTCCGGCACCTGGGTTTCATGCTGGCCATCCATGGGGGCGCCGGTGGGTTTGACGCGGCCGATGATGCTTTCCTGTTCTTGCAGTGGGGTGCGATCCCAGCGCTCGACAAAGTTGCGGATGATACGCACGGCCTGGTAACTGCCATGGGCCGCCCAGGCGGGTTCGTCGCTGCTCGGTTGCACCCAGACGATCTGGTCCATGGCCTTGGCATCGTTGGAGTCGGGGTTGGCCGAACCGTCGCGAAAACCCAGGAAGTTACGCGCACTCTGCGCCGGTTCGCCGGGCTTGGCCGGGGCCTGGGGCGGCACGCTGCCTTCTTGTTTCCAGCGCACCAGCAGCAAGTCAGGCAGGTTTTTCACGATATCGCGCAGGGCGTGGATGTTGGTATCGGGCGTGTTGGAACTGAACTGCAGGCTCAGGTCGCCGTGGCACTGCGCCGGCTCCAGTGCATCGTTGGGGAAACCCACCATGCGGATCAGGCGCTTGGGCTTGACGGCACTGAGGCCGAAGCGCTCATCGAACAACGATTCGCCGATCGACACGGTGATGGTCAGGTTATCTGGGGTAACCACCGGGCCAAGGATGCCGGAGTCGGTGGGTGGCAGTTTCGGGTCGACCTGCGGCACGGTGCCGCCGCTCATCAGGAACGCGATACGCTCGTTCAGGGTGCGGAACAAACGTTCGAGGTCCTCGCGGTCGCTGGCCAGTACGTCGAAGGCCACCACCATGCCGCAGGCCGGGCGCGGGGTGACAATGCCGCTCTGATGCTGACCGAAAAAAGCCTGGTGGTCGTGGGTCTTGTCGCTGCGCGGAGCGCTGGTGACTTGCTCGGCCGCTGCGGCCATGGCCGGGCAGGTCAAGGTGCTGCCGGCGATGGCCGCGCCGGTGGCCGCCATGCCCAGCAGGACGCGGCGGCGCGCAAGGTTTAGCTGTTTTGAATCACTCATGTATGCGTTCGTCTCACTGCAGGCCGGAAAGGCCAAGGGCGGGGTCGATTCCATCGAGTGCGGCGGCCAGTGCCTTGGCCTTGTCGGCGATCTGCTGGCGCTGATCGGCGGCGATGCTGTCGTACGTGCTGTAGGTATTGCCGACTTTGAATGCAGCGAGTTCGGCGTCGAAGGCATTCAGCGCGCTGTCGATATCGGGCAGCAAGCCGGCTGCGGACTTGCCCAGTAGCGGGCGCATCAAGTCGACCACTTTACGAGCCACGTCCAGGTTGGCGGCAAAGCCGTTCAGATCGATATGGCTGTAGCGCTCCTCTTCACCACTGCGGGCACGTACATCCGCCAGGCTGTTGAGGTTGCGTACCACAATGCTCACCAGTTGCTCTGGGGGCAGCGATTGCGCCAGCAATTGTTGCTTGAGCTTGGTGACGTCGGCCACCAGGCGTTGCGCGACCGGCGCCAGGCCGTCGAGACTGTGTTGCTGGAACAGGCTGTATTCGAGGCGATGGAAGCCGCTGAAGGCCGGGTCCTGCTCGCGCTTTTCAAAGTAGTCGGCGCGGGCGTTGATTGCGTTATCCAATTCGGCCAGGCGTTGAGAGGCAGGCGCCAGGCGCTGATACGCCTCACGGGCCGGCACATACAGGGCCTGCGCCTGGGCCAGATCACCGGCGTCGATAGCCTGTTGCAGCGCCGTCACCGCCTTGATCAGCGCACCGCTCTGGCCGCTCAAGTACACACGGAACTCCGACAACGGGCCGATAAACGCCACCATCGACGGCTTGGCCTTGGCCTGGGCGTCGGACTCTGCCGTGGGCGTGACATGCAAGCTGCCACGCGGGTTGCTCAACAGGCCACAGGTGATGGCGTAGTCACCGGGCAACAGGTTGGCGTTGATCACCTGGCTCAGGCCTGGGGCAATGTTTTCCCGTTCCTCGACCACCAGCACACCGTCGAGGATTTCCCACTCCACCGCACGGTCGGAGCGGTTGATGATACGAAAGCTTGCGCGCCCGGCCGGCACGGTGAGGGCGTTGGGCTCGCAGGCGTGGCTGTGAATCGTGACTGCGATTTCATTGTGGTTGGTCTGGCGCTTGGTCGCGGCCAATTGCGAGGCGTAGTAGAACAGGCCACCGGCGGCGATCATCACCACCACCGAGCCGGCCACACCCCAGCGCAAGGCGCGGGATGGCGGGGCCGATTGAGGGGTTGGGTTGGACAAGAGACGGTCCTTACTGGCTGGAAACGGAAGAAGTCGTGGCGACAGGCTTGGCGGGGGCCGAGGGCAGGAAGAACATCACCAGGGCCACCACCAGGTAAATCACATAGGCACCCAGGGTGCTGACGGTCGGCGCCTCCTGATAACCGAACATGCCGGCCAGTACCGAGCCCAACGGGCTATCCATGGGCAGCGCAGCGCTGAAATCGAACAGCACGGTTTGCCAGTGGTTCCACACACCGGCCTCATGCAGGGCTTGCACCGAATTGGCGAGAATGCCGGCCGCCACTACAAGGATGAACAGGCCGGTCCAGCGGAAAAACGCGCCGAGGTTCAGGCGCATGCTGCCGGAATAGATGAGGAAACCGACGACGATGGCCAGGATCAGGCCGAGCAGGGCACCGACCGGCGCGCCCGGGCCTTCGCTCTGCTGGAACACGGCCAACAGGAAAAATACCGTCTCCAGGCCTTCGCGGGCCACGGCGAAAAACACCATGGCGATCAACGCGATCACTTGGTTCCTGGAGCCGGTCAGGGCGAGGTCAAGGGATTCGTGCAGGGTATGCTTGATCGAACGCGCCACCTTGCGCATCCAGAACACCATGGAACTGAGGATGCCCACTGCGACAAGCCCTACGATCCCTTCGAACAATTCCTGCTGCTTTTGCGGAAATTCAGCGCTGACCAACTCAAGGCCGCCACCGACCAGCAAGGCCAGGGCAGCGGCAAGGAATACGCCGATCCACACGGCGGGCATCCATTGGCCACGCCCGGTCTGTTGCAAGTAACTGGCGATGATGCCAACGATCAAGGCGGCTTCAATGCCTTCGCGCAGCATGATTAAAAAAGGAACGAGCATCGGGCACCAGGGCGTAACTAGTTAGGAAGCTAAGTTGTAACATAATGATACTCATTGCTAAACAAGAAATATTGACCTTTGCTGAACGAGGGCTGAACAGTGGTGGCGAAGCGCGACCGCCCTTATGATGCAGGCCACCTGGTTTGCAGTCGGATAACTCAACATCCCATGTCGGAAAAAGACACCATCTCCATCCACCTTGTGCGCGAAGCGCTGTTGCAGAGCTGTGCGCCTGGTGCGGCCACTGTCGAGGCATTGAGCAAAGTCGGGATTGACCCTGCGTTGCTTGAGCAGCCCAATGCCCGTGTCCCGGCCACGGCCTATGCGCGCCTTTGGCGTTTGCTGGCGCGGCGCAGGGATGACGAGTTTTTTGGCATGGACCCGCGCGCACTCAAATCCGGTAGCCTGGCGTTTCTGTGTCGCGCCGCCATGGCGCAACCGAGCCTGGCGGCGGGCCTGGAAACCGGCCTGGGGTTTCTGTCGTTGATGCTGGAGCACATGCCGGCACAGTTGGTTCGCCAACAGAGCCTGGCGGAGATCGTCCTGCTCGAACCCGATGAGCCCAAGCGTGCGTTCACGTATTTCACTTATTGGATGATCGTCCACGGCGTTGCGTGCTGGCTGGCGGGGCGTCGCATCCCGATCCTGGCCATTGAGCTGCGTTGCGCGCAGCCGGACTTCTGTGACGATTACCAGGTAATGTTTTCCGACAACCTGCGCTTTGATCGACCTCGTACCCGCATGATCTTTTCTGCCGACTGCCTGGACCTGCCGATCAAACGCAGTCAGCAGGAGCTCCAACGTTTTCTGGCCCATGCACCCGCTAACATCCTGGTCAAATACCGCGACCCTGAAAGCCTCGCCACGCGCATCAAGCACGACCTTCGGCAGATGCCTCCCGACACTTGGCCGGAAACGGAGGGCCTTGCCGCCAGGCTATGTATTTCTGCGTCCACCCTGCGTCGGCGCCTGGCGGAAGAGGGGCAGACTTATCAGGGCCTCAAAGACAGTGTGCGCAAAGAACTGGCGATTGTGTGGTTGGCTGAACCGCAGATCAGCTTTGCCGAGATTGCCACGCGGCTGGGGTTTGCCGATGCGAGTTCGTTCTACAAGGCGTTTCGCAAGTGGGTGGGGTCGAATCCGGGGCATTATCGGAGTTTGATTTTGAGCGAATCGAGTCGGTTCTAACCTTCGTTATGCGCAAGTAAGACATTTCTTACTCATTCCTTCACCCCAGTATGACAGAACGCTCCTTCGATATTTTAGGACGCGGCCGGCATATTTGGCGCTTGATTTCGTGCACTGTAAGCAACGTGTTCCTATCCATGTTTTCGGGCACTTAATGTCTGCTTGGTGAACATTGAACTTCGCGTACTGGGATCCGTGGTTTTATCGTGGAGTGCGCTTATGGGCAAATAAAGTGATCAGCTGCTTTCAAATGAATTATTTATTGATTTGAGGTGAGATTATGAAAGGTCTTATTGCGTTGCCGTGTCTTGCGTTAATGCTTTTGTCTGCTCAGGTGTCTGCCTTGTGTCTGTATATAACTGATAGCTATAGCGGGCTTTTGCAGCCAGGCGTGGAAACGGCAGTTTATGGTCCGTTCACAATAACGTCGGCTAATGGGTGTGCTGGTGCGACCATTGATGTTTCTGCTTCCACAAGCGGTGGGGGGAGGGCGCCGCAGTTGATAATTCAAAAGCAGACCGGGGCTTCCTGGGGAGATGTTGCTGGAACCTTTGGAAGTAGTACGTCCTTCTCAGGTGTGTTTGGAACCTATCGAGTCGTCATGATTAATTCTGGTTCGGAGGTGCAATCTTACTCTGGCACCGCACGATACGGTCGCTGAGTCGTTAAGCTAAACAGTGCGCCACGAGGTTATTGGCGCACTATTTGCGAGCATCTGGATCAAGCTTTTTCATCTATGGATAAAGCCGTATTGGAAGAGTTTACAAAATAGACCAGTGCCCCCATGGCGTGATTAGCTGCAACCATTCCCTGCCGCCATCTCAACGTATGCTCGTTTGCGGTTGCAGGGTTGTCTTCCAGGAATTCACTGTACTCCACCAGTCGCTCATTAAATAAGGCAATTGCGTTGAATTTTACGTGCGTCTCTGTTGGAACACCTTTCGCATCGGTATGCAAATTACCACCTATGAACATTCTGAATGCATAGATATCAATCATTTCGTGCTCAAATAGTGTGCGCCCTACTTTTCTTAGGTCATCTGAACTTATGGACGTCATGTCATAATCTTTCAAATAAGCCTTCAGCTGGGTGATTTGATTGTTATCATTGAGCTGTAGGGTGTCAGCTGCCACCTTCTTCTCTGTAATTGTGAATGCATTCATTGTCTGCTCTGGATTTTTGATCGCGAACGCATTGGTTGCCTTGGTATACCGCATCTGTTCAGCAGTCAACAAGATAGCCATGTCCCTTCCTCCATTAGTAAGTGACACTTCGTTGTCGACGCATGTGCGTATTACTTTAATGGCGCGTGGCGTCTGAAATGTGAGTTGGTTGTGAGGCATTAAAGCCTGACGGCGAGGTACAGCGCGGGACTAGGACATTACCTACGAAGGCCTTCTTATTTGACTTACAGAAGTTACTTTCAACATTTTAGGAAGTCCCGGCAAAAAAAAGCCCCGCGACCGAATGGATCGCAGGGCTAAAAATTGGCTGGATGCGACCAACCAAAGGAGCTCTTTACATTACTTGTTGCTGGCCACCACCGTATCCGGCTGCCAGCCACCACCCAACGCCTTGTAGATCGCCACAATGCCGCGATACAGATCCACTTCGGCCTGGGCCTGGGAGTCCTCTGCGGCCAGGCGTTCGCGTTGGGCGTCGAGCAGTACCAGGAAGTCCACGGTGCCTTCGCGGTAGCGGATCGCGGCGAGGTCGGCGGCGGCGCGGCTGGATTCGCTTTGGCGGATCAGAGACACCAGGCGTTGCTGACGCTTGCCGTAATCGCTGAAGGCGTTCTCGGACTCTTCCAGGGCCAGCAGCACTTGCTGCTCGTAGGTTGCCAGGGCGCCGTCGGCCTCGGCATTCGCACCGCGCAAACGCGCACGCACACTGCCCAGGTCAAACGCGGCCCAGGTAATGCTCGGGCCCAGGGACCAGGCATTCGCTGCAGCCGAGCCGATCTGCGAACCACGTCCGGCGGTAAAGCCGAGGAAGCCGCTGAGGCTGACCCGTGGGAACAGGTCGGCCTTGGCCACGCCGATACGCGCGGTGGCGGCGGCCAGCTTGCGTTCGGCGCTGAGGATGTCCGGGCGCCGTTGCAGCAATTGCCCCGGGTCGCCAATCGGCAGGGCCTTGGCGATTGCCGGCAGGTCTTTGGGGCTCAGGTCCACGCTCAGCTTGTCGGGACGCTGGCCGAGGAGGGTGGCGATGCGATTGCGCTCGCGCACTTGTTCGGCTTGCAGCTGCGGCACGCTGGCTTCCACCGCCGCCAGGCGTGCGTCGGCACGCTCGACGTCGAGTTGATCACCCACGCCGGCATCGCGCAGGCTGACGGTGATGGTGCGTGATTCTTGCTGGTTCTTCAGGTTGTCCAGGGCGATGCGTTCACGCAGTTGCGCCCCGCGCAGTTGGCCATAGGCATCCACCAGTTCAGCGATCATGGTGACTTGCAGTTGGTACAGGTCGGCTTCGGCCACCTGTTGGTCAGCGTCGCTGGCTTCCAGGTTGCGGCGGATGCGCCCGAACAAATCCACTTCCCAGGCCATGTCCAGGCCCAGGTCATAGCGCTCGCTGTTGACACGCTTGGTAGTCTGGCCGGGAATCTGGCCCTTGCCCACATCGCTGCTGGCGCGGGAGGTGACCACTGGCATGATGTCGTTGGCCGCGTCGTCACGGATAGCCCGTGCTGCCCGCAGGCGGGCAAAGGCTACGCGCAAATCACGGTTGCCGCTCAGCGACTGGGTTACCAGCTGGTTGAGCGTCGGGTCTTCGAACTGCTGCCACCAGATGCCTTCGTACTTGGCATGGTCGTAGCTTTTGCTGTCGGCGGCGGCCGTGATGTTGGCCGCCTCCAGTTGCTGGGTCTTGTAGTCCGGGCCTACGGCACAGGCGGCGAGCGCCAGTACCAGCAAGCTCGGCAGGAATACTTTCACACTCATTGCTGTGTCTCCAGCTTCAAGGCCTTGGCCGCTTTGCGCGCTTCCTGGCGCTCAACATAGCGACGGATCAGTACGTAGAACACTGGCGTCAGCAACAGACCGAAGAAGGTCACACCAATCATCCCGGAGAACACCGCCACACCCATGGCATGGCGCATCTCGGCACCCGCACCGCTGGACAATACCAACGGCACCACACCCATGATGAACGCGAACGAGGTCATCAGGATCGGCCGCAGACGCAGGCGGCAGGCTTCCAGTACCGCGGCCAGCGGGTCGAGGCCCTCCGCTTGTTTATCCTTGGCGAACTCGACGATCAGGATCGCGTTCTTGCAGGCCAGGCCCACCAGTACGATCAGGCCGATCTGGGTGAAGATGTTGTTGTCGCCGCCCGAGATGATCACCCCGGTAATGGCCGACAGCAGCGTCATCGGTACGATCAGGATCACCGCCAGCGGCAGGCTCCAGCTTTCGTATTGGGCGGCCAGTACCAGGAACGCCAGCAGCACGCAGAGCGGGAACACGAACAGCGCGGTATTGCCCGAGAGGATTTGCTGATAGGTCAGGTCAGTCCACTCATAGGTCATGCCGTTGGGCAGTTCATCCTTCAACAGCTTTTCAATCGCAGCCTGGGCCTGGCCGGAGCTGTAGCCCGGTGCGGCGTTGCCGTTGATTTCAGCGGTGATAAAGCCGTTGTAGTGCATCACGCGGTCCGGGCCCGAGGTGTCGCTGACCTTGATAAAGGTCGCCAGGGGGATCATCTCGCCTTTGTTGTTGCGCACTTTCAGCTGGCCGATCTGGTCGGAGTCCTGACGGAACTGCTGCTCGGCCTGCACGTTGACCTGGTAGGTACGCCCGAAGCGGTTGAAGTCGTTGGCATACAACGAACCCAGGTAGACCTGCAGCGTGTCGAAGATGTCGCTGATCGCCACGCCGTGGGTCTTGGCCTTTTCGCGGTCGATGGCGGCGTCGACTTGCGGCACGTTCACTGTGTAGCTGGTGAACAGGCCGAACAGTTCAGGCACGCTGTGACTCTTGGCAATCACGTTCTGGACTTCTTTGTACAGCTCGTCGTAGCCGAGGTTGCCACGGTCTTCGATCTGCAGACGGAACCCGCCGATGGTGCCCAGGCCCTGTACCGGTGGCGGCGGGAAGATCGCCATGTACGCTTCTTCAATGTTGGCGTATTGGCCATTCAACGCCCCGGCAATCGCCCCGGCCGACATGCTAGCGTCTTTACGCTCATCGAAGGGCTTCAAGGTCACAAACACGATGCCGCTGTTCGGGCTGTTGGTGAAGCCGTTGATCGACAGGCCCGGGAAGGCAATCGCGGCCTCCACGCCGGGCTGTTTAAGGGCGATCTCCGACATGCGCTTCATCACGTTTTCGGTGCGGTCCAGGCTTGCAGCATCGGGCAGTTGAGCGAAGGCCACCAGGTATTGCTTGTCCTGGGCCGGTACGAAACCGGTCGGGGTGTGAGCAAACCCGAAGAACGTCAGCACCATCAGGCCGGCGTATACGAACAGGGCAATACCACTGCCGCGAATCACTCGGCGTACGGTACCCACGTAACCATGGCTGGCCTTTTCGAAAAAGCGGTTGAAGGGACGGAATAGCCAGCCACCGAAGAGCTTGTCGAGGAACTTCGAGAAGCGATCCTTCGGCGCATCGTGACCGCGCAACAACACGGCGGCCAGGGCAGGGGACAGCGTCAGCGAGTTAAACGCCGAGATCACGGTCGAGATCGCGATGGTCAACGCGAACTGCTTGTAGAACTGCCCGGTCAAGCCACTGATAAAAGCGGCTGGAATGAATACCGCACACAGCACCAGCGCTGTAGCGATGATCGGGCCGGTAACTTCGCTCATGGCTTTTTCGGTGGCCGGGAATGGCTCCAGGCCCAGTTCGATATTGCGCTCGACGTTCTCCACCACCACGATCGCGTCATCCACCACGATACCGATGGCCAGTACCAGGCCGAACAATGACAGGGCGTTGAGCGAGAATCCGAACAGGTGCATCACCGCAAACGTACCGATCAAGGATACCGGCACCGCCACCAACGGAATGATCGAGGCGCGCCAGGTCTGCAGGAACAGAATCACCACCAGCACCACAAGGATCAGCGCTTCGAACAGTGTGTGCACCACCGCTTCGATAGAGCCGCGTACAAAAATGGTCGGGTCATAGGCAATGCGGTAATCCATGCCCGCCGGGAAATTCTTTTTCAGCTCGGCCATCTTGCTGCGCACATCGTTGGAGATGTCGATGGCATTGGAGCCGGGGCGCTGGAAGATCGGAATCGCAACGGCCGGCTGGTTATCGATCAACGAGCGCAGCGCGTATTGGCTGGAGCCCAGCTCGACCCGGGCGATGTCTTTGAGGCGCGTGATTTCACCGTTGGCGCCGGCACGAATCACGATGTTCTCGAACTCTTCCTCGGTGACCAGGCGGCCTTGGGTATTGACCGACAACTGGAAGCTGGTGTCACTCGGCGCAGGCTGAGCGCCCAGGGCACCGGCAGCCACCTGGCGGTTCTGCTCGCGGATCGCCGTGACCACATCGGTAGCGGTCAGGTTGCGCGAGGCGGTCTTGTTCGGATCCAGCCAAACACGCAGGGAGTAGTCACCCATGCCGAACAGCTGCACATCGCCGACGCCACCCAAACGGGCCAGTTCGTCCTTGATGTTGAGGATCGCGTAGTTGGACAGGTACAGCATGTCGTAACGCTGATCCGGGGAGGTCAAGTGCACCACCATGGTCAGGTCGGGGGAAGCCTTGTCCACGGTGATACCGATGCGTGTCACTTCCTCAGGCAGCTTTGGCTGAGTCCGCGTCACACGGTTTTGCACTTGCACCTGTGCGTTGTCCAGGTCGGTGCCCAGGGCGAAGGTAATAGTCAGGGTCAGCTTACCGTCGGCGGTGGACTGCGAGGACATGTACAGCATGTTCTCGACACCCGTGATGGCCTGCTCCAGCGGTGCGGCCACGGTTTCGCCGATGACTTTGGGGTTGGCACCCGGGAAGTTGGCGCGTACCACCACAGTCGGCGGCACTACTTCCGGGTATTCGCTGATCGGCAGTTGGAACAGCGAGATTGCACCCGCGATCAGGATCAACAGCGACAGCACCGCTGCGAAGATCGGCCGCGAAATGAAGAACTTGGAAAAATTCATCTTGAGTCTTATCCCTTAACCGCGTGGAGTCGCAGTGCTGGCGAGCTTGGGCGCGGTCGTTTCCGGCGCCACTTGCTCCAGGTTGCTGGCTTCAAGCGCTTGTCGTTGTTGGGCCAAGGCGGCGAGGGTTTCCTTGCTGGCCATCGGAATGGTTTCCGGCGCGACCGGTGAGCCGGGGCGCACACGCTGCAGGCCCTTGACGATCACGGTGTCGTCCTTGGTCAGGCCGCTGCGTACGATGCGCAAGCCTTCGATCTTGGGCCCCAATTCCACCGCGCGGTAAGCCGGCTTGTCGCCGTCCATCACCAGCACAAACTTCTTGCCCAGGTCGGTACCGACGGCTTCATCGTTGATCAGCACGGCGGAGTAGGTGCCGCTGCCGACCAGCTTCAAGCGCGCATACAGGCCAGGGGTGTATTCGCCCTTGCTGTTGTCAAACACCGCACGGCCACGGATGGTGCCGGTGGACGGGTTGACCTGGTTGTCGACGAAGTTCATCTGGCCCAGGTGCGGGTTGCCGGTTTCGTTGGACAGGCCCAGATACACCGGGGTGGTTGCGC
Source organism: Pseudomonas sp. GZJR-8 (assembly GCF_002916705.1). Classification (NCBI taxonomy): domain Bacteria; kingdom Pseudomonadati; phylum Pseudomonadota; class Gammaproteobacteria; order Pseudomonadales; family Pseudomonadaceae; genus Pseudomonas; species Pseudomonas sp. GZJR-8. The sequence continues at coordinate 196,289 of NZ_JXSI01000013.1, read as the reverse complement.
CGCGACGGCCTTCACGGGCCAGTTCGGTGTACTTGAGGAACACACGCTCGTCGGCGTCGAAGTAGGCGTAGACCTTGTCGGTGGAGACCACACTGGTCAGCGCCGTGGTGTCGGCGGTCACCAGGTTGCCGGCGGTGATTTCGGCACGGCTGACGCGGCCGCTGATCGGTGAAGTGACACGGGTAAAGCTCAAGTTCAGGCGGGCCAGGTCCAACTGCGCCTGGATCCCGGCCATGGCGGCGCGGGCCTCCTGGGCGGCGGTGGTGCGCGAGTCGGCCAGTTCAGCGGAGATCGCATTGCTCTGGCGCAGGCGTTCGCCGCGTTGCGCTTCGTTTTCGCTGCGGGTGGCGGCGGCTTTGGTCTGTGCAAGCTGGGATTCCAGGCGGCGCACTTCGGCCTGGAACGGGCGCGGGTCGATCTGGAACAGCAGGTCGCCTTTCTTGACCAAAGCGCCTTCAGTAAAAGCGACCTGGTCAATCTGGCCGGACACCCGAGGACGAATCTGCACGGTTTCCGGGGCTTCCAGCCGTCCGGTAAATTCGTCCCACTCGTTGACCGGCTGTTCCAGTACCTTGGCCACGCTGACCTTGGCTGGGGGCATGGCGGCCGCTTGTTCGGGAGACTTGCCGCACGCGCTCATCACCACCACGGCCAGAATCGCCAGGGGGAAGCGCAAAAGTTTGAGTGACTGTTCCATGAGGTGCATCCGCCAATGTATTTGAGATGGGCGGATCATGCGCGGCGGGGTGCTATGTCACGAATCGAATGAAGCAAAGGTAACTATCATTCGGAATGATATAAGAGGGGAGTCAGCCCTCTAGCATGGGGGGTTCGTTAGGGAGCTATCAATAGCCTTGATGACAAAAGACTGTTGCCTAAGGTGCATCGAATGCTTCACCCAGAAAATCGATCAAGGCGCGCACCGACGGCATCAGCCCGCGCCGGGATGGAAATACCGCCGTGATAACGCCTTGCACGGGCTGCCACTCAGGCAGCAAGACAACCAGACGCCCCTCGGCGACATCCTCCTTGACCACCACCCATGGCAGGTTGGCGATGCCTACTCCCGCCAGTGTCGCGTTTTTCAAAGTCGGCACATCATCGCTGACCAGGCGCGGCGTGTGCTGGATCTGCGTCGTCGCGCCATCCTGGCCGGTCAGCTCCCACACGTACTGAATCATCAGGTTGCCCCAGTGCACGGTGGGCAGCCCGGCAAGGTCGGCGGGTTGCGAGGGCAGGGCATAGTCCTGCAAAAAAGCCGCGCTCGCCACCAGCACCTGAGTACTTTTACCGAGCAGTTTCATCACCAGTTCACTGCTTTCCAGGGGTGGGAAACACAGGCTCAAGGCAAGGTCATAACCCTCGGCAATCACATCGACCTTACGGTTGAAGCTCTTCACATTCAGTTCGACGTTGCCGCATTGCGCCATGAATTGAGCCAGCATCGGCGCCACCCAATAGTTGAGCAGCGCGGTGGTGCAACTCAGGCGAATCAAGCCGCGTGGTTCTGATTTGTTGAAGGCCACCACATCTTCTGCCGACTCGGCCTCGGCAATCATCGCCACACAATGTCGATAATAGGCCTGGCCGATATCAGTAACCTGGAACTGGCGCGTCGAACGCTGTATCAGCCGCGCCCCAAGCCTTGCCTCAAGCTGACCGACTCTGCGACTCAGGGTCGATTTGGGCAGGTTCAACGCTCGGCCCGCCGCCGCAAAGCCGCCGTGCTCGACCACCTTGGCGTAAAGGAAGAGTTCGTTCAGGTCGAACATGGGCAGTGTTCCATTTTTGAGATGCCCCCAGCTTAATCCAACTCAGGCCCTACGTTGAGCGAATGTCAGCGCTTTCATCCGTGCGTCAGTTCAGTGTACGGCTGACCTCACGCAGGCGCGCGTCGCTCAGGTTGCCGGTGGACGCCAACAGGTGCAACTGGGCCATCAGGATCGCATAGCGTTGTTGGGCCAGGCGTTGTTGGGTATCGGTGACTTTCTGTTGCGCATCCAGTACGTCGGTGTTGATGCGGGAACCGGCTTCGAAGCCGTGGGTCACGGCGGCGAGGTTGATCTGGCTGGAGTTCAAGGCCTGCTTGAGTGCCTGATATTGGCTCATGCCGTTGGTGACTTGCAGGTAGGCCTGACGGGCCTTCATCCCGGCGTTGCGGCGTGCGTCTTCGACTTCGTCCGCTGCCTTGCTTTGCAGTGCATGGGCTTCGCGCACGCGACTGCTGGTGCGGCCACCGCTGTAGAGCGGAACGCTCAGTTTGACCCCGACCACGGTCTGGTTATAGCGATTTTCCGGTAACGTCACATCGTATACATCACCGCCGACAGAGGCGAAGCGGCCATGGGCGGCGATCAGATCGAGGGTGGGCAAATGGCCGGCCCGTTCCTTGTCGATGTCCATTTCGGCCAGGCGCTGGGCAATCTGCGCCGCCTGTACGGCAAGGTTGCCCTGTTGCGCGGTCGTGGCCCAATCATCGATGGCAGCGGGCACCGGGGCACTGAACTGCGGCTCTTTGCCTGACCAAGGCCCCACCTGTGCGGCAGTCAATTGGGTGAGTGTTTCGTTGGCGATGTCCAATGCACCACGGGCGGCAATCTGTTCGGCGAATGCCTGGTCGTATTTGGCCTGAACCTGCGCGAGCGCGTTAGCGGTGGTAGCCCCGTCGGCCAGCAGTCGCTGGCTGCGCGTCTGGCTCTGGCGCAGGGTTTGTAGCTGTTGTGTGCGGGTGTTCAACAGTTCCTGATTGAGCAGTACGTCGAAGTAAGCGCGGGCAACGCGCAGCATCAGCGCTTGGCGCGCCTGTTCAGTGTGCAGTTCACTGGCGCTGATCAACAGCTTGCTTTGGTCGTGGGCGATCACATTCTGCCAACGCAGCAGCGGCTGTGTGAGGACCACCGCGTAGGCGTTGGTGTTATTGCGATTGCGATGATAATCGGAAGAGTCCTCGGCATCGACCCAGGCCGCGCCGCCGGTGACAGACAGGTCTGGCAGCAGGTTGGCACGGCTTTGCGGTTCCTTTTCTGCCGTGGCCAATTGCTGGGCCTGTGCGGCGGCGAACTGCATGTCGTGGGTCAGTGCCTTCTGGTACAGGTGGTACAAGTCATTTGCCGATACCTGGGTGGGCGCGCAGGCGAGTGCCAGCCAATACAGGGGCGTGAGCAGCGAGGTGGTGTTGAGATGCAAACCTGGAATACGCAAGGGGTGTGCTCCACTGAAAGATTTATCGACTGATGTGGCTTCTGCGCATCATCAGCACCATGGGAATCCCGATGGCCATCACCGCTCCCAAGGTGCCGAACAGCATGCTGAACGCCAGCATTTGCCCTTGTTCGCGTGCTTGCATGTAGGGCATCAGGGCCAGGGCTTGTTGATGGCTCGCCAGGCCCAGGGAAAGAAACAGCGGGTCGGTTTCCACGCCTCCCCAGCCACTGGCAACCAGACTCGATTCGGTGACATGTTCGGAAAGCAGGCGGTAGCGTTCCCACGAGAACCGTGTGAGCAGGGTGGCTGCGATGGCGATACCCACGCTGCCCCCCAACTGGCGCATCAGGTTGAGCACGCCCGAAGCACCGGAGATCAATGTCAGCGGCAGGCGGCGCATCGCCAGGTTGGTCAGCGGCACAAAGATCATGCCCAGGCCCAGGCCGCGGATCACCAAGGGCCAGTACAGCGTGTCCGGGTTACTGTCGAGGGTGAACTGGGTGTGCAGGAACATGGCATAGCAGTACATGACGATGCCCAGCGTGACGAACACGCGCTCGTCGATCTTGTTTTCCTGGGACAGCTTGCCGATCACCAAGGTGCTGATGGCGCTGGCCACTGCCCCGGGGAAAATCACCAGCCCGCTCTGGTAAGCGCTCTGCGCCAGTAAGGTCTGCAAGAACAGCGGCACCATGAACAACGTGCTGTACAGCCCGAAGCCCACACAAAATGCACAGATGCATCCCATCAGGAACTCGCGACTCTGGAACAGTGCGACGTTGACGATTGGGTTGGCCACACGCCGCTCCCACCAGAAGAAGCCCACCAGGCTGAAGCTGCTGAGCAACAGGCAGGCTACGGTCCAGTTGGACGCCATCCAGTCCCAGTGTTCGCCGCGCTCCAGCAGGATCTGCAGGCTGCCGACGCCCAGAGCCAGCAAGCAGAAGCCGCTGTAGTCGACGCTGGAAGGTTTTTGTTCGTTGGGCGAGTCGTTGATACACAGCCAGCACAGCAACAAGGCCACGGCACCGATCGGCAAGTTGATCAAGAAGATCCAGTGCCACGACAAGGTGTCGATCAGGTAGCCGCCGACGGTCGGGCCGAGGGTTGGCCCCATCATCACCCCCACGCCGTACAACGCCATGCCGCTGCTGACTTTTTCCTTGGGGAACACGTCGTAGATGATGGCCTGGGAAATGCCCAGCAACCCCCCGCCCGCCAGGCCTTGCAGCACCCGAAACGCGACCAGTTGCCAGAGTTCGGCAGACATCGCGCAACCCAACGATGCCAGTACGAACAGCGCAGTAGAGACCAGGTAATAAGTACGCCGGCCGAACCACGCCGATAGCCAGCCACTGACCGGAAGAATCACCACGTTGGCCACCACATAACCGGTGGAGACCCAGGAGATTTCATCCACCGACGCCCCGTAGGTGCCCATCAGACTGGGAATCGCGACGTTGACGATGGTGACATCGAGCAGCTCCATCATCGAGACCAGCGTGACGGTAAACGCAATCAGGTAGGGCGACCTCATAGCGTCTGGCCGGCGTCGTCAGGTGCGGCCACTTCGACGAACGCGCTCATGCCCGGGCTCAACAGCGACTTATAGTCATCCGGCACAGCGTTTAGCGCGATGCGCACCTGCACGCGCTGCACCACTTTGGTGAAGTTGCCCGTGGCATTCTCCTGGGGCAGCAATGAGAATTTCGCCCCGGTGGCCGGTGCCAGGCTTTCGACGACGCCGTCGAAGGCGTGCCCGGGGAAGGCGTCCACGGTAACTCGGGCGTTCTGGCCGACGCGCACGCGGCCCACCTGGGTCTCCTTGAAGTTGGCGGTAATCCACAGCGGTTCGGTGGCGATCAGGCTCATGAGCTTTTGGCCGGCGACCACAAACTGGCCAGGCTCCACTTCTTTTTTCGAGACAATGCTGCGCAACGGCGCGGTCTGGCGGGTGTCGTTGAGCTGGATCCTGGATTGTTCCAGCTCAGCTTGCGCGGCCGCGATCCGATAGTCCTGCACCTTGAGTTCGGCCTTGTTGGCCAAGGTGCTTTGGGCCGCGGCCTGGGCGTTGCTGCGCGCTACCCCCTGGGCATGGCTGAGGGCATCGAAATGCGCCTTGGCCACTTCCTGGTCCTGGGTGCTCAGCACGCCTTGAGCGCCGAGGCGACGGGCACGCTGGTAGTCGTTACGCGCTTGCTCAAGGTTGGCGCTCGCTTGAGCCAGGGCCGCTTGCGCGGCCTCGCGCATGGCCACTGCACCGAGCACCTGGCTGTCCAGCGCCCCCGGCACGCCTGCGCGCCCGGCGGCGGCGAGCAGCGCTTGCCACTGTGCTTCGCGCTGCTGCAGCTGGTAGCGGTATTCACTGTCGCGGATCTGAAACAGCAGGTCGCCGCTTTGTACTGTGACGTTGTCCACCACCGGCACACTGATCACCACGCCCGAGAGCTTGGCCCGTACCGGGATGATCACCCCGTCGAGTTCGGCGTTGTCGGTACTCACGTAGGTGCTGGAATACTGCCAGCGCTGCCAGCCCAGTATCAGCAACCCGCCGACCACGACGCCGCACAGCGTCAGTTTTATCAACTTGCCTTTGGTCATGTGGTACTCCCTGTCGATGCACGTTGAGGTCAAGCAGGCTCAGAAACGGTGTGGACCTCCCGCGCAGGACGGCTCACCGTCGGCTGAGCCTTGTCCAGCAGGAACTGATGCACGCCATTCCACAGGTCAATCCGTGAGTTGATTGCGGTTTTCGCACTCTCGACCATGTGCAGGTGTTGCGCGGGGCTGGTGACGATTTCGGCGATGATGCGTTTGGCCGCCGGGCCGTGATCGTCACCATCCATCTCGATGTGGCGCTTCAAGTAATACGTGAGCATCGGTACCTCGCTTTCACTGACCGACCATTGCGACAGCAGGCGACCAAACATGTCGGGGATAATGTCTTCACGCCCGAAGAAGAAGTACGCCAGGACCGCTTCGGTGCTGCCGTGTTGCGCAATATCGAGGGTCTGGCACATGAACACTTTGGCCGCCGTTGGAATCTCTCCGTGGTTGAGCGCCTTGGCCAGCGGAACCTTGGCCTGGATAGCGGCCAGGAAGCGGCGGAATACGCTGCTGTCGGCGCCGATTTCATCCATGGCCGCGAGGTACAGGTCCAGGTGGCTGATAAAACCGCCCTCGGGATGCTCGTCGGTCTCTTCACCGACCACGATTTCGTTGATCAGGCGGGCGGCGGTGATGTGTACCGGCGGTACCCAGGGCAACTCCACGCAGGTGAGGTCGCGCTGGATACGCTTGAGCAAGGTCATGAAGTCCCAGACGGCGAACACGTGAAATTCCATCAGGGTGCGCACGTCTTCTACGGTGCGGATACTGGCGAACAAGGGGTGACTGAACAGCTGCTCGCGCTCGGTTTCAATGTGGCTATCGATATCAAAGGGCATGCGTGCTCCTGCGGCCTGAAGGGTCAGGCAGAAAATCCAGCGGAAATTAAGGGTGTGTGTCGTTTACCGTGTTTGTACGGTAGGGGTGGCGCCCGGTGGCATACCGGAAAGACCGCACGAAGTGCTTTTCCAGCAGGTATTGCCGGTTTTCGTACCACCCCGCGTCCAGCAGTTGACGGTGTACCTTGGGCAGTCGCCAGCAAGGCACCGCGGGGTAAAAATGATGTTCCAGGTGAAAGTTCGAACCCGCGTGCAGCCAGGTGTTGAGGCGCGAAGTGCGTGAACGCGCTGGCGGCAAGTGCGGGCCTGCGTCGAAAGCATGTTCTTGATAGGCATTGACCGCCGACAGCATGAACGCCACCGCCAGGCTCAAGGAAAACCCCAGCAGCAACCCGTCGATGAGCCACATGGCCAGCCCATAAAGGCTGAGCCATACAACCTGACAGGCGATATTGCAGCGCGCCAGCCATTGCACCTGGGCTGAACTCAACGGCAGCGCCGAGGGATTGCCCAATGGCCCGAACGCCAGGCGCCAGGTGGTCTGCAGATAGCTCAAGGTGGCGATCAATCGCGACAGGGTGATGCGGCTTACCAGTGTGTGGTAACGCGAAAAGAGCCGGTAGTCCGGGTCCTTCGTGCTGTTGCTGTAACGGTGGTGTTGCCAATGGTCTACAAAGTAACCGGTCACACAGAACCCCGGCAGCAGCGAACTGGTGGCAATGCCCAGGTAGCAACTGCGCATGGGGTTCGCACTCAGGTTGAAGTGGAAACCTTCATGCCCAAGGATCGCTTGCAGAAATAACCCGTATCCCGCCAATACCACCAACGGCAAACACACCAGCGTCCACAGGGTGGAAGCTGTGGTCGTCACCCACACAAACAGTGCCAGTGGCAACAGGTACAGGCTCAAGGCGTAGGCGATGATCAGCAAGGACTCCCTCGGCCGGGCCTTGAACAAGGCACGGTCGAGACGGACCTGGGGCTTGGGGTGCAGGTGGCTGGCCATTGGCGACGGCTTACTCGATCAGTTCAGGGTTGAGCACCAGGTGGCCGCCGCGCGTGAGCGTGCGCAGGCGCATGGCGATAAAGCCATCCACCACGCTCGGCACGCTGCGTGCGGTATACATGGCCAGCGTGCCCATGAACGTCAGCCCCCGGTTGCGCAGGCCATTTTTCTGGCAGGCACGTACCAGGCCGTTCGCGGCGGCATCCAGCTTTTCTTCGAGGGACAGCAGGGTCTTGTCACCCCATTTGAAGGTCACCAGGCGTTTGACCGACAGGCCCACACGCTGCGCGGGCAAGTGGATCGCCGTGTCGATGAACCCCGGGTACACCGTGACCACGTCAAGTTCCCCGCGATACTGCATACGCAGCACATCCGAATAAGCGCTCAGCGCACGTTTGCTCGCAGCATAGGCGGCCACGTAGGGTGCATTTACCAGCGCGAACAGTGAGGACACGTTGACCACTTTGCCGCGCTTTCGCAGCAACCCCGGCAGGAACCCCGAAGTCAGTTGCCAAGGCGCGAACAGGTTGACATCCACCGCGCGGGTCACCTCATCGGTGACGCCGGTTTCGCCGCGTTCCAGCGTCAGGGTGCCGGCGTTATTGACCAGAATGTCGATGTCGCCGAAATCGGTGCTGATGGCGCTGATCACGTTGGCCACGGCGTGGCGGTCGCACAGGTCGACTTGATAAAACGCGTCCAGCAGACTGCTGTCTTGCGGTGCGAGGATGTCAAGGCCAATCACGGTGGCGCCCAGTTGCTTGAGTTTGCAGGCCGCTGCGAAACCCAGGCCGCGCGCGGTGCCGGTGATAACAATGGTTTTTCCGAGCAGATTCATGAGTGCGCTCCGGTCATGCTGAAGGTTGATGCGGACAAGTAGGTGTCAAGGTTGGTCGCCATCGAGATCCTGGCCGGTGGATGAAATTGCAGACCGCGGCAGGCCATCAACCCGTTGGAGCTCAGGTTGCTGGTGATGAACGCCATCCCGCCCAACATGGCGTGAGCCTGGTCGGAGAGCTGGGCAAGGCGTTGCTCGATGCCGTAACGCACCAGCAGCAGACGGGCCAGCACGTTAGGCAAGTCCTGTGGGTTGCGCTCGATATCCAGGGCCGCGCCTTCCAGCGCGCTGATCGCCAATTGCAGGTCGGCTGCCAGGTCCACGCGGTGATGCGCGGTCCAGCGGGCGGCGTCTGTGACCGACTCGATCAGGCCGGCGCAGGCACCCACATAGGATGCGCAAATCAACAGTTCGAACCAGATAAAACCCACGGTTTGCACGTCGCCCAGCTGGTGGGTGTAACCGGCGGAAAACACCATGCGCTCGGGTACCAGCACTTCGTTGAGGCGCACTTCGATGCTTTCAGCGCCGGCCAAGGCGCTGTTCTGCCAGAAGGGATTACGGCTGATGCCCGGCGCAGTGGCCGGAATCAATGCGACCATCAGCTCTTCGCCGCCAGGGGTTTGGCGTATATAGCTGGCGGTGAGCAAGTCCATCGACTGTCCGAGGCAGCAGGGCTTCTTGCTGCCGCTGAGTAACACCCCCTCTGGGGTGTGCACCGCTTGCATGGCCGAGTCGAGAATGCCCGCTCCGCTGGTGCCCTCGGCAAACCCCGAAGACAGCAACAAGCGTTTTTGCGCGACGGCAGCCAGCAACAGGCCTTCGGCGCCGCCACCGTTCTGCGTGAGTGCCAATAAGCTCGCCACGGAAAACTGGTGCATGGTGCTGGCCACTGCCAGCGAGGGCGAGCGGGCCCCCAGGGCGATCTGCACATGCACCGCGTCGAGGATATTCGCGCCCAGCCCGCCGGCTTCGCGGTTGACCAGCAAACCCACCGGGCCATGTTGCTTGAACAGGGCGATGACCTCGCTCTGTGGCGCCTCACGCTGGGCCGGAGGAATGGCCGCCAGACGCTCGTCAAAACCAGGGGCGTAGCGTTGAAGCAGATCGCGTGAGCGATTCAGTAACGACAGTGACATGGTTCAGGCCTTCAAGTAGCTCGCCGGAAACAGGCCGGTGATGATCGAGTGAATGTTGTCCCGGATGGCTTGTTTGGCCACAGGGTCGAGCATGTCCGCGAGCATCGGCAGGCCCAGGTCGAAGCGCGATTTGAAGGAGATGATCGCGTCCTTGCCGTCCGGCAAGACGTGCCAGGTGCCGGAGAAGTGATCGACGTCGCCGGCCATCTGCTCGAAATGAATTTCCCGGGTGTCGGCATTGAAGGTGTCACGCTCCTGCCACTTGAGAATGCCGCTGTGGAAGTTGACCTCCCAGGACGTAAACGACACCTGGTCGCTGACCTTGTTGATGCTGATATCGCGCACCGACTCGCAGAGCTCGACGTAATTGCTGAAATCGCTGATCACCGCAAATACTTCATCAGCGCAGGCATGGGGAATATGGGCCTGCACGTTGACTTCTTGCATGGGGGAAAACTCCATTTAAAGGGATGGCATCGAAGTGGTCAGTGCCTGGGTGAAGCCTTCGATCAACCAGTTGCAATCCTGGGCCGTCAGCAATGGCGACGGCGTGAGCCTTATCACCCGGTGATCATTGAGCGAGTGGCACACAATGATGCGCTGCTCGATCAGGGCCATGACCATATTGGCGGCGATTGAGGCCTCGGCGAACTCAAAGCCCAACAGCAAACCTGCACTGCGCAGTTGCACACGTTCGGCCCAACCTCTTTGTTGCAACAGCGCGCTGAAGCGGGCGTGCAGGTCCTGGCCCAGTAACCGGGCACGCGCGACCAGGTCTTCTTGCACCATCACTTGCAGCGTGGCCTGCACGGCCGCCATGGCCAGCGGGTTGGCGCCGAAGGTCGAGGTGTGGACCGTAGGGTTGCGATTGAACGGCGCATAGATCGTGGCGCTGGCGACCATGGCGCTCACCGGTACGCAACCGCCGGACAGGCTTTTACCTACCAGCATGATGTCGGGCACCACCTGTTCCTGGTCACAGCCCCACCAATAGCCGGTGCGGCCCAGGCCAGATTGGATCTCGTCGATAATCAGCACGGCGCCATACTGATTGCACAGCTCGCGCACACGCCTGAGGTAACCCGATGGCGGCAGAATGACTCCCGCTTCGGCCTGGATCGGTTCGAGGATCACGCAGGCCTTGTCCGGCGATGCGCGTAGTTGCTGCTCAAGTGCGACGCTGTCGCCAAACGGCACGAACTCGCTGTCGCTGAGCAACCCATTGAAGGGTTCTCGGTAGCTCTCGCGGCCGGTGACGGCGAGGGCGCCGAGGGTCTTGCCGTGGAACCCCCCGAAGGTCGACAGCGTACGACGGCAACCGTTGAGGCGCGCGAGCTTCAAGCCGGCTTCGGTGGCCTCGGCGCCTGAATTGCAAAAGAACACATAGTCCAGGTCACCCGGGCACTGTGCTGCCAGGGCACGTGCTGCAAAGGCCTGTTGCGGGTTGAGCAACAACTTGCTGGCCAAAGCGTTTTGCTGCAGTTGCCGAGTAACCGCCTCCACGACGACCGGGTGGCCGTGCCCGAGGAAAAACACGCCATAGCCGCCTGCATCCAGGTATTGACGGCCTTGCTCGTCGTAGATGTAGACGCCACGGCTGGATTGCTCGATCGGCAGGTTCATCAGCGAAGCGAGGCGTGCGTAGCCCGAGTTGACGTGCTGGCGCAGGTATTGGTCGACCTGTGCGGCGTCGAGAGTAGGTTCGATAACAGTGTGGTTCATGCCACGCTCGCTTCTGTGGACGTTGTCACCGGCTGCTTGAGCATGCGCGTCAGAGCCCCCAGCTTGGGTGCCAGGTGGTTGAGCGACAGCAGCAACTCGCGGCCAACATCACGCTGGCTGAACGCCGGCTCGCCGAGTAACTGCGGCAATGAGGTGGGCAGTGGCGTGCGCAGGCAGGCATAGCGGCACAACTGCGTGGCACGGGTCAGGGCAGCCTGGATATTGCCGCTCAGCGCCGGCAGAAATACCGGGCGAATCAATCGTTCGTAAATATCCGGCGCCATGCAGCGTGGCCGTGTGAAGGGTTGCATCTGGGCTTCCATGGATTGGCACATCAGGTCCAGCAGCCCCGTCAGATCCAGGGCCTGTGGACCGCTGGTGAGAAAGTAGTCGTCGCCGATCAAACGCTGGTGCAGCGCGTTGGCAATCGCTCGGGCCGCGACGTCACGGGCGATCAGGTCGACATAGCCAGCAGGCGGGCAGGGTACGATGGGCAGTACGCCAGACATCATCAGCCCCATGGTCATATGGAAACCCTGAAAGTTGGGCATATGCCCTGTGCTGGCGTCACCGATAATGATGGACGGACGAAAGATCGACACATCGATGCCGGCCGAGCGCACCAGGGTTTCGGCCTGGCGCTTGGCGACTTCGTATGGCGTTTCCGCTTGCACGCCTTCGTAATAGTCGCAAGGGTGGGTAAAGGCGGTGCTGATGTGATACAGCGGCACCTTGGCTTGCTGCACGAAGGCCACGACGTTTTCGGTGCCGAGGTAGTTCACCGAAAAGATCTGATCGATATCACCGTCCAGGCGCGTCACCGCCGCGGCGTGGATCACCCAGTCGACACGCTCAACCAGCGCCGCATAAACGTCGCTGGCCAAGCCCAGGTCAACGCTGCAAATATCACCCTTGAGCACTTCCACTCGGGGATCGCGGATACGGCTTTTGCGCGCCAGGCAGACCAGGTGAAAGTCCTCTGCCAGGCAGTCGATCAGTGACTCACCGAGCACCCCTGAGCCTCCAGTGAGAAGGACGGTTAGTTTTTGCTGTGCTGACATGTAGGGCGCATCCTGCGGATTCATCGAAAGAATTCATGGTGCGTTTCGCCGAATTGCAGGCACAGGTGCCCCGGGCGAACACTCTTCTATTCACTTTCGGTGGCGCTGAGGTGCTCTGGGAGGAGGTGATCAGCGCTTAACGTTGTCGCGAATAAGATGCGATCGATATTGGCGTTTTGATATCAGTGCGTCTTGAACGAAACGCTTGTCTTACGCAAAACCTCAGCGGCGGTGCGCGGCGTCATGCCAATCATGCGGCGCATCATGCGAGCCAGATGCGCCTGGTCGGAGAAACCGCCGTCGGCGGCCGCGTCCGATAACGTCGAACCGCCGGCCAGGGATTTGGAGGCCCGTTCCAATTTGTTCCAGATGATCCACTGGGAGAGGGAAACACCCATCTGGTGGGTGGCGACGCAGCGCAACCGGGGGCTGGACAACCCCACCGCCTGGGCAGCGCGACTGACGCAACCTGGGCCGTCGCGGTCCAGGCGCAAAATATTCAGGGCTTTGTGGAGCCTATGGTCGATCGGCGGGGTAATTGCCAGCAAACGCGAGAGGGCATCGACAAAGTGCGACAGGGATGTGCTACGGCGAAAGCACGTCAGCAGTTCATCACTGGCCAGGGCGATGCCATCGTCCTGGAGCAACGCATTGAGTGCACGGCCCAACGCCGTGTCCGGGCTGACATATAAAAACGCTACCGGATGACTCTCCGCCACGGCACGGTGTTCGACGTTGGGACCGATGATCACACCTGCCGCACGGAGCACCCTTCCGGGCAACTCAAGGGTGGCGGGGTGACCTACGCCGATGCACAGTTGGATGGCGACATGGGAGTGAGCAGTGTTTTGATCCGCACGGCCAATGTAGCCGGCCCACGAGTCGCCAAAGGTAACGCTGCCATCCCACATTTGAAGTCTTCCTTGACGTGTTGGGTGATTGTTCGACGCGTGCAGGGTAGGCCTGCGCAGGGCTGGATTCAAGCGCGGCGCTGGGTCGCTGTCTTTTCGTTGCACAGCGAGTGCATATCAAGCCGACGCTTGCTAGAGGCTATCCGGATCCCCGAAAAACATCTGAATCCGCGACCTCAACCACCGCTCCCCCGGATCATTATCCTGCGACCCCCGCCATGCCATATGCAGCTCAAACGAGCGCACGGGCAGCGGCGGGTCTTCGGCGCGCAACCCTCCCGCCGCGGTCAACGCTTCAGCCGCATAATCCGGCACTGTGGCCAGAATGTCGGTGCCCGCCAGCAACGTGCCCAGCCCGTTGAACTGCGGCACGGCCAGTACTACGTGGCGTTTGCGGTCGAGTTTCTCCAGCTCTTCATCAATAAACCCGCTCAGGTCGCCGGCGAATGACACCAATGCATGGGGGCGTGAGCAGAAGTCGTCCAGGCTCAGCGAGCCGGGCACGCTGTCGGCGCGCAGCAGTTTTGGCAGGCTGCGCCGCAGTACCTTGCGCTTGGCATTGGCCGGCAGGTCGGCGGTGTAACTGACGCCGATGGAGATTTCACCGGAGGCGAGCAGACTGGGCATCAGGATGTAATTGACGCGGCGTACCACCAGCACAATGCCGGGGGCTTCGGAACGCAGGCGTTTGAGCAATTGCGGAAGCAGGGCAAATTCCACGTCATCGGACAGGCCGATACGGAACACGGCGGTGCTGGTGGCCGGGTCGAATTCGGCGGCGCGGCTGACGGCGGTGGAAATCGAGTCCAGGGCCGGGGAGAGCAGGGCGAAGATTTCTACGGCGCGGGCCGAGGGTTCCATGCTGCGCCCGGTGCGCACGAACAGCGGGTCATCGAACAGCCCACGCAGGCGCGACAAGGCCGCGCTGATGGCCGGCTGGCCGAGGAACAATTTCTCGGCGGCGCGGGTCACACTGCGCTCATGCATCAAGGTTTCGAATACGATCAAGAGGTTAAGGTCGACACGACGCAGGTCGTTACGGTTCATCTTGTGTCCTGGAAGAGTCTGCAAACTTGATGTGAGCGGTCACACAGGAACCCATAAGGTCCTATTCAGAAGCATGACCGGCATGAATCTTACGGGGAAAGGCTGGTACTCTGCACCGGCTAATTGATTTTTCCTACGATAGTTGAGGTCTGCTCCTCCTTCGCGGAATCAATGACAGGCATGTCGACTATTAATGGCGACCGGTGGTCTTACCTGGAAAGCCCAGATAAAGTTCATGGCATTAGAGGTTACTTTGACGAGGTTTGCGATGTCCCGCACGATCCGTTTTCACAAGTTTGGTCCGGCCGAGGTGCTCAAATGCGAAGAGCATGCAGCCGCGCAGCCCGCACCGGGCGAAGTGCAGGTGCGTGTCGAGGCAATTGGCATCAGCTGGTACGACATCCTGTGGCGCCAGAACCTGGCGTCTTCCCATGCGCGCTTGCCTTCGGGCCTTGGTCATGAAATGGCCGGTGTTGTTGTCGCCCTCGGTGAGGGCGTGGATGACTTGGCAGTGGGCGATAAGGTGGCCAGTTTTCCGGCCGAGAGCCCCAATGATTACCCGGTGTACGGCGAGCAGATAGTCCTGCCCCGTTCGGCCCTGACCCGTTACCCGGATGTGTTGAGCCCGATTGAAGCCAGCGTGCACTACACGCCGTTGCTGATTGCCTACTTTGCCTACATGGATCTGGCGCGGGTCAAACCGGGGCAGTTTGCCTTGGTGACCGATGCCAGCCATTGTTCCGGCCCATCGTTTGTACAACTGGGCAAGGCCTTGGGTGTGCGGGTGATCGCCGCTACCAAAGACAGTGCCGAGCGCGAATACCTGCTGTCCCTTGGGGCAGAAAAAGTCATCGTCACCGAAGAACAAGACCTGCTCATGCAGATCAACAAGTTCACCGATAACCGTGGCGTGGACGTGGTATTCGATGGCCTGGGTGGCCCGCAGATGTCGCTGCTCGGTGATGTGCTGGCACCGCGTGGCAGCCTGGTGCTGTATGGCCTGCAAGGCGGCAACCAGACGCCGTTCCCGGCCTGTGCGGCGTTCCAGAAGAACATTCAGTTCTTCGTGCACTGTATCGGCAACTTCACGGGCAAGCCGGAACTGGGCATCATCCAGGACCAGGTGGCAGTGCAGCGCGCCTTGCGTGAGATCAACCAACTGACGGCCGACCGGGTGCTGGTCCCACTGAAAACCACGGTGTTTCCGTTCGGTAAGTTCGTCGAAGCACA
Source organism: Pseudomonas sp. GZJR-8 (assembly GCF_002916705.1). Lineage (NCBI taxonomy): Bacteria > Pseudomonadati > Pseudomonadota > Gammaproteobacteria > Pseudomonadales > Pseudomonadaceae > Pseudomonas > Pseudomonas sp. GZJR-8. Next base: position 180,685 of record NZ_JXSI01000013.1, on the reverse strand, counting down.
TCGATACATGGACGAATGCCCGTGTCGCGAGCGTGTGGCGTTGCAGGTTGAAGCTGTTTGAGCTGTAGGAGTATTCGTAAATGAATACGTTGGCGTCTGAGCCTATGAGGCAAATGCGCCATTTGACAGGGCTTAACCCGCATCGGGGTTGAGCCGCCGCGAGGGTGTTGCGCCCTGCAAACAATACCTTTTTTCCTTACGCCGCCCTGAATTCCAGCGCGGCGCTGTTGCGTGCGCGCCAAAAAAGTTCGGTCGCCTGCCCATCTGAACTGCTTTCAGGCGTTGTTCTGTATCTGTTAATCATTATTTGAGTGCCGATAATTGTGTCTTCGCTGTCATCTCAAGGATTGAGCAATGATTGAATACCTGACATTAACGTCTCGCACCTCTGAAACTAGCGATGCACGGGTCGCCTTCTCGAAAGTGCAAAACAAATACGCAGTCGCTTTACCTGAGCCAACAATGAGCGGGTAACTAATATGCGTCGGACGTTTCCTTAGTTGCTTAGTTAAAGTGGTGTAGGGCGTTGTCGGAATATTCCTAAGACATGCGGCCAGCCGCGCTGGAAGCCGTGCACGCCCACGACTCAGCATCGGTGGCGCCATTGACTGCTCCGGTGAGCGGTCCTGCGATTTTGTTGCAGGGTGCTAATGTTGAATCAACCTCGCACGATGCAACTGACGACAAACTTATAGATGTAATGGGTCGAGCAATGACGATTGATAATTGCTTGAAGCTAATATTTCAATTCAGGTAGTAGAACGATGAGCGCTATTCATGAGCAAGCCATGAACTATGTTTACCAGCAAGTTCTGCAAAGGTTGGTCGGGCACTTTACCCGTGACGAACGTACCGCACTGCAACTGTTGATCCAGCGAATTGTGGTAGCGGCCGGTGGCATGGAACAAGTAGGCAACTACAAAGTGCTGATTGCTCACGGCGGGGGTGAGGTCAGCAGTTACACCCTGGCGCTGTTGCGTGCGGCGCAACTGAGCATCGCCGGGCGTGCACCCAAGACTTTTCATCTGCGCGTGGCAACGTTGCGGCATCCGGGTATGACTCAGGCAACGCTTGATTCACTGCATCAGGGCTATGGCGCGTTGTTCTTCCATGATGATTCTCGGGTTGAACTGCTGATGGTCGAAAACCATGAAGTACTGCCCTTTAATCATCAGCGCCCGGCGTCCAGTGCCGGGCGTGAAGTCAGCCAGCGCAATATGCTGATGATAGGGCACCTGACGTCCGGGGACATTCGCGCCATCCTGCGCAACGACACATATCTGGCCCTTGGCGATTTCTATCAGCGGGTTGCTACCTGGAACGGCGGTGTGCACGCAGTGGTCAGCGGCGATTCGGTGCGCAAGCAAAGCCAATACATCGCGTGGCTGAAGAAAAATGCCCTGGCAACCGGTCTCGCGTTCGCGCCCGGCAAGCCGACATCGCTCAACGGGTTGTTTGCACGCATGGAAGAATGGAGCGTCGGCTGCTACCGCGACCTCTATGGCGAGCACTACGCGGGCACCGAGAACCCAGGCCGGGGCGGGCACCGGCATTTAGCCTACATCGGTATTGCCGACCTGCTCGACGATGTCGACGTCGCGCGCGCGCCGCTGCTTGCAGAGTTTCTGGCTCACAAGCGCGACCCGTTCGAGTTCCAGTTCAGCCACCCAGCCTATCCAAACCCGTTGCTCATGGCACATATGTACGGCTTGCAGGCCCAATGCCTGCGTGAGCTCTCCTATGAGCACGGTGTGGAAGGTTTTGTTCGTCACGCGGCAGACTACATGCTGCGCAGACGCGTCCCCATTGAGTTGATCACCGAGGCGTCCAGCCCGGATGGGCGGGTATTGTCGACCACCTACGCCCAGGCGTTTTTTGGTCTGGATGAAAGTCAGTTGACTTGCCTGCTGTTCGCGCCTTTCGTTCAGCATGGCGAACGGCTGGAGGGCTTCTTGCGTCAATGCCATCCCGGCATGTTGGTGGCACTGCCCGAACTGCACAAGGCGCTGCAGGGCAAGCCTGCTGCGGACATGTTGCATCAGTGGCTGGTAGACACCAGTGGTTTGCCGCTGGCCTTATTGCAGCATTTGTATCGCAAGCGAACATTGCCGGCTGCGCACGGCTCTCGCATCCACAAACAACTGTTTAGCCGGCCCGAGGCCCGGATCGCCCAAGTGTCGGGGCGCTAGCACCGTGCATTGGCGTATAGATGCCGGTGAGCGGCGATGAACCTGAGGGGAGAGCGGCAGGCAGACTTTGCCTATCAGGCGGTGTACCGCTACATGATCAACCTGATCAACGAAGTCAGCCTGGAAACGCCGGTCAAGTTGCCGTCGTTGCGTCAGTTGTCGACACGGATGAACGTGTCGATCTCGACGATTCAGTACGCTTACTCTTTGCTGGAAAAGGAAGGGCGGGTCTACTCGGTGGCCAAGTCTGGCTATTTCGCCTGGCCTGTGGCGACAAACCCGCCGGTCATGGCGGGCGCCGACCTGCTTGAGCGGCTGTATGCGGCGGCGCGACGCCCGACCATGGTTGTGCTCAGTGGTGATGAGCCGGCGTTGTTGGGGTCACTGGATGGCGCTTTGCTTGCGCTGGAGCGCCAGCTGGTGCGCAGGTATCCACACCACCTGCAACCGTCACAACCTTGTGGTGTATGGGAATTACGGGCGGCATTGGCGGCCCGTTATACCTCGTCGCCTAGCCATTGCTGGCAGGCCGACGAGGTGTATATCGGCGCCGATCTTCAGGGCGTACTGCAAATCCTGATCGACACGCTTGGCCTCGAGGGTACGGTGGTGCTGGCTGAATCGCCCTGCGATTACCTGGTCTTGCGCCTGTTACAGGGCGCTGGCGTGCGGGTTATCGAACTGCCCTGGCACGCCGATGGCAGCTTCGACTTGGCCACGTTCGAGCACCTGCTCAAGCACGAACCGGTACACCTTGTGCTGCTGTCCTCCGTGGTCAGCATGCCCTCGGGTAATGCGCTGACGCTACCCGAACGGCTGCAAGTAGCGCATTTGCTGGAGCGGCACGCCTGTTGGTTGCTGGAGAACGACACATTTGGTGAGCTGAGCTTCGTGTCGTCGCAAACGGCTTTGCGCAACCTGGTCAACCCGCAGCGGCTGATTGTGTTTTCTTCGTTCGAAAAGGTGTTGGGGCCAGAAGCGCCGTTTGGGTACCTACTGACGCAGCAAATGGGCAGTGAGTTGCAGCGCCAGTTTTTGCTGCGCTCATTTCGACTTTCATCCATTCGGCAACGCGCCATTGCTCGGCTATATGAGAGCGGGCGGTTGGATCAGCACCTGCAGACGTTATGCCAGCGCCTCCAGGAACAGGCGCAAGCCATGAGCCATCGGTTGGATGTGCATATGCAAGGGCGTGTGAGTTATCGAATGCCTATCGCCGGGGCAAGTTTCTGGTTGCAGTCGGTGGTGCCGGTGGATATGCGTCTGGTGTTCCAGCGCATGCTCGCCCAGCAGGTCGTGATTGCGCCGGGGGAGTTGTTCAGCCTCTTAGGCTTGCATCACCAGCATATGCGCTTGAGTCATACGTTCAGCGGCCACCCCAATCTGGATATTGTCCTGAATGCGCTGGCTCAGGCGCTGCTCCAGGCACAGACCGATTAATGTGTGAAACTTCTCTCCGAATTGTGGGATCGATAACATCGCTCAGTAGTCCAACTCTGAGTAAACTGTCATTTTTTCCGAATCCTTATTTTCCGAGGTTTATGCATGACTATCAGTCCTTTTGCGGGCAAACCGGCGCCGGCTCAGTTGCTGGTGGATATCCCGCGACTGGTCACGGCCTATTACACCGGCCAGCCTGATGCAGCAATCTCTACCCAGCGTGTAGCCTTTGGTACCTCCGGGCACCGAGGCAGTTCGTTCGAGCTGAGCTTCAATGAATGGCATGTGCTGGCGATCAGCCAGGCGATCTGCCTGTACCGTGAAGCCCAAGGCATCACAGGGCCGTTGTTCGTTGGCCTGGATACCCATGCATTGTCCACGCCGGCCGGTGCCAGTGCCCTGGAAGTGCTGGCTGCCAATGGCGTGCACGTCATGCTGGCTGAGGACGATGAGTACACACCGACCCCGGCGATTTCCCACGCCATCATTTGCTACAACCGCGGCCGCACCAGCGGCCTGGCGGACGGCATTGTGATCACCCCGTCGCACAATCCGCCGCAGAGTGGCGGCTACAAGTACAACCCGCCCAATGGCGGCCCGGCCGATACCCACGTCACCAAGTGGATCGAAGCCAAAGCCAATGAACTGCTAGCCAACAAGCTTGCTGGGGTCAAGCGCATCACCCATGCCCAGGCGCTCAAGGCGGACACCACTCATCGCCATGACTACCTCAACAGCTATGTAGCCGACCTGATCAATGTGATCGATATGGACGCGATCCGTAGCGCTGATCTGCGCCTGGGCGTTGATCCATTGGGCGGGGCGGGGGTGCGCTACTGGTCGGCGATTGCCGAGCACTACCGCCTGAACCTGGAGGTGGTGAACACCGAAGTGGATTCCACCTTCCGCTTCATGAGCGTGGACTGGGATGGACAGATCCGCATGGACCCATCCTCCAGCTACGCCATGCAGAGCCTCATTGGTCTCAAGGAACGTTTTGACGTGGCGTTTGCCTGTGACCCGGATCATGACCGTCACGGTATCGTCACGCCCTCCGGCGGCCTGTTGGCGCCGAACAACTACCTGGCGGTGTCCATCGATTACCTGTTCCAGAACCGTCCTGATTGGCGAGCCGATGCGGCGGTGGGCAAGACCGTGGTCAGCAGTGGCCTGATCGATCGCGTGGCTGCACGTATGGGCCGGCGCCTGTATGAAGTGCCGGTGGGCTTCAAATGGTTTGCCGATGGCTTGTTCGAAGGCTCGTTGGGTTTTGGCGGCGAAGAAAGCGCTGGTGCTTCGTTCCTGCGCAAGGACGGCACGGTCTGGAGCACTGACAAGGACGGCCTGATCCCGGCCTTGCTCGCAGCGGAAATGACCTCGCGCAAGGGCCAGGATCCCAGCCAGATCTACCGCGGCCTGACCGATGCACTCGGCGAACCGTTTGCCATTCGCGTGGATGCCAAGGCGACCCCGGCGCAGAAAGCCCTGCTGGGCAAGCTGTCGCCGGAGCAGGTGACGTCCACCCAATTGGCCGGCGAGAGCATCCAGCAGATCCTCAGCCATGCCCCGGGCAATAACCAGGCGATTGGCGGCTTGAAGGTCATGACGGAAAACGGCTGGTTTGCTGCGCGGCCATCGGGTACCGAGGACATCTACAAGATCTACGCCGAGAGTTTTATCGGCGAAGAACACCTCAAGCAGCTGGTGGAAGAGGCGCAGGTGCTGGTGGACGGCGCAATTTCCCAGTAACTGTGTAGGAGGGGGCTTGCCCCCGATAGCGGTGGGTCAGTCACAGATGTGTTGACTGGCATAACCTCATCGGGAGCAAACTCCCTCCCACATTAGATAGCAGCATGATGCAAGATCAGGCCAGGTCGACCAGCACGATCTCGCTGTCCTCGATCGCCGTCACCCGCAACACTTGCTCATCCTCAAAGGCCACGCCGTCTCGCGCCTGTGCGCGCAAACCATTGACTTCAATTACGCCGGTTGCCGGCACCAGGTACGCCCGGCGTCCGTTGTCCAGCCGGTATTCGGCGCTTTCCCCAGCTTTCAGGTTCGCCGCCACCAAGCGTGCATCGGCACGAATGCGCAGGCTTTCACTGTCGCCAGCCTTGCCGCTGGCCAGCGTCACAAAGCCTTCACGATTACCTTGCGGAAACGGCTTGGCACCCCAGGACGGTGGCAAGCCGGCCTCATTCGGGATGATCCAGATCTGGAAGATCTTGGTCGGGGTGGCTTCCAGGTTGTACTCGCTGTGCGCGATCCCGGTACCAGCGCTCATCACCTGTACATCGCCCGCCTCGGTGCGGCCTTTGTTGCCCAGGTTATCGGCATGGCTGATTGCGCCTTCGCGTACGTAGGTGATGATTTCCATGTCGCGGTGCGGGTGCTGGGGGAAACCGCTGCCAGGCGCGATGATGTCGTCGTTCCATACCCGCAAATTGCCCCAGTGCATACGCTCGGGGTCGTGGTATTCGGCGAATGAAAAGTGGTGATGGGCGTCGAGCCAGCCATGATGGGCGCCGCCGAGGGTGTTGAAAGGTCGAAGTTCAAGCATGATCGTCTCCTATGAATGAGCCCATCATCCAGCAGCGCATGATCGATAAAAAGCGTAAAAAATGCCTGATTCCTATCCATCAATTCGATCATTTAAACCTGCTTCAACTTTCACTTCATCGCCTAACTACATGACCGTAAAGCAATTGGCTGGAACTGAGCGTCGATTCCGGCGACCATGGCGGCCTTGTCAAAGCCAAGCTCATCGCAGGAGTCCGCGTGCCGCAACAAAAGCCTGATCTGCCCCCTGAACTGCGCCCCTTGGCTGAAATGCCGTTATTGAAGCGGCTGGCCGCTCGCCTGTTCGGCCATGGCCTCACCCGTTTGCGCGCGCAGCACCGGTTTTCCTGGCTGCATGGCCAGGCCGACGGTTTTCGCAATGGGCATGAAGCCGGTGTGGAATATGGGTATCGCGAGGGTAAGGCCGATGGTCTTGAAGAGGGCCGGCAAGTCCTGTTGATTCGCGACTTTCGCCCTGATGAGCACCGAGCGCCCGGTGTGGATGACAGCCTGTTCGACGATTGGCGATTGCCGCTCACCGCCGATGTGAAGAAGCGCATGAAGGCGGATGTGGCACGCCTGCTGTCAGCCCACGCGCAGCCGAGCACAGCGCAGTGGAAGATGATCTTCAGCGACACGCCCTCGACCTCGGTGATTGCGGGCGCCGGCGCAGGTAAATCGACCTCCCTGGTGTTGCGTATCCTGTTGCTCACCCATTACCTGGGTTTTGAGTTGAGTTCGATGACCGTGGTGACGTTCACCCGCGAGTCGCGCAAGGACTTCATCAACAAGCTCATGGAGATTCTGAGCCTGTGGGGCCAACCCCTTGACCTGAAACAAGCCCAGGCGGTGGTGCGTACGTTTCACTCGCGCATCCTGCCGATGGTGCGCAGCCTACCGGGTTTTGAACGGCTGCAAGCCTTTGAAAACCTCAGTGGCGGCTTCGAAGACGCCGATAGCAATGCCTTCGATCTTCGTATCAGTGATGCCCAGCGCCAGCATATGAACGCCTGTTTTCACCGTTTGCAGGGGCATCATGCGCGTTTTCGCGAGTTGATTGCGCCGCTGGCTCGCCAGGGCCTGCAGCTCAAGGAGCTGGAGCGCGATCATCCGGACGTGCAAAAGCGCATGGCCGTGACCGAGTTGGCGGCCAAACGTGATGAAGAACTCTGCGACGTGATCGAGGACCTGTGGTTCCGCGCGGGCGCCTGGCCGATCAAAGGCATCGAACCCAGCCGTCAGACCTTTGAAATCAACGGTGCCAAGTTTCATTGCCACGGCTATATCCCGCAGTTGGATGCCTGGGTCGTATTGGGTTTCGATGCGCGGGAAAACGCCGGGATCAGCCGCCCAAACTCAAAATTATCGGTGCGCGCAGAGTGGGCGGTAAAGCGCACCCTGTTTCAAGCTTTTTTCCATAAGCCTTTGATATGGCTTGATAACTACGATTCATCCAAGCGCCTTTTAAGCAGTCTGGCCGGCGAAGCCACGGCCGGGCCGGGCTTTGATTACAAGGTCAAGGGTGAACTCGCCTCGGCCCCGCTGCTGGACAGTTTTGTCATGGCGGCCGGGTTTATCGAGAACCTCGGGTTGGACGTACCGACGGCCGTGGGCCAGATGAGCTTCGCCAAGGACGACCCGGATCGGTTGTTCTTCGAGGCCTTGAGCATTTTCTGGAAGGCCCTGGAAGACCACCTGCTCGATCAATCACCGCCGATCATGACCTACAACCGAATGTTTTCCCTGTTTGGCGAAAATACCCCGGAGAACCTCAAGCTGCTCAGTGATCCCTTGCTGCGGCCGATGTCACACCTGATGATCGACGAATTCCAGGATGTATCGCCGCAGATCGTCTCGTGGATCCGTGCCACTCTGCGGGAAATCCGCAGTCGCGGCCCGGCCATGCACGTCGGGCGTGGGGCGCAACGCTCATCCTTGCTGTGTGTCGGCGATGACTGGCAGTCGATTTATGGCTGGCGCGGCAGTTCGCCCAAGTACTTCATGGAATTCAACCAGGAATTTGTCGCACCGAGCACCACTCGCGTGATGCTGGGCGAGAACTACCGCAGCCACCAACACATCATCGACGCGGCCGAGCATATCGTGCGCACCGCACCGGCTATCCCCGGCAAGAAGGCTAAGGCCAGTGGCGAGCCCAAGGCGTTGGTGCCGGTTACCGTGCTGGAGCGCGACGACGCGGCGCTCGGCCGGCGGTTGCTGGAGCATTACCAACGCGGGGATACGGTCTTGATGCTTTATCGAAAAAGCAGCGATAAGTTGCTGATTCAAGAGCATATTCAGTCTGTTGTTAATGTGGATTCTAGCTTGCCGGTCCACGAGCGCCGTCTGAAACAGCTCACTTACCACAGCGCCAAGGGCCTGCAGGCCGATGCAGTATTTCTGCTTGGGGACTGCCAGCATCTCACCAGCTCGCCCTACAAAAACCAGGTCTACCGCATGGCGGGCTTGGGCAAGGAAGGTGACAGCGAGCCGTACGACAATGCGCAAAAGGACGAAATACTACGACTGGCCTACGTCGGTATTACCCGAGCGGTCAGCCACTGCTACTGGTATGTGGAAAAGTCGGAGGGCCAGGGTGTAAACGTGCCCAGGGCATCCGAGCGGGTGGATGGCAAGAAAGCGTTTTTCGACGATCAGCGCTGAACCTTCATCTGACACACAGCAAAATGTGGGAGGGGCTTGTCCCCTCCCGCATCAGGTAATCGGCGGCTGACAAATACTATTCAGGCCCGCAACGACAACGGCGGCACAAAACACTCCAGCTCATCCTCCACGGCCTCGATAATGCGCTCCACATCAGCGGCGTTCATCACTGTGGCGCAAGGTATGCCGGCGATGGCGATCAATGTTTCACCGCTGGCGCGGTCGAACAGTCGGGCGATCATGCTGCCGGGGGCATCCATACTCCCCTCGAAGCCCATCGGATGAAAATGCCAGCGCATCAACTGGCACGCATTGGGAAAAGTTACTTTGTTCATGTTGCCTACCTTGTTCATTGAGCGCTTCCTTTAGCTCGCGGCAGGGGTCAGGACCTTCGTTGGTCAAGACGGCGAATAACTTAAAAATAGCATTCGTTCGCAAGTACAAGGTGAGTTTTTCGGCCCCGTTCGGCGGTTCTTTTACCTGATTTTGATGTGGATCATGTCCTACAGCAGATTAGGCAAAAGGCCATTACTTCGAATGGTCGTCTGGCCATTGTGGGGGGCGGGCAGATTTAGGCAATCTCAAGCATTTTGTTCGCTGTGCTGGCGCAGGGGCGGTGCGACGATTCGACTTGCTCCCGATGGCGGCCTCAGGGCTGACCAGGGTGCTGGATCAGACCGGGTATATATCCGTTATTTGGGTAAAGGCTGCTATTGGTTCCGCTTTTACAGCGGGTCACTTTCGAAAAGCGCGAAAGTAACCAAAGCGCTCTTGCCCCACCACTCGGCACCTCGCTTAGGCTCGGTGTGCCCGTAATCCGCCATGGATTTGGGGGGCCGCCGCCACGCGCCATCCATGGCGCGGGGCGGCTAAACCGGCATCCCTGCCGGTTTACCCCCCAAATCCCTGTCGAATTCCGGCCAGCGTGGTTTGACGGGGCGCCTGAGATCAAAAGCAGATCAAGATCAAGAGCGGCTCGCTTCGCATCGTGGTTACGTTGGCTGCTATCAAGTTGTGCAACGGGTCGGCCTACATCGCACCGGACGTTAATTGACACTTTTCAGATAATTAACCGGCCACTGGTTAAATAAATAATGGCGTCATGATTAAGACATTTTCTGTCAACTATTCCGAATGGAAAGAAGGGGTGTCACTGTGAGAGATTTCGGCCGCAACACGTAACACTCTCACATAACTGATTATCAACAGGTGACTTATATGTCTTCCATAGAAAGCCTTCCAATCGGCGGTACATGGACCCAGTCCGAATTACGTGGCACAGACCAGCGCGAACGGCTGGAGGCCAGGCGCGGCGAGCCTTCAGTGCTGGTCGGCGGGGCAGGCGGCGACCAACTGGTGGGGCGTCAGGGTGCCAATACATTCAAATATGAAAAAAGCACCGACTCCCTCAGCGATGATCCGGACACGATCCTGAATTTCAATCCGAAAGAAGATGAGATCGATGTGTCCCTGATGTTAAAGGACCACGCTATATCAGCAATCAATATTCAACCAGGCCCGCCTGTGGAGGTGGGCGATGTGCAACTGAGCCACGCGTTCGGCGTGAGTACATTGACTATCAAAGTCAATGCCGAAGGGCCGAACTTTTCCGTACGCGTTGATGGTGTAAATCTGTTGCCGCAGCATATTAATTTCTTCCATTCGGATTAAGCCTACGGGTTCTCCAGGTCATGCCCCAGCGACTGGATAAACAGTGAAAACAACTCGGGCTGTGACGAGATATCGAGCTTGGCGTAAAGGTGCCTGCGGTGCACTTTGACCGTGTCCGGCGAGATCTTGAGGCGTTCGGCCATGGCCTTGGAGGAAAAACCCCGCAACACCAGGCGAGCGATTTCCAGCTCGCGGTCCGACAGTACACCACTGCCGAAATGACTCAGCGCGTCCCGAATCTGGCTGTCTATTGCCGGTGCTCGCTGAGTGCTTTGCTGCCAGTGCTGCTGCATCAATGGCAGCACCCAAGCAGCCAGTGTGGTCAACAGCCCGGTTTCCTCAAAGCTGAAGCGTCGCTGCATACCCAGTGACAGTGAAAGCGTGCCCGTGCCGGGCAATTGCAGGATCAACTGCACTTCGTCTTCCAGCACGTTGTCGTGGAAGTAGTTGAGGAAGTACTCACTCTGGCGAAAATGGTCCGGCGCCACTTCCTCCAGGCGGTACACGCCGCTGGCATAGTTCTCGCGGCACGCCTGGTAGAACGGGTCGAGCAGGTACAGACCGTTGAGGTACACCAGCATCGACGCCGGTTTGCTGCTGGGCTGGGCGTCGTACTCCTCAAGGGCCTGGGGCGGGCCGTCCAGCGGGTAGAAAATCGCCAGGGCGTTATCGAAGGGCAGGCATTGGTGCAATAACAGCACCAATTGTTTCCAGAACCGTTCGGTGCCGATTTGTGACAGGGTGCGCCCCAATCCCGCGTGCATGCCGATTTCCCGGAACAGGCTCATATCACTGGCTCCCCTCAAAAGATCGGCCAAGGGTTCGGCTTTTAGCCGGTACCGTCAAGGGGAGTACGCCAATAGGGGAATTGGCCTACCGGCCCGCCAGCCGATAACGTCGTCACTATTCAAAGGGAAGCATATCCCGCACACACACATCATTTTTCGTTTCTGCCTCACACCAAAAACAACGACAGAGGATAACGATATGAGCGCTACCCCCACGCCCGATGGCGTGCTCAAGCCCACCTTGAGCGTCTTTGATGTAGTGGCTATCACCGTTTCTGCGGTGACGCCGGCCAGTTCCGTATTTGTGATCGCCCCGTTCGCCATTCAGCAAGCGGGCAGCGGTGTGTTCCTGGCGTTTGTGATGGCCGGGCTGCTGGCGTTGATGTTCGCCTTCTGTTACGCCGAACTCGGACGCGCCCATAACAGTGCCGGTGGCGAGTATGTGTATGCCAAGCGCGTGTTTGGTGGCATGGCCGGCTACGCCACGTTCCTGACAGTGCTGGTGATGTTGCTGTTTATTCCGCCGGTATTGGCGACTGGTGCGGCGACTTATCTGAATAATGCCCTGGGTACGAACTTCGACTCCCAAACTGTCGCCCTGGTGATCGTGGTGTGCAGCTACGCCCTGGGCATTCTCAATATCAAGCTCAATGCCTGGATTACCGGCACCTGCCTGCTGTTGGAAGTGGCAGCGTTGCTGGTGATTGTGGTGATCGGCTTCGGCAACCCGGTGCAGCCGGCCAGCGTATTGTTCCAGCCGCAGATCGTCGAAAACGGCGTGTTGCACCTCGCGCCCTGGGCCCTGGTGATCGGTGCCGTCGGTATTGGCCTGTTCTCATTCAATGGCTACGGCCCGGCGGTGTTGCTGGCCGAAGACATGAAATGCGGCGGAAAGGGGGTACACAAGGCGGTGCTGTGGTCCCTGGGGTTGGTGGTGGTGATCGAACTTGTGCCAATCACCGCACTCTTGATCGGCGCGCCGTCCCTGAGTGAGATGATCAGCAGCCCCGACCCCATTGGCTATCTGTTGACCAGTCACGGTAATGAAACCCTGTCGCGGTTGGTCAGTGCCGGGATTTTCCTGTCGGTGTTCAACGCAATTGTGGCCATTGTCATCCAGATCGGCCGGGTGGTGTTCAGCAGCGGACGCGATGCACTGTGGACGCCGAGTATCAACAAGCTGTTCACGCGGATTCATCCGCGCTGGGATTCGCCGTGGCTGGCTACGTTGTTCCTGGCGATTCCTTCGGCGCTGTTGAGTTTCAGCTCGAACCTGGCGGATCTGACGTCGTTCAGCGTGTTGCTGATCATGCTGGTGTACCTGGTGGTGGCGCTGAGCGCGCTGATGAGCCGGGTGCTGCTGCGTGATCGCGAACATCCCTATCGCATGCCATTGTGGCCGTTGCCGGCCGTGCTGGCGGTGCTCGGCGCGGGGTATCTGTTAGTGACCTTGATCCTTGAGGCGTCGATGCGCGACATCATGGTCATTATCGGCTTGCTGGCGCTGTCGGTGATTTTGTATTGCATCAGTGGCCGGTCGAGTCCGGTCTTTCAGAAATTGTAAGGAGTGGGTATGCGCGCACGTCAATTGGGTATCACGCTGGGGCTGGGCACGCCTGGCGAATTGAATGCCATCACCGATGTTCCCGGGGTTCGCGTCGGCCACACCACGCTCAAGACGCGTGTCGACGGCAAGCAGGTGCGTACCGGCGTGACGGTGGTCCAGCCACGCGCCGGTGAGGCCCGGCATCAACCCTGTTTTGCCGGGTACCACGTGCTGAACGGCAATGGTGATGCCACCGGCCTTGAGTGGATCAACGAGGCCGGATTGTTGACCACGCCGATGGCCATCACCAACACCCACAGCGTCGGGATCGTGCGTGACACCTTGATCGCCCTGGAGCGCGAACGCCTGCAAGACCCCGCGGTGTACTGGTGCATGCCGGTGGTCATGGAAACCTATGACGGCCTGCTCAACGATATCTGGGGCCAGCATGTGCAACCTGAGCATGTGCGCCAGGCACTCGACCATGCCGAAACCGGCCCGGTGCAGGAAGGCGCCGTGGGCGGCGGCACCGGGATGATCTGCCATGAGTTCAAGGGCGGCATCGGCAGCGCATCCCGGCGCTTGTCGGCGGAGCAGGGCGGCTGGACCGTCGGCGTATTGGTGCAGGCCAACCATGGCAAGCGCCAGGAGCTGCGGGTCGATGGCTACCCGGTGGGCCGACATTTGATGGACATCACTTCGCCCTTTGCCGAGCAGGGCACGCCCGGCATGGGGTCCATCGTGGTGGTTATCGCCACCGACGCGCCGTTGCTGCCCCATCAGTGCCAACGCCTGGCGCAGCGGGCGTCCATCGGTATCGCACGCACCGGTGGCGGCACCGAGGATTCCAGCGGTGACTTGTTTCTGGCCTTTGCCACCGGTAATCAGGATTTGCCGCAGGCGGACTACGGGCGCAAGGACCTGCCGCTGCGTACCGCGTTGCATATGGTCAATAACGATCATATTTCTCCACTGTTCAGCGCGGCGGCGGAGGCAGTGGAAGAAGCAATCATCAACGCGATGCTGGCAGGGGAAGACATGACCACACAGGCGGGTGTCCAGGTGCCTGGCCTGGCCGGCGAGACCCTCTTGGCAGCATTGCACAAGTGTGGCTGGAGTGTGCCCCGGCAATAGGGGACACTGCACTTTAATAGTGCAAGTAGTGGCTATTTAATGCCGCTAATGACACCGTGACAATATATTGGATCCATTACTCAAGTGCGCCGCTCAACTTGGAGCGGCTTTACTGCTATTTAATATTTAAATAATGCGGCGCTCGAATTCGGCGGGTAAAAGCAAGCGTTCCCAGTAAACACTGCGTGGGACTTCCTCAAGTTGAACCTGTGTCACATTTTTGCTGTGGAAATAGATGTAGACGAAAGATTTCAAGTTGTGTCAGTTTTCTTACGCCTTCAAAAGAGGTGAGTGATAGGACTATCCTCGCCCGCGAGGTTCCTATCGAACAAAGACTGATGCACTTGCAAACAAGGAAGTACGTTTATGTCAAAAGTAAAAGACAAAGCTATTGTATCTGCCGCGCAAGCCAGCACTGCTTACTCGCAAATCGATAGCTTCAGCCATTTGTATGACCGTGGCGGTAACCTCACAGTCAATGGCAAACCGTCCTACACCGTGGACCAGGCAGCGACCCAGCTGCTGCGGGATGGCGCCGCGTATCGGGACTTTGATGGCAACGGCAAGATCGATCTGACCTACACCTTCCTCACCTCGGCTACCCAGAGCACCATGAACAAACATGGCATCTCAGGGTTCAGCCAGTTCAACGCCCAGCAGAAAGCACAGGCCGCACTGGCCATGCAATCCTGGTCGGATGTCGCCAACGTGACCTTTACCGAAAAGGCTTCCGGCGGTGACGGTCACATGACCTTCGGCAACTACAGCAGCGGCCAGGACGGCGCCGCGGCCTTCGCTTACCTGCCCGGCACCGGTGCGGGCTACGATGGCACCTCGTGGTACCTGACCAACAACAGCTACACGCCGAACAAGACTCCGGACCTGAACAACTATGGTCGGCAGACCCTGACCCACGAAATCGGCCACACCCTGGGCCTGGCTCACCCTGGCGACTACAACGCCGGGAACGGCAACCCGACCTATAACGACGCGACCTATGGACAGGACACGCGTGGCTATAGCCTCATGAGTTACTGGAGCGAGAGCAACACCAACCAGAACTTCAGCAAAGGTGGCGTCGAGGCTTACGCTTCCGGCCCGCTGATCGACGACATCGCCGCGATCCAGAAGCTCTACGGTGCCAACCTCAACACCCGCGCCGGCGACACCACCTACGGGTTCAACTCCAACACCGGGCGTGATTTCCTCAGCGCCACATCCAACGCCGACAAGCTGGTGTTCTCGGTGTGGGACGGTGGCGGCAACGACACCCTGGACTTCTCTGGCTTCACTCAAAACCAGAAGATCAACCTCACTGCCACCTCGTTCTCCGATGTTGGCGGCCTGGTCGGCAACGTGTCGATCGCCAAGGGCGTCACCATCGAGAACGCATTCGGCGGTTCGGGCAACGACCTGATCATTGGTAACCAAGTCGCCAACACCATCAAGGGCGGGGCCGGCAACGACCTCATCTACGGCGGCGGCGGTGCGGACCAACTGTGGGGCGGGGCCGGCAGCGATACCTTCGTGTACGGTGCCAGTTCCGATTCCAAGCCAGGGGCTGCGGACAAGATCTTTGACTTCACCTCCGGTTCCGACAAGATCGATCTGTCGGGCATCACCAAGGGGGCGGGCTTGAGCTTCGTCAATGCGTTCACCGGCCATGCCGGCGATGCTGTGCTGAGCTATGCCTCGGGTACTAACCTGGGCACCTTGGCCGTGGACTTCTCCGGGCACGGCGTGGCGGATTTCCTCGTCACCACCGTTGGCCAGGCAGCCGTCAGCGACATCGTGGCCTGATGCACGGCGCGGCGCCTCGGCGCCGCGCTCCAGGATGGAGCTTTATATGCCACGTTTTTCTCATTTGATCGCCTGTGCTTCGCAGGTGTTGTTCGTTTTGGCAGGAGCCCACGCAATGGCTAGCAGTCTTGTATTACCGACCTCCGCCCAGTTGGCGGGGCATTGGCAATTGAAGCAGCAGGACCAGGTATGCGCGCTGGATTTATTGGAACAGGCCAATGCCCTGGGAGGCGATATCGCTTGTGTGGAGCAATGGCTGGGCGACAAGCCACAGACGTGGTCGCCAACGCCGGACGGCATTTGGCTGTTTAACGCCGAAGGCTCAGGGATCACGCATTTGAATCGCCAGAAAGAAGGCGAATATCAAGCCCGCACTAAAACCGGGCAAGTTGTCGAGCTGAAACGAATGCCTTAGTTAAAAGTTATAAGCATATAACTCGATTTAGCAGTTGGCCGTGCGCTTCCTCGGCAGGGCGACTATTACGTGCAGTGCGCTCCAGGAAGATAAAACAATATGGCGAAGTCCCAAGGGGTCGCGCCCTTATTCAGGGCGCTGGGTGAATACAAGAGTATTTTGATCAGCGTTGGCTGTTTCACGGCATTGATTAACCTGCTGATGCTGGTGCCGTCGATTTACATGTTGCAAGTGTATGACCGTGTGTTGTCCTCCCAGAATGAAACCACCCTGGTGATGTTGACGCTGATGGTCGTGGGCTTCTTTGCGTTTATTGGCCTGCTTGAAGTTATCCGCAGCTTTATCGTGATTCGAATTGGCAGCCAGTTGGAGCGGCGTTTCAATCTGCGCGTGTACAAGGCCGCATTCGAACGCAACCTGCAACGCGGCCAGGGTCATGCCGGGCAATCACTGGGCGACCTGACCGCGTTGCGTCAATTCATCACCGGGCCTGCGCTGTTCGCGTTCTTTGATGCGCCATGGTTCCCGATCTATCTGTTCGTGATTTTCCTCTTCAACGTGTGGCTCGGCGTGCTGGCCACGGCTGGCGCGGTATTGTTGATTGCCCTGGCTTGCCTGAATGAATACCTGACCAAAAAACCATTGGGCGAGGCGGGTGTGTTTTCCCAGCAGTCGACCCAGTTGGCCACCAGCCACCTGCACAACGCCGAGACGATCCAGGCGATGGGTATGCTCGGTGCGTTGCGCAAACGCTGGTTCGACGTGCATTCGCAGTTTTTGGGCTTCCAGAACACCGCCAGCGATACCGGGTCGGTCATTACCTCTCTGAGCAAATCCCTGCGCCTGTGCCTGCAATCTTTGGTATTGGGGCTGGGCGCCTACCTGGTGATCAAGGGCCAGATGACCGCCGGGATGATGATCGCAGGCTCCATCCTGATGGGCCGCGTACTCAGCCCCATCGACCAGCTGATCGCGGTGTGGAAGCAATGGAGTTCGGCCAAGCTGGCCTACCAGCGCCTTGATGGGCTGCTGCGTGAATTCCCGCCAGAGGGCGAGCAAATGGCCTTGCCGGCGCCCAAGGGCCAGGTCAGTTTCGAACAGGTCAGTGCTGGCCCACCGGGGCGGCACATGGCGACCTTGCATCAAGTCAGCTTCAACCTGGCGGCCGGTGAAGTGCTGGGCGTGCTGGGCGCGTCGGGCTCCGGCAAGTCCACCCTGGCCCGCGTGCTGGTGGGCGTGTGGCCGACCCTGGCCGGCACCGTGCGGCTGGACGGCGCGGACATTCACCGTTGGGACCGCGACGACCTCGGCCCGCACATCGGCTATTTGCCCCAGGACATCGAGCTGTTCAGCGGCAGCATCGCCGACAACATCGCACGCTTTCGCGAGGCCGACCCGGAGCTGGTGGTCAAGGCCGCGCAACAGGCCGGTGTGCATGAACTGATCCTGCGCCTGCCCCAAGGCTACGACACGGTGCTGGGCGATAACGGCGGTGGCCTGTCCGGTGGCCAGAAACAACGCGTGGCCCTGGCCCGCGCCCTGTACGGCGGGCCGCGCCTGATTGTGCTGGATGAGCCCAACTCCAACCTTGATACGGTCGGCGAAGCGGCGTTGGCCAGCGCCATCGTGCAGATGAAAGCCCAAGGCAGCAGCGTTGTGCTGGTGACGCATCGCTCCTCGGCATTGGCCCAGGCCGACAAATTGCTGGTGCTCGGCGAAGGCCATCTGCAAGCGTTCGGGCCCAGCCAGGAAGTGCTGCGGGCGTTGTCCGGGCAACAGCAGGAAGCGCCGAAAGAGAAAACCGGTGTCAGTTTCAGTCGTCAGTACCCGGCCGCAAGGAACCCAGGCGCATGAGCAGTATTACGGTAGAACCTCGTTTCAAAGAGCGCGATGCCCGCTTCTTCGTGCGTATGGGCTGGCTGATGACGGTCGTCGGTGCCGGTGGTTTTTTCCTCTGGGCCAGCCTGGCACCGTTGGATCAGGGCATCCCGGTGCAAGGCACCGTGGTGGTGTCGGGCAAGCGCAAGGCCGTGCAAACCTTCAGCCCCGGTGTGGTCAGCCGCATCCTGGTCAAGGAGGGCGAACTGGTCAAGCAGGGCCAGCTGCTGTTTCGTCTCGACCAGACCCAGAACCAGGCCGACGTGCAATCCCTGCAAGCGCAGTACCGCATGGCCTGGGCCAGTGTGGCGCGTTGGCAGAGCGAGCGCGACAATCTGCCGAGCATTACCTTTCCCACCGAGCTGAGCGCCAACCCTGATCCAGCCCTGGCGTTGGTGCTGGAAGGCCAGCGCCAGCTGTTCAGCAGCCGCCGCGACGCCTTCGCCCGTGAACAAGCCGGGATTCGCGCCAGCATCGAAGGCGCTACCTCACAGTTGAGCGGTATGCGCCGTGCCCGCAGTGACTTGACCGCCCAGGCCCAATCCCTGCGCGCGCAACTGAGCAATCTGCAACCCTTGGCCGACAACGGCTACATCCCGCGCAACCGGTTGATGGACTACCAGCGCCAGTTGTCTCAGGTGCAGCAGGACCTGGCGCAAAACGCCGGTGAAAGCGGCCGCATAGAACAGGGCATTGTCGAGTCGCGGCTCAAATTGCAGCAACACAGCGAGGAATATCAAAAAGAGGTGCGCAGCCAATTGGCCGACGCGCAATTGCGCAGCCTGACCCTGGAGCAGCAACTCACCTCCGCGGGTTTCAACCTGCAACACAGCGAAATCAACGCGCCAGCCGATGGCATCGCCGTCAACCTCAGCGTGCACACCGAAGGCGCCGTGGTGCGCGCAGGGGAAACCCTATTGGAAATCGTGCCCCAGGGCACGCGCCTGGAAGTCGAAGGGCATCTACCGGTGCATCTGGTGGACAAGGTCGGCACGCACTTGCCCGTCGATATCCTCTTCACCGCCTTCAACCAGAGCCGCACGCCACGGGTACCGGGCGAAGTCAGCCTGATTTCCGCCGACCAGATGCTCGATGAAAAAACAGGCGCCCCGTATTACGTGCTGCGCACCAGCGTCAGCGACGCGGCGATGGAAAAACTCCACGGTTTGGTGATCAAGCCCGGTATGCCTGCCGAGATGTTCGTGCGTACCGGCGAGCGGTCATTGCTCAATTACCTGTTCAAGCCGCTGCTGGATCGCGCCGGCTCCGCGTTGACTGAGGAATGAGCATGAAGCCAGTGTTCATTTCGCTATTGCTGGTGTGTGGCAGTGCCCAGGCCGCCATGGGCCCGTTCGATGTTTACGAGCAGGCGCTGCGCAACGATCCGGTGTTCCTCGGCGCGATCAAGGAGCGCGACGCCGGCCTGGAAAACCGCACCATCGGCCGCGCCGGGCTGCTGCCGAGGCTGTCCTACAACTACAACAAGGGCCGCAACAACTCCGAGGCGCATCTGCCCGACGGGCGCGGCGGTAGCTATAGGGACGACCGCAACTACAACAGCTACGGCTCCACCTTCAGCCTGCAACAACCGTTGTTCGATTACGAAGCCTATGCCAACTACCGCAAGGGCGTGGCCCAGGCGCTGTTTGCCGATGAAAGCTTTCGCGACAAGAGCCAGGCGCTGCTGGTGCGGGTGTTGAGCTATTACACCCAGGCGCTGTTTGCCCAGGATCAGATCGACATCGCCCGCGCAAAGAAAAAGGCCTTCGAGCAGCAATTCCAGCAGAACGAGCACTTGTTCAAGGCCGGCGAGGGCACGCGCACCGACATCCTTGAAGCCGAGTCGCGCTACGAGCTGGCCACTGCCGAAGAGATCCAGGCCCTGGATGAGCAGGACGCGTCACTCAGGGAGCTGGGCGCGTTGATCGGCGTGCAAAGCGTCAACATCAACGACCTGGCGCCGCTGAACCAGAGCTTTGCCGCGTTCACCCTGACCCCGGCCAACTACGATACCTGGCATGAACTGGCGCTCACCAACAACCCGGTGCTGGCTTCACAGCGTCAGTCGCTGGAAGTGGCGCGCTATGAAGTGGAACGCAACCGTGCCGGGCATTTGCCGCGAATCACCGCGTATGCCACGTCGCGCAAACAGGAGTCCGACAGCGGCAACACCTACAACCAGCGCTACGACACCAACACTATTGGCGTCGAAGTGAGCATGCCGCTGTATGCCGGTGGCGGCATTTCGGCCTCCACCCGCCAGGCCAGCCGCGCAATGGAGCAGGCCGAGTACGAGCTGGAAGGCAAGACCCGCGAAACCCTGATCGAGCTGCGCCGCCAGTTCAGTGCATGTCTGTCGGGCGTGAGCAAGCTGCGTGCCTACCAGAAGGCATTGATATCCGCCGAGGCGCTGGTGGTGTCGACCAAGCAGAGCATCCTTGGTGGCGAGCGGGTCAACCTTGATGCGCTGAATGCCGAGCAGCAGCTCTACAGCACTCGCCGCGACCTGGCCCAGGCGCGGTACGACTACCTGATGGCCTGGACCAAATTGCACTACTACGCGGGCAACTTGCGCGACACCGACCTGGCCAAGGTGGACGAGGCCTTCGGCCCGGATAAAAACCTGTAGGAGTTCGCTCCTATAAGGGGAATAACAATAATCAGGAGTGTGCAGATGATCACTGATTCACCGCGTTTCAAACCCTTCACCGCAGGTTCATTGCTGTTGTTGTCCGTTGCGGCACAGGCGCAATACACCGAGACCGGCCAAGCGGGTAACCCGGCCAGTTGGCGTTCGGCCGAATACCAAAGCGATTGGGGCATGGGCCGTATGAAGGCCGATGAAGCCTACGCCGCCGGGATCAGTGGCCAAGGCGTGAAAATCGGCGCGCTGGACTCGGGCTTCGATGCCAATCACCCCGAAGCCTCCAAAGACCGCTTTCATGCGGTGACCGCCACCGGCACCTATGTCGACGGCAGCGCGTTCAGCACCACGGGCGCGCTCAACCCCAACAACGATTCCCACGGTACTCATGTCACCGGCACCATGGGCGCCGCCCGCGACGGCGTGGGCATGCACGGCGTGGCGTACAACGCGCAAGTCTATGTGGGCAACACCAACGCCAACGACAGCTTCCTGTTCGGCCCGACGCCAGACCCCAAGTACTTCAAGACGGTATACACCGCGATGGTGGATTCCGGCGTGCGCGCCATCAACAACAGTTGGGGCAGCCAGCCCAAGGATGTCAGCTACCAGACCCTCGGTGACCTGCACGCCGCCTATGCCCAGCACTACAACCGTGGCACCTGGCTGGACGCCGCGGCGGATGTGGCCAAGGCCGGGGTGATCAACGTGTTCAGCGCCGGCAACAGCGGCTATGCCAATGCCAGCGTGCGCTCGGCCTTGCCGTATTTTCAGCCGGAACTGGAAGGCCACTGGCTGGCGGTGTCGGGGCTGGATAAGGCTAATAACCAGAAATACAACAAGTGCGGTATCGCCAAATACTGGTGCATTTCCACGCCCGGCGCGCTGATCAACAGCACTATTCCCGACGGTGGTTATGGGGTCAAATCCGGCACCTCGATGTCGGCACCCCATGCCACCGGAGCGTTGGCGCTGGTGATGGAGCGCTATCCCTATATGACCAACGAGCAAGCGTTGCAGGTGTTGCTGACCACTGCCACGCAGCTTGACGGTTCGATCACCCAGGCGCCCAACGCAATCGTCGGTTGGGGCGTGCCGGACCTCGGCAGGGCGATGCACGGCCCGGGTCAACTGCTGGGAGCCATGGATGTGAACCTGGCAGCCGGGCAGGGTGATGTGTGGAGCAACGGTATCTCCGACCAGGCCTTGCTTGCGCGCCAGGCCGAGGACCGCGCCGAGCACAGCGCCTGGCAGCAAACCCTGATCGACAAGGGCTGGCAGAACGGCGTGAGCGCCACCGCCAGCCAGCAGGACCAGACCGACTACGCCATCGGCAACGCCCGCGACCAGGCTGCCGCGAACCGTGTGTATGAAGGCAGCCTGATCAAATCTGGCGCCGGCAGCCTGGTCCTCAGCGGTGACAGCACCTATCGGGGCGCCACTATCGTCAATGGCGGCCTGTTGGCGGTGAACGGTTCGCTGACCTCGGCAGTCACCGTGAATGACAGCGGCACCCTTGGCGGTTCCGGGCGTATCGCCGCGTTGTCGGTAAACAACGGCGGCCGCGTGGCACCGGGCAATTCCGTGGGCACCTTGCAGGTAGCGGGAGATGTGAACCTCGGCGCGGGCTCGACCTATGCAGTGGAACTGACGCCCACCAGCAGCGACCGTATTGTCGCGGGCGGCAAGGCGGTCCTGGGCGGCGGCACCGTCACCTTGGCGCTGGAAAACAGCCCCACGTTACTCAGTCAAAGTCAGGTCCAAAGCCTGATTGGCCGGCAATACTCGATCCTTGAGGCCGCGGGCGGCATCCAGGGCCAGTTTGGCCAAGTGCTACCCAACTACCTGTTCCTCGGTGGCACCCTCGACTATGCCGCCAACGCTGTGCAACTGAACGTGGGGCGCAACGACGCGAGTTTTGCCAGCGTCGCCGCCACCCGTAACCAGCGCAACGTGGCGGCGGCTGCCGAGCAATTGGGCGCCAGCAACCCGGTGTATGAAAGCCTGTTGCAGTCGCAGTCAGTCGCCACCGCCCAGCAGGGTTTGCAGCAACTGTCCGGTGAAATCTACCCCGCCGTCGGCGCGATGCTGATCAACGACAGCCTGCAACTGCGCAATGCCGTGGGCGAGCGCCTGCGCCACGTACCAGTGAGCGGCGAAAGCAACCTGTGGTTCAAGGCGCTCGGTGCCTGGGGCAAGAGTGACAGCCGCAGCGAAACGGCCGGTTCGACCACCTCCATCGGCGGCCTGCTGGCGGGCGTGGATGGCGCACTGGATGAGCAGACCCGCGTGGGTGTGGTCGCCGGTTACAGCGACAGCTCCTTGAATATGGGCAGCGGCACGCACTCATCGGCATCCATCGACAGCTACCACTTCGGCGCGTATGCCGGGCGCGAGCTGGGCGACTGGCGCTTGAGTGTCGGCGGTGCCTACAGCTGGCATCGCGGGGATGTGAAGCGCGACCTGCAATGGGGCGATGTCAGCGGCAAGCAAAAAACCAAGCTGGATGCGACCACAGCGCAAGTCTTCACCGAAGCAGCGTACCGCATCCGCCTGCAAGCGGTGGCCTTGGAACCGTTCGCCAACCTGGCCTATGTGCACCTGAACAGCGAGTCGTTCCACGAAAAAGGCGATGCCGCCGCCCTGGAACGCGGCAGTGACCGCCGCGATGCGGTGCTCAGCACCCTTGGCGTACGGGCATTGAAAACCCTGGCCCTCAATGACCACCAGCAACTGGAACTTTCCGGTTCGTTGGGCTGGCAACACAGCCTCACCGCCGTGGAATCCGAAGAGCACTTGGCGTTTGTCGCAGGCGGGCCTTCATTCGCCGTGCGCAGTGCGCCGTTGCTGCGTGACGCTGCTTTGGTGGGGCTGCAAGCCAGCCTGGCGCTGAATGCCGCGACGCGGGTCAACCTGGATTACAACGGCCAGTTGGGTGGCCGCGCTCAAACCCAGGGTGTGGGTTTGAGCCTGAACTGGCAGTTCTGAAGACACCGCGAACAAAAAATGTGGGAGCAGGCAAGCCAGCGCCCACATTGAATCGGCGGTGTTCTGGAGAAAGTGATTTACACACGTGCAATAAGAAAACTAAGGAAGGTCACCGTGAAAAAACGCAAGTCAGGGTTAACTACCGCCATCCACACCGGCCCGGGCTACCCGCTCAAGGCGCTGAGCTGCGTGCCATACGGCGCGTTGCTGTGTTGCCTGGCAAGCCTGGGAACCGCTCAGGCTGCACCCTATGTGGAAACCGGCAAGCTGGGTGATGCCGCCAGTTGGCGCAGCAACGAGTTCAAGGCCGACTGGGGCTTGGGCGCCGTGCATGCCGACACCGCGTATGCCGCCGGCTACACCGGCAAGGGCGTCAAGCTGGGGATCTTTGACCAGCCGGTGTATGCCCAGCACCCGGAATTCGCCAGCCCCGACAAGGTGGTGACGATTGTCACCGAGGGCATTCGCCAATATACCGACCCGTATATCCCGGTGAAGGCCGGTGATGCGTTCCGCTACGACGGCACGCCGTCCAAGGACTCCAACGGCAAGCTGGGTAACCACGGCACCCACGTCGGCGGCATTGCTGCGGGTAACCGCGATGGCGGGCCGATGCATGGCGTGGCGTTCAATGCGCAAATCCTCACCGCCGAAAACGGTGACCCGGGCCCGGAAGACGGGATTATCCTCGGCAACGATGGCGCGGTTTACAAGGCCGGCTGGGACGGGTTGGTTGCCAGCGGCGCACGCATCATCAACAACAGCTGGGGTATCGGCATCGGTGACCAGTACGCCAAGGGCGGCCGCGATCCGGCGTTCCCCAATTTCACCGTGAATGAAGCCCAGGCGCAGTTCAATACGATCCGGCCGATCCTCGGCACGATCGCAGGTGGTGCTTATCAAGGCGCCATCGACGCGGCCCGCAGTGGTGTGCTGACCATCTTTGCCGCCGGTAACGACTACAACCGCAACAACCCGGACGCGATTTCCGGCCTGGCGTATTTTGTGCCGGAGATTGCGCCGAACTGGCTGTCGGTGGCGGCATTGCAGCAGAACCCGGACACCGCCAGCCCTGATCCGTATGTGATCAGCACCTTCTCTTCACGTTGCGGCTATGCGGCGAGTTTTTGCGTGTCGGCACCCGGTACCAAGATCTACAGCTCGATCATCAACGGCACCGACCTGAACAACCTGACCACCGACTGGGCCAACAAAAACGGCACCTCCATGGCCGCCCCCCATGTGGCGGGTGCAGCAGCGGTGCTGATGGAGCGCTTCGAGTACATGAGTGGCGACCAGATCTCCACGGTGCTCAAGACCACGGCCACTGACCTCGGCGCGCCGGGTATCGACTCGCTGTATGGCTGGGGCATGATCAACCTGGGCAAGGCGGTCAACGGCCCGGGGATGTTTGTGACCGCCGAGGACATTCCTGCCGAGTTCCGCATTGAGGGCGCCTATGGCAGCGGCCAGTTCGTCGCGGACCTGCCGGGCGTCGGTGCGGTGGTGGACGCGGGCAAACCGACCCAGCGCATTTGCAACGACGTGCACTGCGGGCTGGATGTGTGGAGCAACAACATTTCAGGCCATGGCGGCTTGACCAAGCAGGGCATCGGCACCCTGGTGCTGGCCGGCGCCAACACCTACAGCGGCCCGACCCTGGTCAATCAGGGCTTGCTGGCGGTCAACGGTTCGGTCACCTCCGATGTCATCGTCAGCCAGACCGGCGTAATCGGTGGCTCGGGGCGTATCGGCTCGCTGACGGCAAATAGCGGCGGCGCCGTGGCGCCGGGCAATTCCATTGGCACCCTGAACGTGGCAGGTAATGTCACCTTCAACCCGGGCTCGACCTACGCTGTGGAATTATCGCCTACCAGCAGCGACCGTATCGTCGCCGGGGGTACCGCCACGCTCAATGGCGGCACCGTAACCCTGGCCCTGGAAAACAGCCCGACACTGTTGAGTGCAACCCAGGCCCAAAGCCTGATCGGCCGTCAGTACAACATCCTGCAAGCGGCGGGCGGTGTCACCGGCAGTTTTGGTGCTGTACTGCCCAACTATCTGTTTGTCGGCGGCACCTTGAATTACGCGGCGAACGGTGTGCAGTTAGACGTGACACGCACCAACAGCTTCGCCAGTGTTGCTGCTACACCGAACCAACGCGCCGTGGCCGCAGCCGCTGAGCAATTGGGTGCGGGCAATGGCGTGTATGAAAGCTTGCTGTTGGCACCGACGGCCGCTTCGGCCCAGGGCGCGTTCCAGCAACTGAGCGGTGAAGTCTATCCGGCGCTGCAAACTGCATTGGTCAATGACAGCCGTTATGTACGCGAAGCAGTGGGCGAGCGCCTGCGCAATGGCGAGATGGGCGCAACCAGCCAAGCCATCGACAGCCGTGGCAACGTCTGGGTCAAGGCCCTGGGCGCCTGGGGCAAGACCGACAGCCGCAGTGACACCGCTGGCTATAACACCTCCATCGGCGGGATGCTTGCCGGGGTGGACGGTGCCCTCGACGACGCCACGCGCATTGGTCTGGTCGCGGGTTACAGCGATACCTCGCTGAACATGGGCAGCGACACCCATAGCCGCGCCTCGGTCGACAGCTACCACTTCGGTGCTTATGCCGGGCATGAAATCGGCGCCTGGCGCCTGAGCGGTGGGGCGACCTACAGCTGGCACCGCGCCGATGTGAAGCGCGATCTGCAATACGGCGATGTCGCCGGCAAGCAAAAGGCCAAGGTCGATGCGCAGAGCACCCAGGTGTTCACCGAAGCGGCGTATCGCATCAACCTGCAACCGCTGGCCCTGGAGCCGTTCGCCAACCTGGCCTATGTGCACCTGGACACGGACAGCTTCAAAGAGAAGGGCGATGCCGCTGCGCTGAAAAGCGGCGACGACAGCCGCGACCTGGTGTTGAGCACCTTGGGTGTGCGCGCCTTGAAGACCTTCAACGTCAACGACCACCAGCAATTGGAAGTCTCCGGCACTCTGGGCTGGCAGCACAACCTGAGCAGCACCGATTCCGAGCAACACCTGGCGTTTGCCTCGGGTGGCCCGTCGTTCGCGGTCGAAAGTGCGCCGATGGTGCGGGATGCCGCACTGGTTGGGGCACGGGTCAGCCTGGCGTTGAGCAAGGATGCGCGGGTGAACTTTGACTACAACGGCCTGCTGGCCAGCAAAGAGAAGGTGCACGGCGTCGGCTTGAGCCTGGACTGGGCGTTCTAAAGGTCAGGTGTAGTTGGATGTGGAGAGGGAGCAAGCTCCCTCGCCACAGAAGCTCGCTCCTACAGTAGGTAACGGATAACAGGTGTTTTGGCTTTCTCTACAAATCCAACAACAGAGAGGCACTACCAATGGGTATCTTTGACTATAAAAACCTCGGCACCGAGGGTTCCAAAACGTTGTTCGCCGATGCGATGGCGATCACGATGTATTCCTACCACAACCTGGATAACGGCTTTGCCGTGGGTTACCAGAACAACGGCTTGGGCCTTGGCCTGCCGGCCACGCTGGTGAGCGCGCTGATTGGCAGCGGCAACGCCCAAGGCGTGATTCCCGGGATCCCGTGGAACCCGGATTCAGAAAAAGCCGCCCTCGACGCAGTGCAACAGGCCGGTTGGACCCCAATCAGCGCCAGCACCCTGGGCTATACCGGCAAGGTCGATGCCCGTGGCACCTTCTTTGGCGAAAAGGCTGCCTACGGTACCGCCCAAGTGGAAGTGCTGGGCAAATACGATGACGCCGGCAAACTGCTGGAAATCGGCATCGGCTTCCGTGGCACCTCGGGGCCACGGGAAAGCCTGATCACCGATTCCATCGGGGATGTGATCAGTGACCTGCTTGCTGCATTCGGTCCCAAGGACTATGCAAAAAATTACGCTGGCGAGGCGTTTGGCAACTTGCTCGGCAACGTCGCTGACTATGCCAGCGCCCAGGGCTTGAGCGGCAAGGATGTGGTGGTCAGCGGCCACAGCCTGGGCGGCCTTGCGGTCAACAGCATGGCGGATCTGAGCGGGAGCAAATGGTCAGGGTTCTACACCGATTCCAATTACGTAGCCTATGCGTCGCCCACCCAAAGCGCCGGCGACAAGGTGCTTAACGTCGGCTACGAAAACGACCCGGTATTCCGGGCGCTGGACGGTTCCTCATTCAACCTGTCGTCCCTGGGCGTACACGACAAACCCCACGAATCGAGCACCGACAATATTGTCAGCTTCAACGACCACTACGCTTCCGCACTGTGGAACGTGCTGCCGTTTTCCATCCTCAACCTGCCGACCTGGGTCTCGCACTTGCCCACCGGTTATGGCGACGGCATGACGCGCATCCTCGAGTCCGGCTTCTACGAGCAGATGACCCGTGACTCCACAGTGATCGTCGCCAACCTGTCCGATCCGGCACGGGCCAACACCTGGGTGCAGGACTTGAACCGCAACGCCGAGGCGCACAAGGGCAATACCTTTATCATCGGCAGCGACGGCGACGACCTGATCAAGGGCGGCAGGGGGGCGGACTTTATCGAAGGCGGCAAGGGTAATGACACGATCCGCGACAGCAGCGGGCATAACACGTTTTTGTTCAGTGGGCAGTTTGGTAATGATCGAGTGATTGGCTATCAGTCGACAGACAAGCTGGTGTTCAACGATGTGCAGGGCAGTCCCGATTATCGCGATCACACCAAGGTGGTGGGCGGGGATACGGTGATCAGTTTTGGCGCCGATTCGGTGACGTTGGTGGGCGTGAGCAGTCTGTCGGGGGAGGGGATTGTTATCGCTTAAGTTGGAATGCGGTTGAAAACTGTGGGAGGGGGCCTGCCCCCTCCCACATTTGATCGGTGTTGATTCGAAGATTAGTTTTCCTTGCGCACCGTGGCTACATCATCGGCCTTGATGCGAATGCGCTTGCCGGCGATATCGGTAAATTCATAGAAGCCGTCGGCTGTCTTGGCGTTGGGCGTGTCCTTGGTCAAATACTGCGTGCCATTTTGCAATGTCACTACCGTTTGCGTGGAGCAACCGGCCAATACCAGAAAAGTGAGTGCAACCAGCGGCAGACCCAAATTCTTCATGTTCATAACCCTTACCTTTAACCCTGAAAAGTCCCGCAGCGTCTGGCTGTGGGCTATAAATGTTACGCGATCAACTCCCTCATCTGATCGTTTTTTTGCAAAAAGTTGCAGGCGCCATTTATCTATTACCGATTGCAACAACGGCTTTGCATCGGCACTCTGTATGCATAACCAGTATTTGACTCCCTTGCGCCATGGCCAACCCCCTCGAAGACCCCTTGTATTACCTGCATAACTTCCGCCAGGTCCTGGCCTGGCTGGGGCAACGCTATGCCGATCTGCTCGATGCGGACGAACAGCATTTCATTCAGCAATTTGACAGGTTGCCCCAGGCGTCCCAGGCGTTATTGGTGCGCATGGTGATGCGCAAGGGTGTGCATTTTCGCGGCGCCAAGCTTAATTATGTGGAAATCGGCTGCCCCCATGCGGCAGCGGGCCCATTACGAGAACTGGGATGGGTGGATGACCAAAGCCCGCTGCCGTTTGCCACCTTGTTCGCCTTGCTGCAAAAGGGTGAAATCCTCGGCGCGTTCAGGCCCTGGATCGATCAGCCCAAGGGCAACAAGGCCACCTGGCTCGAACCGCTGGCGGCGCAGTTCAGCGAGCCGCGCAGTTTTGCTCAATGGTGCCCGGGCTTGGATGATGTGCTCTATAGCCTTACGGTCATGGCGTTGTGTGATCGCCTGCGCTTGATGTTCTTTGGCAACCTGCACCAGGACTGGTCCGAGTTCGTGCTGGCAGACCTGGGCATCTACACCTATGAAAAAGTCGAGATTTGCGCCGAGTCCCGCGGGTTACGCACGCGTGACGACGTGGTGGGGTTCCTGTTCCTGCACCAGTGCCAGCAAGCGTTTGAAGCCGGTGAGGCATTGGACACGCTGCTGGTGCAGATCGCCGGCCTGTGCACCGACAACCCCTGGCTGGAAAAACGCCGCGCCAAGCTGTTGTTCCAGATCGGCCAGTATTGCGAGCGCTGCGCCGAGCTTGCGCTGGCTGAACAGATCTACCTTGCCTGCGACTATCCCGGTGCACGTGCGCGGTTGATCCGGGTCGTTGAGCGTCAAGAGGATTACGCCCGAGCGCTGGCCCTGGCCACCGCAGCCCAGCAGGCCCCGGAAAGCGCCGCTGAACAACAGCACTTGCTGCGTGTATTGCCGCGCCTGCGCCGCAAACTCGGCGAACCGGCGTTGCCCAAGGCCAAGCCGCAAGCGGTTGCACGCCTTGACCTGGCACTCGCCCAGGCGCCGCTGATGTCGGTGGAATACTGCGTCCAGGCGCACCTGAACGAGCCCGAGGCACCGGTGCATTACGTGGAGAATGGGTTGATCAACTCGCTGTTCGGCCTGTTGTGCTGGGAAGCGATTTTCGCGCCACTGCCGGGCGCGTTCTTCCATCCGTTCCAGCGTGGGCCGGCGGACCTGCACAGCGAAGACTTCCATCAACGCCGCGAGGCGTTGTTTGCTGCGTGTTTCGAGCAACTGGGGGATGAGCGCTACAAGGCCACCATCCGCCAACGTTTTCTGGACAAATGGGGTATCCAATCACCTTTCGTGTTCTGGAACCTGCTCAGCGAAGAGCTGTTGGAGCAAGCCCTGGCCTGCCTGCCCGCCGAGCACCTGCGCCATTGGTTCACACGCCTGCTGCTGGATATCCGCGCCAACCGCACCGGAATGCCGGACCTGATCCAGTTCTGGCCTGCACAAAAAACCTACCGCATGATCGAGGTCAAGGGCCCGGGCGACCGCCTGCAAGACAACCAACTGCGCTGGCTGCAATTTTGCGGCGAGTACCAGATGCCGGTCACCGTCTGTTACGTGCGCTGGGCGGAGCAACCCGCTTGAGTTACAGCGTGGCCGTACGGGCGCTGTGTGAGTTCACGGCCAAGGTCGGCGACCTTGACCTGCGCTTTACCCCGTCGCCCAGCGCCCAGGAAGGTATCGTCGGCCACCGTACGGTGGCGTCCCGGCGTAGCGCGCACTACCAGAATGAAGTCGCCCTGGAGGGGCAATACCAGCAGCTCAACGTGCGGGGCAGGGCGGACGGCTACGACCCCGACGCCAACCGCCTTGAAGAAGTCAAAACCTACCGCGGCGACCTCTCTGCCCAGCCCGCCAACCATCGGCAACTGCACTGGGCCCAGGTCAAGGTGTATGGCTGGCTGATGTGCCAGAAGCTCGGCCTCGGCGAAATCGACTTGGCGCTGGTGTACTTCGATATCGTTGGCGAAGGCGAGACGCTGCTGAACCAACGTTTCGACGCGGCGCAGCTTGAGCGCTTTTTCAATCAGCAATGTGCGTTGTTCCTCGACTGGGCCCAATTGGAAATGCAGCACCGCGATAAGCGCAACAAGGCCGCCCAAGCCCTGGCATTTCCCCATGCCGATTTTCGTCCCGGGCAGCGTACGTTGGCCGAGTCGGTCTACAAGGCGGTCAGCACCGGCCGTTGCCTGATGGCCCAGGCGCCCACGGGCATCGGCAAGACCGTCGGTACCCTCTTCCCGATGCTCAAGGCGCTGGCGCCGCAGCAGCTGGACAAGGTGTTCTTCCTTACCGCCAAAACGCCGGGGCGCAAGCTCGCCCTGGATGCCGCCCAGGTGCTGTACGACAGCAGTCCGGATCTGCCGCTGCGTGTACTTGAGCTGGTTGCACGGGACAAGGCGTGCGAACACCTGGATAAAGCCTGCCATGGTGATTCCTGCCCACTGGCCAAGGGTTTTTACGACCGCTTGCCCGCCGCCCGCCAGGCCGCGTCCAGGGTTCGCCTGCTCGATCAGCGCAGCCTGCGCAGTGTGGCGCTGGCCCATGACGTGTGCCCGTATTACCTCAGCCAGGAAATGGCGCGCTGGGCCGACCTGGTAGTCGCCGACTACAACTATTTTTTCGACTTCGGCGCCCTGTTATTCGGCCTGGCGCAGTTGAACCAATGGCGTGTTGCGACGCTGGTCGACGAGGCCCATAACCTGGTGGAACGCGCCCGTTCGATGTACAGCGCCAGCCTCGACCAATACAGCCTCAAGACCTTGCGCGATACCGCGCCCGAGCCGCTGAACAAACCCTTGCAGCGCCTGAACCGCGAGTGGAACGCGTTGCACAAGGAACAAGTCGCGCCGTATCAGGCCTATGCCACCCGGCCCGACAAACTGCTACAGGCCCTGAGCCTGTGCACCAGCGCCATGGGCGACTACTTCAACGATCACCCCGAGTCCCTCAATGGAGACCTGCAAGCCTTCTACTTTGAAGCACTGCAATTTTCCAAGGTGGCCGAGCTATTCAACGAACACTTCATCTTCGACATCAGCAAGCGCCAGTTCAGTGGCAAGCGCAGTAGCTCGACCCTGTGCCTGCGTAATGTGGTGCCGGCCGAATTCATCCGGCCCCGATTGACGGCGGCTCGCAGCAGCGTGCTGTTTTCCGCGACCCTGAGCCCACGCCACTATTACGCCGATTTACTCGGGTTGCCGGCGGATACTGCCTGGGTCGATGTAGAGTCGCCGTTCAAGGCCGAGCAATTGCAGGTCAGCATCGTTGAGCGCATCTCTACACGCTTTGTGCACCGCCAGGCGTCGCTGGAACCTATTGTGGAATTGATCGCCCGGCAATTTGCCGAGCAGCCGGGCAACTACCTGGCGTTTTTCTCCAGCTTCGATTACCTGCAGCAAGTGGCGCAGTTACTCGCCGAGCGACACCCGCAGATTGCACTGTGGCTGCAGTCACGCGGCATGGCCGAGGCCGAGCGCCAGGCGTTCCTGGACCAGTTCACCCAGCACAGCCAAGGCATCGGTTTTGCGGTATTGGGCGGCGCGTTTGGCGAAGGTATCGACCTGCCGGGGGCGCGTTTGATTGGCGCTTTTATTGCCACCCTGGGCTTGCCGCAACTCAACCCGGTGAATGAACAGATCAAGGCACGCATGGGCGAGGTTTTCGGCGCGGGGTATGACTACACCTACCTGTATCCCGGCATCCAGAAGGTGGTGCAAGCGGCGGGGAGGGTGATCCGCAGCCAGCACGATCGCGGCGTGGTAATGCTGATCGATGACCGCTTTGGCGAGGCACGGGTTCGACAGTTGCTGCCGAGGTGGTGGGCGATCAATGTTTGACAGATTACGGCGATTCAAATGTGGGAGGGGGCTTGCTCCCGATTGCGGCGTATCTGCCAGCCAGTATGTAACTGACCCACCGCTATCGGGAGCAAGCCCCCTCCCACATTTGAGCGGTGGTGTTGCTTAGATTACTTCCAGGTAAGAACTGTGTATCGCCCGCGCCAACTCGCGCACGGTGTCGATAAAGTCCGTCAACCGGGCGTGCAGTCCATCTTCCAGAATCTCATCGATCCCGGTATACCGCAGCCTTGCTTCGAACTCCGCCGCCAGGCGCTGCGCCGTGCGTCCGTAACTGCCGGGCAAGTCGGCGAGGATATGGCTCAACTCTTCGATGCACGCGTGCAGCGAGCGCGGGACATCGCTGCGTAACAGCAGTAGCTCCGAGACCGAGCGTGCATTCAGGGCGTTGGGGTATAACTCGGTGTACGCCTCGAACGAGGACAGCGCACGCAGCAGGGCGCTCCACTGGTAATAACCGCGAGCCGACAAGTCGCTGACTTCTTCGGACTCTTCACCAAACATCTCATAGCGCGCATCCAGCAGGCGCAAGGTGTTGTCGGCGCGTTCGACAAAGGTGCCCAGGCGAATAAACCGGTAGGCGTCATTGCGCATGATGGTGCCCGAGGTCGCGCCGCGAAACAGGTGCGAGCGTTGCTTGACCCAGTCGCAGAAGTGGCTGATGCCATGCCGCGCCAGGCCGCCGGCGGCGATGCTGCGCATTTCCAGCCAGGTGGCGTTGAGGTTTTCCCACATATCGGCGGTGATGCGCCCGCGCACGGCGTGGGCATTGCCTCGGGCGGCGCGCAGGCAGTTGTAAATGCTGGCCGGGTTTTCTTCGTCCAGGGCGAAGAAGTGCAACATGCGCTCGGCATCCAGGGTCTGGTGACGCTCCAGGTAGCTGTCCAGGGTGCCGCTGCTGAGCAACGACATTGCCAGCTCATCCAGGCCATCGCTGCGCCCGGCCTGGGGCATCAACGACAGTGAATAACTGACTTCCAACATGCGCGCCAGGTTCTCGGCGCGTTCCAGGTAGCGCGACATCCAGTACAGATCAGCAGCGGTTCTACTCAACATACTCAGCCCTCCACCACCCAGGTGTCCTTGGTTCCGCCGCCTTGCGACGAGTTGACGACCAGCGAACCTTCCTTCAGCGCCACGCGGGTCAAGCCGCCCGGCACCAGGCGGGTTTCCTTGCCCGAGAGCACGAAGGGGCGCAGGTCGATATGCCGGGGCGCGATGCCGTTTTCGACAAAGGTCGGGCAAGTGGACAGGCTCAAGGTCGGTTGGGCGATATAAGCGTGGGGACGCGCCTTGATGCGCTGGCGAAAATCTTCGATCTCGGCTGCGCTGGAGGCGGGGCCCACCAACATGCCGTAGCCGCCGGAACCCTGGGTTTCCTTGACCACAAGTTGTTCCAGGTTGGCCAGCACATGGGACAGTTCATCGGGCTTGCGGCACTGGAAGGTCGGTACGTTTTGCAGCACCGGCTCCTCGTCCAGATAGAAGCGGATCATCGCCGGCACATAGGGGTAGATCGACTTGTCGTCAGCCACCCCGGTGCCGATCGCGTTGGCGAGCACCACATTACCCGCGCAATAGGCCGCCACCAGGCCGGGTACGCCGAGCATTGACTTGGGGTTGAACGCCTCGGGGTCAAGGAAGGCGTCGTCGATGCGCCGGTAGATCACGTCCACCGCCTTGGGGCCATCGGTGGTGCGCATGAATACCTTGAGGTCGTGCACGAACAGATCGGCGCCTTCGACCAGCTCCACGCCCATTTCCCGCGCCAGGAACGCGTGTTCGAAAAAAGCGCTGTTGAAGCGCCCAGGGGTCAATACCACCACATTGGGGTTATCGAGGCGGCTGGCGCTTTTCAAGGTCTTGAGCAGCAGGTTGGGGTAGTGGTCCACCGGCGCAATGCGTTGCTTGGCGAACACTTCCGGGAACAGGCGCATCATCATCTTGCGGTCTTCGAGCATGTAGCTCACGCCGCTGGGGGTACGCAGGTTGTCTTCGAGCACGTAATAGGTGCCGTCGCCGTCGCGTACCAGGTCGACACCGGAGATGTGCGAGTAAATGTCGCGGTGCAGGTCCAGGCCGACCATCGCCTTCTGATAGCCCTCGTTGCCCAGCACCTGTTCTGCCGGAATGATCCCGGCCTTGATAATGCGCTGGTCGTGGTAGATGTCGGCGAGGAACATGTTCAGTGCGTTGACCCGCTGGATACAGCCGCGCTCGATCAGGCTCCACTCACTGGCGGGGATGCTGCGGGGGATGATGTCGAAGGGAATCAGGCGTTCGGTGTCTTGCTCGTCGCCATACAGGGTGAAGGTGATCCCGGCGCGATGGAACAGCAAGTCGGCTTCACGGCGACGCTGGGCCAGCAGTTCCGGCGGCGTGTTGGCCAGCCAGCGGGAAAAATCCTGATAGTGGGCGCGGCATACGCCGTTTGCGTCATTCATTTCATCGAAGAAAGTTCGAGCCATTCCAGTACCTTGTCAGTGCCGAGGGTTTCCTGGGTGGCACTGCCGCTTAAAAAACGCATGTTCTTATGAGCCCGTGGCTGAGGGTGCCAACAGGCCTGGTCCTTACTTTCTTATGGAGTCGGCTCTGGGTCGCGGGGTAACGAATGCTCCTGTTTTCGGGTAGATGAATGGATAAAGCAAGGGATGTGCCGGAACGCACACAAGGTGGCAATTACCTGTGGCGAGCGAGCTTGCTCGCGCTGGAGTGCGCAGCGCTCGCGCTTTTGTGGGGGCCGCTGCGCAGCCCAGCGCGAGCAAGCTCGCTCGCCACAGAAGCGGGCTCACCACAAGGGGGCAGAGGGCGCCCTGACTTGGTGCGCAAGAAACTTGAACTTCATCCACGTCCGATTCTTCTAACGAGTCCCGTCACTTTGTGGAGCATCGTTGTGCCCCGAATCATCTCCCCAAACACGCCGGAAGCGGCCCTGACCGACCATAGCGAACACAACGCCAAGATCTTCGGCTCGCCCAAGGATCGCCTCGACTTCTACCGGCGCGAGATCCAGTACGAAACCAGCATCCTGGCCAACCGCACCGACGCTTACCTCACTGCGCAATCGTTTCTGGTGATCGCTTTCGTGTCCGGCATGGGCAACCTCAACCCGGAATGGGGCAAGCTGTTCACGCTGGTGGTGCCGGTGATCCTCGCCGCGCTGGGTATTCTCAGCTCGCTCAACGCCTGGCCTGGCATACGCGCGGCCTACCAGATCATTGATCACTGGCACTACAAGCAAAGCGAATTGCTG
This sequence comes from Pseudomonas sp. GZJR-8, assembly GCF_002916705.1. Taxonomy (NCBI): domain Bacteria; kingdom Pseudomonadati; phylum Pseudomonadota; class Gammaproteobacteria; order Pseudomonadales; family Pseudomonadaceae; genus Pseudomonas; species Pseudomonas sp. GZJR-8. The sequence goes on along the minus strand of NZ_JXSI01000013.1, from coordinate 144,534 downwards.
CGCAGCGAGCCGGTGATGGGCCTGGCCTACGATGAATCGCCGCTGTTTTCCGAAATGGAGTCCAGTCACAAGGGCTATCGCAAGTCGTTGCTGTTTTCCATGCGCGCGCCGTGGTTGTTCATGGTGTTCTGGCTGGTGTTGGGCATCTATGCGTTTTATATCCAGGTGGACAATCCACTGCGCTGAGCAATCGGACGGAACTTCACTGGGGCACGTGGCGCCTTAGCTTTACGCGGTAAAGATTTATCACCGGTCTGTGAAGAGGTATGCCATGTCTACATCCAACGATCCCCAAACCAGCAACCGCAATGACCCTGCCATCGATGGTGGCGAGCCCGCTCCGGGCACCGCTGCCGATGCGCCCAAGGACCCGACGCCTGCCAGCGACCCCAAGGCCAAGGAAAACGACTACAGTCCAGACTTCAAGCCTGAGCGCGAGCACAAGCCTGAAACCGATGCCGATATCGATACCCAAGGCGGTTAACGGAGACGGTCATGTCAAAAGAACTCGACGAAGAACTCAACGACCCCGGCAATGAAGATCCGGGTTCGCTGATGGATGATGCGCAAGTGCCGCTCAACGATCTGGATGAAGCGGCCGACGTCGGCAATACCGACAGTCAGGATTGATCCGGCGGCGGGCCAGAGGGATCGGTGAACTTGAACAGGAGATCTCCTTCCTGTGCTTGATCCAGTGAAACCTCCTGGCCCGGTACGCAGTTATCCATCACGCCAAGCGCGGCGCAGGATTCATTTTTTGTGCACGGCGCGTCGTTCGTACCACGCCAGCAAGGGCTGGGTGCTGAGGCCATGCACCATCACGCTCAGCGCGATCACCGAGAGGGTCAGGTTCACCGCCACGGCGCTGCTGGTACCTATCAGCCCATGGTTGAGCGCATAGAACAGGTAGTAGAGGCTGCCGATCCCGCGAATACCAAACCAACTGACCAGGCTGCGTTGCCGCCGATCCAGCAGGCTGCCCCAAGGCATCGCAAACACGCTGAGCGGGCGAACCACGCAGAACAGCAACACCGCCACCGCCAGCGCGCGCCAATCCCAATGGCTGACCAACACGATGCCCAATACGCTGACCAGAAACACCTCCATCGAGCGCTCGACCAGGCTGCCGAAAGCCAGCATGTCGCCCATCATCACGCCGGCGGCGATCTGGGTGTCCTTCAACTGGCTGAAGTCACCGTGCAGCGCCTGCTCGGGCTCGATCTCCAGATGGCCCACCACCGGCTGGGCCAGGTGCTCGGCCGGCGTTTGCGCATAACCGGTGGATTTGACCTCGGCCTGGCGCAGCCCCAGGCCCGCCGCAAACACCGACAAGAAGCCGTAGCCGCCGACCGCTTCAGCCGTCACATACGCCAGGGCAATCAGCGCGAGGGTGAGGTAGTCATTCGGTGACAGGGTGCTATCGGCATTGATCAAGCGCAGGCGCAGGGTGATACGGCCAATGCCGCGGCCCATCCAGTAACCCATCAACAGCCCGGCCGGTACCGCCCACAGCAGGTTCTTCAGCACCCAGCCGCCGAACCAGTCGCCGTCGAAACCGCCATGTTGCATGAACAGCAGGCCAAAAATCACAAAAGGAAACGCAGTGCCGTCGTTCAACCCTGCTTCGCCGGACAGGCCGAATCGCAACGCGTCATAGTCCTGGGCATTGTTGACCTGCACCAGGCCGGCCAGCACCGGATCTGTGGGCGCCAGCATCGCTCCCACCAGCAATGAAACGCCCCAGGTTAAATCGAACAGGTAGTGCAGCAACAGGCAGGTGCCGAGGATGGTCAGCAGCATCACCGGCCCGGCCATGCCAAAGGCGATGCGCCAGGTGCGGTGCTTGAGCGGCAGGCGCAGTTTCAAACCGCTGACAAACAGCGAAAACAGCACCGCCACTTCCGTCAGGTGCTCCATCCAGCGCGCTGAGCCCTTCACGTCCAGGTGCAACAAGTCCACGCCCAGCGGGCCAATGGCGATGCCCAGCAACAAGCACACCGCTGAGGTGGTCACCGGCATCCAGCGCAAATAGGAGGAGGTGAGAGCGAGGGTGAGCAGTACGGCGCCCAATACGGCCAGCCATAGAATGAAAGTCATCGTGCGTGTTCCAGGGCCGTGGTCTATGCAGGTTTGAGAACAGCGACCGGGAGGGGGTTCAATGTGATTGCCAGCCACGGGGACAAGGCCCTATTTATCCATTGAACGACGGTTTGCTATGCACTAAGTTGACCGATTGTTGCCGCGCGCATATTTATGGATTTGCGTCTTTATTCTTTCACCAGAGGCTCTGGCATGAGGTTTTCTCCCTTCGTTGAACGAATTGCAGGGCAGGGCGTCGCCGCCTGGGACATCCACCACGCTGCGTTCGACGCTGCCAGCCAGGGCGAAGACGTCATCATCCTCAGCGTCGGCGACCCGGATTTCGCCACGCCGGCCTTTATCACTGACGCCGCCGTCAATGCCTTGCACGCGGGAGATTCCCACTACACCGAGATCGCGGGTCGCCCGGCCTTGCGCGAGGCGATCGCGACCCGTTACAGCCAGACCCTGGCCCGCCCGTTGGCGGCTGACAACGTCATCATCGTGCCCGGTGCGCAGAACGCGCTGTTCATCAGCTCGCTATGCCTGTTGCAGGCCGGCGACGAAGTGTTGGTGCTCGACCCGATGTACGTTACCTACGAAGCCACGCTCAAGGCCAGCGGCGCCACTCTGGTGCGGGTGCCCTGCAGTGCGCAGTCCGGCTTTCGACTGGATCCACCATTGCTCGCCGCCGCGATCACGCCGCGCACCCGGGCGATATTCTTTTCTAATCCGAACAACCCCACTGGCGTGGTGCTCAACCGGCAAGAGCTGCAAGCCATTGCGGACTTGGCGATCGCACATGACCTGTGGGTGGTGGTGGATGAGGTCTATGAAAGCCTGGTGTTCGACGGTGAATACCACAGCCTGGCGGCGTTGCCGGGCATGGCGCAGCGCTGCATTGTGATCGGCAGCTTGTCCAAGTCCCATGCCATGACCGGCTGGCGAATCGGTTGGCTCATCGCCCCAGCGCAAATGGTGCAGCACGCTGAAACCCTGCTGTTGAGCATGATGTACGGCTTGCCCGGCTTCGTGATGGAGGCGGCGACATCTGCGGTGTTGGCCCATGACGAAGTCACGCAAGGCATGCTTGAGACTTACCGACGCCGACGCGACCTGGTGGTGACTGCCTTGAGCGCCTGCCCGGGCATCCGCGTGCAGGCGCCGCAAGCGGGCATGTTTGTGTTGGTGGATGTGCGCGATACGGGCCTGGGGTCCCTGGATTTCGCCTGGCGCCTGTTTCGTGAAGCTGGCGTGTCGGTGCTGGACGCGGCAGCCTTCGGCGAGCCGGCCCAGGGCTTCGTTCGGCTTTCCTTTACCTTGGGCGAGGAGCGTCTGGCGCAAGCCTGTCGGCGGATTGTGCTGTTTGTTGAACAGCTTGCCAGTGAGCGGGCCGTGCACTGGGCGTGAGTACTTGCCCAACTCTCCCACAGGCTACGCAGCCCTGTTAGTCAGCCAACGGCGGCAAACGCCGTTTCACCGGGGTTTTCTTGACGATAGCGGTGTTGGTCTCGGCATAGGTATTCAGCCGGTCCAGCAGCGTGTCGAGGTGCTCCATGGTGCGTACATGCAGGCGTGCGATAAAGCAGTCGTCGCCCGTGACCTTATCGCATTCTGTGAACTCGGGGATCGCCTGGATCTGGCGTTCCACTTCCTGCAGTTTGCCGGGCAGGGGGCGGATGCGCACGATGGCTTGCAGCAGGTAGCCGAAGTGCTTGGGGTCGATGTCGACGGTGTAGTGGGTCAGCACGCCGCGCTCTTCCAGGCGGCGCAGACGTTCGCTGACGCTCGGCGAAGACAAACCGGTGATGCCCGCCAGGGTCTTGAGGGACAGGCGCGAGTCGTCCATCAAGGCGGCGATCAATTGCTGGTCGATAGTGTCGATCATGAGCTTTGCCTAATAAGAAAAGGTGAATCCTGGGTTTTGCCTTTTTTAGTCGCTGTAGCCGTGTCGAGCAGATTGCCATAATTGAGCATCACTTGAGGAGCCTCAATCATGGATACATCAATCCGTCGCGGAACCTGGGAAATGATCGCTGCCATGCTGATCTCCGGCACCATTGGCTGGTTTGTGCTGGTGTCGGGCGTGTCGGTGCTTGAGGTGGTGTTCTGGCGCTGCGTGATTGGCGCGCTGACACTGATGCTGGTGTGCGCGTTGCTGGGGTATTTGCGCCTGGAGTTACTCAACTGGGCCAAGCTCGGGCTGGCAGTGCTCAGCGGCGTGGCGATCGTCGGTAACTGGCTGTTGCTGTTCGAGTCCTATTCCCGTGCGTCCATCGCGATCAGCACGGCGGTGTACAACGTGCAGCCGTTCATACTGGTGATGCTGGCAGCGGTGTTTCTCGGTGAGAAGATCACCGTGCAAAAAATGGCGTGGCTGAGTGTGGCGTTCCTGGGCATGTTGGCGATCGTGACCGCCCATGGTGAGCAATCGGGTGGTGGGAATTATCTTGCTGGCATTGCCTTGGCCTTGGGCGCGGCATTTTTGTACGCGGTGGCGGCGCTGATCATCAAACGCCTGAAGGACGTACCGCCGCATTTGATGGCGTTGATCCAGGTGACCACCGGCGCCGTGCTGCTGGCGCCGCTGGTGCCCTGGCACAGCTTGCCCGGGTCGACCACTGCCTGGGCGGCACTGGCGACATTGGGCGTGGTGCATACCGGTTTGATGTATGTGTTGCTGTACGGGGCTATTCAGAAGCTGCCCACAGCGATGACCGGCGCGTTGTCGTTCATCTATCCGATTGCGGCGATCCTGGTCGACTGGATTGCGTTCGGGCATCGCCTGGGGTGGCTGCAATGGCTGGGTGTGGCGGCGATTCTGCTGGCCGCTGCCGGGTTGCAGCGGGGCTGGTGGTGGCCCCGCGCCCGTCAGGTCAGTGCGTGCCCTGATAGATAAGGTTTTCCGGGTTGAAATGCTCTACAGCACTGCCCGGCTGCGGCAACCCAAGAATATGCCCCTTGATCTTGCCCACCACATGCATCTCGCACGGCTTGCAATCGAACTTCAAGGTCAGCACTTCGTCGCCGTGGATCAACTGCATCGGCGCGACCTTGGTCTTCACGCCGGTGACGCCCTTGGCCTGTTTGGGGCACAGGTTGAACGAGAAACGCAGGCAATGCTTGGTGATCATTACTGGCACTTCGCCGGTTTCTTCGTGGGCTTCGAAGGCCGCATCGATCAGCTTCACGCCGTGACGGTGGTAGAAGTCGCGGGCCTTCTGGTTATAGACGTTGGCCAGGAATGACAGATGCGCATCCGGATACACCGGCGGCGGGGTGGTCTCGGCCTTGCGTCCGCCCCGAGGGTGCGCCTGGATGCGGGCGGCGGTCAGGGCTTCGATCACTTCACGGCGCATGGCCTTGAGCTGCGAGTTGGGGATGAAGAACGCCTGCGGCGCGTCCAGCTCGATGCGGGTGGCGTGATACTCCGTAGTGCCGAGCTGGCCGAGCAGATCGCGCAGGGTGTCCAGTGCCTGTTCCGGCTTGTTGGCTACACCAAACGGGCCGGGCAGGGTGACACTGGCGCTGATGCCTTCTTCGCTGGTGGCGGTGAGGTGCAACTGCTCTTCACGCAGGCGTGCAACCCACGCCAGGCCGATACGGCGTTCGGCGGACGTCTTGAGCAGTGCCTGTTGCCAGTTATGGTCCAGGTTACGGTTCAAAGGATGGTTGGGGCGCAACTGATGCAGGCCGGCCGGCATTTCATTCGGCTCGACGCGGTAGCGATAGCGTTTCTCGCCGTCTTCTTCGAACTCGCCTTTAGGCTCGGCGATATTGGCGCGGAACCCTACCACTTCACGCTTGACCAGCACATTCAGACCATCGCCGTTGGAAAGCGGCTCATGGGTGACTACCTGCAAGTCGCGCTTGCCGGCTTTTTCCACCACACCCACGGGCAGGCCGGTGAAGGTCGGGGTGTCGAACGCGCCGATGTCGATCTTGCGATCGGTGACGAAATAGTCGGTGCTGCCACGGTGGAAGGTTTTTTCGGGGTCGGGCACGAAGAAGTGCGCGGTACGCCCGCTGGAGGCACGGGCCAGATCCGGGCGGTCTTCGAGGATTTCGTCGAGGCGCTGGCGGTAGTAGGCGGTGATGTTCTTCACATAGCCCATGTCCTTGTAGCGGCCTTCGATCTTGAACGAACGCACACCCGCTTCGACCAGCGCGCGCAGGTTGGCGCTCTGGTTGTTGTCTTTCATCGACAGCAAGTGCTTTTCAAAGGCCACGACGCGGCCCTGGTCATCTTTCAAGGTGTACGGCAGACGGCAGGCCTGGGAGCAATCACCACGGTTGGCACTGCGGCCATTCTGCGCATGGGAAATATTGCACTGCCCGGAGAACGCCACGCACAGGGCGCCGTGGATGAAGAATTCGATGGCGGCATCGGTTTCGTCGGCGATTGCGCGGATTTCCTGCAGGTTCAGCTCACGGGCCAATACCAACTGCGAGAAACCGGCCTGGTCAAGAAACTTTGCCCGGCCCAGGGTGCGGATGTCGGTCTGGGTGCTGGCGTGTAGCTCGATGGGCGGAATATCCAGCTCCATCACGCCCAGATCCTGCACGATCAACGCGTCTACACCTGCGTCATACAGCTGGTGGATCAGCTTGCGCGCCGGCTCCAGCTCGTTGTCATGCAAAATGGTGTTGATGGTGGTGAAGACGCGGGCGTGGTATCGACGGGCGAATTCCACCAGCTGCGCGATATCGCTCACGTCGTTACACGCATTATGGCGAGCGCCGAAGCTCGGCCCGCCGATATAAATGGCGTCGGCGCCATGCAGAATGGCCTCGCGCGCAATGGCGACATCGCGGGCAGGGCTGAGCAATTCAAGGTGATGCTTGGGCAAGGACATAGTTTTTTTAGTCAGGCTTGTCACGGTCGAGGCGCGCATTGTAGCCGTGAAATGCCCGGCCGGCATCTACCGCAGGGCTGTCGGGCCCAGGGCCCTGTGTGGGAGGGGGCTTGCTCCCGATGAGGGTGTGTCAGTAATTAAAACTGTTCTGACCCACCGCTATCGGGAGCAAGCCCCCTCCCACATTGTTCATAGCGCTCTGAGATATCAGGCTTTGGCAGCCATTGCCGTTACTTCAACACGCATCCCGTCCACCGCCAACGCAGCCACACCCACCGCAGCCCGCACCGGCCATGGCTTGGCGAAAAAGCGCTTGTAGACTTCATTGAACGCAGCGCGGTCGGCCATATCGGTGAGGTAGATGGTCAGGTGCATCACCCGATCCATGGAACTGCCGGCTTTTTCCAGCGCGACTTTGAGCGCTTGCAGGGTGCATTCGCTTTGCAGGGTGATGTCGCCCAGCTCCAGGCTGCCGTCGGCGTGGGTCGGGATTTGGGTCGAGACCAGAATGCCGTTGAAGCCGATGACATCGGAGGAGATGGAGTCGGCATCTGGGTCGGGAGTGAAAGAAAGATCGTGGTTGGCCATGTAGGTCTCATGTGCAGTGCGGATCGAAGGTTGGCGAACAGTTTAAACACTGCCCGCTCGAAGGTCACGGCGCCTGCGTCTGTAGTTGCTGCCCCCTCTAACAGGTAAGCTTGCGCCAGCATGTCAGTGAACGAACGATAGGGATATTGGAATGGTAGTTAAGTTAATGACGACGGCAGCGTGCTGGGACATGGACGCTAACGTGTCGGCCAGTTTTGCGCACGCGGCCCCCAAGGACCTGTTTTATTTTTGCCCTTGTTGCCTTGAGGAGGTCGTTGCGGCCATTTCAATTCTGGGCAACTTCTATTTCAGGGCGCTGAACTCTCACAAACCGCGCTGTGTGAACGAAAAAGCCCCGTCTCATGCGTCTGCGTTTCCAGGAGTGTCAGCCCCGCGACCGGCCTATATCGCGCCGCCGCTTATCCCAAGCCACTTGGGCAAACTCTCCACGCGGCGCAAAAACGCCAAACCAACGGTTACCGAGATGCAAGCTCTGGCCTCGTCGCTCCAAGCGTCGACGTCTGCGGTTATACACCCAGGCACTTTGGCTGAAGTTGTTGAAGCATGGTCTGCTATGACCGTAAACGTCCGTCAGCGAACATCGCTATCTATCGCGGGCCAGCAACTGACCTATTTCGATGCGTTTGCGCAGCTTACTGCCGCTCAAAAGAACATTGCGTCCCTGGGATGTGATCGACTCATCACCCATGCTCAGGCGACGGTGTCACTGCTGGATAACGTAGTTTTAGTCGTAACCTGGCTCAAGTTCGATACACAAAACAAACCAGTGCCGATCAGGGTAAAAATGAAGCGCAGTGATCCAGTAGCCAATCAATTGGCCAAAGGTCAGCACGTAAGGCTGTTTCTGCATGGTCCTGCCCCTGTACTCAATGCTCAGCAAAAATACTTCGAAATGCAGAACATCAGCGAGTACCTGGGATTCATTGTGATGACGTAAAACAACCGTTTTGCGCCATCACAGTTTTTACCGCGGTGAGCCTGGCGGCTGGATGAGTCCGGTGCTGACAAGACGCATCAGCACCGGCACGGCAATTACTCTTTAACGTCCATGAACTCTTCAGCCCACGCCACATAGCTCTCCGGCAACGTGTAGGTGTGGGTCAGCTCCGTGGCGCTGAGATTGGACGTGCTATGGGTAAGCTGGCGTTGCGCACGCAGGCTGTCGTAGGTGGCCTTGATCGCGGCGAAGTACGCGCCATGCCCGGCTACGACGATGCGCACGCCCAGGCTGGCCAGGCGCTCGCTGTCATGCAGTTGCGGGTTGCCGTAGGTCACCAGCATCAATGGCACGCTGAGGTTCTCGGCGATTTGCTCCAGGTGCTCGAAATCTTTGACGCCGACCATGCAGATGCCATCGGCGCCGGCCTTTTCGTAGGCTTTGGTGCGGGCGATAACATCGGCGGTGGGCAACACGCCGGCGTTGGTGCGGGCAATGATCGACAATTCGGGGTCGACGCGCGCCTCAATGGCTGCCTTGACCTTGCCGATGCCTTCTTCTACCGAAATCAGATCGGTGGACTTGCGCCCGAATTGCGCCGGCAGCAGGGTGTCTTCAATGGTCAGCGCGGCGACACCGGCGCGTTCCAGTTCTTCGACGGTACGCATCACGTTCAGCGCATTACCGTAGCCGTGGTCGGCGTCGGCAATGAAGGGTAACTGGGCGACGCGGCCAATGCGGGTGGCTTGCTCAACGAACTCACTCAGGGTAATCAACGCAAAATCGGGGGCCGCCAGCACCTGCAGGGAGGCGACTGAACCGCCCAGGATCCCGACTTCAAAACCCAGGTCGGCCGCGATGCGGGCAGACATGGGGTCGAATACGGAGGCGGTTTCAACGCAGATGGGCGTTGCCAGCAGGTCACGGAAGTTACGGCGTAGCGCTGAGTGAGAAATCTTGGGCATGTTCTTTCCTGGCTTTGGTCATCGTCAAGTGACGATCAATGTCTATTCGTGGTGCCGGGAGATTACCACGCAGACGGGCAGGGGATTATGACGTTTGAGCGGGGCCGTGCTATTGAGCGACGGCGCTGTATGACTGGCCCAGGTCACGGGCCCAGCCGTCGAGCACTTCTTTTACGTTGTCGGCGGTCATCACTTGCTTGTCGTTATCCAGGGGAATGCCGGTGCCCTCGCTCACGATGGCTGCCACCACATCGCCGGTCGAGCCGTCTTCGAGGGACAGTTGCGTGGCGATCTCGCTGTCCTGGTCGCGGATGCCGGCGGCGGTGCTCACGCCCGCTGCGACCAGGGTGATCGGCAGCCATTCATACAGGCGCAAGCCTTGGGGGCTGGTGGCGATCCGGGTAATGGCGGGGCGTACCGTAAGCGTGTCGGGCCCGGGCTTTGCGGCCAGATACATGTGTTTGCCAAGCTCCGACCGCAGTACCAAGTCGTAATATCCGGTGACGTGGAAGAGGGTGCTTTGCGGTATCTGGGCGCTGGGTTCAACGGCCGGGAAAAACTGGCTGGGCGCCAGGTACACCTGCTTGTATCGGCCACGCTTCAAGGCCGGACTGACCCAACTCAGCACGGTCTGGCCCGAAGCACTCTGGTGCTCTTTAAGCAGGCTGTAATCGTGAAGAAAACCCGCGTCTTCGGGCTCGATACGGTTGCTGCTGCAGGCCGCCAGGCTCAAGGTGGCCGCCATCAATAACGGCAGTGAACGTTTGCAGGTCATCAGTGGGCTGCCTGTTCGTTCGGGTTGTCATGAGAGCATTCGATGTGCAACTGCCCATGGGTCATGATCCAATGGACAAGCTCGGCGATGGGGATGGAGTGGGCATACTCGACCCAGCGCCCGGCGTCGGGGCTGTAATGTTCGAAGTAGCGGCGCAATACGATGCGGTCCTGGTCCGCCGTCAGGCCCAGGCAGGATTCCTGGAACAGCATGGGGCTGTCCTGTGCGGGGGACGATGTGCGCTGGCTCAGCACCAATGGCCGCCCGGTGTCCTGTGCCTGCTCGGTATACCTGCTGCTAGAAACCTTCATGAACGTCTCCTTGAATGGAAGGCGTGCAGGATGCCCGACGGGTTTTTCCCGAAGATGTCCGGGTTGTGTCCGTGGCGAAGGAATGTTGCTCGATTGAAATAAATGACCCCGGCGCCGGAATGGTTTTAGATGTTTTCCTTTTTTGCCAGGGGACCTGGGAACGTGAGCAGACTGCTGATCGTCGACGACGACGGAGAAATTCGGGCATTGCTGAAGAAGTTCTTCGTGCAGCACGCCTATGAAGTCGACGTGGCTGCCGACGGAGAAGCCATGTGGGCAGCCATCGCCCGGCAGCGGCCAGACACCATTATCCTTGACCTCATGCTGCCCGGTGAAGGCGGTCTTAGCCTGTGCCAGAAAGTCCGGGCGCAGATGGGCATTCCAATCATCATGCTCACGGCCATGGGCGAGCTCAGTGATCGCATCGTCGGCCTGGAGCTGGGCGCCGACGACTATCTGACCAAACCGTTTGCCCCCCGCGAATTGCTGGCCCGTCTGCGTGCGGTGCAACGGCGGGCGGGGCAGCCCGTCGGCGCTGGCAGTGAGCATTCCCGGCCAATCATCGCGTTCGCCGGTTGGCATCTGGATATTACCTGCCGCGAGCTGCGCTCTCCCGAGGGCGTGATGATTCCGCTGTCCGGTGGCGAATTCGACTTGCTGGTGGTGTTTCTTGAGCATCCTCAGCGCATCCTCACCCGCGACCAATTGATCGACCTGACCCACGGCCGGGACCACGACGCCTTCGACCGCAGCATCGACGTGCAGGTCAGCCGACTGCGGCGCAAGATCGAGCCCGATTGCAAACGCCCGGACCTGATCCGCACGGTACGCAATGGCGGCTATCTGTTCACCGCCCCGGTCACCCGGTCATGATCCGCGGCCTGTTGCGTCGCGACACCCTGAACCGGCGCATCGCCCTGACCATTCTCGCCGCGATGCTCGCTTCGCTGGCGCTTAATGCCTTGTTCGTCCAGGTTGCCGGGGTCTGGGCGCGCCCGCCGATCGAGCGCACAGGGTTGCTGGAGCAGATGGCCGCCACCACCAAAGTCATCGAAGCCGCGCCTGCAACGCTGCGTCCGCAACTGGCGGCAGCGGCCAGCGATGCCCGGCTGCATGTGGCGTGGCGTAACGAGCCCGCGGATTTCGGCCTTCCCGACGGCAACACGGCGCTTCAAACGGGCGAAGTCCCGGGGATACAAGCACTGTTTGGCACTGGGCGACAAATTAAGGTGTTCAGCCCCAACGATTGGCCGCGTGGCAGCCCCGAAGCGCACTATGTTGCGCTCGTGCAGTTGCTCGATGGCAGCTGGCTGTCATTCGTCCCGCCTGAACGCACGTGGGGGCTGAGCGCGCCCACGCGCATCGCGGTGATCATCACCCTGGGGTTGATCGCGACCTTGTTGGTGGCCTGGCTCGCGACCCGGCAATTGGCCCAACCGTTGCAGCGTTTCGCCAGTGCCGCCAGGCGTTTTGGTGGTGATTTGCGCGCTCCGCCCATCGACAGCGAAGGCCCCCACGAAATACGCCAGGCCATCATCGCCTTCAACACCATGCAGGCGCAGATCCAGCATTTCATTGGCGAACGCACCCATATGCTCGCGGCGATTTCCCACGACTTGCGCGCGCCTTTGACGCGGATTCGCCTGCGTTGCGAGTTCATGGAGGATCTGGACCATCAGCACAAACTGATTCGCGATGTCGAGGAAATGCAGTCGATGATCAACGCTGCGCTGGCGTTCTTTCGCGACGATACGGTGCTGGAGCAACGCACTGCATTCGATCTGTCGGAGCTGCTGCAAACCATCATCGATGACTATCGCGACCAGCATTTTGCGGTGGATTTCATTGGGCCGTCCCATCTGGTCTATCACGGACGCCCACTGGGACTTAAGCGGGTGATCGTCAACCTGCTGGAGAACGCCGCCAAATATGCGCGTCACCCTGGCATCTCTCTGAGTGGGGACGGTCAGCGCATCTGCATTGAGGTTCATGACCAGGGGCCGGGGATTCCCGAGGCTGACCTTGAGCGCGTATTCGATCCATTCTTTCGCCTCGAAACCTCGCGCAATCGTAATACCGGTGGCGTGGGTCTCGGGCTTTCAGCAGCACGCGCCATTGTGCGCGAGCAGGGCGGCGAACTGACGCTAAGCAACCGTCTGCGTGGCTCAGGCTTGGTGGCGCGGGTCGAGCTGCCTCGATAGCCTGATGCGGTGCGCGCATTATTTGCGCATTACGTTATGCGTTATAGGTATTTTACACGCGCCTCTTAGAACAGCATCGTATTGATCCTTACGAACATTGCCGAGACCGCACGCGCGGATCGACTTGACTGCCCAACACGGCATCTGGAGACGAGCGTGCGTTACCTGACAACACTGGCGGCCGGGTTGGCCGCCACCTTGCTAAGCCTGACGGCACAGGCACAAACCCTGGTCGTGGGTGACCAGAGCTATAACGCCCAAGCGGTGATGGAAGCGGCGGGGGTGCTGGATGATCTGCCCTATACCCTGGAATGGAAGCAATTCACCGCCGGGTCACCGGTGGCCGAAGCGCTCAACGTCGGCAGCCTGGATATCGGCCTGCTGGGCGATGCGCCGGTATTGTTCCTGGGCGCATTGGGCGCACCGATCAAGGTGATTGCCGTCAGCCGCCAGAATCTTGCGGGCGTGGCAATCCTGGTGAAAAAGGATTCGTCGATCCACAGCCTGGCCGATCTTGCGGGCAAGCGCGCGGCCATCTGGAAGGGCTCCTGGAGCCAGCAACTGCTGCTGACTGCATTGGATAAAGCCGGGGTTGCACGGGACTCTCTGGAGTTGCGCTACCTCAGCGCGCTGGATGCGTCCCATGCGCTGGAGGGCGGCGCGGTTGACGTCATCGCCACCTGGGAGCCGTATGTCACGCAACAGGAACGCCAGGGTGCGCGAGTGCTGGCGACCGCCGAGGGGTTGATCCCGGCCCAGAGCTTCATTGCCGCCAACGCCAATGTGGTAGAGGCCAAGCGTGAGCCTATCAGCGACTTTCTCCAGCGGCTGAAAAAAGCCCGTCACTGGGCTCGCCAAAACCCGGCCAACGCCGATGCCTATGCCGATGCCTGGGCCAAGCGCACCCGTGCCAACGCCGACATCGCCCGTGTGTGGTTTGCTCGGGCGCGCACCACCGTCGAGCCACTGACCGCCCAGGTGCCTGTGGAAGCGCAAAAGACCGTGGACTTTTTCGCCAGCCAGGGCCTGATCAAGGCTTACCCGGCCGCCCAACTGTTTGACCCGTCCTTCGCGGCGTCCTTGCAGCCCGCCGTCGCCACCCGCCAGCCCTGAAGGGGGTCTCGTCATGACTAAAAGACAGCTCAAACTGGGCGCCCTGACCATGGGCAGCGGTGGCCCGGGCCGGCATAACCTGTGGCTCGACCCGCAACTGCCGGCCGATGCCAGCGTCAACGTCGACTGGTACATCGAGATTGCGCGCCAGGCCGAGGCGGCGCTGTTCGACTTGATGTTTATCGTCGACAGCCAATTTATCACCCCCGGCTCGCCGTCCCATTACCTCAATCGCCTGGAGCCGCTGACACTGTTATCGGCGCTGGCGGTGAGTACCCGGCATATCGGCCTGGTTGGCACGCTGACCACCTCCTACAACTCGCCGTATAACGTGGCGCGGCGCCTGGCGTCCCTGGATTTGATCAGCAAAGGCCGCGCCGGCTGGAACGTGGTCACCAGCGGTGATGCTGGCACCGCAGGCAATTACAGCCGCGATGAACATTATGACTACGCCACCCGCTATGGCCGCGCCGCCGAACACGTCCAGGTGGTGCAGGGGTTGTGGAACTCTTACGAAGACGATGCGTTTGTGCGCGACCGCGCTACCGGCCAGTTTCTCGACCCCAGCAAGCTGCACAGCCTGAACCACCAGGGCGAACATTTTCGCGTGGTCGGCCCGCTGAATATCCAACGCTCACCCCAGGGCCAACCGGTGATCTTTCAGGCCGGAGATTCCGAGCCAGGCCGCGATCTGGGTGCAGCCACGGCGGACGTGATCTTCACCCATGCGGCCAGCATCGAGCAGGGCCAGGCGTTTTACCGGGATATCAAGGGCAGGGCGGCACAAAGAGGGCGCGATCCGGAGCAGTTATTGATCATGCCCGGTGCGGAAGTCTATGTGGGTGACACTGATGCACAGGCCCGGGAAATCGAGCAGCACTACCATCAACTCGACCATAGTTTTGAACTGGCGCTCAAGGAGTTCGGGCGTAATTTCGGCTGGCATGATTTCAGCCAGTACGACCTGGATGCGCCATTCCCGCAAGAGAGCCTGGAAGCGGCGCGCAGCAGTTTTTTCACCAATGCCAAACGCATCGCCGATCAGGCGCGGGAGAAGGGTTTCACCTTGCGCCAGGCCATTGAGTTTGGTCGGCAACTGCGTCCTGGCGCCTTCGTGGGTAGCGCCGATACGGTGGCGCAGAAAATGGCTGCCTGGCTCCAGGCGCGGGCTGTGGACGGGTTCAATATCTACATCGGCCACCCCGGGCAGTTCGATCGACTCACCCGGGAGGTGATTCCGTTGTTGCAGGAACGCGGTGTTTATCGCTCGGCGTATGAAGGCTCGACGTTGCGCGAAAGTCTGGGGCTGGCGATACCACGGTTTAAGGTTTGATAGCGGTGCCGACAGGGAGCCAAGCACCTCCCCGTTTCGCATAACTGCTGTGCAGTACCAGGGATTAATCCGCCTGCGCGCACTGCCTATAGTTCATTCACACACCGCAGCGTTTAAAAGCGCTGCGGGCTCCAGCCAAAAACTGAGATGAGCCTGATGAACGAATTCAACCCTGCGCCGACGGATATAAACCAAGTGGACGCCGAGTACTTCGAGTACAGCAAAGCGGCCAACCCCATCAGTGCCAACCTTATTGCGCGCATTCCCTACCACAGCTTTCCCGCCTCGTTATACGACAGTGGCCCTTCACGCGTGGTACCGCTGGACCTCAGCGACGCCTTGGGCTGCGAAGGCCCTGCGACAGGCCCCGGGCTGTGCGCTAACTTCATGCGCCTTAACCGTGGCGACACGCTGACCCTGCAACCGAATGCGACGTCCCAGGTGTTCTACGTGATCGCGGGCGAGGGCAGCGTGGTTCAGGGCAAACATGAGATTCAATGGTCAAAAGGTTGTTTTATGGCCTTGCCTGGCTTGCAGGCAGCACACTTCAGCGCCCGCCAGGATGCGCGTCTTTACTACGTGCACGATGAACCGTTATTGCGTTACCTGGGGGTGGCACGCAGCGCAGACCGCTTCGCGCCGACGCTGTACCCCGCAGAACTGGCTAACGCCAAGCTGCGTGAAGCGGCCGACGATCCTCGTGCGCAAGACCGCAGCCGCATCAGCATTTTGCTGGGCAACCGCAATTTCCCCCAGACGCGTACCGTGACCCATGTGCTGTGGGCGATGTATGGGATCCTGCCGGCAGGCTCGGTACAGAAACCTCACCGGCATCAGTCGATTGCGCTGGATTTCATCATTGATTGCCCGCCGGGCTGTTACTCGCTGGTGGGCACCGAGTTGGACGCGGACGGGCAGGTTCGCAATCCGCAGCGGGTGGACTGGTCGCCTGGCCTGGCATTTGTCACGCCGCCGGGGTACTGGCACGCGCACTTCAATGAATCGGATACCGAGGCGTTCCTGATTCCGATTCAGGACGCAGGGCTGCAAACCTATCTGCGCTCCCTGGATATTCGTTTCAGTTGAGTCATGTCCACTCAGGCGTTTCGCCCAGTCGCTCAACGATAAAGTCGATAAAGCACCTGACCTTGGACGACACGATGCGCTTGGGCGGGTAGACAAACCACACGGCGAAGTCGCGCTCGACATCGCGTATTCGCCATTGCGGCAGCCACACGAGCAACTCGCCGGCCTGGATGCTCTGGGCGACCAACCAATCCGGCAAAAGGGCAAAGCCCAGCCCCTGGCGAGCGGCGATCAGTTGTGCGTCGAGATCATTTATCCGAATGCAGCCGTTGTGCAGCAGCGGTGATACATGATCGCCGCAGACAAAGCTGATAGCGCCCGTAGGCAGCGTACCCAACACCGCGGGCAAACCGGCGAGGTCGGCAGGGGTTGAGGGTGCAGGGTGCTGCCTGGCAAAAGCCGGGCTGACCACCACGCGGTAGTGGCCATCGCAGAGTTTGCGGGCCTTGAGCGTCGAATCGGCCAGCGCGCCAATGCGTATGGCTAGATCGACGCCGGCATGAATCAGGTTGACCTGAGCATTATCCAATACCAATTCCACACTGATTTGCGGGTAGCGCGCGCAAAAGTCCTTCAAGGCTGGAAGGATGTGATGGCGGGCGAATGCCGGCGGCAGGTTGAGCTTCAACAAGCCCCTGGGCTGCTGGTTCAACGCAGACGTCGCCGCCTTGGCGTGTTCCAGTTCATCCAGCACCCTGCGGGCGTGCATCAGGAAGGTCTGGCCGCCTTCGGTCAGGTGCAAGGTGCGCGTGGAGCGGTTGAACAACGCGATACCCAGGTCCTGCTCAAGATCCTTTATATAGCGTGAAACCGTGGACGCCTTGATCCCCAAACGCTCGGCTGCGCGGGAGAAGTTATTGCCTTCGGCAGCTTCGACGAAGGCGGTGAGGGCACTGAAATAGTCCAAGGACAGCCTCGGGGCAGGGCAGGAAAGTTGGCAGGTTGTTGAAGTTTGCAGGGCGCTGTCAACTCGAAACTATCGTCATTTGCTGGCACAAGCTTGATCCTGGTCAGGTAACGCTGCTGCCACGCTCTATAACCTTGAGCTTCCATCAAAGGCCAGGGACGGCTCAAGGAGCACCTCTGGTTGCCCAATCTCAAGGAAGAGTCAGCCATGCGATCATTGAAGATCCTGTTGTTATCCTCGGCATTCAACGGTTTGACCCAGCGGGCCTGGCTGGATTTGCGCCAGGCGGGTCACGACCCCAGCGTTGTGGTATTCACCGATGAAACCACGGTGTGTCGCCACGTCGAGGCGTCAGGCGCCGACCTGGTGATCTGCCCATTCCTGAAGGACCGTGTACCACAGCAGCTATGGAGCCACCCGCAGCGCCCGGTGGTGATCATCCATCCCGGCATCGTCGGTGACCGTGGCGCCAGCGCACTGGACTGGGCCATCACCCAGCAGGTCCGGCGCTGGGGCGTCACGGCCCTGCAGGCCGTGGAGGAAATGGACGCCGGGCCGATCTGGTCGACCTGTGAATTCGACATGCCCGCCGATGTACGCAAATCCGAACTGTACAACGGCCCGGTGAGTGACGCGGCGATCGTCTGCATCCGCGACGTGGTGGAAAAATTCGCCAATGGCTTCGTCCCGGAGCCCCTCGACTACACGCAACCTAGCGTTATCGGGCGGTTGCAGCCGAACATGACCCAGGCTGACCGCACCTTCAGTTGGTTCGATTGCGCAAGCTTCATCAAGCGCAGCATCGACGCCGCCGACGGCCAACCCGGGGTGTTGGCAAGCCTGCTGGGCGGGCAATATTACCTGTACGACGCGCACTTGGACTCACGCCAGGGCACCCCGGGAGACATCCTCGCGGTACAGGACGACGCCGTGTTGGTGGCAGCAGGGGATCACAGCCTGTGGATCGGCTCGCTCAAACGCAAGGCCCAGCCAGGGGAGGAGACCTTCAAGCTGCCGGCTCGCCATGTCTTGGCTGAACAACTGGCTGACATTCCGGTGTTGAACAGCTCGATCGCGCAACAAAGCTTCAATGCGCTGGCCTATCAACCGATTCGCTACCGGGAGGCCGGTCACGTCGGCGAACTGACATTCGAGTTCTACAACGGCGCCATGAGCACCGAACAATGCCAACGGCTGGTGGCAGCATTGCGCTGGGCCAAGGCGCGAGACACCCAAGTGTTGTTGATCAAGGGCGGGCGCGGGAGCTTTTCCAATGGTGTACACCTCAATGTCATCCAGGCCGCCAAAGTGCCGGGGCTGGAAGCCTGGGCCAATATTCAAGCCATCGACGATGTGTGCCGGGAGCTGCTAACCGCCAGGCAACTGGTGATCAGCGGCCTGACCGGCAGTGCGGGCGCAGGCGGCGTGATGCTCGCGCTGGCCGCTGACATTGTATTGGCCCGTGAGGGTGTAGTGCTCAACCCGCATTACAAAACCATGGGGCTCTATGGCTCCGAGTACTGGACCTACAGCCTGCCACGGGCCGTCGGCAGTGAGATCGCGCACAAGCTCACCGAAGAATGCCTGCCCGTCAGTGCCGTCCAGGCCTTGCAGCACGGCATGGTTCAGGACATCGGCCCGCGCTGCCCACACGCCTTTGATCTGTGGCTCTCTCAACAGGCCCAAAGCGCGCTGACCGATGATAAGTATCTGTACGCACGCACCCGTAAAGCCACGCTGGATATTCAGCAGGTTGAACGTTGCCGCGAACATGAGCTGGTACAGATGCAGTTGGATATGGTGCAAAACCGCCAACAGTTTGCCGAAAAGTGCCGCAACTTCGTGTTTAAACGCAAAACCTGCCAGACCCCGCAGCGCTTGATCGCGCCCTGGGCGGTGACGTACGAGGCCGAAGTCCCGGAATGCTGAATGGCTGACCGATCCTCTACGGTCGACGCGGGAAGGGCCCAGCCTCGCATTGGGCAATAGGGTTCCCCATAATGGAGGCCAATTCGCCCAAACGCTCAGACCAGAGGCCCCATGGAACTGCACAACCTCAACGATAACGCAGCGCTCGTATGAATCGTGCGCTGTTTATTTCGTTGGATGGGCCCAAGGGCACCGGCAAAACCACGCTGTTGGAGGCCGTTACGACAGCATTGAGGGCCGACAACAAAAAGGTTGTCCGCCTGTGCGAGCGCAAGAGCGATCCCTATCGAGCGCAAACGATGGCTCTGGTTAACACATTCGCCAGAGACCCCAGCCGGGATCTGGAACTTGAGGTGTGTGAACGCTTTGCCGACAGCCGTCGCTGGATTACCCGGCACGTACTGGCTGCCCAGCCACCTGACAGCATCATCCTGATGGACCGTTGGTACCCCTCCGATGCCGCGTTTCGGCGGTTGATACCGTTTAAAGACATTCTTGCGCTGAACCTTGATCGACAGGTGCAAGTGCCGGATCTACATGTGGGGGTTGTCACCACTGCGCAAATATCCTGGGCGAGGGCAGCGGCAAGGCGACGCGGGCTGAGCAGTACGGTGATGCATAAGCTGGAGGAGCAGGTTGTGTGTACAGAGGCGTTTGAGCGGGCGGTTGTGGGGCAGGGGTGGGTGATGTGTCGCAATGAAGGGACGATTGAGGAGGCGATGAGGCGGGTGGTTTCGCAGATATATAAAGTCCTTTGATCGAATTCAACATGAAGGGCGCTAGGCTAAAAACAGAACGGCTGCGACACATCAGTCTCTTCAATAAGGTTTCCCTCGTACCCCCTAGAGTTCCACGCCAGGAGGTACGAGAGAGGTAAGCCATAGCCCTTAAACCAACCCTTCGCGTTTGTATTGATTTGCCGAACTGTCAGCGGGCTTGGGTTTTCTGGAACAGGTCAGCTGGTAAGCAATTGCCAACCATAGGAACCATCCCGGCATGACCATCAACGCAATTCGGGTATCTGGTCTCAATGCCAGCAGACAAAGAACAAAGCCCAGAAACGCCAAAGAGAACCAGGCCATCGGCGCACCGCCAGGCATCTTGTAGGCCGATTTTGCTTGCAGGTCAGGACGAGTTTTGCAATAGGCAATGTACGACGCGAGGATCGTCGACCAAGTGAAAATCACCAGAATTGCTGACACGGTAGAGACGATGGTGAACGCGGTCATGACTTCTGGAACGATGAACAGCAACAACACGCCCAGCAGCATCAACAAGGTGGTGAACGCCAAGCTCGGCAGAGGCACGCTATTGCTCGACAGACGCCGGAAAATCCCCGGAGCGTTGTCCTGATTAGCCAGTCCGAACAGCATCCGGCTGGATGAAAATACGCCACTGTTGGCCGATGAGGCGGCGGATGTCAGCACCACAAAGTTGACGATACCGGCTGCTGCGGGGAACCCCGCAACCAGAAACAGCTCGACGAAGGGGCTCTTGTTGGGCGAAACCTGTTGCCAGGAAGTCACTGCAATAATGCAGGCCAGTGCCAGCACATAAAACAAGATGATTCTGAGCGGAATCGAGTTGATGGCTTTAGGCAGGGTCTTTTCGGGGGAGCGCGTTTCGGCGGCTGCGGTGCCGATCAGCTCGGTGCCCGCAAACGAGAAAATCGCCATCTGAAACCCGGCAAAGAAACCGAACAAGCCGTTGGGGAATGCGCCCTGTTTATCCAGCAAGTGGTTCAGGGACGCGGTGACGCCACTGGGTGAGACAAAGGAGCTGGCAATCAGCACGATGCTCACGCCAATCAGGGCAACGACGGCAATGATTTTGATGATCGCGAACCAGAACTCCACTTCACCGAAGAGCCTGACAGTCAGCACGTTCAAGGCGAACAGTGTTATCAGCATGCCAATGGCCGGTATCCATGCGGGTACATCAGGGAACCAATACTGAAAAAAACCACCCACCACGACTGCATCACCTATCACTGCAACGCTCCAGCTTAGCCAATATGACCAGCCGAGAAAGAATGCTGCGCGTGGGCCAAGATAGGCACCGGCAAAATCAGCGAAGGTTTTGAAGTTCAAGTTGGAAAGTAACATTTCGCCCATGGCACGCATGACGAAGTAGACGAACAGTCCGATGATCATATAGATGAGGATGATCGACGTGCCGGAGAGGGCGATGATCTTCCCGGAACCCATGAACAGGCCTGTCCCGATAGCACCTCCCATGGCCATTAACTGAATGTGACGATTGCTGAGTGTGCGCTGCAGCGCGGGCTGTTCAACCCGCTCGGACGGAGTCGATTTCATTACAAAACCTCTTGATTTTATGTTTTTGAGTTTTGGTAGAAAAGTGGGTGTCACATGACCTTGATTGAGATGTAACGGCTACTGACGGTGGTGGTTTGCGGATGGCAGGCTTTTCCTCCGCTAACAAGGTGCACGGCCAATAAAAAAGTCATGTTTTTGTTCTCCGATTCAACAGTCGAAAGGCTGCGATTCAGGCGCGTTTGCTCTCGTAACCATGCAGCACATTGACGGCATTGATCCCGATTTCATCAACCATGTACCCGCCTTCCATCACAAACAGGGCAGGGCAGCCCACGCCGGCTATCAGCTCGCCGATGCCGATGAAGTCTTCGCTTTCAAGCAAAAAGTGGCTGATGGGGTCGTCCTTGAAGGTGTCGACGCCCAGTGAAATAACCAGCACTTCAGGGGCAAATTGTTGGAGTTTCTTGCAGGCGTGGAGCAAGGCGTTGCGGTAGCTTTCCCAGGAGGTGTTCTTCGGCAGCGGATAGTTCAGGTTGTAACCTTCGCCGTGACCAGCGCCGACTTCGTGGCTGTAGCCTGAGTAGTACGGGTAGGACACCGTCGGTTCGCCGTGCAGCGAGACAAACATGACGTCACTGCGCCCGTAGAAAATATTCTGGGTACCGTTGCCATGATGAAAGTCGACATCCAATACCGCGACACGCTTGGCGCCTCGGGTAATAGCCTGCTGTGCGGCAATGGCTGCGTTGTTCAGATAGCAATAGCCGCCCATGTATTCACGTGCTGCGTGATGGCCGGGCGGGCGGCATAGGGCAAAGGCACTGTCGTGACCTTCATCGATCAGCGCCAGTCCTGTCAGCGCGATATCGGCACTGGTTTTTACCGCTTGCCAGGTGGTGGCGGTAATGGGGGAGCCGGCGTCCATGGCGTAGAAACCCAGCTTGCCGTCGATGAAACTCGGAACTTGCTCGTTGGCCAGATCACGCACTGGCCATACCAGCGGCAAGGCGTCGTGGGTGCGCCCGGTTGCACACCATTCAGACCAGGCAGATTCCAGAAAAGTTACGTAGCGCTCGCTGTGCGCGTTGACATAGCACGACCGATCAAATGCCCGCGGTTCGATGATCTGGCCAAGATCTACCTGTTTGACCCGATTGTGGACGGTATCGGCCCGACTGGGCTGTTCGAAGGACGGCTTGAGCACGCCGTCTTTCAATTCGGTGCCGTGGTGCAAACGGTGGGAATCACTGAAAACTGTAAACATTGTGCGCATCCGTTGATGTGAGCCAGTGCAAATATTCTGTTCCGGCTCTGATGCGCTTTCTTTGCTTTGTTTTCGTGGTTTACTGGATTATTCGGGCGTTTTTACTCAGGAATGACGTAATGCAGAAAAAAACATCCAAACGCATCAGTCTCGACGACACCGACCTGGCGATTCTCGCGTTGCTGCAGGAGGATGCGGGTATTTCCAACTCTGAGCTCAGTGAGCGCTTGTCGTTAAGCCTGACACCTTGTTGGAGGCGGCGTAAGAGAATGGAGGAGGCGGGCGTGATTAAAGGCTATCAGGCGAACCTTGATCGACGAATGCTGGGGCTGGATATCATGGCGTTCGTGCACATCCGTTTTTCCACCCACGCCGACCACGCTCCCGATGATTTTGAGGCGGTGATCGCTCAACTGCCTGAAGTGTTGTCCTGTCACAAGATCACCGGGGATGCCGATTACGTGCTGCAAGTGTTAGCAGAGGACCTTGATAGCTACAGTGACTTTATCGAGCAGGTGCTCAGGCATCAGGTGGGTATTGCGTCCATCCAGTCCAGTCTGGCTTTACGCGAAATTAAGACCAGTAGCCGTATCGCGATACCCAAATCGATCAAGGCGTGAATGGGCAGGGGGTAGATCACGAAGTGGAACCCTGTCTTTAACCGCATAGCCAAGGAGTGCGGCTGAAGTACGCCTTTATCAAGCAGCGCGCAGGCGACTATTCGATTCGACGGCTTTGCCTGACGCTGAAAGTCCATCCCAGCGGTTATTACGCCTGGCTGTCTGAGCCGCAATCTGTACGCGCCAAAGGCGACCAGCGACTGCTGGGTTTGATCAAGCATTCCTGGCTGGAGAGCGGCGGCGTTTATGGCTATCGCAAAATCCACGACGATCTGCGCGAGGTCGGTGAGGATTGTGGTCGTCATCGTGTGGCGAGGCTAATGCGTCTCGAAGGTCTGCGTTCTCAGACAGATTATCGACGCCGCCCTGGAAAGTACGGCGGTAAGCCAGCGGTCGTCTCACCCAATTTGCTGAAGCGCCACTTCGATGTTGTGGAACCCAACAAGGTTTGGGTAACCGACATCACGTACATTCGTACGTATGAAGGCTGGTTGTATTTGGCGGTGGTACTGGATCTGTTTTCTCGGCAGGTCGTTGGCTGGTCAATGAAGTCGCAGATGACCAGTGATTTGGCCATTGATGCGTTGTTGATGGCGGTTTGGAGGCGTAAGCCGAAGCAAGAGGTGATGGTTCATTCCGACCAAGGCAGCGAGATGTTCTACAACGTAAAACGCCGCCATGGTTTCAACAATCAGCTGTCGCCGGTAGGGTTTGAAAAGCGTTACGCAATGAGCTTGCAAGGTGTCTAGAGAATCCGGGGCGATTCAAGGTAACCGAGAAGAAGGACAGGATAGTCGTCAGTGACAGGGTTCCTTCACAATATCAAATTTAACATAATATACATTATGCGAACCACTGAGCCATCCTTCAGGGGCTCTGTTCGGCGCATTTCACTAAGCGACCTAGACCACCGCGCGCCAGATTCATAAGCAGCCATCGTTGCCCTCGCTGACCTGCCTCCGTTTGACCCTTGGGCCACCGGGCATTTACGGCGAGTCAGCACACGGTTCACCAACGCTGTGGTGAAATCGATAACGTTGCCCGTCATAACGCAGTACTGGGAAACAAGAGCCCGGGCCGCCGACCTCGACATCAGGCCAACCATTACTGCCTTTGCCAGGGAGAAACTCAGCGACGCCGCTTTCTTTGAGCAAGAGTTTCCAGTGACCGTCAGCCTGCTGGCTGACTAGATAAAATCCAGTACCCGCTTGCCCATAACAGTCAGTGCTGCCTTCGGTAATCAACGCATCCGGCCGACCGTCGCCGTTCAGGTCCTTGATCAGCTCCATGGTTGCCGGCGTATAGCTACCTGTTGTCTCGATTTCGCACTCCGACGTCTCTTGGTTAAATCCAGCAGCGCGGAAAGCTTTTATCTGCTCGCTACGCGGCAGTTCATCCGCCAGCGCCGTGGCACTGATCACGAAACATGCCACCCATAGACCTGACGTAAGCCTTCCCCGCATATAGACCGTCCCTTTATGATGCTCAAATGTAAAGTATCGTGCACGTACCCACACTAGCGTGAAGGATGAGCTAGCTCTGCCCTTATTATATAACCACTGACTATAACTAAACTAAATGACTATTTAGTTGAGTTATATATAGATAGATCGGTTCACAACCTGAACCGATCCACCGACTGCGAAAGCTTCCCCGCCAAACTCGACAATTCATCCGTCGTTGACGCCGTGTCTCCAATCACGCGGCTGTTGTTTTGCGACATACCTGCAATCATCTCCACCTGGTGAGCAATTTCATTGCTGGCCAGGCTTTGCTCGCTGATGGTGCGGGAAATATCGTTGACCAATTCGGTGGTGCTGAGCGTGGCCTGAAGAATCTCGCGAATGGCGCGTTCCACTTCGGCGGTAACGGCCATGCCCTTGTCCACTTGAGCAACGCCCTCCTCCATGCTGGTCACCGCTTCCCGGGTGTTCAGCTGGATGCGCCCGACCATACTGGCGATCTCCTGCGTGGATGCGCTGGTGCGTCCGGCCAGGCTGCGCACTTCATCGGCGACGACTGCAAAGCCGCGGCCCTGCTCACCTGCACGGGCGGCTTCGATGGCGGCGTTCAGGGCCAGCAGGTTGGTCTGGTCGGCGATGCCTTTGATCACTTGAATAATGCTGTAGATCGCCTCGGACTCCTTGTCCAGTGTGCGGATCACTTGGGCCGATTGCTGCGCTGAACGGGCAATGCCATCCATGTCGCTGACAACCTGGTGAATGACGCGGCCGCCGTCCTTGGCCAGGGTTTCTGCCTGGTTGGCCATGTCGAGGGCGCGTTGGGCGTGGCGAGTGATTTCCTCGATGCTGGCAGTCATTTCGCTAGCGGCGGCGGCCATGGTGCTGGCGGCGGCGCTTTGCTGTTGACTGCTGCCTGCGACTTCATGGCAACCCTGGCTCAGTTGTTCGCTCATGCCATTGACGCCGTGGGCGTTGCTGCGAACCACTTCAATCATGCCGCGCAAATCCCGCTGCATGGTGGCCAGGCTGCGAATCAGCGCACTGGCTTCATCGTGATTTCTGGGCTCGATAATCGGTTCGCTCAGGTTGCCATGGGCAATGCTGTCGGCAATGCGGCTGGCGGTACGCAGTGGCCCCATGATGCTCAGGATCACCCAGCGCCCTTGTGCCAGCAGCAGTAACAGGCTGGCGATCAGTACCACGGCCAGGGTCCAATTGGCGTGGCTGATGGTTTGTCGGGTACTGATACTGGTCAGTTGAGTCTTGTTTTCGATCAGTTCGCTCAAGGCCGCCATTTGATCTTCCAGCCGACTGAACGCGGCATTGAAGGTCTCCAGCTCACCACGGGCGGCTTCGGGGTTGTCCAGGGCCAGCGCGACGATACGCTCACCGGCGCTGATATAGGTATCCAGGCTGGGCTTGATGTTTTCCAGGCTCGCCTTGATTGCATCGTCCAACGGCTGCTTGAAGTTGTCCGCCAGCACCTGGCGAAAGTGTTCGGCATGTTCCTTGAGCGAGCTGTTGACCTGGGCCGGTGTGCTGGTGCTTTTGCCTAGCCCCACCAACATGGCCGACAGCACGTCGGCACGCAGGGCGTCGTGCATCATGTCGGCTTCCATGTGATTACGCAGCACGGTCATGCTGACGTCATTGTCCTGTACCGCATCGCCCATCCGGGTATTTCCCAAATAGCTGGCCAGGCTCATGATCAAGGCGGTGAGCAATCCGGTCCCAATCAACAGCATCAAGCGTAATTTGATCGTCATGCTGGTATCCACGTGCCGGGACCGTCGGTTGGGAATCCAACCGTTCAAGTGCTCACTGTTAGCTGTATCGGCAACAACTCCTTGTTAGTGAAGCCTAAGTTTGCGGATCTGCGCGTTTCACTTAAGCTGACCGTCCTTTGCTCCAGCCGGACCTGCCAAATGTCTAGAAGTATCGCCCATCTCGCCCTGCTGCTGGGCTTGATCACCGCCGTCGGCCCGTTTGCCATCGACATCTACCTGCCCGCGCTGCCAACCCTGGGCGCAAGCCTTGGGGCCTCACCGGCGGCGGTGCAGATGAGCCTCACCGTGTTCTTCATGGTCATTGGTGTGTGCCAGTTGTTCTACGGGCCGATCAGCGATGTGTTCGGGCGCAAACTGCCGATTTATGCGGGTTTGGTGATCTTTACCGTTGGCAGTATCGGCTGCGCATTGGCGCCGACGATCGAAGTATTGATCGGATTTCGTGCCATACAGGCGTTCGGTGCCTGTGCGGGGATGGTGATCCCGCGGGCGATCGTGCGCGACCTGTACACCGGCCATGAGGCAGCGCGCCTGATGGCTTTGCTGATGCTGGTGATGAGTGTTTCGCCAATCCTCGCGCCGCTGGCCGGCAGCCTGGTGATTTCGATCTGGAGTTGGCGCGAAGTATTTGCTGTGCTGGCGGTGGTCGCCGTGCTGTGCCTGGTCATGACCATCGTGCAACTACCGGAAACCCACCCGGCCGAACGCCGTTTGGGCAAGACCCTGGGCAATGCATTCGGCAGTTATGGAGCGCTGTTGCGCGACCCGGTATTCACCGGGTTATCGGTGGTGTGCGGGTTTGGCCTTGCGACCTTCTTTGTATTTATCGGCAGCGCGCCCTTCGTATACATCGAATATTTCGGCCTGACACCGACGCAGTTCAGCCTGTGTTTTGCCCTCAACGCCGCCTCGTTTTTTGCCATGAGCCAACTGACCGCACGCCTGAGCGCACGGTTTGGTCTGGCGCCGCTTATTCGTTGGTCGGTGGTCGCAGTAGCCACGATCATGGCCCTGTTGGCAGCCACCACATTCTGGGGTGATAGCCTGCCCTTGATGATGGGCCTGCTGTTTATCGGGTTCGGTTTTCTCGGCCTGTTGCTGCCGGCGGCAGGTGTGCTGTCGCTGGAAGATCATGGCGCGGTGGCAGGCTCTGCGTCTGCCTTGCTTGGCGCGATCCAGATGGTTACCGCGGCCGTTTCGATGACCCTGGTGGGCGTATTCGCCGACCATACTCCTGCACCGATGTTGATCGGCATTGCGCTATGTGCGCTTGCCGCGATGCTCACCACGTTGTGGACCTTGCGCCGGTTGCCGGCGCACCTGGCCTCAAGCGTCCCGCCCTCCTCCTGAGGCTTGCCCTACCCCGCCCAGCTCACAGATCAAAGCGGTCCACTGCCCTGCGCCGCTCATTGTCGTCGCGTACGTCGTAGCTGGCGGTGGTCTGGATATTGGTGTGATGCGCCAATTTCTGGGCAATCGACAAATCATGCTCTTCGATCACTCGGGTGATGAACGAACGGCGGAAATCATGGGGCATGATTTTCACACCCACCTGATCACCGCGCTGCCGAGCAATGTAATAAATCGCATGTTTGGTAATGCGTTCGCGCGTGATGTGGCTGCCCCGGCGGATACGGTTGAACAGAAAGGTGTCGTCCTGCTCACCTTCCTTGAGTTGTTCACGACGAAACTCAAGCCACGCCCGCAGTTTTGCGAACGCCCAGTCCGGCGCGTACTTGATCAGTTCCTTATTACCTTTGCCGATCACCCGCAGGCTGCGCTGATCAAAATTGATCTGCTCGAGGTCGAGATTGACCGACTCCGACTTGCGCATCCCGGAGCCATACAACAGGCCGATCACTGCGGCATCCCGCAGGCCCTGGGGCCGAGGATCGGCGGCGCATACATCGAGCATCTCGCGGATCAGTGTACGACGCAGGTTGCGGCCCTGCCCCAGGCGCGTACCGGCGGCAGCCTTGACCGAGCGCATCTTCAACAAGTGATCCTGGCTGATCAAGCTCATGCGCCACGCTTCATTCATCACTCCTCGTACCGCATTCACGTACAGCGATGAGGTATTCGGCGCATAGCCGTCCTCGCGCAATGCGGCCACCAGTGCGACGACGTGTTCGGGTTGCAGTAGATGCCAGTCAATGTCTTCGAGGTTGAGGTCTTCGAAACCCAGGCGGTCGGCGGCATCCTGCAGCACGTAGCGCATGGTCAGTTGGCTGGAGGGCGCCAGGCGAGTGAGGTAGAGGGTCAGCGGGTTGCGGATAGTCTCGGTCAAGGGATCAGCCTTTGGATTAAATACATCAATCAACTCGTTGATTAATCGATGTATTTAGTGGGTTGGCGAAGACTGAGTCTAACCCAGGCGCGGCCCTGGCACAAAATCACGGCGCCAATTCGACTTCCTCTGCCGGTTCCTGCGGTTGCGCCAGGGACTGGCTCCAGTCAGCGTCCTGTCGCTGCATCAGCGCAAACCAATGCCCACGCATAAACGTCAGGTAGCCAGCCGGGGCCTTGGCAAAGTCCTTCTCGTCGCCATAGCAGCCTGGCAGTGGCAGTTCGGTGCCCTGCTCCTTGTACTGGCTGACCAACTTCTGTTGGGCCTCGACGCTGCAGTCAGTGGGCAAGGGCATGCCGCGCAGGGCACCGGCATCTTCGTCCCACCAACTGGCGCCGACGCGATCGAGGCCGCGCAGGCGATACTTGTCGGACTTGCCGACCCGCATGATCAGCTTGAACTCATTGGGGCTCACATCACTGGTACAGGTGCGCGAATAACCGACCGTGACCTGGGTATTGCCGTCGCGCAGCAGGTCGGTGACTTTGGTGGCCGCCTGATCAAAGCGCAGGCTGGCGTCGAACTCGCAGTGTTGCACGTCGTCGTGCAGCATCCAGACCCGCTTGGGGCGATCGCCCGTGAGCAGGTACTGCGCTGCGTAGACAAACGCCGACTGGGTGCCATCATCCTCCCGCTCGCTGACCTGCTCGGCGAGTACCAGCAGGTTCTTGCCCTGAAGGTCATCCCAGGTATAAGCAGCGACTTGCTTGCCGGGCACTTCCACACCTTCCGGCACCTGTTCAATGCTGGTCAGTGCGATCCCTTCATCGGCGCGTACGCTGGTGACACAGGCCATCGTCATCAATAATCCCATCAACGCAGGCCGCAACTGGCCGCGCAAAAGCTGCACGCTATTCATCCGAGTACCCTGGCAAGAGATGGCTTACTTTACCGGCACTTGAGCGCCAATGCAGAGAAGATTGTTCAATCACCGGCATTGGCCGAGCGGGAGCGCCCGGATTGAACCAAACGCCCGGCACAGCGTTCCGATCTGACCATCCGGCCTGCACATGTAACGCCTTGATTACTTAGCTGAACCCTAGCTGTCTACCTGTCAAATAAACGAGTTTTTCATCCGCCTTTCATATTCGTTGCACACATTTGCGCTTAACCTTGTAAGCAGTACTTCAGGGCATTCCGTGGTTTATCGACTAACCTGTTGATTACGCTTTATCTTTAGCGCCGCGTTGTCATCTGCGGGCTGTAGTTCTGCCCGATGATTGCTGCTGTTTTCACGCGTCAAGTTGCTCCAGCCGAGGTCATGAAACTTTGAAACCCTACCCTATTCACTGCGTGTCGATCGTTATCCCGGTCTACAACGAACAAGAGAGCCTGCCGGAGCTGCTGCGTCGTACCACAGCAGCCTGCAAGCAGCTGGCCTACGAATACGAAATCATCCTGGTGGATGACGGTAGCCGCGACAATTCGGCCCAACTGCTCGAAGACGCCGCCGCCGAAGAAGGCAGCCATGTTGTAGCGGTGATCCTCAACCGCAATTACGGCCAGCACGCCGCGATCATGGCCGGCTTCGAACAGTGCCGTGGCGAAGTCGTAATCACCCTCGACGCCGACTTGCAGAACCCGCCGGAGGAGATCCCGCGCCTGGTGGAGCAAGCTGCCCTGGGCTACGACGTGGTCGCCACCGTGCGTAACAACCGCCAGGACTCCGCGTTCCGTCGCTGGCCGTCGCGCTTGATCAACCTGGCCGTGCAGCGCTCTACCGGCGTGGCCATGACCGACTACGGCTGCATGTTGCGTGCCTACCGCCGCACCATCGTCGACGCCATGCTCGCCTGCCGTGAACGCAGCACCTTCATCCCGATCCTGGCCAACGGCTTTGCCCGCCATACCACGGAAATCCTCGTGCACCACGCCGAGCGTGAGCACGGCGAGTCCAAATACAGCGCCATGCGCCTGATCAGCTTGATGTTCGACCTGCTGACCTGCATGACCACCACACCATTGCGCCTGCTGTCCATCGTCGGTTTCAGCCTCGCGGCGTTGGGCGTGCTGTTCGCCTTTGCGCTGATCGTCATGCGCCTGGCCTTCGGCGCCGATTGGGCGGGTGATGGTCTGTTCGTGCTGTTTGCGGTGCTGTTCGTGTTTACCGGTGGCCAGTTCATCGGCATGGGCCTGCTGGGCGAATACCTGGGCCGCATGTACAGCGATGTACGCGCCCGCCCGCGCTTCTTTATTGAAAAAGTGCTGCGCAACCAGCCGGCAGCACCGACTCCAGTCGTCGTCGTTGACGGCCTGGTGTCTTCCCATACTTCTACTTCTACTTCTACTTCTACTTCTACTTCTACTTCTCCTTCGGATCAGGTTCAGTCATGAGTTCAAAAGCTGTTGTCTTCGCTTACCACGATATCGGCTGTGCAGGCATTGAAGCCCTGCTCGGTGCGGGTTACGACATTGCTGCCGTGTTCACCCATGCCGATGACCCCAAGGAAAACAATTTCTACGGCTCCGTCGCCCAACTCTGCGCACGCCATGGCATCCCGGTGCACGCCCCGGAAGACGCCAACCACCCGCTGTGGGTCGAGCGCATCGCCAAGTTGAACCCGGAGTACATCTTCTCCTTCTACTACCGCAACCTGCTGAGCGAACCGCTGCTGGCTACCGCTCGCAAAGGCGCGTTCAACCTGCACGGTTCGTTGCTGCCTAAATACCGTGGCCGCGCCCCGGCCAACTGGGTGTTGGTCAACGGCGAAACCGAAACCGGCGTCACCCTGCACCGCATGGTCAAGCGTGCCGATGCCGGCGCCATCCTCGCCCAGCAGAAAGTCAGCATCGACCGCACCGATACCGGCCTGAGCCTGCACGCCAAGTTGCGTGATGCGGCCACAGCCTTGCTGCGCGACGCGCTGCCACAATTGGCCCTGGGCAAGCTGACCGAAACCGCCCAGGACGAAAGCCAAGCCACCTGTTTTGGCCGCCGCACTGCCGCCGATGGCAAGCTGGACTGGAAAAAGCCTGCCGAACAACTGTTCAACCTGGTGCGCGCGGTGACGCAGCCGTACCCGGGCGCCTTCTGCGCAGTGGGCGAGCACAAGCTGATCGTATGGCAAGCCGACGTGGTCAAGGGCAACGACGGTTTGGCGCCAGGCCGTGTGATCAGCGTCAACCCGCTGCGTATTGCCTGCGGTGAAGACTCCTTGGTCATCAAGTTTGGCCAGCGTAACGAAAACGGACTGTACCTGGCCGGTCCGGCCCTGGCCGATGAACTGGGCCTGGTGGATGGCTCCGTACTGCGTGGCGCCGAGTCTGGCCGCAAGCCACGTCGTACCCGCGTGTTGATCTTGGGCGTAAACGGCTTTATCGGTAACCACCTGTCCGAGCGCCTGCTGCGTGACGACCGTTACGAAGTCTATGGCCTGGACATCGGCTCCGACGCCATCGAGCGTCTGCGCAGCCACCCGAATTTCCATTATGTGGAAGGCGATATCAGCATCCACACCGAGTGGATCGAATACCACATCAAGAAATGCGACGTGGTCCTGCCATTGGTTGCCATCGCCACGCCAATCGAATACACCCGTAACCCACTGCGTGTGTTCGAACTGGACTTCGAAGAAAACCTCAAGCTGGTGCGCTACTGCGTCAAGTACAACAAGCGCGTGATCTTCCCCTCGACCTCCGAAGTCTATGGCATGTGCCAGGACCAGTATTTCGATGAAGACACCTCCAACCTGGTGGTCGGTCCGGTCAACAAGCAGCGCTGGATCTACTCGGTGTCCAAGCAACTGCTGGACCGCGTGATCTGGGCCTACGGCGACAAGGGCCTGAAGTTCACCCTGTTCCGTCCGTTCAACTGGATGGGCCCGCGTCTGGACCGCCTGGACTCTGCGCGTATCGGCAGCTCCCGCGCCATTACCCAATTGATCCTGAACCTGGTGGAAGGTACGCCGATCCGTCTGTTCGACGGTGGTGAGCAGAAGCGTTGCTTCACCGACATTGCCGACGGTATCGAAGCGCTGGCGCGCATCATTGATAACGACAATGGCGTGTGCGACAGCCAGATCATCAACATCGGCAACCCGGAAAACGAAGCGAGCATCCGCCAGTTGGGCGAAGAGCTGCTGCGTCAGTTCGAGGCTCACCCACTGCGCCACAACTTCCCACCGTTCGCCGGTTTCCGCGACGTCGAAAGCAAGGCGTTCTATGGCACGGGCTACCAGGACGTGGCGCACCGCAAGCCGAGCATCGAGAACGCCAAGCGCCTGCTGAACTGGGAGCCGAGCGTGCAGATGAGCGAAACCATCGGCAACACGCTCGATTTCTTCCTGCGTGAAGCCATGCTTGAAATTGCGGATAAAAAGTAATGCAGGCAGGTCTTCGCATCGACGTCGACACCTACCGTGGCACCCGTGAAGGTGTGCCGCGGCTGCTCGAATCCCTGGATGAAGCCGGGGTAAAGGCGACGTTCTTCTTCAGTGTCGGCCCGGACAACATGGGCCGCCATCTGTGGCGCCTGATTCGGCCACAGTTTTTGTGGAAGATGCTGCGTTCCAACGCCGTCGGCCTGTATGGCTGGGACATCTTGCTGGCCGGCACCGCCTGGCCAGGCAAGCCGATCGGCCGCGACCTGGGGCATCTGATGCGCCAGGCCAAGGCCGCCGGGCATGAAGTCGGCCTGCACGCCTGGGATCACCATGGCTGGCAGGCCAATACCGGGCGTTGGAGCGAGGCACAGCTGGTCGAGCAGATTCGGCGTGGCGTGCAGACTTTGAGCGACATCCTAGGCGAGCGCGTGGACTGTTCAGCCGCCGCCGGGTGGCGCGCCGACGAACGTGTGGTGCAAGCCAAGCAAGGCTTCAATTTTCGCTACAACAGTGATTGCCGGGGCACCAGCCTGTTTCGACCGACACTGGCCGATGGCAGCGCGGGCACCCCACAAATTCCGGTGGACCTGCCGACCTTCGACGAAGTCGTCGGGCCGGTGGTGGCTGCCAATGATTTCAACCGCTTCATCCTGGACCGGTTCAGCGCAGCGAAGCTGAACGTCTACACAATCCACGCAGAAGTTGAAGGGATTCTGATGGCCAATGATTTTCGCCAGTTGCTCGCCCAGGCAGGGCAGCGCGGCATTGATTTCAAACCCTTGGGTGATCTTCTGCCCGCAGATGTAACCACCCTGCCCCAACAAAAACTGGTGCGCGGCGCATTGAGCGGCCGCGAGGGTTGGTTGGGAGTACAGCAGGCATGATTCGTCGCTGGGCCTTGCCCCTGCTCCTGCTGGCGTTTGCCGCGTTTTACCTGCTGCCGCTGGCCACCCATGGCCTGTGGATTCCCGATGAAACCCGCTATGCGCAGATCAGCCAGGAAATGCTGCTGACCGGCAAATGGGCCTCACCGCACTTCATGGGTATTCGTTACTTCGAAAAACCCGCCGCGGGCTACTGGATGATTGCGCTGGGCCAGGCGATTTTCGGGCAGAGCCTGTTCGGCGTGCGGTTTGCCTCGGCCTTGAGCAGCGCCTTGAGCATTGTGCTGGTTTACCTGGTATCCCGCCGGTTATGGAGCGACCCGCACAAAAGCCTGGTCAGCACCCTGCTGTACATGAGCTTCGTCAGCGTGGCGGCCCTCGGTGGTTATTCCAACCTGGACCCGCAGTTCACCTTCTGGGTCAACCTGACCGGCGTGGCGTTGTGGTTCTGCTTTGACAGCAGCACGCGGCGCGGCCGACTGTGGTCCTGGGCGCTGTTGGGTTTCGCGTGCGGCATGGGCTTCATGACCAAGGGCTTCCTGGCCTGGTTGCTACCGGTATTGATCGCCCTGCCCTACGCCCTCTGGCAAAAACGCCTGGGTGAGTTGTGCACGGTTGGCGGCGTGGCCGTGGTGGTTGCAATTGCTGTCAGCGTGCCGTGGGCATTGGCTGTGCACCTGCAAGAACCGGACTACTGGCATTTCTTTTTCTGGCACGAGCACATCCAGCGCTTTGCCGGGGAAGATGCCCAGCACGCTGAGCCGTTCTGGTATTACCTGCCGCTGCTGGTAGCGTTCGCGCTACCGTGGGTAGCCCTGTTGCCGTCCACGCTCAAGCAGGCATGGCTGCAAAAGCGCGCGCCGAAAACCGCATTCCTGCTGCTATGGCTGTTGATGCCGCTGGCGTTTTTCAGCCTGGCCAAGGGCAAGTTGCCCTCCTACATCATGCCTTGCATGCTGCCCCTGGCGTTGCTGATGGGCTCGACCTTGAGCGACAAGCTCAAGCAAGGCCACGGTCGCGTCCTGCGCATCAATGGCTGGCTGAACCTGGCGATCGGTGTGCTGGTATTGCTGGCCCTCAGCTGGTTCCAGTTGAAAAAACCGGTGTACGAGCCGGGTGAGGAAACCTTCAGCCTGGTGCTGGTGTTCATCTTCCTGTTCGGTTGGATCGTGGTCAACCTGCTGCAAGCGGCACGGCCCTTGACGTTGTGGGCCGCGCCTCTGATTGGCAGTGGGCTACTAGTGGTTTTGGTGCCTGCGGCATTGCCCCATTCGGTGGTTTATAACAAGACCCCGGACCAGTTCATCATCGATCACATCGAGGAATTACAGCCCACTGTCGCCCTGTTGAGCAACGATCTGGGCGCTGCTTCTGCACTGTCCTGGCGTCTCAAACGACCGGATATCACGCTCTACAACACCTCGGGCGAGGTCAAGTACGGGCTGGCTTACGCCGACACGGCCCATCGGCTGGTCGACCGTAATGCGATCCAGGCGTGGATGGCGCAAACCCGCCGCACCGGTGCCGTGGGTGTGGTGATGCGCGTCAACAGCCAAGGTGAAAAGGAAGAGCTCGCGCTGCTGCCCGCCGACGGCAAGCGTTATGCCCAAGGCAAGATCGTGATCCTGATTTTCCCGCAGGTCGCGCCATGACCACCCTGCTGCTGTTGCTCACAGCCTGCTTGCTCACCTGCATGGGCCAGGTCTCGCAAAAGTTCGCCGTGGAAAGCTGGCGGAACCTGCCTCAAGGCTGGGCGTTGAAGCTGCGCTCGCCGTGGTTATGGTCAGCGTTGGTGTGCCTGGGCCTGGGCCTGGTGGTGTGGCTGCTGGTATTGCAACGCCTGGAAGTGGGGATTGCCTACCCCATGCTCAGCCTGAATTTTGTGCTGGTCACGCTGATGGCGCGCTTTGTATTTCACGAACCCATTGATGGCCGCCACTGGCTGGGTGTGGGGCTGGTGATTGCCGGCGTCGTGCTGCTGGGGCGCCAGGTATGAGCCGCATAAAGGGTTTCGCCCTGGCCCTGGGCAGTGTCGGCCTGGTGAGTGGCGCCCAACTGGGCATGCGCTGGAGCATGACGCGCCTGCCCTTGCCCACCGAGTGGCTGGCCGCCTTCGCCCACAACAGCATCGACCTGAGCGCCCTGGGCGTGGTGATCCTGGCGATCATCGCCTACGCGCTGTCGATGCTCTGCTGGCTTGGCGCACTCAAGCATTTGCCTCTGGGCCGTGCCTACTCGCTGCTCAGCATCAGCTACGCGTTGGTCTATCTGCTGGCCGCCAGCCTGCCGGTGTTCAACGAAGCTTTCTCGCTTTCAAAAACCCTGGGGGTGGCCTTGGTCATCCTCGGCGTACTGGTTATCAACTCTCGTCGTGCATGCACCTCAAGTCCCAGGAATACCCCATGAAAATCAGCGTATTTGGTAGTGGTTACGTTGGTCTGGTACAGGCCACTGTATTAGCCGAAGTCGGTCACGATGTCATTTGCATGGACGTTGACAAGAGCAAGGTCGAGTCGCTCCAGAAAGGTCACGTGACCATCTTCGAGCCGGGCCTGGCCGCGATGGTCAAGGACAACCTGGAAAGCGGACGCCTGCATTTTACCTACGACGAAAAACTCGCTGTCGAGCACGGTGAAGTGTTGTTCATCGCCGTGGGTACGCCGTCGGATGAAGACGGCTCTGCCGACCTGAAATACGTGCTGTCGGTGGGTGACGCCGTGTCCCGCCACCGCGTGCAGCCGGTAATCCTGGTGGAGAAATCCACCGTGCCGGTCGGCACCGGTGACACCCTGCGCGCTCATATCGAAAAGAACCTGAATGCCGCTGGCCGTCAGTTGGAGTTCGATATTGTCTCCAACCCGGAATTCCTCAAGGAAGGCTCGGCCGTTGCCGACTGCCGCCGCCCGGACCGCATCATCATTGGCTGCGAGCGCGAGGAAGTACGTGAGGTCATGCGCGACCTGTACGCGCCGTTCAATCGCAACCACGACCGCATCATCTTTATGGACCTGCGCAGCGCCGAACTGACCAAGTACGCCGCCAACTGCATGTTGGCCACCAAGATCAGCTTCATCAACCAGATTGCCGAACTGGCCGAGCACCTGGGCGCCGATATTGAATCGGTGCGCCTGGGCATTGGTGCAGACTCGCGAATCGGCTACCACTTCATCTACCCAGGCTGTGGCTACGGCGGCTCGTGCTTCCCCAAAGACATGCGTGCCTTGATCCATAGCGCCAAGCAAGCCAACTGCTCCAGCGACCTGCTCGAAGCAGTGGAAGCCATCAACCAGCGCCAGAAGAGCAAGCTGTTCGAGCGCATCAATGCGTTCTTCAAGGGCAATCTGAAGGGCAAGACCTTCGCCCTGTGGGGCCTGGCCTTCAAGCCCAACACCGATGACATGCGCGACGCTCCC
Organism: Pseudomonas sp. GZJR-8; assembly: GCF_002916705.1. Lineage (NCBI taxonomy): Bacteria > Pseudomonadati > Pseudomonadota > Gammaproteobacteria > Pseudomonadales > Pseudomonadaceae > Pseudomonas > Pseudomonas sp. GZJR-8. Next base: position 107,054 of record NZ_JXSI01000013.1, on the reverse strand, counting down.
AGCCGCGTGCTGATGGAAGCCTTGTGGGCCGCCGGTGCCAATGTGCGCGCCTTCGACCCGGAAGCCATGCAGGAAACCCAGCGGATCTATGGCGACGACCCGCGCCTGATGCTGATGGGCACCCCGGAGTCCACCCTGGGCGGCGCCGATGCGCTGATCGTGTGCACCGAATGGCAGCAATTCAAGGCGCCGGACTTCGACCTGATTCACCAGCGCTTGAAAACCCCGGTGATCTTCGATGGCCGCAACCTGTATGACGGCGAACGCCTGACACGCAAAGGCTTCAAGTATTTCCCCATTGGCCGTGGCGATTCCTGCGAGTTGCCGATTCCCCAGCAAAACTGGGTGGAACAGGTCAGGGATGTCGGCTAGGTGAACAAGGCTTTCCCATCCATGCAGAGCGCCACAATCCGCCGCCATTCACTGGGGCTTGGGCTCTTGGCGCTGGTGCTGTTTATCGCCGGCAACTGGCACCAGGCAATTATTGGCTTTGATTCACGCTTCGTGGTGTTTGCCCAGGAAATGCTGCGCCACGGGCCTGGTTTCTTCCCCACGACCTACGGCCAACCGTATGCCGACTACCTGGCGACTTCAACGCTGCTGACCTGGCTGCTGTCGTTGCCATTGGGCCAGGTCACCAGCCTGACGGCATGGCTGCCCACCGCGGTCGCGTCAGCAGTGATCGTAATGCTGGTCTACCGCCTGACTGCGCCCTACTCCCCGCGCTGGGGGCTGTTGAACCTGGCAATGTTGTTGCTCAGCAGCACCTTTGTCAGCGAAACCCGCGCGGTCTCCTTGGACCAGATGCTCGCCGCCGTGACCCTGGCGGTGTTCTATCTGGGCTATGCCCATGATCACTTCGCTGCTGCCAAGCGCTTGCATTGGGTGTTTGTGTTGCTGCTCCTCGGGTTTGCACTGCGTGGGCCGATTGGCCTGGTGGTCCCTACAGGCGTTTTGTGCAGCTATTACCTGATCAACCGCCAATGGCGCAGCCTGTTCAGCTTCGGCCTGCTGGCGTTGGCGCTGCTGGCGGCGTGCGTCGGTCTGTTGCTGCTGCTGGCCAAGCTCAGCGGCGGCGAAGACTTCATGCATGACGTGATTCGTATGCAGTTCCTGGGGCGCATGGATGGCAGCGAAGGCTCCGGCGGTGTGCTGTATTACTTCACCAGCTCCATGGGTAACTACGCGCTGGCTTATCCGCTGGCAATATTGGTACTGGTGGCGGTCATGATCGGCGGGCGGCGCACACCGGATCCGGCATTGAAGCTAGTGTTGTATTGTGCAGCCGCGGGTGTGCTGGTGATGGTGGGCCTGTCGGTGCCCCAGGCGAAAAAAGCGCGCTATATCCTGCCGATGTTGCCGATGGCAGCGATCATTGCCGCGTATCCGTTCCAGGCGACACAGGGGCGACTGTTTGCCTGGCTGCGCGGCCTGATGCTGGGCGTCTGGACGCTATTGCCGACGCTGTTGGTGATTGGCCTGCTAGTGGCGCGGCGGCGTTATCCGGAGCCGCTGGCCCACCTCGAAGTGATCTTCGCCGTGCTTGGGCTGCTTCAGATCCTGGCGCTGCTGACACTGCTCAAGTCCCGACTGCGTACGTATGGCCCGGCCCTGGCTGCAGTGCTGGCCCTTTGGACAACCTACATCCTCGTGGTCGAACCCCTGGAGCGTCGGTTATACGACACCCGCACGTTCAGCCTCGCCGTCAAGGCTCAAGTCCTGCAGCAACCGGCGCCCGTGGTGCTGCACGCGCTGGGTAAAGACGCGAAAGCCATCAAGTTCATGGTCAACTTCGATTGTGACAAGGTCCCGCTGTTTACCCAATTGCCCATTGAATTGAAGCCGATCCAGGCCCCGGCATGGTTGGTCATGAGCCAGGCCGACTTCGAAGGGCTGGACGATCCACGCTTGCGTTCGATCACGCCCACGCTGACCGGCGAGTTCGACAAGAACCCCTACGTATTGTTGCATCTGGTAAAAACCACGGTGCCATGAGCACTTTTCCAGGGGCATTGTAAGAAAGAACGCCGACTCTTTAACCAGTAGGCGTCTTTCATCACAAGCACCAAGAAAACACCTACATTCCTTTGCGTAATAGCTGGTGCACTTTCCCTTCCTGTGCCTGGAACCCGACGGTAGACTCGCTGCCACGTGCGTTAAGTATCTACCACCCGATCGTCAGGGCTGTCCCGAAAGCGCTTGGGTCAAGGCACGCCATAACTACAAGGACGCTGTAGGCTGCCCAAGCGCGATGGCTTACTTCATTGAGAGGACAATGCCGTGCGAGAGGAACTGTTGAATGTACCTTTACCAAGACTGGATCGTTTGATGGCATTGCGCGACGCGCTGGTGGCGTTGAAGGGGCCACTGGCCGACGACGCCAAATTGCGCGAAAACCTGCATGAGCGCTTGTTCAATGAAGAGGCCAATAACCGGGTGCTGGGCAAACTCTGCACACCAGCGCCCACTGTGGCAGGCCCCATTACCTTCGGAGACACCCTTTAACTGCATAATATTTGCGTTTAACCTTCATTAATATGCAGTGGTGCGATCAGACCAACCTCGGCACACTGCACGGGTTCCTCCCCCAAATGTTGGAACGTTCAAAGGGCTGCACCGGGAAACCAGGCAGGCCTTTTTTTTCGCCCGCCGTTTATGGATCGTCTTTAAATGCTCGCTCGCTGGTTACCCGCTGCAATCAACACCCGCCCCGCTGAATGGAGTCGTGCCGGCATCGGCATGGCTTTGGGCACAATGTTCAGTGTCTGGGCTTGCGCCCAGGTATTCGGCATGGAGGTCGCCCTGCATTTGCTCGGCCCCCTTGGCGCTTCGGCCGTGTTGCTGTTTGCGGTGTCATCGGGAGCGCTGGCCCAGCCATGGTCGATCATGGGCAGTTACCTGTGTGCCGGCATCGTTGCATTGCTGGTGGCACGGGTACTGGGGCGAACCCTGGGTAGCGCGTGCCTGGCGGCGGGCATGACGGTAATCCTGATTTGTTGGCTGCGTTGCCTGCACCCACCGGCCGGTGGCCTGGCCATGACCCTGGTACTGGCCGACCCTGCGTCCATCGCCCTGGGCTGGTATGAACTGGCGCCGGTCATGCTGGGTGCCGGCGCTCTGCTGGGATGCGCACTGCTCTATAACAATGCCACGCGCACACGTTACCCCAAGGGGCCAGCCGAGCCTGCTCCTGTCGTCCTCGGCATTCAGCCCGTGAGCGATCCATCGATTACAGCGGCCGACCTCAAGCTGGCGCTGGCCGAAATGGAGCAATTTTACGATGTCGAGCCCACTGAGCTGGAACAACTGATCCACGCAGCAGAAGGCCATGCACGACGTCGCAGTATCGGTGAGGTCCTGGCCAACCGCGCGGCTTGATCCCTGCTGCATAAATGCAAAAACGACCTGCATGATTACCGGTTGTACTCGGCAAATTTGCACTGGTAGGATCGCGAGAAGGTTCGCCCGCGAACATCTTGATAAAGAACAATAAAAGCAGGGAGTTAGTGATGACTGCTCAGGTTTCATCCGAAGCAAGCCACGCCGATATTCAGCAGGAAGTACTGAGTGAAGTGCGTAACCATATCGGCCACCTCACCCTCAATCGCCCCGCCGGCTTGAATGCCATCACCCTCGACATGGTCCGCCAGTTGACGGCGCAGTTGCAGGCGTGGGCGGATGACCCGCAGGTTTATGCCGTGGTGCTGCGTGGCGCCGGCGAAAAAGCCTTCTGCGCTGGCGGCGACATCCGCTCGCTGTACGACAGTTTCAAGAACGGCGACACCCTGCACCAGGATTTCTTCGTGGAGGAATATGCCCTTGACCTGGCCATCCACCATTACCGTAAACCGGTCGTGGCACTGATGGACGGCTTCGTCCTCGGCGGCGGCATGGGCCTGGTACAAGGCGCGGATCTGCGGGTCGTCACTGAACGCAGTCGCCTGGCGATGCCGGAAGTGGCTATCGGCTACTTCCCTGATGTAGGCGGCAGCTATTTCCTGTCGCGTATTCCCGGTGAGCTGGGGACTTACCTTGGCGTGACCGGGGTGCAGATACGTGCCGCCGATGCGCTGTATTGCGGGCTGGCCGACTGGTCTATCGACAGTGCCAGACTCCCCGCCCTGGACAACAAGCTCGACCAGTTGCAATGGAGCGATTCCCCCCTCAAGGATTTGCAAGGTGTGCTCGCCAAACTGGCGGTGCAGCAATTACCCGATGCGCCGCTGGCGGCCCTGCGCCCGGTCATTGATCACTTCTTCGCCCTGCCGGATGTACCTAGCATCGTCGAGCAATTGCAGGCAGTTACGGTCGCCGACACCCACGAATGGGCGTTGACTACCGCCCATCTGATGCAGTCCCGCTCGCCCCTGGCCATGGCCGTGACCTTGCAAATGCTGCGTCGTGGTCGGCACCTCCCGCTGGAACAGTGCTTTGCTCTGGAGCTGCACCTGGACCGTCAATGGTTCGAACGTGGCGACCTGATTGAAGGCGTTCGCGCCCTGATCATCGACAAGGATAAAGCCCCGCGCTGGAACCCGCCCACGCTCAATGCGCTGGATGCCAGCCACGTCGAGAGCTTCTTCCACAGCTTCGCGCAGATTGAGAAATAAGCCATGCAAGATCTTGAATACACAGAAGAACAAATCATGATCCGCGACATGGCGCGGGACTTCGCCCGTGGCGAAATTGCTCCCCATGCCCAAGCCTGGGAGAAAGCCGGGTGGATCGACGACGCGCTGGTGGCGAAGATGGGCGAACTGGGCCTGCTCGGCATGGTGGTCCCGGAAGAATGGGGCGGCACCTATGTGGACTACGTGGCCTACGCGCTGGCCGTGGAGGAAATTTCCGCGGGTGACGGCGCCACGGGCGCCTTGATGAGTATCCATAATTCAGTGGGTTGCGGGCCTATCCTCAACTACGGCACAGCTGAGCAAAAACACACATGGCTGGCCGAACTCGCCAGCGGCCAGGCCATCGGCTGCTTCTGCCTGACCGAACCTCAGGCCGGCTCCGAAGCCCACAACCTGCGCACCCGTGCCGAATTGAAAGACGGCCAATGGGTGATCAACGGCGCCAAGCAATTTGTCAGCAACGGCAAGCGCGCCAGGTTGGCCATCGTGTTTGCGGTGACCGATCCGGAACTGGGCAAGAAGGGTATTTCAGCGTTTCTGGTGCCTACCGACACCCCGGGTTTTGTGGTCGACCGCACCGAACACAAGATGGGCATCCGTGCGTCGGACACCTGTGCCGTTACGCTCAACCAATGCAGCGTGCCGCAAGCCAACCTGCTGGGTGAGCGCGGCAAGGGCCTGGCAATCGCCCTGTCCAACCTGGAAGGTGGGCGCATCGGTATTGCCGCCCAGGCCTTGGGCATCGCCCGGGCCGCCTTTGAAGCAGCGCTGGCTTATGCCCGGGATCGCGTGCAGTTCGACAAGGCGATCATCGAACATCAGAGCGTGGCCAACATGTTGGCTGACATGCAAACGCAGCTGAACGCAGCACGCTTGCTGATCCTCCACGCTGCGCGCCTGCGCAGTGCCGGCAAACCATGCTTGTCCGAAGCTTCCCAGGCCAAGCTGTTTGCCTCGGAAATGGCCGAGCGTGTCTGCTCCAAGGCGATGCAGATTCATGGGGGGTATGGGTATCTGGAAGACTATCCGGTGGAGCGTTACTACCGGGATGCGCGGATCACGCAGATTTACGAAGGCACCAGCGAGATTCAGCGGATGGTGATTGCCAGGGAACTCAAGCACTACCAGCTCTGACTGACACACTGCAAAAAACTGTGTCAAACACTGCAGTTCAAATGTGGGAGGGGGCTTGCTCCCGATGGCCGTGGTTCAGTAGCTGATGTGCTGACTGATCCACCGCCATCGGGAGCAAGCCCCCTCCCACAGCGTTTTACTTATCCTTGAACTCCGGCGCCCGCTTGGCCACGAATGCGGCCATGCCTTCCTTCTGATCCTGGGTCGCAAACGCCGCGTGGAACACCCGGCGCTCAAAGCGCACGCCTTCGGACAGGCTGACTTCAAAGGCGCGGTTCACGCTCTCCTTGACCATCATGCTGATCGGCACTGACTTACTGGCGATCAGGGCAGCGACTTTCAGCGCTTCTTCCAGCAACTCATCGGCCGGCACGATACGCGCCACGATCCCGCAACGCTCGGCTTCGACGGCGTCGATAAAGCGCCCGGTCAGGCACATTTCCATGGCCTTGGCCTTGCCCACGGCGCGGGTCAGGCGCTGGGTGCCGCCCATGCCCGGCAGCACGCCGAGGTTGATTTCCGGCTGGCCGAACCTGGCACTGTCACCGGCCAGGATAAAGTCGCACATCAACGCCAGTTCACAGCCGCCACCGAGGGCAAAGCCATTCACCGCCGCAATGATCGGCTTGCGGCGGTTGGCCACACGGTCACTGTCGCTGAACAGGTCGTCCATGTAGATCTGCGGGTAAGTCAGCTCGGCCATTTCCTTGATGTCGGCGCCGGCCGCAAAGGCTTTTTTCGAGCCGGTGAGCACGATGCAGCCGACCTCTGGGTTGGCCTCCAGGTTATCCAGCGCCTGGTTCAGTTCGCTGACCAGTTGCGCGTTCAAGGCGTTCAACGCCTGCGGGCGGTTGAGGGTAATCAGCCCGACGCGGCCCTGGACGTCAAGCAGGATGGTTTCATAACTCATGTATCGGCTCCTTATAGATTGCGTGAGATGACCATGCGTTGAATATCGCTGGTGCCTTCGTAAATCTGGCAGACCCGCACATCGCGGTAGATCCGCTCCAAGGGGAAGTCGCTCAGGTAACCGTAACCGCCCAGGGTTTGCAAGGCGGCCGAACAGACTTTCTCGGCCATTTCCGAAGCAAACAGCTTGGCCATGGACGCCTCCACCAACGCCGGCTTGCCGCTGTCACGCAGGGCCGCGGCGTAATGCACCATCTGCCGGGCCACGGCAATTTGCGTGGCCATGTCCGCCAGGCGAAAGGCGACGGCCTGGTGCTCGATCAACGGTTTGCCGAAGCTTTCCCGCTCACGGGCATAGTCGCGGGCTGCTTCGAAGGCGGCGCGGGCCATGCCCACCGACTGGGAAGCGATGCCGACACGGCCACCCTCAAGGTTGGCCAGGGCGATCTTGTAACCCTCGCCCTCCTCGCCCAGGCGATTGGCCACGGGCACCTTCACGTCTTCAAACAGGATCTGGCACGTGTCGGAAGCATGTTGCCCGAGCTTGTCTTCGACTCGCGCCACGGTGTAGCCCGCAGAGTCAGTGGGTACGATGAAGGCACTGATCCCGCGCTTGCCCGCTGCCGGGTCGGTGACGGCAAACACAATCACGATCCCGGCGTTTTGCCCGGAGGTGATGAACTGTTTGCAGCCATTGAGCACATAGTGATCGCCTTCAAGGCGTGCACGGGTCTTCAAGCTGCTGGCATCGGAACCGGCCTGGGGTTCGGTCAATGCGAAGGCACCGAGCATGGTGCCACTGGCCAGGGGCGTGAGGAATTGGGCCTTTTGCTGGTCATTGCCGAATTTGAGGATCGGCACGCAGCCCACCGAGTTGTGCACGCTCATGATGGTCGAGCACGCGCCGTCACCTGCGGCGATTTCTTCCAGGGCCATGGCGTATGCCAGGTAGCCGGTGTCGCAACCGCCCCACTGTTCCGGCACCAACATGCCGAAAAAGCCCAGTTCGGCCATTTCAGCGATGGCTTCCTTGGGAAAGCGATGCTCGCGATCCCATTCGGCGGCGAACGGCTTCAAGCGTTCCTGGGCAAATTGCCGGGCGGCGTCGCTGATTTGCAGTTGTTCGTCATTGGGCAGCATAAGTCATCCTTAGTAGAGGCATTCAACGGCCATGGCCGTGGCTTCACCGCCGCCGATACAAATGGCCGCGACGCCACGCTTGAGGCCCTTCTGGCGCAAGGCCGACAGCAGTGTCACCAGGATCCGCGCACCCGAAGCACCAATAGGATGGCCCAGGGCGCAGGCACCACCATGCACGTTGACCTTGTCGTGAGGGATCGCAAGCTTGCTCATGGTTACCAGGCTGACCACGGCAAAGGCTTCGTTGATTTCGAACAGGTCGACGTCTTCCAGGCGCCAGCCAGTCTTGCTCATCAACGTGCGTATCGCCCCCACCGGCGCCACCGGAAACAGCCCCGGCTCATCGGCAAACGCGGCGTGCCCGTGGATCACCGCCAACGGCTTGAGGCCACGTTTAAGGGCGTCCGACTCGCGCATCAGCAGCAATGCCGCGGCGCCGTCGGAGATCGAGCTGGAATTGGCCGCGGTGACGGTGCCGCCTTCACGGAACGCCGGCTTCAGGCTGGCGATCTTGTCCAGCCTGGCTTTAGGCGGTTGTTCATCGTGCAGGATGGTTTTTTGTTCCTTACCCACGGTGACCTGCACCGGGACGATCTCGCTGGCGAAGCTGCCATGGGTGATGGCCTCCTGCGCGCGCGTCAGGGACGCGATGGCGAAGGCATCCTGAGCTTCCCGGGTAAAGCCGTTGTGCTCGGCGCAGTCTTCGGCAAAGGTGCCCATAAGGCGGCCCTTGTCGTAGGCGTCCTCCAGGCCATCGAGAAACATATGGTCAAGCACCTTGCCGTGCCCCATGCGGTAGCCGCTGCGCGCACGATCCAGCAGGTACGGTGCGTTAGACATGCTTTCCATGCCGCCGGCGATCACCACATCGACGCTGCCGGCGCGCAATGAGTCGTGGGCGAGAATCGTCGCCTCCATGCCCGAGCCGCACATCTTGTTCAGGGTGGTGCAGCGGGTGGACTTGTCCAGGCCGGCGCCCAGGGCCGCCTGGCGTGCAGGTGCCTGCCCGAGCCCGGCCGGCAGTACGCAGCCAAACAACACCTCGTCCACCGCATCGGTGGCGATACCGGCGCGTTCAACGGCGGCACGAATCGCTGCGGCGCCCAGCTGCGGTGCGGTCAGGCTTTTGAGGTCGCCCTGGAACCCGCCCATGGGCGTGCGCACGGCGCTGACAATCACAATAGGGTCGTTCATACAGGCACTCCTTACTTGGCGGCCATACGCAAGGCACCGTCGAGACGGATCACCTCACCATTGAGCATGCTGTTTTCAAGGATATGTCGCACCAGCGCGGCATATTCGGCGGGTTTGCCCAGGCGCGGTGGAAACGGCACGCCAACGGCCAGGGAGTCGCGAACTTCCGGAGTCATGCCGGCCATCATCGGGGTTTCGAAAATGCCCGGAGCGATGGTCATCACGCGGATGCCGAAACGCGCCAGTTCCCGAGCGGCGGGCAAGGTCAAACTGGCAATCGCACCTTTGGACGCGGCATACGCGGCCTGGCCGATCTGCCCATCGAATGCCGCCACCGAGGCGGTATTGATGATCACACCGCGCTCGCCGTCAGCATTCGCTTCGGTTTCTGCGATCGCCGCAGCGGCCAGGCGCAAGAGGTTGAAGCTGCCGATCAGGTTGACGTTGATCACCTGGGCAAAGCTGGCCAGCCCATGCGGGCCGTTCTTGCCAAGGATTTTCTCGCCGCGCACGACACCGGCGCAGTTGATCAGGCCATGCAAACCACCAAACGCCTCCACCGCTGCCTTCACGGCAGTTTCGGCAGCGGCTTCCTGGCAGATATCTGCCACGGTGCTACGAGCGTTGTCGCCCAGTTGCGTGGCCTTGGCGGCAACGGCGTCAGCGTTCAAGTCCACCAGCATGACTTTGGCGCCGGCCGCGATGAGCATGTCAGCCGTGGCCGCGCCGAGGCCAGAAGCACCGCCGCTGACCAGAAATACCTTGTTTTCAATCTGCATCGTTGTTTCCTTTGAAAGGGATCAAGCCACGGCCGCCTGGGCCTTGGCTATTTCCTGATTGCGCAAAATGAAGCGTTGCAGCTTGCCGCTCGGGGTTTTGGGCAAGTCGCTGACAAATTCGATTTCCCGTGGGTAAGCATGGGCGGCCAGGCGCTGGCGTACATGCAGGCGCAGCTCTTCGGCCAGTTCCGGGGTGGCGCGGTATTGCTCGCTGATCACCACGAAGGCTTTCACCAGTTCAGTACGCTCAGGGCATGGTTTGCCGACCACGGCGGCCTCGACCACCGCCGGGTGTTCGACCAGGGCGCTTTCGACATCGAATGGCCCCACGCGGTAGCCGGAAGTGGTAATCACGTCATCGCTGCGCCCGACAAAACTGATACTGCCGTCGGGGTTCAATTCCACCGTATCGCCACTGAGGTAGTACTTGCCGACGAAGGCTTTGGTCTTCACACCGTCGTAGCCGGCAAACCAGCACATCGGCGATTGCTCGCGGTCGATGGCCAGAATGCCGGGCTGCCCGGCTGGCAGTTCCTGGTGGTTGTCATCCAGCACCACGATGCGGTGCCCGGGCGAAGCGAACCCCGCCGAGCCCACATGCACCGGATGCGTCAAGCCGTGGTGATTGCACAAGACCATGCCCAGCTCGGTCTGGCCGTAGTGGTCGTGGATGGTCACCTCCAGGTTGTCGGCGAACCAGCGGATCACCTCCGGGTTCAACGGCTCGCCGGCACTGCTGACGATGCGCAGCTTGCCCTTGATTGAACGGGCGAACTGCTCGCCGCCGGCAATCAGCAATCGATACGCCGTGGGCGAGCCGGTCAGGTTGGTGATCGCGTATTTATTGATGACCCGGCAGGTGCTTTCCAGGGTGAACGGGCCGTCGTAGAAGGTAATCGGATGCCCCATGGACAACGGCCCGGTCACACCGAAATAGATGCCATAGGCCCAACCGGGGTCGGCGACGTTCCAGAACGCGTCTTCAGGGCGCAAGTCCACGGCGTCGCGCATATAGCCCTGGAACGCGACAATGGCTTTGAGCGGCACCGAGAGTGCTTTGGAGGGACCGGTGGTGCCCGAAGTGAACATCAGCAGGAACGGATCCTCCGCGCCCAGCAACACCGGCTCGCAGACGTTGGAGTAGTTGGGCAGCTCAGCCCAGAAGCTATAGTCGCCACGCACGATGCCCTCGCCCTTGGCGCCGGTGACCGTGACAATGGTCGGGCAGCCGGCGACTTCGGCCAGCTTGGGGCGGTTCACCGCGTCGGTGACCACCAGCGCCGCGCCGGAGCTGGTCAGGCGATGTTCAATGGCCTTGGGGCCGAAGGCAGTAAACAGCGGCTGATACACCGCGCCGATGCGCCAGGTTGCGAACACCACCACCAGCAACTCGGCCGTACGTGGCAGCAGGCCCGCCACCTTGTCGCCGCGCTTGACGCCCTGGGCCAGGAGGAAATTGGCGAAGCGTGCGGCCTGATCCTGCAATTCAGTAAAGGTCGACGTGGCGCTGCGCCCGTCCCGACCCTCCCAGAACAACGCGATGCGCCCTGGCAGCGCGTGGCGGTCACAGCACTCCACGCAGGCATTGAGCGCCTGCAGGTTGCCAGCCAGTGCGGCATCGACAGTGCGCTGATAATCAAACTCGGTGGTGGCGGCCAAATACTCACGCATCGTTTCAATCCTTCTGTATTTTTATTTTCAGGACTTTTTAACTGGATAAATCGGCTGAAATAGTCGCTCCAGAGCGTTGCAGGGGCAATGGTCAAAGCCTTCAACTTGGCTGACTGGTTTGGCCAATCCTGCTATCGGCGGCTACGCCGATCATTGGTCCCACCGATCAAACGGTCGATCCAAGTGATTGGACGCTCTGCAAGCCAGCTTCTACCCTGATGCCTGCACCCTCACAGAAGCCTGCCATGATCGTTCGCCCCAAGCCCAACCTGCTGGGCATCCTGTTTTCCCTCAAGGGCTCGATTGCCAAGCGCATTGCCTGGCGCAGCCTGTTGGTCACGCTGCTGGCTTCAGTCATCGTGCTGGTGGAAACCCTGCACCCCGCCTATTTTTCCAAGGTCAACGCTACGCCCTTTACCTTGCTGGGCTTGTCGTTGTCGATTTTCATGAGTTTTCGCAACAACGCCTGCTACGACCGCTGGTGGGAAGGCCGCAAGCAACTGGGACAGATGATCATCGAGGTACGCTCGCTGATTCGTGAAACCCAGGTGCTCGGCGATACCCCCGAGCGGGCCGGGCTGTTGCGTGAGCTATGCGGTTTTGCCCATGGCTTGATCGCGCATTTGCGCCATGAAGATGAGGTGCGCGCCATACAGCCCTGGGTTACCGTGCGCGCGAGCCACCCCAACTTGCCTGACAGCGTGCTGCAGATGCTCGGTGCGCGGTTGTGCGTTCTGGCCCGGCAGGGTGTGATCAGTGAATGGCGCTACACCCAGCTGGAAGCTCGGCTAGTCGGCCTCAGCCAGGTGCAGGCGTCCTGTGAGCGCATCAAGACCACCCCGCTGCCCTTCCCCTACACCTTGCTGCTACACCGCACCATTTACCTGTTCTGCATCCTGTTACCCTTCGCCATGGCCGAACCGCTGGGCTGGTTGACGCCGGTGTTCACTGCAATCGTCAGCTACACCTTCTTTGGTCTGGATGCGATCGGCGATGAATTGGAAGACCCGTTTGGCTTTGACGAAAACGACCTGCCGTGCGATGCCATCCTGCGAACCCTGGAGCGCGAGATCCTGGCGGCCCTCGGTGAAGTCGACTTGCCTGCTGCGCCGCAACCGGTGGAGTACGTGCTGACCTGACGCCGGTTTGACACTGGCCCTGCACTGACCGAAGCTGATGGCTTTGCACTAGCAACCACAGCTTTCGGACGCCCGCATGTCAAAGTCACGCCGTAACTCCATCATCGGCCTGTGCGCCCTGTTGTTGATCGTGTCGATCACTTGGTTTTTCTCTCGTCCCCCTCAAGTCACCGTGGCGCCCGCCATTGCCCACGGTTATTCCAAGGCGTTGAAACAGGCCCAAAACGGTGAGCCGGGCGCTGCGCGCGTGTTGTACCAACAGTTGGGACGGCCTGATCTGTCGCCTGAGCGCCGTGCCGCCCTGCACGCCCAATTGCCCAATTACCCCAGCCCCCAAGCGCTGAAGCTGGCGGATAAAGACCTGGCCGATGAATCTGCAATGGTTCGCGAAGCGGCGATCCACAGCATCGTCGGCCTGGTACCTAGCGGCCAGCGCACCCTGTTGCTCGGTCCGGTACTGGATGATCCCGAACAGGCTGTGCGCTTTGCTGCGGCCAATGCCCTGCTCGGTCTGTCGCCGGACACCCTGGGCTTGTATTTCGGCCCCTTGCAGCAGGTACTCGACGAGTTTGTGAAAACCCTCAAGGCCCAGCCCGAAACCGCTGAAGGCTGGATCCAACTGGCGCGCCTGTACATCCACAGCGCGATGCTGGCACCGGCGCAAGACGCTCTGGAACAGGCAATGCGCCTGGAACCGGACAACCTGCAAGCAGGCGTGGCGCAAATCGAACTGCTGGACAAGCAAGGCAAGAGCGAGGAGTCGCGCCAACTGTTGGCGCAGCAATTGGCGGCGCATCCGGAGTCGGCCTACCTGCAACACGCGTTGGGCATGTGGTTGCTGCACCACGGCGAGCGCCCCTATGCCTTGCTCGGCCTGTCCAAGGCGGTGGAGCTTGAGCCGGACAACCAGGATTATCGCTTTGACCTGGCCACCACACTGCACGACCAGGATGAACTGGAGGCGGCCCAGCGCCAGTTGGAAGAGATCGTTCAGCGCCACCCGGCCAATCGCAAAGCACGTGTACTGCTGGTCAATTACTGGAAAGAGAGCGGCCAATTGCAGAACGTCCAGGTGCTGCTGGCACAGTTGGAGCAGCAGAACCCGGATGATCCAGCCTTACAGCAAGGCCTGTAGGAACGAGCTTGCGCGCTCCTACACGACTGCAATTCTTAAGAAACGTTGAACCGCCACATGCCGATACGGTCAAGTGAATATGGCGCGCCCCTTCGGCGTGCACCCAACTTGTACGTGACCTGAGGGCACTTCTTGTCTACATCCAATGCGCTTTTTAGTGAAAAGGCGGCCACCGGCATCGAAGGTCTTGATGACATTCTTTCCGGCGGGCTATCACGTAGCCATTTGTTTCTCCTTGAAGGTGAGCCGGGCACCGGTAAAACCACCGTCGCCCTGCACTTCTTGCAGGCAGGGGCGAAAAACGGTGAAAAATCGCTGTATATCACCTTGTCAGAAACCGAGCGGGAACTGCGCCAAGGTGCCAAGTCCCACGGTTGGGACCTGGACGACAACATCCATATCTTCGAATTGACCCCGCCCGAAAGCTTGCTCAATGCAGAGCATCAGCAGAGCTTGCTGTATTCCTCCGACCTGGAGCTGGGCGAAGCCACTCGGCAGATTTTCGAAGTGGTGGAACGCGTCAAACCGACCCGCGTGGTAGTCGACAGCCTGTCGGAGATCCGTCTGCTGGCGCAAAGCTCGCTGCGCTATCGCCGGCAAATCCTGGCGATCAAGCACTACTTCGTGCGTTATGACGCCACGGTACTGCTGCTCGATGACCTGACCACCGAGTCTCTCGACAAAACCGTGCACAGCGTGGCTCACGGCGTCATCCGCCTGGAAGAGTTAACCCCTGACTACGGCGCCGAACGCCGTCGTGTGCGAATCGTGAAGTACCGCGGGCAGAAATACCGGGGCGGCTTCCACGACTTCACCATCATGGGAGACGGTGTACATGTGTTCCCGCGTCTGGTAGCGGCCGAGCACCGTGGTGGCTATGTACGGCAAACCATGAGCAGCGGCATTGCCGAACTGGATGCCTTGATGGGCGGCGGTGTCGAGACCGGCTCCAGCAGTCTGATCCTCGGTCCGGCCGGTACCGGCAAATCCTTGATCTCGATGATTTTTGCCGCCGCCGCCGTAGAGCGCGGAGAAAAGGCGGCACTGTTCATCTTTGACGAAGAGATGGGTCTGCTGTTCGAGCGCATGAGGAACATGGGTATTGACCTGGAGGCTATGCAAGCGACCGGCAATCTGTTGATCGAACAGGTGGACGCCGCCGAGTTGTCCCCGGGTGAGTTTTCCCATCGGGTACGACGTTGTGTGGACGAACGCGGCATCAAGACGGTGGTAATTGACAGTATCAATGGTTATCAAGCGGCGATGCCGGAAGAAAATGCACTGATCCTGCATATGCACGAACTGCTGCTCTATCTCAACCGCCGCGGCGCTGCGACCTTTATGACCGTTGCCCAGCACGGCCTGGTCGGCGATATGCAAACCCCGGTAGACATCACCTACCTGGCCGACACCGTTATCCTGCTGCGTTATTTCGAAGCACTGGGCAAGGTCCGACGCGCGATTTCCATTATCAAGAAACGCACCGGTTCCCACGAATCGACCATACGCGAATACCGTATCAGCAGTCGCGGCATGACCGTAGGCCAACCCCTGGATAATTTCCAGGGCGTGTTGCGCGGCATTCCGACCTACATGGGCGCCGGTTCACCCCTGCTCAAGGAAGAGGACGTGTGACCCCGCCTCCTTCTGCCTTCGAACGAGCCATCATCCTTGCGCCCCTGGGGCGAGACAGCTCACTCGCGCTGATGATGCTCAATGAAGCCGGTTACCAAGGTGTGGTTGCCGGCAGTCTTGAGGATTTGTGCGCAGCGCTGAACGAGGGTGCCGGCCTGCTCATCATTGCGGCTGAAGCCTTGCGTGGCGTGAACCTGGAACCTTTGCTGGAGTTCCTGCACCGACAGCCGGCCTGGTCGGACCTGCCCATTGTGTTGATGACCCATCACGGCGGCAGTGAACAAAATGGCTCTTCACACTTGAGCGGGCTACTGGGCAACGTCACGTTCCTTGAGCGCCCATTCCATCCTGTGACGCTTATCAGTCTGGTCAGTACTGCACTGCGCGGTCGTCGACGCCAATACGAAGCGCGCGACCGGCTGATCGACTTGAGCCAGAGCGAACTGCGTTTGCAGCGCACCCTGGAAACCCTCGAACAGCAAGTGGAAGAACGCACTGCGCAACTGCGCAACAACGAAGAAGCGTTGCGCCAATCGCAGAAAATGGAAGCCGTCGGCCAGTTGACCGGCGGTATCGCCCATGACTTCAACAATATGCTCACCGGAATTATCGGCAGCCTGGAATTGCTGCGCAGGCGCGTGTCCCGCGGCAAGCTGGATGACCTGGACAGCCTGATCGACCTGGGCGTGACCTCCGCCAACCGTGCGGCCAGCCTTACCCACCGACTGTTGGCGTTCTCCCGTCGACAATCGCTGGATTCCAAACCCGTGCAGATCAATCAGTTGGTCATTTCCATGGGCGAGTTGCTGCAACGCAGCATCAACGAAAGTATCAGCTTGGACATGCGCTTGAGCGAGGTGTTGTGGACAGCCGAAGCCGACCCGAACCAACTCGAAAGCGCCCTGCTCAACCTGGTAATCAATGCACGCGACGCGATGCCCACGGGGGGCACGCTCAGGGTGGAAACCACCAATCGCCACCTCGACAGTGTCTTCACCGCCGCCTACGGCTCCCTGACACCGGGCGATTACGTAGAGCTGAGTGTCAGCGACAACGGTTGCGGCATACCGCAACACTTGATGGGCCGTGTGTTCGATCCGTTTTTCACCACCAAACCCATCGGCCAGGGCACCGGGCTGGGGCTGTCAATGATCTATGGCTTCGCTCGCCAGTCTCGTGGGCATGTGACCATCCACAGCGAAGTCAACAAAGGCACCACGGTCAGCTTGTTCCTACCGCGTTTTATCGGCGAGCCCCAAGCCCAGGAACCGCTCAATCCGACTTTGCTACCGTTTGCCAATGCAGGGGAAACGGTGTTGATCGTCGAGGATGACCCCGCAGTACGGGTGCTGGTCAGCGCCGTGCTCAAGGAACTGGGTTATGGGTTTATCGAGGCTGAGGACGCGAATACGGCGGTGCCAATCATTGAGTCCGAACAACGCATTGACCTGATGATCAGCGATGTCGGGTTACCCGGTATGAATGGCCGGCAATTGGCGGAAATCGGCCGGCAAATTCGACCTGAACTCAAGGTGTTGTTCATTACAGGCTATGCCGAACACGCAGCGGTGCGCGGTGGTTTCCTGGACCCAGGGATGCAGTTGATCACCAAGCCGTTTACGTTTGATTTATTAACGGCCACAGTACGGGAGATGATTCGGGAGTAAGGGCCTTTATCAGAACTGACAGCCCTTTCGCTGTGACGAAGGGGCTGATCATGTTTTAGCTTGCCTTAAACTTTACTGGGCGATAATAAAAGGGTATTTCCTTTCCAGACCGAGAGCCACTAATTCCTTTAGAGCTGGTTTTACTTGTGCCAAGAGATAAATTCAGCTGAAGCTGATTGTAGATCCTCTGGTTAATATCAGCGGTTGAAGCTCCGGGACTTGTCAGGTTTATATCTGCCTTTAAAGCATCAACATGTTCAGGCACGACATACGCACGAACAGGCCCTTGAAACGCCTTGACATCACGCTTTATTAATTTCCCAAACTGACTCCCAAAAGAATTGGCAGAACCATTGGCTGAGTGACACATCAACAAGCGTACATTGTTGAACTTTTCAGGGCTAATACCCGAAGCGCGAAGATGCTCCAGCAGATCAGCGGGCGTGTTCTTCTTACCATTAAAAAACATACTCATTGGCTCATCAGTGAGAAGTTGTTTAAAGTTCGGATTGACGCCATGGGCACAGATATTAAGCCTCTCCACGCCTTTATATTTATCCACATAGCAAAAAATACCATCGCCGAGCACCTTGAAGTCCTTGATTTCGCGCCCTAAATGTATTG
The DNA here is from genome assembly GCF_002916705.1 of Pseudomonas sp. GZJR-8. NCBI lineage: Bacteria > Pseudomonadati > Pseudomonadota > Gammaproteobacteria > Pseudomonadales > Pseudomonadaceae > Pseudomonas > Pseudomonas sp. GZJR-8. Next base: position 89,396 of record NZ_JXSI01000013.1, on the reverse strand, counting down.
CGCGATCATTGGCCAGGCTTTTTTCCAGGTGATTGGTTTTTTTTCTGCGGCGTACCACTTCACCGACGCCATCTGCAACATCATCTGCAACGCCCAAGCTGTCCTCAAAATACCTGGCGGTTTCAGGGGTGAAGTTTTCCAGGGGGTTGCCATAGACTTTGTTTTTGGTTACATCATAAGGTGACCATCTGCCAGTCGCCTCATCGAACTTCGCAGCGACGTTCGATATTGGCTCGCCGTTGAGCGGTTTATAAGTACCTATTGCAATATCGTGTCTATTGGAGAGCTTAAGTAAGTCGACACTGTCGGAGGATCCTGTCAACCTGCCGAACCACTGACGGCCTGTGGATACCAGTTTTCCCCCACCGTTTGTTGTCGACCTAAGCAAGTTACCCACGCCAGCTGTCGATTTGCCAGCAGTCAGGAACTTTCCGAAGTGGCTTGACCCCGCACGAGATGCTCCACTAACCGGCTTTCCTAGCCCTGCGGTGGCAGCGTATAACACGATATCAAAAATGATATCCGCAGCTGCATCTTTGTAATTGCCGTGTGCCAAATTCCACACGGCAGACCCTCCGGGTATTAAACCCAGGATCAGGTTACGAAAAAACGTCTGTTTTTCTTTTTCTTGATCAAACGTTGTTACTTCGCGAGTGGAGGCCTTCACCTCCTCCATGCCGTAGGATCCTATAATGTTTTTAGAGAGCAGCATGCCCAAAAAATTACTTCGGTCACTGGAAAATGAATCAGGTAGGAAATCTTCGTTCTCTGGGGCTCCCCGCCTAATGGCGGCGTCATCAGAGGCCGGATGTTTTTGAATGGTATCAACGGTGAATTGTTTGCCAAGACCGCCGTACTGGATTTCAGTCTCTGGACCTTGAGGCCCCTCATGGAAGGTGTCCTTCCAATCGTCTCGTTTTCGTATCGCCTTGCGTTGAGGATCAAACTCATAGTAAGTCTCGACACCGTTACGAACGGTTTTAATAATCAGTGACCTGTCTTCTTTAGGCCGTGAAAAACCGTTGGAATAGTGTAGAGCTCCCGCACGGCCTGCGATTGTTTCCGTACGCGTTGTCTGACCTTTTTCATAAAACTCCAAATCGCCCCATTCGATGTTTTTGCGGTCTTCCAGAGGTAAGTTGGAAATAAGCTTTTTGGTCACTGTACTCCAGGCCTGCGACAAATCCTCCGCGTACTGATCGAACACCTCGCTGTGTTTTGTTATCGGATCCGGCAACGTTAAAAGTTTGTTGATGACTGTTTCAGTAATCTTGGGGTTGGTGGAGTACCAACCCACCGTCAACCCTGCCTTCTTCGCCAGAAAAAGGTCCAGCAATGAATAACTGCCTTCAGGATCTAATGTAAGCGATGGAGTTAACCTGTAGCCATCCGTCCGAGTGACGTGGCTACGGATACTCTTTTCTTCAAACGGCATGTCCTCACCGAAGTGCGCCTTGAGCTCGGCCAGTGCTATAGAACGCTGCGTCGGGGGTGAGGACGTCAATACGTCAGCGGCGCTCAATATCTGCTGTTGCTCCTGACTGAATGCCTTCTGGGTTTCTTCCAGCTGTTGAGCTGTATGCTCCTTTGTTAGCGAGAGCTTGCCATGAGCTTTGCCCCATTCGCGGAGCCCAGGCAAGGCCGTCAGCGTTTGAATCTCTTGCTCATGGTCTGTAATAGGCTCAATAGCGTCGAAATTAACAATTTCGCTAAAGCTCATGCGTGTCGCGGCACCCGGACTGGTTGCTTCGAGCCGGCCTACCGCTGCCTTGAGCTTGAGCCAGTTAGCTGAGAGATAGGTCACGTCTTCGGGAATGTCTTTGACACATAGCTCTGGTGCGGCACGACTCAGTAGAAGCATTGCTGCAACTGGCGCGGCCTCTGGTGTGGTTTTGTTGGTCTGCACCAGATGATCGATCAGCCCTTGTTTGATGACGGACAAGGGCTGGTGATTGAACTCGGGCGCGGTGAGATTAAACCCGGCAATGTAATCGGGCTTTGCCTCAACCAGACTTTGTGAGTCCAGTGTCACAGCCAATACCGTCAACAATACTTCCCGTGGTGTGGAGTGTTGCGCCACCTCCCCCATTCGCTTTTTCAGCTCCGTGCCTAATTTTTGGCCCACACCGCTGTTGAGGATCCATTCTACGGTGGCGACTGGATCCCCTTGATCGAGTACGGCACGGGGGACCTGCTTTACCAATGCCCCCAACACATCAGCGCTGCCAAGCCGAGCGTCACTGCTCAAGCCAGGCAATGGCGGCTGGTTGTCAATGACTATGCGCACCAGTTCAGACTGGTCCTCGGCGGACATTGGCGTGGGCCATGCCAATGCGCCGGCAAAGTTTCCGTCGGTTGTTTGAGGCAATGCAGGGGAGCCCAGAACATGGATCAGATTTTTCAGTTCGTCCACATTATTTGGCACGTACCAGCCGTTTGCATGAAGCAGGTCTTGCAGACTGGCGTCGGGCTGTTGAGTGTCTTGTCGGTAGGATGAGTCTGGGTGGGCCGAGACCCGTGTATCGGCCAGATACCCGGCAAGGAACTGAGGATGGACGTGGTTGAATTTCTTCAGTTTTTCAAGCAACGCGAATTTGTTGGCGCTATCGCCTAGCTCGCGCTTTTGCTGTTCCAGTATCTCGGGCGATTGAGCGCCAAGATCGACATAAGTCTCAGCGCCCAACACATCGAATTCCTGATTATGTTCAAGCTGCGTGGCTCGGGCGAGCACTTCTTCTTTTCTGTAAGGCAGCAGTACCTCAGCATAAAATCGAGCAACCAGAATCAACGGCGCCAGCTCTGGGCGGGTTGGCGCGTCGACGGTGGAAGACCCCAACGCTTTCGCGGCCACCATGATCGGGCCCGTAGCCTCCCGCCAGCCGGGGCCTTGTTCCGAACCGCGCAATTCAGTACGTTCGCCATTGATCGTAACGGTCAGCACGTCACTGTGAGGGTTGATGGTGATGGCTTGTGAGGTATCGATATTCTTCGATTTCGCCCATTCCAGGAAAACCGGGCTATGGGTAGCGTTGTACAGTTGCTGCCACCATGCGCCAAACCGCGAGTCATTAGGAATATTGTCAATTGTTTCATCGCCCGTGTTTGTCTGCGTTGCTTGGCGTATGGCACTCGCATAAAGCTCCAACAGCCGCCTATCGCCAGTTTCCCCGGTGGCTTGGGCTTGTTGTATGGGCGCCTCGATAGAAAGCGGGTGCGAGTTCATTACCGGATCAGACAGGCGGTTGCTTGAGGAAATATTGGATAGGGTCATGGGTCAACCTTCTGAAAGACAAATTAATAAAGTCAGTGATGAATGTGGCTCATCGCCGACGAGATTAATGGGCTGAATCTGTCAGAAGGTTCCGATCAGGATATATAAAGCAACGATATTTCGACGCCGCCTTGGCAAAAGGCCGTCATGACAGGCTGAAATATACTTTCGTTATGTCATCCGACATTGTTACCACTTTCCTCGCTTAAAAAACCAAGATCGATATGAATGTTGCCACTACCTTTTTGCTTGAGTCAGCCTTTCACCGGGTGAGCAGAGTTGCCCAACCTGAAGTTATTACTCCATGGGTTGATGTTGGACTCATCCGCGAGGATTTTCCCTCGCGGTGGAGGACGTGTACTTATGCAAGCAAACGCTGGATATGCTCTTGCAACGTATCCAAATCAAACGGCTTGGCGAGGATAGGTGCATTGCGCGTGATCGGGCTGTTGCAGTCGAGGATTTCCTGCGGGTAGCCGCTGATAAAAATCACTTTCAATTCCGGTCGCAGCTTGAGCGCCGGCTCGGCAATCTGCACCCCGGAAATCCCGCCAGGCAGGCGATAATCGGTGACCATCAGGTCCAGGTGCGGCTTGGTCGCAAGGATTTCGAAGGCCTGCTCCCCATTGATCGCTTCCAAGACCCGGTAGCCCAAACCTGCCAGGTATTCACCCAGCACAAACATAATGGATTCGTCATCCTCGACGATCAGTACGACATCTTGCGCATCTTCACTCATGGGAAGCCTTTGTCCGGTCAATTGCTGCAGTTACGACCATGGGGTCACGCAGAGGTTGCGTTGAGCTGACGATTGATTTCACGCAGCCGCCTCAAGGGGCAGGCACACCCGAAACAGGGCGCCCTCGCCTATCTGGCTCTCGACCTCAATGGTGCCGCCATGGGCGGCAACAATCTGCTCGGAAATAAACAGCCCCAGGCCCAGGCCAGCGGCGGCATGGTTGGCAGAAACCCGTTCGAACTGCTGAAAAATGCGCTTCTGGTTGGCTTCACTGATACCAATGCCACGGTCGCGTACTTCCACGCGCGCCTCGCCATGCTCGGTATACACCCGCACATCCACCGGGCTTTTGGCCCCGTAGCGCAGGGCATTGGTCAGCAGGTTGGTAATCACCTGCTCGATACGAAACTCATCCCAGTTGCCTTCCACAGCCTCGTCGGCCACCAACTGCATCGACGACTCGGCAGCGGCGACCTGTGGTTCGAAGTTATGTACGAGGTTGCGCACCAGTTGCGCCAGATCAAAACGCGCCGGGCGTATGGACAGCTTGCCGGTGCGGATGCGCGACACATCGAGCATGTCTTCGATCAGGCGGATCAGGCTTTTGATCTGCCGCTCATCGCGGTCGACCATCGCATGCATCTTGTCCAGGGTAAACGCGGCGGCGTTGTCACGGGCCAGGTGCATCTTGCGCAGCTGGGTCTCCAGAATCAGCCCGTTCAGAGGCGTACGCACTTCGTGGGCGACAATCGACATGAAGTCGTCTCGCATACGCACCGCCTGCTCCAGCTCGGCCTGTGTAGCTTGCAGGCGCGTAAGCAACAGCTCCTGCTCGCGGCGGCTGCGCTCTAGTTCCTCGACTTGCAGCTTCATCGCCTTGCTCTGGCGATACAGGTCGACGAACACATTGACCTTGCTCTTGACCGCGTGGATGTCCAGCGGCTTGTGCAGGAAATCTACCGCCCCGCTTTCATAGCCCTTGAAGGCATAGTTGAGTTCGCGGCCGGCGGCGCTGACGAACACAATGGGAATGTTCTTGGTCTTTTCGGTGCCGCGCATCAGTTCGGCCAGTTCGAAACCGTTCATCCCGGGCATCTGCACGTCGAGAATCGCCATGGCGAATTCGTGTTCCAGCAACAAGGACAACGCCTCGTCGGCACTCAATGCCTTGAAGACCTGGCGATCCTCGCGCTTGATCAGCGCTTCAAGGGCCAGCAGGTTTTCCGGCAGATCGTCGACGATCAGCAGTTTGGCCTGGACAGTACTTAACATGGGAAGGGTTCCAGGGAAGCCAGCAATGAGCCGATCTGGCTCAAGGAAAGAATATGGTCAGGTGTATGCAAGGCCAGGGCCGCCAGGGGCATCACGGCGATCCGTGCCTGTTTGGGGTCCTGCACGATGGTGGTGCCGCCAGATTGCTTGACGTGGGCCAGCCCCTGCGCACCGTCCTGGTTGGCGCCGGTCAACAGGATCGCCAGCAGGCGCGGCCCATACACATCGGCAGCCGAGGCAAACAGGTAGTCGATGGCCGGCCGTGAGTGGTGCACACGGTCTTCCTGGCTCAGGGACAGGCTGCGGTCATGTTCCACCGACAAGTGATAACCAGGCCCGGCAAAATACAAGGTGCCCGCTTCGACCGCCTCTTTGTCCCGGGCTTCCTTGACCGGAATGCTCAGGCGCCGCGCAAAGACTTCTGCCAACTGGCTGCGACGCTCATCCGGCAGGTGCAGCACGGCGATGATCGGCAGGCTGAAGGTCACAGGCAGCTCACCAAAAATGCTCAGCAAGGCCTCAACGCCGCCGGCGGAAGCGCCGACAACGATAGCTTCAATCCCACGCATCGGGGGGTCATGCGCCTCGCTCATGATTTTCGGTAGATCCGTTCCTGTTTGACCAAGGGTTCGAATTGCTTGCTGTAGGCAGAAAAATCCAGGGTTTCCTTGCTGCCCAAGACGAGAAAGCCACGATGACACAGCGACTCATGAAACAATCCGAATGCTCGATCCTGCAACTTTTTGTTGAAGTAAATCAATACGTTACGACATGAAATTAATTGTGTTTCTGAGAATACACTGTCGGTCGCCAAGCTGTGGTCGGCGAAGGTCACGTTCTCGCGCAGCGTCTTGTCGAAGATCGCATAATCGTAGGCTGCGGTGTAATAGTCGGCAAATGAACGCTGCCCACCTGCCTGCTGATAATTGGCTGTGTAGGCGCGAACGTTCTCAAGGGAGAAGATGCCCTGCTTGGCTTTCTCCAGCGATGCCGGATTGATGTCCGTGGCGTAGATGATCGTGCGCTCCAGCAACCCCTCTTCGCGCAACAGGATGGCCATGGAGTATACCTCCTCGCCCGTGCTGCAGCCGGCGATCCAGATCTTGATCGACGGGTAGGTCTTGAGCAGCGGTACCACTTCCTGGCGGATGGCGAGGAAGTGCGACGGGTCGCGAAACATTTCGCTCACCGGGATCGTCAAGAATTGAAGCAACTGCATGAACGCTGCCGGGTCGTGCAGCACTCGCTCCTGCAGCGCCGAAATAGTCGCGCAGTCGAACTGGCGCAAGGCGTGGGCCACGCGCCGTTTGACCGACGCACCGGAGTAGTCACGAAAGTCGTAGCTGTACTTGAGGTAAATCGCCTCAATCAACAGGCGCAGCTCAATGTCGCTGCTTTTGTCCAAAAAACACTGCTCCACTTAAATACGTTCCATCTTCGGTAGCCATACGCGAATCAGCGAGAACAGACGGTCCAGGTCAATCGGCTTGGCCAGATAGTCGTTGGACCCGGCCGCCAGGCAGCGTTCCTGATCGTCTTTCATGGCCTTGGCCGTCACCGCAATGATCGGCAGTTTTTTCCAGCGCGGGTCCTGGCGGATCAAGGCCGTGGCCTCGTAACCGTCCATCTCGGGCATCATGACGTCCATCAATACCAGGTCGACATCCTCGACTTCGTTGAGCTTGTCGATAGCTTCGCGTCCGTTACGTCCGATAACCACTACGGCGCCCTTGTGCTCCAGGGCGCTGGTCAGGGCGAAGATATTGCGTACATCGTCGTCCACCAGCAGGATCTTGCGCCCCTCGAAGACCTTGTCGCGGCTGCGGGCAGTCTTGAGCATCTTCTGGCGGTCATGGGACAGCTGGGATTCGACTTTGTGCAGAAAGAGTGTGACTTCATCCAGCAGGCGTTCAGGTGAGCGTGCACCCTTGATAATGATCGAGCGGGAATACTTGCGCAGCTCAGCTTCTTCATCGCGGGTCAGGTTGCGCCCGGTATAGACGATTACCGGCGGGAACGAGCAGATGTCTTCGGTGGCCATGCGTTTGAGCAGCTCATTGCCGAGCATATCCGGCAACTTGAGGTCGATGATCATGCAGTCGTAGATGTTGTTGCGCAGCAGGTCGAGGGCTTCCTGAGCAAAGCCTACGGCGGTGATCTCGATATCATCGTCGCCGATCAGGCGGGCAATGCTGTCACGTTGCAGATCATCGTCCTCTACCAGGAGCACGCGCTTGACCTTCTGGGTCAGCTTGGCTTCCAGGCGGGCGAACACGTCCTTGAGCTCTTCTCGAGTGGTGGGTTTGACCGCATAGCCGATGGCGCCCATGTGCATGGCAGCTTCGACGCGGTCTTCCACGGAAATCACGTGCACGGGGATGTGGCGGGTGTTGGCGTGTTCTTTGAGACGCTGCAGCACGGTCAGCCCGGAATGGTCTGGCAGGCGCATGTCCAGCAGGATCGCGTCCGGGATGTATTCCTCGGCAAGGCTGTAGCCTTCGTCGGCGCCGTGGGCGACCAGGCAGTGGTAGCCCAGCTCATGGGCCAGGTCGAACAGGATGCGCGCGAAGTTGGGTTCGTCTTCCACCACCAGGATGCAGCGGGTGCTGAAAGGGGCCTTTTCACGGTCATCGGCAAAACGTGGGATCTGCTGGGTATCAGTGACTGGCAGCGCAGAAATCTTCACCGGTGCAGGGCTTGGCGCGACCACGGCTTGGCGCGGTTGCTCGATAGGTGCTGCGTCTTCCTCACGCTCCACGTACTGCTCCGGCAATACCAGTGTGAAAATGCTGCCTTTGCCTGTTTCGCTGGTCACGCTGATGTAGCCGCCGAGCAACGCCGCCAGGTCGCGGGAAATGGACAGGCCCAGGCCGGTGCCGCCATAACGGCGATTAGTGGTGCCATCAGCCTGGCGGAAGGCTTCGAAGATGCTTTCCTGCTGGTCCAGGGCGATACCGATGCCAGAGTCGCGCACGGTAAAGGCAATGCCCTCCCCTGGCGCCCTGGAGACCGTCAGGCTGACCTCACCCTGTTCGGTGAACTTGATGGCGTTGGACAACAAGTTCTTGAGGATCTGCTCCAGACGCTGCCGGTCGGTAAACAGCAAAGTCGGTGCACCCTCCTGCACGTCCACCTCAAAGCCCAGCTTGCGATCTGCCGCCAGCGGCTCGAACATGCCCCGCAAGCCGTCGACAAGGCGTACCACACTGGAGTTCTCCGGGCGCACTTCCAGCTTGCCGGCTTCAACCTTGGAAATATCCAGAATGTCGTTGATCAGGTTGAGCAAGTCATTGCCGGCCGAATAGATCGACTCGGCAAACTTGACCTGCTCGGCGCTGAGGTTTTCCTGGGGGTTTTCTGCCAACAACTTGGCCAGGATCAACGAGCTGTTCAGTGGGGTGCGCAGCTCGTGGGACATGTTGGCGAGGAACTCGGACTTGTATTTGCTGGAGCGTTGCAACTCATCGGCGCGGTCTTCGAGCTCCAGTTGGGCCTGGTTGAGCTGGATATTCTTGCGATCCATGGCGTCGCGCTGCTCGGCCAGGGTCTGGGTCTGCGCGGCCAGTTGCTCGTTGGTCTGCTCAAGCTCGGCCTGCTGGGTTTCCAGGTGGGCCTGGGATTCCTTGAGGATACGCGACTGTTCTTCCAGCTCTTCGTTGGCGGTCTTGAGTTCTTCCTGCTGCACTTGCAGCTCTTCGTTGAGCTGTTGGGTTTCGGCCAGTACTTCCTGCAAGCGCTGGCGATAGCGGGCGGCTTCGATAGAGGTGCCGATATTGCCGGCGATCAGTTCCAGCAGTTCGACATCGCGCTCATCCAGCGCACGCAGGAAGCCCAGTTCAACCACACCGTTGACGCGGTCTTCATCGCTGGTCGGCATCACCAGCACGCTGCGGGTAGCGCCTTCGCCCAGGCCGGAGCTGACCTTGAAGTAATCCACCGGCACATCGTCCAGGCGAATCAGGCGATCCAGCTGGGCGGCCTGCCCGACGATGCCTTCGTCGCTATAGATCGACTGCTCCTGCTGCTCTTGCTCGCGGGAGAACCCATAAGTGGCCACGCGCTTGAGGCCGCCGTGCTCATCGCGCACATACAAAGCGGCAACGGCCGAGCCCATGTACTGAGCGAAGAACTGCAGGATGTTGCGCCCGAGCATGTTCAGGGTCAGCTGGCCAAGCACCTGTTCAGCCAGTTCGGTCTGGCCATTGCGTAGCCAGGCTTGCTGTTCGAGGCGTCGCGCAATCTTCTGTTGTGACGCGAGGTTCTTACTGTAACTGTCTGAAAGTGAAACTAAATTCTTTCTACCGATATAAGCAAGAAACCCACTCAGTCCCAGTACGAACACCAGGTACAGGGTGACGCTGAGCACCGTCGTGCGGGTGACCTCTTGGTTACGGGTGATGCGGAACTGCTGCTCCATCGCCACCGCGTCTTCGTACTCCCGGCGAATCTCGTCCGTCAGGCGTTTGCCACGGCCAGCCTTGACGGCGCCACGGTAGTCACCGTTCTGGCGCTGCATATCAATCATCGACTGGGCGTAGGTGTTCCACTCGTTCTGCAAGGCTTCCAGGCGTTTGAGGCGGTCGACCTGCTGGGGGTTGTCTGCCACCAGGTCTTGCAAATTACGCAGGTCGGCAATGATTCGCGGCTTGGCCACTTCATAAGGGTCGAGAAAATGCTCGTCACCGGAGATCAGAAAACCGCGCATGCCGGTCTCCAGGTCAACTGTCAGCTTGGACGTCTCATTGAGGTTATTGATGACCCGATCGGTGTGCTCCACCCACTGGATCACCGAAAGCAGATAGGTAATCAGGCAGACGAAAAATACCGCACTGAGCACCCCCACGCCCAAGGGTAGGGCCACGTTACGGCTCAACAGAGTACGAAAGCTCTTTTCATCGACGGACGACGTGGGAGTCATGGGGATGCCCTGGCCAAATGCGGAAAAACCGGGAGTTTGCCCCAAAGTTGCGCTTGAACGCTATTTTTCTAAGGCCGAAATACACAAGAAGCATCACCCGCGAGCAAAAAATACGCCATGGCTTTGCCTGTTTTACATTCGGTTATTGACGTTATTTCTCACACAGCGGAGTAGGAAGTATCGGAACCTGCCCCATCCACCCCTCCACTCAGGAGGGCGTCTCGGGACAAGGAGGCTCCATTAGGAGGGCGCATTTCCTATCCACATTTAAGGTTTATCTATCATGTTGAATATCGAGCGACGTGCTTTGTCCTCTGTGTCAAGCGCCATTCCATTCCCTGAAGAAACACAAGCCCCCGACACCCCTCAAACTCAATCGACCCTATCGTCCCCCCCTGCGCGCACCAGCCTGATACCTTCCCGGAAAACCGGTTTGGTCGCCCAGTTGGCAGACAAAGAAAATTTGAAGTCACTGGGCCAAAAGCTCCAGCAGATTGCGGCGAAACTGGGTGAAGAGGCGCAGCCCTCAGCCGTCCTCGCCGCGCTGGGCAGCACCCCGCTGGATATTCACCCTGGATCTTCCTACGCTGAAGAAGCGGGTGGCAGTGTGACCCTGGAGACCTTCATCAAGAAGTTCCTGGGGTTGCCGTTGCCCAGTAGCCATGTCCAACTCACGGGCCTCGCGTCTACGGTGACCAGCCGCTCGCTGGAAAACCCGCTGGGCAACCTGAGCGGCGCGCTGTCCTGGCCGGTGCCCTTGAGCAAAGATGAACAACAACGCTTGCGTAACATCACCCTGAATCAAGAACATGCGCTGGGTGATAAGCCGTTATTGATGCAAACCAAAGGCGGTGTATTGGAGTTCCTGCGCTACCAGCAACCCATTACCACAGGGCCTCAGGATGATCCGGCTAAAATACTGCTGGCACTGATCCGTACCCCGCAGGCACAGTTGATGGGCAAAGACCTGCAGGAGCGAATGCAAGGCCTTGCCAGCGACAGCAGCGTGACCGACTACCTCTTGGCGGGCATCACATTGCAGTTGGACCCGGAGTCGATCACCGCTCCTCATCGCAATAAAATCGCCGGTTTCGATCTGGCCAGCAACCAGCACTGGGGTAAGCCTGCGTCCACTATCATCGATAACCTGTCCAATTGGCTGATCGATAAAGGCAAAACGTCCCCGGAAATGGCCAAGGTGGGGGCCTACCTGCTGTTGGCCGGCCGTGCGCCTGAGTACCTGATCAAGGACATCCCTTCCAGCGTGAAAGTCGGCAGTGCCCTGTGGGCCCAACTGACCATCGCCGCCGCAAAAATCGAAGCCCACACACCTGGTCGGGTTCCCGGCATGACCTATGCCGAAGTGCTGATAGCAGCGGAATCCTTACCGGCCAACACCTACGCCGTTCAAACGGCCCAGCGCGATGCCCTGATACTTTGGGGTGGGGCACGAAACCTGCTGGATCGCCATAACAGCGAACCTACACCTTCACAAATCGAACAGGTCAGGGTGGCTTACAACAACCATCTGAAATCGTTGACGGATATCTCTTCTTCCATACAGGTGCCTATTCCCAATCGCACGGAGATGGCGCTTGACTGCCTGAAAGCTGAGTTTCCCGACGTAGATCCGGCGGTTTTCGAAGCCCGAGTATTGGCCATGCGTTACACCGGAGACGGCCCTCTGCGCGGTGACCCGAGAATGCGCTCCATGCTCGATATTCTGCTGGAGGGGGAGCGTCTAGGGGAAAAATACGCATGGATCACCAACGACAAACGGATTCCGATCACTGCATTCAATCGCTTTGCACGCACCGAAGAATGTGACATCACCGCAAACTTCATGGACCAATATGAAAAGGCTATAACGGCACAAAAGAAAGGCCACCATGGGATGGTCAAACATCTGATTGGCGAGCTGCCATTGGAAGATCGCAAAAACTTTGAATTCGGCAAACTTGAATACTTCTACAACGATGAATACCGCAAAACAAAGAACGGCAGATTAGAGTTGGTCAAACGTGACCGTACCTTGTATGTGAAAACCACCCGAGAAGGTGTGGAAACCCTTTACCACATCAACACCAGCACCGGCAGTATCGAGAAAAAAAACGAGCTGATCTCAAATTTCCCTGGCCTGCTCCCCGTAGAAAAAACCAATAAGGCCGGGGAACAACTCCACGCGATATCAAGGCCTTATCACCCTTTCACTAACTCGCCCGCCCCTGACTCTGCAGAAAAACCTGGCAGTGATGCGATTCCCAATAGCTTCGACTCCAGCCGAACCAATGCGATTGCCAGTTTCTACCTGGAAAAAATGGACCTCGACCGCAAGGAGTTGCTCAATTACGCCAAGAGCGTTACTTCCTTCGAGCATGATCGGATGGGCGATAGTCAGGTGGGTGAGTTCCTGCTCAATTTGATCCCATTTCGGCCTGCCGTTAACAACATTCGGCAAGGCAACTACGGCGAGGCGGTATCTGACCTGGCCTTCGATATCCTCGGATTCCTCACTTTTGGCGTGGGCAAAGCTGCGCAAGCCGGCAATGCCGCGCTCAAGGGCGTGCGGACCTTGAGTGCTGGCGCCAGGGCCGTGAAGACAGCAAAGCTCTTCGGTGCAATGGCAATTGAATCACTCAACGTACTCGGCGGTCTGGTCGGCGGGATAACCGGGGTTGGGACCGTGCTACATAAAATTGCGACCAAGGGGCTCGAATGCGTGAACATGCTCAAAGGCGCAACCGGTAGTTATGACCTGCTTAAAGCCGCCAGTAAACAGGAGGGCATCGTCGCAACCGGCACCTACAAGGTTACAGAGCAGACGGTCGAAGGCGGCGCTGTGTTTCGAGAGGGCAAGTGGTACGCCTACGACCCTATCACGCAGAAGCCTTATGGAGCTGCGCTGGATGATTTCACACCTGCGACCGTTGCCGCCAATGGTCAAATAAACAGTAACTTTATTGACTGGATAGCCAGGTATGCCGCGCCCAATCCATCCACCAGTCGCGAGATATTCAGAGACACATTAGAGAGCGCCCAGAGAAATGATAGCGTTGCCTACATGCGAGGCTTTAACTCGGGCCGGGTCGAAGATGTCCCAGGCTACCACCCAACGATGAAGCAATCGGAGGTTAGGGATCTGGCAGTCACGAAGACCAATGATCCTGAGGCGGTAGGCACATTGGCCAAGGAAATACAGAAACGCATGGCGCACACTAGCCTTGAACATTACAAAGCTTTTCAAAATGAGATAGTTGCCCAAGGGGGTAAAGCCTACGCAATGCCGCAAAACCTCTACCTCAGCCAAACGGACCTGGCTTCTAATGGGGAGTGCGCAGCTATCGTGAATACCATGGCGCTGGCGATTCTGCGCGGTCGCAGGGACCAGTTCATCAGTAACTTCATGAAAGCAGTTGGGAATGCTGACGACCCCAACGTAAAGGCTTTTCGTAAGCAACTGAACCAAATGCATCAGGTTTTGAGTAGTCAGTATCACGGTACGCAACCTTTCAGCCAATTGCCGTACACCGACATTATCGACAATCTCAGCAAGGCAACTCCTCCGACACTCTTGGCGATCAGTACCAAAGATCATGGGCTGCTCGCAGGCGTCACCCTGAACAAAAACAACGAGAAAGAATGGTTTTTCTTCAACCCCAACTTCGGGTTGGCGACGTTTGCGGATGAGGCCTCAATGCGCCGGGGGCTGGAGGTCTCTTTGAACAGTGGATGGGCCGCCGGCACGCTTAAACCCGTCGACGTTGCCAGCGGCGTACCAGAGTTCAACGTCAGTTATTTCAACGAACAGAGCTTTGTCAACACCGTGCCGTACAACGAGCCCTATCCGCTGATCACCGCAAATCTTTGACCTTCGTTTGAATCACTTGCGTCAATGGCATGGTTGCGCAGTGCCATTGACGTTCTTCCCTTTGTTCCCGCGACATTTGCTCGCATACCCTTCACAATGCCCCACCGCAACGGAACTTGCCGAGATCGGCGCGACTCATTAGAGAATGGTCTTTCAAGCGTTGAAGACACGCCCTTTATTTTTCAGGAATCTCCCTTATGTCCGCTGAAGCATCCACCATCCTTGTAGTCGAAGACGATGCCATCGTGCGCATGCTGATCGTCGATGTACTCGAAGAGTTGGAGTTCAAGGTGCTTGAGGCCGCTGACGCCGAAGAGGCACTCTCTATGGTGCAGGACACTAGCCAGGTGATCGACCTGATGATGACCGACGTCGGCCTGCCAGACATGAATGGCAGGGAGCTGGCGACCAAGGTCCGCGAACTGCGCCCCACCCTGCCTATTCTATTTGCCAGTGGCTATGCCGAAAATATTGATGCGACGTCCGGCATGCAGGTGATCGCCAAGCCATTTTCCATCGACCAACTACGTGACAAAGTCAAATCAATGCTTCCAGCCTGACACCTCCTTTAGGATCTGTCCGCGTCGGCGAAGGGATTAACGTGACGTTCGGCCAATAAAACTGGAAACTCTGCGCCTTCACCTCACGCTCTTAGACAGAACTCAGGAAGGACGCAACAACATGATTGGAAAACCGACGCGCCTGCTGTTGGCGAGCCTCTCGATATTCATGAGTACCGGCGCCTGGGCTGACTTCACCGCCAGCCCGAGTGAAGCCCGGGCAATCGCCAAGGAAGCCTACCTGTACGGTTTCCCGGTGGTGCAAATGTACAAGACGCTCTACACCCAGGCCGTTGACAAGGGCGGCGCCCACTTCAAGGCGCCGTTCAACCATATCGGTAATACCGCGCAGGTACTGACCCCCAAGGACACCGCGCTCCCTAGCCCGAACGCGGACACACCCTACTCATTCGTGTGGATGGATCTGCGCAAAGAGCCTCTGGTACTGACCCTGCCCAGGATTGAAGACGAGCGCTACTACTCGGTGCAGTTGATCGACCTTTATTCCCAGAACATTGCTTATCTGGGCACCCGCAGCACCGGTAACAACGGCGGTCACTACATGATCGCCGGGCCTGACTGGAAAGGTCAGCAACCGGTGGACATCGACCGCGTGGTCTACAGCGAAAGCAACATCGCCTACGCCCTGTACCGCACGCAACTGTTTGATGACAAGGACCTGGCCAAGGTCAAGCAAATCCAGAGCGGCTACAAAGTGCAGCCCCTGAGCAGCTATGTGAAGCAGCCTGCCCCGGCCAAGGTGCCGAAGATCGAATGGCCCAAGCCGACGGCGACCATGACCGAAGGCCCGCAACTGTTTCGCTACCTGAACTTCATGCTGGCCTTCGCCGCCCCACAGGACAGCGAAAAAGACCTGCTGGCGCGCTTTGCCAAAATCGGCATAGCGCCGGGTGCGCCGTTCAAGGTCAACCAATTGACAGCAGAACAGCGCAAGGCCCTGGAAGAAGGCATCGCCGATGGCCGGGCCGAATTTGCCGCGTTCAAAAAGGACAAACTCGACACTCATCAGGTTGTCCAGGCTGATCTGTTCGGTAGCCGCGACCGCCTGCAAAACAACTACCTGTATCGCTACGCCGGTGCCGAGTTAGGCATTTTCGGTCACTCCAGCGACGAAGCGGCGCACCTGACCTACGTCGTCGACAGTGAGGGTAAGCCGGCCAATGGCGCACGCCACAGCTACACCGTGCATTTTGCCAAGGACCAGCTGCCACCGACCGATGCGTTCTGGTCGCTGACCCTGTACGACGCCAAGACAAAAATGCTGGTGCCTAACCACAAGAAACGCTATCTGATCAACTCGCGGATGTTATCGACCCTCCAGCGTGACGCCGACGGTGGCCTCACCCTGGCGCTGCAACACCACGAGCCACCGAAGGCCGAACAGAGCAATTGGCTGCCGGCCCCGCCCGGTCCGTTCTATGCGATCCTGCGTATTTACCTGCCCAAGCCCGAGGTGGGTAACGGTCAATGGAAGCTGCCCCTGTTGACACCGCTGAAATAGCACCTGGGCTTGCCGAGGCTCAATGTTTTTTGAGCTTCACGTAGGACTGATGCAGGTCCGACGCCCAGCCGTCAATGACGACTTTCACGTCGTCGGCCTTGAGCACCTGTGAGTCGTTGGCCAATGGCTTGCCGGTGCCTTTGCGTACCACCTGGGCCACCACTTTGTTCGTGCCTCCATCGAGGAACTGCGCCTCAGTGCCCAGCGTGGTCTCCTGATCGCGGATGCCCGTGCCGGTGCTGACTGCTGCGGCCACCAGCGCCACGGGGATAAACTCATAGGGCTTGAGGCTTTCGGTCTTGCTGCTCACGGCGGTAATCGCCGCACGCACCACGATCACGCCTGGGCCTGGAGCATTGGCCAGGGGCAGTGACTTGGCCAGTTCACGCCTGAGCGCCTGGTTGTAATAGTCGCTGATGCCCCGCAGGGTGCTGTCCGGAATCTTTGCGGTGGCCTGGGGTTTGGGATAGAACTGGGTAGGCTCGATGTACGCCGCGGTGTAGCGGCTCAAGTCCAACTGCGGATCGACCCAGCGCATCACCTCTGCCCCGGAGGGCGACTTGGCTTCCTTGAGCTGGCTGTAATTGGAGAGAAACCCTGAATACTCATCCGGTTGCGGCACCTTGCTGGCACAGCCTGCCATGCCGAGCGAGGCGACGCACAGTGTGCTGATCATGAGCCTTAATTTCATTGTTGAACTCCCTGGCGACCATCATCGTAAGAATGAGTTTTAGGTATAGCCAATACTTGGGCAATGCACCTGATTAAATGCACAGCCTGTTTTTTTCTGTGCCGATCATGCGCGTTCGCGCGGGATCAGGCTCTGTAGCTGAGTGGCCAGGAAGTTGGCGTCGAAACCGAAGGTGTCCGGGTCTTTCAGGCCGTTGGTTTTCTTCCACAGCCAGTCGTGCTTATCCACCGGCAGGACCAGCGACACACTGCCGTGGCGGGCGGCGGTGAGGCCCATCACCGACACTGAAATCAAACCACCGACGCCCATCACATCCGGCACGAACTCCACGCTTTTACCAGTGATATGCACGCTGAGTTTTTCGCTCTTGAAGGGTGAACTCTCCACCGGTACGCTCGGGCTGCTGGCGGTGTAAGCCTCACGCTGAACTTCCAGCAAACCTACGGTTTTTACCGGCTCCAGCCACTGTTCAATCTGGCCGAACAGCTCGCCAAGCTTCTGCGCCCAACGTGCTGATTGCAGGTCGAACTGCTGTTGTTTGTGTGCTTCGCTATCGGCGTAATGACGAAGCATCTCGCCCAGTTGCTGTACATCGTCCATTGCGGATTTCCTTGGGTGAGCCAGGTTGCCAAGCCTGATCATGGCAGATGCAGAGCATTACCGTATGGGTTAAAAACTGCTCCGGTGATTTTGTCGGCAACTGCGTATGACGAACCCACCGTCAATGAGTAAGGTGGTGCCCTACCCCCTTGTCCGGAGCATTGCATGCGCACCATCGGCCTTATCGGCGGCATGAGTTGGGAATCCAGCGCCGAGTATTACCGCCTCATCAACCAGCGCGTACGTGACCAGCTTGGCCCTTTGCGTAGCGCGCAGATTTTGCTGTACAGCGTGGACTTCGGCCCGGTGGAGCAGGCCCAGCACGCCGGGCGCTGGGACGATACCGCGCTGATCCTGGAGGACGCCGCGCGCCGTTTGCAGGCAGGGGGCGCCGAGTGCGTGGTGCTGTGTACCAATACCATGCACCTGGTGGCGCCGGGTATTGAGGCGGCGGTGTCGATTCCATTCCTGCATATTGCCGACGCCACGGCGGCCGCAGCCCTTGAGGCCGGAACCTTGACGGTGGGTCTGCTCGGTACCGCGTTTACTATGGAACAGGACTTCCTCAAATCCCGCCTCGCCGCCCAGGGCCTGACCGTGCTGATACCGGACGCGGAAGAGCGCAAGCAAGTGCACCGAATCATTTATCAAGAGTTGTGCGTGGGAGTCATCAGCGACGCTTCGCGCCAGGTGTATCAGCGGGTGATCCGGGCGCTCGCCGCGCGCGGCGCCCAGGCGGTCATCCTCGGCTGCACGGAAATCTGCCTGTTGATCCAGCCCGAACACAGCGCCCTGCCGCTGCTGGATACCACCGCGCTGCATGCGCAGGCTGCGGTGGCGTTTGCTCTAGCGGATTAAGCCGACTTGCGCAGGCGCGCCATGCTCAGGGTGTCGACAAACGCACCGTCACGCAGGGCGTAATCGCGCAACCGGCCCTCCACTTCGAAGCCGAACTTGCGATACAGGTGATGCGCGGCTTCGTTGTCGGCATACACCGTCAGTTCCACGCGGTGCAGGTTCATCCAGTTGTCGGCGACGTCCAGCGCGGCGGTCAACAGCCGCGAGCCGACGCCCTTGCCCTGCCAGGCAGTCGCCACGCCCATGCCGAATGAACCGACATGGCTCTGACGCACGCGCAGGTACTGTTCCAGGCCCAGTTGGCCAACCACTTCACCGCCATGTACTGCCACCAGCTGCAAGCGCCGCTCGTTATCCATCACCAAACGCTTGCGCCAGGCTTCCACCGATTGGAAAGGCATTTGCAGCACCTGACGGCAGACCGCCGGTTCGTTGTAGAGCGCGGCGACGCCCTCAAGGTGGGCCTCGGTAAAGCGCTGGATCACGATATGGGGCTCAGGTGTGTGCATTGCGTTTCATCCTTTGAAAGACCAATGGCGGACCAGTGTAGGGGCAAAGTCAGCCGCCTGACGAGCCCGGCGTTTTCCCACACATCAACCAGTGCCATCCTGCATCTGAACGATAGCAGTCCAGCCGTGCAACATCGATACTCAACCCAGGCCCTGCCCCCTGACCCCAGGCCCCGGCCTTCACCCTGTGACGAGAACAACAAAAAAAGTCCCACAGAGGAATACCTATGAGTCGCCTTGATCCCAATGGCCTGTTGCAGGCCTTCAGTACCCTGGCCCTGGATCTGCAGCGCCTGGCCCAACATCAAGACATCGAACATTTCCAGCACCATGCCCTGGCACGGCTGAGCCAGTTGCTGGCATTTGACAGTGCCTGGTGGGGGCGCGCGGCGGTGATTGACGGTATGCCGGAGGAGCACAACAGCTACCTGTACCATTTACCACCACACTACGTGGCGGACTGGCAGTCGATCCGCCATCTGGACGTGACCGTCGGCCGAGTGCATGCAACACCCGGCCAGGCCGTGATCATCGACATGCGCGACCCGGCCAATGGCAGCGCCTTGAATTGGCTGGGGCAGCGCCACGGCCTGGGCCAATTGCTGTGCGTGATCCATATCGACCCGCAAACCCACCTCAGCGACCACCTGACGCTATACCGCAAACCCGGTGCGCCCAGGTTCAACACCCATGACTGCCTGCTGCTCAATAATCTGATGTTGCATCTGGTGGCGGCAGTGTCCGCGAACCAGATCCGCACGCTGGTGGCCATGCGTGAAACCCTGACCAGCCCACGCAACCTCGCCTTGGCTGTATGCGACCCTCAAGGCGTATTGCAATGCGCCGAGCGCGGCTTTATCGACATTTTGCTCAGTGAGTGGCCGCGCTGGAGCGGCCCTACCCTGCCGGTACAACTGGATGAACGCGGCCATGCCGGCAAGCACATTCACATCCAGGTTTCGGCAGTGGGCGACCAGTTGCTGCTGGCGGCGCGCCTCAACCGTGCACTGCCCCAGTTGAGCCCGCGAGAGAACGACGTGGCCCAGGGGTTTGGCGAGGGCAAGACTTATAAGCAAGTGGCCCGCGACCTTGGCCTTTCACCCAATACGGTACGTCACCATCTGCGCGCCATTTACACCAAGCTGGGGGTCAACGACAAGGCGCGTATAGCGCACTTGGTACACGCCCCACCCGACTGATCCTCGCCCTTTCAACTTAAGACTTTGCCACGCTCGTTTTCACGGTCGCGGGCAGCTGTTGCCCGTTTTTTGGCTGCCGCTTACAAGAGATGCCTTGCCATGATTCATTCACCTCTATGCAAGATCACAGTGCTGCTTGGCGGCACGCTGCTCAGCCTCGACAGCCAGGCTGCCGACCTTAACGCTCGGGACTTTTTTGGCGCACCGGCGGGCACCAGCCTGGGGGTGGTGTACCTGCCCGCCACCCGTGCCGGCGATTTCCATGGGCCCGCCGACAGCACCGGCAAGGCCGACCTCAAGGTCAACGCCCTGGCCTACCGCCAGGTGTATTTCACCGACGCCTGCGGCACGCTGTGTACGCCGCAGTTCATCCTGCCATTTGCCGACATTACGGCGCGCTTGCCCGGCACTGAGCAGCGCACCCGCGAGCGCGGCCTGGGCGATCCACAAGTGGGCGGCACGCTGTTTTTCATCAACGACCCGGCATCGCGCACCTACAGCGGCCTGTTGAGCCTGATCAGCGTGCCGCTAGGTGAGTACCACAGCCAGAACCCGGATGTGTCCCCGGGTGCCAACCGTTGGGGCGCCACCTTTGTCTACAACTACACCCAGGGCATCGGCGATAACTGGGTGCTGGAAGCCAACCTCGAAGCTCAGCTTTACGCCAAGAATGACGACTATTTTGGCAGCGAACTCAAGCAAACCCCGCTGTACCGCCTGCAAGCCTTCGCGTCCTATGACTTCAGCGCCGCCACTTACGGGGCACTGCGCCTGATCCAGGCGGATGGTGGTGCGCTGCGCATCAACAATCGCCGTATCGACGATACCCACAAACGCTACACGCAACTGGGCCTGGAACTGGGGCATTGGCTCGACACCCAGAACCAACTGATGGTCAGCCTTTCGCAAAACGTCGCTGCCTCCAACGGCTATGCCGGGACCGAGGCATTGCTGCGTCTGGTCCATGTGTTCTGATCCCCATTCCTGGAGTTTGAAAATGCCTACTCAACCCTCTGCGGCAAAGGCACGGCTGGCAGCAATCGTGCTGTTTGCCGCCATCACCCCGACCATCCTGATGACCGCACCCGCCGTGGCCGCGCAGTTGGCCAGCGAATGGCAACTGAGCCCGGCACGCATTGGCGATTTGTTTTCCGTGGAGCTGGGCGCGATGAGCCTGGCGACCTTGCCTGCCTGGTGGTGGCTCAAGCGCGTTGATTGGCGCGCCGCGGCCCTGATTGCAGCGCTGCTGTTTATCGTGGCCAATCTGTTGTCGATGCGCGCCGACACCTATGCAGCGTTACTGGCGCTGCGCTGTACCAGCGCCCTGGCCGGCGGCTCATTGATGATCCTCTGCCTGGCCAGCGCCGCCACTACCGCCAATCCCAGCCGTGTCTACGGGCTGTGGGTGATGGGCCAATTAGTCGTCGGTGCACTCGGGCTGATCGTACTGCCGGGCTTGTTCGAGCGGTTTGGACTGAACGCCTGCTACCTGATCCTGGCGGGCTTGATGACCCTGTTGCTGCCTCTGGCCCGGGCGTTTCCCGCTGGCAATGCCACGGCACCGGCAAACCACGGCCCTTCATTGCCTGGCTCACGCTGGAAAGCCGTGCTGGGGGTCGGCGCAGTCCTGGCCTTTTACATCAGCCTGGGCGGTGTCTGGACCTTTATCGGTGCCTTGGGCGCCCGTGTCGGGATTTCCCCACAACACAGTGGCGAGGTACTCGCCATCGCAACCGTAATGGGCATTGCCGGCGCCGCGAGCGCGTCGCTGATTGGCAGGCGACTGCCCCGAGCAATGCTGTTGCTCGGGGGTTATGCGCTGATGGCGACGGCTGTGCTGCTTTTGCTCGGCGAGCCAGCGCTGCTGCGTTTTGCCCTGGCGGCGCTGCTGTTCAAGTTCACCTGGACGTTCATCCTGCCGTTGGTGCTGGCCTGCCTGGCTGATCTTGATCACAGCGGCAAACTCATGAACGCCTCCAACCTGGTGATCGGCGGTGGCCTGGCCATCGGCCCGGCGATTGCCGGCCGCCTGATCGAGGCCAGCGGCGGGTTCACCCTCCTGCTGCTGGGCGCTGCCGTCATCACGTTGCTTTCCCTGGTGATGATCCTCACCAGCCGTCCCAACCACCTCACCGAACTGGAGCCGGTATGAACCGAACCACCGCATTTTTCTTCGATGAAATGAGCCTGTGGCACAGCGCAGGTGCGCACGCGCTGACATTACCCGTAGGCGGCTGGGTACAACCGCCGGCGGGCAGCGGTCATGCCGAATCCCCGGAGACCAAACGCCGCTTGAAAAGCTTGTTGGATGTGTCTGGATTGACGCGTCATCTGCACCTGCTTAGCGCACCGCCGGCCAGTGAAGCAGACCTGCTACGGGTGCACAGCAGCGCTTATCTGCAACGCTTCAAGGCCCTGAGCGATGCTGGCGGCGGCGAGCTCGGCCCACAGGCGCCGATTGGGCCGGGCAGCTACGAGATCGCGAAACTGTCTGCGGGCTTGACCATCGCCGCCGTAGACACGGTGCTCAAGGGTCAGGCGCACAATGCCTATTCCATGTCTCGGCCGCCTGGGCATCACTGTCTGGCAGACAGCGCCATGGGCTTCTGCTTTCTCGCCAATATTGCCATTGCCATCGAAGCGGCCAAGGTCCATAACGGGCTCGGCAAAGTCGCTGTGATCGACTGGGACGTGCACCACGGTAACGGCACGCAATCAATCTTCGAGGAGCGCGCCGATGTGTTGACGGTTTCACTGCACCAGAACGCTTGCTACCCACCGGGCTACAGCGGCGAACGGGATCGTGGCCGGGGTGCCGGCCTGGGCGCCAACATCAATATCCCGCTGCCGCCGGGCAGTGGTCACGCAACCTATGCGCATACGATGGAACGCATTGTGCTGCCCGCCCTCGAGCGTTTCGAGCCAGAGTTGATCATCATCGCCTGCGGCTATGACGCCAACGCCGTCGACCCACTGGCGCGCATGTTGCTGCACAGCGAATCGTTCCGGCTGATGACCCGCAGCCTGCGCCAGGCAGCCGAGCGTTTGTGCCAGGGCCGCCTGGTGCTGGTGCATGAAGGCGGTTACAGCGAAGCCTACGTACCGTTTTGCGGGTTGGCGACCCTCGAGGAATTAAGCGGCGTGCGCACAGCGGTGCAAGACCCAATGCTGGAGTTTGTGCAATTGCAGCAACCCGGTGCGGCGCTGCAAGCGTTTCAGGAGCAGTGGGTGGAGCGGTTGGCGCAGGGGGTCAGCGATTAGCAGCAAGGCGCCACACCCGCGCAATATCCGCGGCGCGCTCGCGCAACAGGCGTGGCGCCTCGCTGCAGGCTTGTTCCAGGCTCATTGGTCCCGACGGTAGGGCAAATGCTGCATCCACACCGTGGGCATACATCTGCTCGTAACCGTCGCCCAAGGTGCCTGCGATCACAATGACCGGTACGCCGTGCTGGCTGGCGATGCGCGCAACCCCGAACGGGGTCTTGCCGCGCAGGGTCTGAGCGTCGAAGCGGCCTTCGCCGGTGATGACCAGGTCGGCGCCGCGTACGGCGTCTTCGAGGCCGACCAGTTCGGCGACCACCTCCACGCCCGGACGAAATTGCGCACCGAGGAATGCCTTGGCGGCGAAGCCCAGACCACCGGCAGCACCACTGCCGGGTTCGTCGCGCACATCCTTGGGCAGCACCTGGGCGCAGTGGTGGGCGAAATGGTCAAGGGCGGCGTCCAGTTGTGCCACCTGCTCGGGACTCGCACCTTTCTGCGGGCCGAAAATCGCTGAGGCACCGTGAGGACCGCACAGGGGGTTATTGACGTCAGCAGCGATCTCAAAACGCACCTGCGCCAAACGCGGGTCGAGCGTTTCAAGGCTAATACGCGCCAGGCGCGCCAACGCCAGCCCACCCGGGGACAGCGGCTGACTTTCTGCGTCAAAAAGTTGCACACCCAGGGCCTGCATCGCACCAGCCCCGCCATCGTTGGTAGCACTGCCGCCAATCGCCAGGATAATACGCTGCGCCCCCGCATCCAGGGCGGCGCAGATCAACTCCCCGGTGCCATATGTTGTCGTCGAACACGCGTCGCGCTGGCCGGGCGCGACCAGTTGCAAACCACTGGCCTCGGCCATCTCGATAATTGCGGTATGGCTGTCGGCCAACCAGCCCCAACGCGCCTCGACTTCGTCTCCCAGTGGGCCTCGCACGGTTTGCCGGCGCAACTGGCCATTGCACGCGGCAAGTACCGCATCCACCGTGCCCTCACCGCCATCGGCCATCGGGCATTCGACCAACTGCGCATCCGGCCAGACCTGGGCCAACCCTTCGGCAATGGCCTGGGCCGTGCCTGCGGCACTGAGGCTGTCCTTGAACGAGTCGGGGGCGATGATGATCTTCATGATGGGCTTTCTCCGGTTTTTATAATGCCCATGCTGCCAGTTGGCCTGGGCAATGACGCCGGTCCGATGCACAAGTGCAGGTGGGGTTTGTTGGTCATTTCTACAAAGCCTGCGCCTCCAGAGGCTGAGGCAACAACTGCACGCCCAGGTATAAGGTAAGCATACCGTCGAGGGTCAGCGGGTCGACGCCGCTGAGTTCGGCAATACGCTCCATGCGGTAACGCAAGCTGTTGCGGTGGATGCCCAAGGCATCGGCACACGCCTGGCTTTGCCCGTCGTGCTCGCACCAACTGCGCAAGGTCGCCAGCAGTTGCCCATTGCTATCCTTGGCCAGCACCTTGCGCAATGGGTTGAGCAGCTCGTCCAGCGCGTCGTCGTTGCGATGACGCCAGAGCATGACCGGCAGACGATAACGGGTGAGGGTCAATAGGCGTGTTTGCGGCAGGAGATCGCGGCCATAGGCAAGTAGATCACTGACCCTGCGGTAACAGCGGCGCAGCCCTGGCAAGCCATCCGCTTGCCCGCCAACCGCAACACGCAGGATAGTCCAACCCAGGCCGTCGAGCTTTTCCAGCAAACGCGGATTATCGACCTGCACAGCGGCAGGCCGGCACCACAGCAGGGAGAACTGCGCAGGGCTGACGCACCAACTGTCGGGATAGCGGCTGGTAAGCCAGGCACTCAAGGCTTCTGCCGATTGGCCCGGGCCCAGTTCGAACAGGTATGGCGTGCGCGCCAGATGCGGTTTGAGGCCCAGTTGCCGGGCTTCGTCCACCAGGCGGGGGGAGTCGCCATTGTCGGCCAGCAGCAAGGCTAGCAAATCATCGCAACGCTGGCGTCGCCATTGCTGCTCAGCTTGCTGATGGCGGTGGCTGACCAACATTTCAGCCGTCATGCGCACCAGTTCGGCATAGGTGCGCAGGCCATCGGGTTCGCCGGTAATGCCCAGCACGCCGATCAGCCGCTGATCGTGCATAAGCGGCAGGTTAATGCCCGGTTGCACGCCCTTGAGATGCTTGGCGGTCTGCCCGTCGATTGCCACCACCCGGCCATTGGCCAGGACCAACTGCGCCCCTTCGTGACGAGTATTGATACGCTCCGGCTCACCGCTGCCGAGGATCAGGCCCTGGCTGTCCATGACGTTGACGTTATAGGGCAGGATTGCCATGGTGCGATCGACAATCTCCTGCGCCAAGTCATGATCCAACTCGAACATGGGGCTAATTTCCTGAAAAGACGGGTTGTTCACCGGCACAGCGCAAAGGTGGCTTCGCTGTGCGCCGGCACAAAGACAGTCGCCCATCACGTCGCCGAGACTGTTGGGGCGGTCAACGTTACCCTCGCGCCGCGAAAAATCATAATAAAGAGAGAATCCCATGCCACAGAGCGCCACTGCAGCACTGGCCAGCGATGACGATAAAAACGCCATCTACAAGCGCATCACCCTGCGCCTGATCCCCTTCATCTTTATCTGCTACCTGTTCAATTACCTCGACCGGGTAAACGTTGGCTTTGCCAAGCTGCAGATGCTCGATGCGTTGAAGTTCAGCGAAACCGTGTACGGCCTGGGCGCCGGGATTTTCTTTATCGGCTACGTGCTGTGCGGCGTGCCGAGCAACCTGGCACTCACCCGGTTCGGCCCACGGCGCTGGATCGCGTTGATGATGATCGTGTGGGGGACGCTGTCTACCTGCTTGCTGTTTGTGACCACGCCGACGCATTTCTACACCTTACGCCTGTTTACCGGTGCCGCTGAAGCCGGCTTCTTCCCCGGTGTGGTGCTGTACCTCTCGCAGTGGTTCCCGACCTTCCGCCGTGGGCGGATCATGGCACTGTTCATGTCGGCAATCCCGGTGTCCGGCTTGCTCGGCAGCCCGTTCTCTGGGTGGATCCTCAACCACTTCGCAGCCGGCCAAGGTGGCCTGGCGGGCTGGCAGTGGATGTTCCTGCTGCAGGGCATCCCGACTGTGATCCTCGGCGCCCTCGCCTACTTTCTGCTCAGTGACAGCTTCGCCAATGCCAAGTGGCTCAAGCCCCATGAGCGCGCAGTATTGGAAGCCGACCAGGCCACGGACCTGGCGAACAAGCCCGCAACCACCAGCGATTCGCTGGCCGAAGTCTTCAAGAACCCGGCGATCTGGGCGTTCGGCCTGATCTACTTCTGCATCCAGAGCGGCGTGTATGCGATCAACTTCTGGCTGCCTTCGATCATCAAGAACCTGGGGTTCAGCGACAACCTGGTGATTGGCTGGCTCAGCGCGATCCCCTATTTGCTGGCGGCGGTGTTCATGCTGCTGGTGGGCCGCTCCGCCGACTTGCGCAAGGAACGCCGCTGGCACTTGGTAGTGCCGATGCTGATGGGCGCCATCGGCCTGGTGATTGCGGTTAACTTCGCCACCACCCCGGCCATCGCCATCCTTGGCTTGACCATCGCCACCATGGGTGCACTTACCGGCCTGCCAATGTTCTGGCCGGTGCCCACCGCCATGCTCAGTGCCGGTGCCGCAGCGGGTGGCTTGGCGTTGATCAACTCCATGGGGCAGATGGCGGGGTTTCTCAGCCCGTATATCGTCGGTTTTGTGAAAGATGCCACTGGTTCAACCGATGTGGCGTTGTACCTGCTGGCGGCGGTGATTGTGGGTGGGAGTATGTTGGCTTTGCGGATGACGCGTGCGCTCAAGGTTTAACCTCCATGGGACGGCGCAGATGCTCTTGGAAGGCGTGAGGGTGTTTGCGTCGGCACACGCTGCCTTGAATGGAATTAAAGGCTTGCTTTTTATACCTGTCACTTTTGACAGTATTCAAATTTTTGGATCGCATTTAGCCTTCACTGTGAATTCATTTCACTTCTTGAAGGGCTATCGAGATGATCAGTAAAACAGCACAGGGCACCCAAGGTAAGTTAACAGTCACAGTAGCAGGCGCGCACAACCTGACCTTCCAAGGTGACGCGGATAAAATGGATATGTACCAGGAGCCAAATGGAATATGGCATTTGGTGGCGACAAAACGTCTCTCGCCAGAGCCCAACCATTTTTATGGCATTGATATTTATCTTCCCGCTGAGCTACCGAGTGACGAGACCGAACACAGCTATAGCTTTGCCGATGGGCACGCCAGGTTGCTCTTTTCTGCGTATGAAAACTCGGGCATTTCTCCCTATTGGGCAACTGCCGGGGAGATAACAGTGTCATTCGACGGTGAACGGATGCAGGCGTCTTTCTCGGGTAAAGCGCAGTTTGGTAGCGATAAACAAATAACGCTGACAAAAGGTGATGTCGACCTGACAGGCGTGTCAATGGTTCACAGCGCCCAGTATCCGGCCAAGGGTGAACTGGACCTGACTTTCGAGGGTGGGCCGCTACCGGGTTCTTACTCTTTCAAAACCGACCTGCGGATTGATAGCTCCGACTTCGGGGGCCACCGCCCGGATCGCCGAATCTTCATGGGCGACTATTACGATGACGGCTTGCCGCGGACTCGGAATATTTTTGCCATCGTGGTCTATAACGACGCGAAGGGATTGATCCATGACCTGGCCGGCAATAATGACGTCCGCGTTCAGTTTCAACGACTCGACACTTATGGGACGGTGACAGCCCATGCTGGGGTGCTGAAACTGAACGAAGAAGTCACTGACGAGCATGGCTCGGGTGAGTTTGCCTGTTCCTTTCGAAGAAATGACGGGCCTGAGTTTACTGCCATAGGGACGTTTACACTGGACAAGGCCCGTCATTAACCAAAGGGCACCGGCGGTGGGCGGTTACAGCTGCCCGCCGCCGTCGATATCGATGATGCTTCCCGTTATAAAGCTGTTCTCCATGGCCAGCACATACCCCGCCGCCACTTCTTCAGCCTGCCCTACCCGGCCAACCGGCAATGCCCCGCCTGCGTTGGCAAACATCGCCACGCGCTGCTCTTGCGCCAACCCGGCATAGGCCGGGGTGTCAATCACGCCCGGGCTGATGACATTGACTCGACGTGGCGCCAGTTCCTTGGCCAGTTGCTTGCCCAATGCTTCGGTCGCAGCGTTGATGCCGGTCTTGATGAACTGCCCCGGTGCCAGCTTGCGCCCCAACTGACCGGAAGTCAGGCTGATGCTGCCGTGTTCATTCAGGAACGGCAGCGCCTGTTGAATCGCACGCAGCGCGCCCCAGAGTTTCACATTGAAATTTTCCTGGGCTTCGTCAAGGTCGGTTTCGATCAGGGGCTTGGCCCGCACCGAAGGGCCCGAGGTGTAGACCAGGTGGTCAAAATGCCCCACCGTTTCGAACAATCGCTGCAACGACGCGCTATCGGTGACGTCCACCGGTTCGCTGCGTGCGCCTTTCTCGATGCCGGCGGTCAAGCGACGCCCGGCCAGCACCACGTGCGCGCCGCGAGCAATGGCCGCCTGGGCCACTGCCGCGCCGATACCGCTGCTGCCGCCAATAACGATGACGGTTTTACCGCTCAGAGAAGAGACCATGTGAAAACTACCTGGATAAGAAAGTGAGCCTTCATCTTCCCAGCTTGGCAATCGGCGAAAAATCCGGGTAAAACGACAAGATCTTTAAAGGATTTTTATCAATGGGCTCGATTCTCGACCTTGAAGTCTTTGTGCGCAGCGCCGACACCGGTAGCCTGACCGCTGCCGCCCGTAGCCTCGGCCTTACCCCAGCAGCGGCCAGTATTGCCCTCAAGCGTCTTGAAACCCGGCTCGGCATCCGACTGCTTGCCCGCTCCACCCGCAGCATGCGCCTGACCGAAGAAGGCCGGCGTTATCTGGACAGTGTGCGAGTGGCGCTGGAAGCCCTGTCCGAAGGCGAACATGCCATCAAGCAACAAGGCCAAAGCCTCAGTGGTTTATTGCAATTGGCCGCTCCCTCGGACTTTGGCCGCAATGTGCTGCTGGGCTGGCTGGATGAGTTCAAGCTCGAGCATCCGAACATCCGCCTGCAATTGTTACTCAACGACAGCAATGCCGATTTGTTTCGCGACACCGTCGATATCGCCCTGCGCTTTGGCGTGCCGAGGGATTCCAGCCTGGTGGCGCTGCCGGTGGTGCCCGGCCACCAGCGCATCGTCTGCGCCAGCCCCGACTACCTGGCGCGCTACGGTGCACCGCAGGTGCCTGCAGATTTGGCGCAGCACAGTACGCTGCGCTACATGCGCCGCGGGCAGGCCAATAGCACCTGGTATTTCCGCCAGGGCACACTGCTGCAGGAGGTCGAAGTCAGCGGCGACTACCTCAGCGATGACGGCGAAATCGTTCGGCGCTGGGCGCTGGCCGGCCATGGCATTGCCTATAAAGCCAACCTGGATGTGGCCCGAGACATCCAGGCCGGGCGGCTGGTGCCGCTGCTTCCCGACTGGCAAGGCGAACCCACGCCGTTCAACCTGATGTGCCCTCACCGTCTGCAAGTATCGGAGCGGGTGAAAGTGCTGCATCGTTTTTTACAGGCTCGCTGCCAGACATTGCTGCGCGGATGAAGAAATGCGCCCAGGGCTTGTTCCAGAGCCGTCGGGTCTGGTATTGCATGACTCACATTTGCCTGCAATGAGGAGCTTTGCATGATTTACCGCACATTGGGCCAGTCCGGGTTGAAAGTCAGCGCACTGACGCTCGGCACCATGATGTTTGGCGAACAAACCAGCACCGAAGACTCGCTGCGTATCATCGACAAGGCCTGGGACCAGGGTATCAATTTTATCGACACCGCCGACGTCTACACCGGCGGGCGCTCCGAAGAGATCGTTGGCGAAGCCATTGCGCGCAATCGCCAGGATTGGGTGCTGGCCACCAAGGTCGGCTTCGGCCCCGCCGATGGTTTGCCCAACCGCAGCGGGCTGAACCGCAAGCGCATCTTCAATGCGTTGGAAGCCAGCCTTGCGCGCCTGGATACCGATTACCTGGACATCTACTATCTGCACCGTGAAGATCACGACACGCCTTTGGAGGTAACCGTGTCGGCCATTGGCGACCTGATCCGCCAAGGCAAGATCCGCTACTGGGGCCTGTCCAATTATCGCGGTTGGCGCATCGCTGAAGTGATTCGCGTGGCCGAGCGCCTGGGGGTAGATAAACCCATTATCAGCCAGCCGCTGTATAACATCGTCAACCGCCAGGCCGAGGTCGAGCAAATCACAGCGGCGGCAGCCTATGGTTTGGGTGTAGTGCCTTACAGCCCGCTGGCACGTGGGGTGCTCAGTGGCAAGTACGCACCTGACGTTACACCCGAGCCAGGCAGCCGTGCCGCGCGCCAGGACAAGCGCATCCTGGAAACCGAATGGCGGGTGGAGTCGCTACGCATCGCCCAGCTGATCCAGCAATACACCCAGGGACGTGGCGTGGGGATTGTAGAGTTCGCAATTGCCTGGGTGCTGAACAACGCGGCAGTGAGTTCGGCGATTGTGGGGCCGCGTACCGAGGCGCAGTGGGATGCCTACACTCGCGCGCTGGACGTAAACATCACGCCTGAGGATGAGGCCTTCATTGATTCGCTGGTCACGCCCGGGCACTCGTCCACTCCGGGGTTCAACGACGTGGGCCATTTTGTTTCCGGCCGCGTGGCGTTGCGAGCGGGCTGAAATCTGCCTGATAGCATGGAGATTGAAATGTGGGTGGGAGCAAACTCCCGCCCACATTCTATTTCTCGCAAAAAACGCCATACTCCCCTCCTGGAACTGGATATGAATCGGCTTTCGCGAGGACAGTGTGTCTAAAGGTGTTGTGTTATCGGTCTTGGCCTCGGTGTTGTTTGCCGTGATGTATTACTTCACGTCACTGCTCACACCGTTGAGTGGTCTGGAGATTTTCGGCTGGCGCATGTTGCTTACAGTACCGTGCATGACGGTGTTCATGATCGTCAGCGGCGAGTGGCGGCGGGTGTGGGAACTGTTGCGGATGTTGGCGGCCAAGCCGCGCCTGATCGCCGGGGTGCTGGTGTCTTCTGCCTTGCTCGGCGTGCAGTTGTGGCTGTTTATGTGGGCGCCGCTGAATGGGCGCAGCCTGGACGTTTCCGTGGGGTACTTCCTGCTGCCGCTGACCATGGTGCTCACCGGGCGCCTGGTCTATGGCGAGCGGTTGTCACGGTTGCAACAGATCGCCGTGGTGTTTGCCGCGCTGGGCGTACTGAACGAGTTGTATCAGGCTGGTGGTTTTTCCTGGGCAACGCTGGTGGTGATCATAGGCTACCCGGTGTATTTCGTGGTGCGCAAATACCTGACCACCGATCATTTGGGCGGGCTGTGGCTGGATATGGCGTTGATGCTGCCGGTGGCCTGGTGGTTTGTGCAGAGCGGCGAACAGGGTTTTGCGGTGCTCGATGTGCATCCCAAGCTATACGGGTTGATTCCGATGCTGGGCTTGATCAGCGCTTCGGCGCTGGTGAGCTACATCATTGCCAGTCGCTTGCTGGCCTTCAGCCTGTTCGGGCTGCTGAGCTACGTAGAACCGGTGCTGCTGCTGGCGGTGGCCCTGCTGTTGGGCGAAGGCATCCAAGGCGGGCAATGGCTGACCTATATCCCGATCTGGCTGGCGGTGATGGTCCTGGTGTATGAAGGGTTCAAACATCTAGTGCGTCAGCACCGAGCTTGAGTGGCTGGATGGAAGTGGCGCAATGGCGTGGGGTATCCATTCCCCTCTGTCGAGTCAGGTCCTGACTTCGGTCGTCGGTAATTCAGGCGTACCTACGCTTTGTTCAATGACGTCGGCTGTGTTCTCCAACCTTTTCCTCCACTTACCGTAATGGGGGATGTTGCTCTGGATTTGACTGCCCACCCTTTCCAAGTTGGCATCCATCTCTGCCTTATCAACACCAAACACCTTGCCGACACGATTGTCGTGATTCAATTCAAGCAGCGTTCCTTTGATGGGGTCTTTCAGGATGGTTTCGATGGAATTCGCCACGTTGTCAGGAAGACCCAGCGCTTTCAACGCGGTGGCGAGGCCATGCCCAGGACTTCTGAGTTGCTTCAGGAACTCGTCGTAAAGACCCATTAGGTCATTAGCGCGCACGTTGTCCAGGGAGACACTGGTTATTTTCTTGCGGAACTCGTTGAAGGTCATGGGTTCAAGCGGTTTGTTTTGGTTCAACCCGTTTTGGACGAAATAAAATCTCCTCGCCTTGGCGTCCTTTTTTTGGCCGCCGCCTTGCAAGTTTCCATAAGCGTCGTAGCTATAGACGATGGCTTCTCCATCTGGCCGATACCCGACATAAAACGCCTTTCCATCTGGTTCCAGTTTATAGAGCTGCGTTCGCACCAGCCCGTCGACCTGAGCGGGTGGGACCGAGGCGTCTTTGTTCAACCGCTCGAAAATATCCCCCCGCTCATGGCCGAAACTACCCACGACCGCATTAATATCGCCAGCCGCGAACTCGCCGAACTGCTTGTTGACCCGTTCCTGCTGTTTGGGTGCTTCAGGATTGGAAAAATGCTGGGTAAATCGCTTTCGCTCAGTCGGGTCATTGGCTACGTCCTTGAGCCAGGCCGTCATTTCCTCTGCATCCTTGAACTCATGAAACGAGGTCACGTCATCTTCCGGCATATACAGGACGAGATTAGGCCCATCTTCGGTAGGCGGCACCCGCTTGATCACCATCATGTCATTGGACTGGGCGCCATCAACCGCGAATGTCGAGACCTGCACTCCGGGCGCACCCGGTTTGTTGGGTGA
This sequence comes from Pseudomonas sp. GZJR-8, assembly GCF_002916705.1. NCBI lineage: Bacteria > Pseudomonadati > Pseudomonadota > Gammaproteobacteria > Pseudomonadales > Pseudomonadaceae > Pseudomonas > Pseudomonas sp. GZJR-8. Next base: position 56,340 of record NZ_JXSI01000013.1, on the reverse strand, counting down.
GACCACAGCCTTCACCAACTGATAACCCTCGGCACTGAGGGTGTCGCCCAGGAACTCGGTTTCGCCATCATCCAGAAACTTCTTACGCGCCTGATTGACCAGGTCTGCATCATCGGATGAACGCACATAGCGAACTGGCTCGGTCTGTTCCGCTGGTAGGCTGGGCTCGATCGGGCGTTGAGGGGTAGGACAATTCACATTCATAAGCGGACCTCTTCGGAATGGAAGCGCAGGTTTTTCTGCGCTCCTCGCCTCTGTGTGATATTTGAAAAACCATTTGTTCCTATTTCACCGCCCGGCAATTACAACCCGATATAACAGACACAAAAAAGCCCGGTAAAAACCGGGCTTTTTCGTTATCCATTGAATTACTCGGCAGTCAGTACGCCACGACGCACCTGGTCGCGCTCAATCGACTCGAACAGCGCCTTGAAATTGCCTTCGCCAAATCCATCGTCGCCCTTGCGCTGAATGAACTCGAAGAACACCGGCCCCATCAGGGTTTCCGAGAAGATCTGCAAAAGCAGGCGCTTATCGCCTGCAATCGAGGAACCATCCAGCAGGATGCCACGCGATTGCAACTGGTCTACCGGCTCGCCGTGGTTCGGCAGGCGGCCTTCCAGCATTTCGTAGTAAGTGTCTGGCGGTGCGGTCATAAAACGCATGCCGATCTTCTTCAACGCGTCCCAGGTTTTGACCAGGTCGTCGGTGAGGAACGCCACGTGCTGGATGCCCTCGCCGTTGAACTGCATCAGGAACTCTTCGATCTGCCCGGCGCCCTTGGATGATTCTTCGTTCAACGGGATGCGGATCTTGCCATCCGGTGCGCTCATGGCTTTGGAGGTCAGGCCAGTGTATTCGCCCTTGATGTCGAAATAGCGCGCTTCGCGGAAGTTGAACAGTTTTTCGTAGAAGTTGGCCCAGTAGATCATGCGTCCGCGATAGACGTTATGGGTCAGGTGGTCGATGACCTTGAGGCCGGCGCCTACCGGATTGCGGTCAACGCCTTCGAGATAGACGAAATCGATGTCATAGATCGAGTTACCTTCGCCGAAGCGGTCGATCAGGTACAGCGGCGAACCGCCGATACCCTTGATCGCCGGCAGGTTCAGTTCCATCGGCCCGGTTTCAATATGAATCGGCTGGGCGCCCAGTTCCAGGGCCCGGTTGTAGGCTTTTTGCGAGTCCTTGACGCGGAATGCCATGCCGCACACCGACGGCCCATGTTCGGCCGCGAAGTAGGCGGCGAGACTGCCGGGTTCGTTGTTGAGGATCAGGTTGATCTCGCCCTGGCGATACAGGTGCACGTCCTTGGAACGGTGGGTCGCCACCTTGGTGAAGCCCATGATCTCGAAGATCGGCTCCAGCGTGCCAGGCGTCGGCGATGCGAATTCGATAAATTCAAAGCCCATCAGGCCCATCGGGTTTTCATATTGGTCGGTCATTTCGATGCCTCATCATTCTTGTAGGTAGCAATTGATCAGTTGCGAGCAAGGATGAGGTTCGAGGGTGGCGCACAGGAAAGACCCCGCACGCTGCGGGCGAGGAAGTCACCAAAGATGAGGGGGGAGCCGAGTAGCTTCATGGTGTCATCAGTCTCTGACGGCCGAGGCTTGCGTGAGCGCAAGTCCATATTCTTGTATGCGTAAACCGATTCTACACAGCGTAAACAGATTTGTCCGTACTCTTATCAAATCCCCATTGCCCTCCTTCGTGCAAGAGGTTTGTAGCAAGCGCGCCGGCTGGTTAAGCACCCGGGACACGCGTGAATAGGCCCACAGCCCAGAATCAACAATAGGTAGCGAGCGTACTTGGGCAATGCCATCTATCATCGGCACATACCCTTCTTTTTTCAGCGACTGACTGTCCCTATGCCCCTGACCTCCAAAGGCCCACGAGGCCGAGCCACACGTTACGTCATCAGCGCAACCTGTGGACTGCTCCCGATTCTGCTGGGGGTCGCGATTCTTTACTGGCAAGCTGAACGCACACTTGAACAAAGCACCACACAAACGGCTCAGGAAGCAGTGCGCCAGTTCGATTTGATGCTCGACAATACCGCTCTCGCCGCCCGGGATTTGCTGCCATTGGCAGGCAAGCCGTGCGATAACGCGGCGAAACTGGCGCTGCGCGAACAGGTCACGCGCCGGCCGTTCGTACGCGCCACCACGTTGTCCTGGCAGAAAAACATTTATTGCAGCTCACTGTTTGGCGGCGACTACCAATCGCCGGTCAACCCGGACGACTATGTGGATGGCCGGTTGTGGTTGATGAATGGCAACCCTGTCACGCCAGATACTGCGTTACTGGTTTACCGCCTGGTGGAGGGTGAGCAAGGCGCGTTTGCCTCGATCGACAGCTACCACCTCACCAATGCCTTGCGCCTGATCAGTCGTTACGCCTATTTGGTGCTGCAAGTCGGGCCCAATTGGCTGGATGCCGACGGCAAAGTGCATAACGACGCAGTGCCCGTGTTCGCCGTGGCGCATCATCACCTGGCGTCGGCGCGCTATCACTACAGCGTCGAGGCCGGGATGCCTGCCGGGGAAACCTGGCGTTATATGCAGGCCCGCTATCCGGCGGTGTTCAGCCTGGTGGCGTTCTTTGGTGTGCTGGCTGGCATCCTCGCCCATTGGCTGCAAAAACGCTCGTCGGCACCCACCCACGAACTGCAACGTGCATTAAGCGCCAACGAATTTATCCCGTACTTCCAACCCGTGGTGCGCGGTGATACGCGTCAGTGGGCCGGTTGCGAAGTGCTGATGCGCTGGAAACATCCCAAAGAGGGCCTGGTGCGGCCAGATTTGTTTATTCCCCTGGCCGAAGACTCCGGCCTCATCGTGCCGATGACCCGCGCCCTGCTGCGCCAGACCGCCGCGCAACTGGCGCCCCATGCCGAACGCTTCAACCCCGGTTTTCATATTGGCGTGAACATTACCGCGCGGCATTGCCAGGACCTCGAACTGGTGAACGATTGCCAGGAGTTTCTCGCAGCCTTCCCGCCCGGCCAGGTCACCTTGGTACTGGAGCTGACCGAACGCGAACTGATCGAGCCCACCGAAACCACCCGCAGCCTGTTTGACGCCCTGCATCAGTTGGGGGTGATGATCGCGATCGATGACTTCGGCACCGGCCATTCCAGCCTCGGCTACTTGCGCAACTTCAATGTCGACTACTTGAAGATTGATCAGAGCTTTGTCGCCATGATCGGTGTGGATGCACTGTCACGGCATATTCTGGACAGCATCATAGAACTGTCAGCCAAGCTTGACCTTGGCATTGTTGCCGAAGGCGTGGAAACAGCAGAACAGTGTGAATACCTCGTCGCCCAAGGTGTGGATTTCTTACAAGGTTACCTGTTCGGCAAGCCGCTACCCTGCGATGAGTTCATTAAATCGTTAGGCAACCGATGAAAGATTGTTATTTGGACAGAAGACATGATTTACTCCAGAGGGATTAACTACTACAATTTTTCTGCCTGTGCAGAACTCGCAGAAGGGTCTTCTTCGTTGACGTCGTGTTAACGTTTCTGGCTTATAGCTTTGTCTGCAGTTGATATCAGCCACTACACTATTGGAGTACAGATTTTGTCCAGACTCGCCGAATTTCGCGCAGCAGAAAAAGCCCTTCAAGAGCAGCTGGCCCAGCTGGAATCCTTGAAGAATGACGCAGGCTTGAAGAAAGAAATCGAATTCGAAGAAAAGCTCAAAAAGCTGATGGACAGCTACGGCAAAAGTCTGCGCGATGTCATCGCCATTCTTGATCCAGCCCCGCGCAAGGCGGGTGCAACCATCGCCGCAGCGCCAAAGCAGCGCCGTGCACGGGTCGTCAAGGTTTACCACAACCCGCATACCGGTGAGCTGATCGAGACCAAAGGCGGCAACCACCGCGGCCTGAAAGCGTGGAAAGAAGAGTACGGCGCTGCCACGGTAGATTCCTGGCTGCGCGGTTAATCATCCCGCACTAAAAAAAGCCCCGCACATGCGGGGCTTTTTTGCAGTTGACGGTTCGAAAGCGAACTTAACCAGCCGTTCATTTTGTTCAAAACCACTAAAAAGGGTCGATTCAAAGTTTCAGGCTGTTGCGCACCGAACTGACTTCGTCTTTGCTCGCCTCGTAGGCTTGCGCCTGGCCCGCGTAAGAAAATACATAGGCCTTATCTGTATCCACTGCGCCGACTAATGTTTGTGACAACACGTGCCGTCCATTTTCGGTTATCACGCAAGTAGTCTCCAACGCTTCAAGGCGACTCAGTGTCGTAGGATGCATCTTGCTGCACACGCTTTGATAACCGCCCTGGGCGAAATCTTTCTGAATCGATTTGCGCATTTCCAGTAACACGCCTGGAAGATTAACTTTATGTCCGGTTTCAATTGGCGTGCCGGTCAACTCCATGACCATCAGGGTTGCGCCGTTTTCATCATTTTTGATCGCGCGCTGGCGAGACACTGTTTGAGCCTTCGCGGGGACTTCGTCGTCAGGTATGACTTCTTCGACCTGCCAGCCGCTGGGCCAATGAATCTCCGGGTCGGCCGCCAATACGAACGGGCTCCCCAGCATCAGGCACAACGTACTCAACAGCGATTTACGAAACTCGATCATTATGAAAAACGCCCAGGGTTCAAGCCGCAAAGTTTGCGGCCCCGGACCCGCCGCTCGCAAGGGCCGCGTGCGTTTTTTCATTTGGCGCGGCAGGTAGCCCTTGCGTATCATGAGCCGGCAGCACGGATGCTTGCCGCACGCCAAGGGACCGCTTTGCCCCATTTTTTCTGGAGGGCCCATGAGCCTGCACGAACTGAACACCTTCCCGGGCGTCACTGCCCAACCTGACACCGCCACTGCAAATTTTGTGTTTAACCACACCATGTTGCGGGTCAAGGACATCACCAAATCGCTGGACTTCTACACCCGCGTGCTGGGTTTCTCCCTGGTTGAAAAACGCGACTTCCCGGAAGCCGAATTCAGCCTGTATTTCCTCGCCCTGGTGGACAAGGCCCAAATCCCGGCCGACGCCGCCGAGCGCACCCAGTGGATGAAATCGATTCCGGGCATCCTTGAGCTGACCCATAACCACGGCACCGAAAACGACGCCGACTTTGCCTATCACAACGGCAATACCGACCCGCGTGGCTTTGGCCATATCTGTATTTCGGTACCGGATATCGTCGCTGCGTGCGAGCGTTTCGAAGCGCTGGGCTGCGATTTCCAGAAGCGCCTGACGGATGGCCGCATGAAGAGCCTGGCCTTCATCAAGGACCCGGATGGTTACTGGGTCGAGATCATCCAGCCGGCGCCGATGTAACACGCGGCGCGTCTCGCGCAGTACGCAGGAATAAAAAAGCCCCATGATTGCTCATGGGGCTTTTTTGGTTTTTCGCGTGTCACTTATGCCGGGGCTGATGTGCGAATCAAGTGATCGAATGCACTCAGGGAGGCCTTGGCACCCTCGCCCACCGCAATGACGATCTGCTTGTAGGGCACGGTAGTGACGTCACCGGCCGCAAATACACCCGGCAGTGAAGTCTCGCCACGGGCATCCACGATGATCTCGCCGCGAGGCGTCAGCTCCACCGTGCCTTTGAGCCAGTCGGTGTTGGGCAACAAACCGATCTGCACGAAGATACCTTCCAGGTCGATAGTCTTGAACTCACCACTGTCGCGATCCTTGTAGGCAAGGCCGGTGACTTTCTGACCATCGCCTTTGACTTCGCTGGTCAGCGCGCTGGTAATCACATCCACGTTCGGCAAGCTGTAAAGCTTGCGTTGCAGCACCGCATCGGCGCGCAACTTGCTGTCAAACTCCAGCAACGTGACATGGTTGACGATCCCGGCCAGATCAATAGCCGCTTCCACACCGGAGTTACCGCCGCCGATCACCGCAACGCGCTTGCCCTTGAACAGCGGCCCATCGCAGTGCGGGCAGAAGCACACGCCCTTGGCCTTGTATTCCTGCTCGCCCGGCACACCCATCTCTCTCCAACGGGCGCCAGTGGCCAGGATAACGGTCTTGGACTTGAGGGTCGCACCGCTTTCGAAGCGAATCTCATGCAACTCACCGGCATTTTTCGCCGGCACCAGGCTGCTGGCGCGCTGCAGGTTCATGATGTCCACGTCGTACTGACGCACATGCGCTTCCAACGCACTGGCCAGTTTCGGCCCTTCGGTTTCCTGTACCGAGATAAAGTTCTCGATGGACATGGTGTCCAGCACCTGGCCACCAAAACGTTCCGCCGCTACACCGGTACGGATACCTTTACGGGCTGCGTAGATGGCCGCCGAGGAACCGGCTGGGCCGCCGCCGACAACCAATACATCGAACGCCTCTTTGGCACTGATTTTCTCGGCGGCTTTTTCGAGGCCGCTAGTGTCGAGCTTGGCAAGAATTTCTTCCAGGCCCATGCGGCCCTGGCCGAAGTTCACTCCATTCAAGTAGACACTGGGCACCGCCATGATCTGGCGTTCGTCGACTTCGGCCTGGAACAGCGCGCCGTCGATGGCCACATGACGGATATTGGGGTTCAGCACCGCCATCAGGTTCAGGGCCTGGACCACGTCCGGGCAGTTCTGGCACGACAGCGAAAAGTATGTCTCGAAGCTGAACTCACCTTTAAGGGCGCGGATCTGTTCAATCACTTCGACACTGGCCTTCGACGGGTGGCCACCGACTTGCAACAGAGCCAGCACCAGCGAAGTGAATTCATGACCCATGGGGATGCCGGCGAAGCGCAGGCTGATATCGGCACCCGGGCGGTTGATGGAGAACGATGGCCGGCGCGCATCATCGCCATCGGTTTTCAGGGTAATCAGCGTGGTGAGGCTGATGACGTCCTGTAAAAGAGCAAGCATTTCCTGGGATTTCGCGCCGTCGTCGAGGGAGGCGACGATCTCGATCGGCTGGGTGACCCGTTCCAGGTATGACTTCAACTGAGCTTTAAGATTGGCGTCCAACATACGGGCGATTTCCTGTTCATTCGGTTTATTGCAGACAAAAAAACGCCCGAGCGAATCTCGCCCGGGCGTTTTGAGGGCGGATGCAGCTTACTTAAGTGCGGATTCCCGCCCTTGATACGTCTTCACAGACTTAGATCTTGCCGACCAGGTCCAGGGACGGAGCCAGAGTGGCCTCGCCTTCTTTCCACTTGGCTGGGCACACTTCGCCTGGGTGGGCAGCGACGTATTGAGCAGCCTTGATCTTGCGCAGCAGCTCGGAAGCATCACGGCCAACACCACCGTCGTTCAGTTCGACGATCTTGATCTGACCTTCCGGGTTGATCACGAAAGTACCGCGGTCAGCCAAGCCAGCTTCTTCGATCAGCACGTCAAAGTTGCGGGAGATGGTCAGGGTTGGGTCACCGATCATGGTGTACTGGATTTTGCCGATGGCTGGCGAAGTGTTGTGCCAGGCAGCGTGGGCAAAATGGGTGTCGGTGGACACGCTGTAGATTTCGACGCCCAGTTTCTGGAATTCGGCGTAGTTGTCAGCCAGGTCTTCCAGTTCGGTTGGGCAAACGAAGGTAAAGTCGGCTGGGTAGAAGAACACTACCGACCACTTGCCTTTCAGGTCAGCGTCGGTCACATCCAGGAAGCTGCCGTTTTTGAAAGCGGTGGCTTTAAACGGTTTTACTTGGCTGTTGATGATAGGCATCGTTGACTCTCCGTCAGGGGTTAAGAAGTTGATGAGATGAATCCTACCGACTCTTTCGGTCGATGGCCCATTGGCAAACCTGATGCTGATGATTGGCTTTCTCTATCAAGTGGCGGTATTAATAGAAGAAATTTCAAATCAGCGGCTGGGTGGCCAGGGTCATGCCGAGAAACGGCGTCGCTTCAACATAGCGCATGGCGGATTTCATGTCGTTCCACCCGACGTAACTCATCAGCGACTTCAAGTCCCAGCCACTGCGATGGGCCCAGGTGGCAAAGCCGCGCCGCAGGGAGTGGCTGGTGTATTGCTCGGCGGGGATGCCTGCACGTTCCAGGGCCTGGCGCAATAATGGGATGACACTATTGGGATGCAGCCCCTCCTCGCCCAGGTTGCCCCAACGGTCGATGCCGCGAAAGACCGGGCCGCGAACCAGCGCCGAGGCGCTGAGCCAGTCGCTGTAAGCTTGCACCGGGCACAGGCGCAGCAGCGCTGGCGTCTGGTATGTCTTGCCCAGGTTTTCCCGATCGCCTTTGCTACGCGGTAGGTACAGGCTGATCCCGGCGCCGGGCACAGCCTGGACGTGCTCAATGCTTAATCGGCACAGCTCATCACTGCGAAACCCCCGCCAAAAGCCCAGCAGGATCAGCGCAGTGTCACGCTTGGCGCGCAGCAAGCGGGGCTGGTCCTGGTTTTCGCTGGCCTGGCTTGCTTCAAGCGCCAGTGAAGTGACGACCTGCTCAAGATGCTGTAGCTGCAAAGGCTCAGCCTGCCGCTCGCGCGCTGGATGCACGGCACGAATCCCCTTGAGCACCTTGCGCACCACGGGCGCTTTCGTCGGATCGGCAAAGCCCTGGCTGGTATGCCACTGCGCCAGTGCCGAAAGCCGCAGTTTCAAGGTGTTCACCGCCAACACTCCGGCGTGCGCCACCAGATAACGCGCCACGCTGTCGCTGGTGGCCGGCAGAAACCCTCCCCAACTCACTTCGAAGTGCTCGATCGCCGCACGGTAGCTGCGGCGCGTGTTGTCGCGGGTCGCAGCGTTGAGATATCGATCCAGCTCGCTCATGGGTGTCGTTTCGTACTGCCGTCAGGGGAAGTGGCGGTTAAAACCGTTATGACACGGGATAATACGCCAATATCCCATCTGTTAAATCATGAATTTCAACGATTTTTTATACGTGTTAAAGTATGTATATACATACCATGTACCACAGTACTAAATCGACGGAGACTCCATGGCTCGCGGCGGCATAAACAAAGCAGTAGTTCAAACCGCACGCTTGGCAATCCTTGCCCGCGGCGAAAACCCCAGCATCGACGCAGTACGGATCGAGATGGGTAATACCGGTTCCAAAACCACTATTCATCGCTATTTGAAGGAGCTGGACGAAAGTGAAACCCGGCTGACCATTACCGAGGCGCCGATTGACGACGAGCTAGGCGAGCTGGTTGCACGTCTGGCCCAGCGCCTGAAAGAGAAGGCTCAGGAGCCGATTGACTTGGCGCTGGCGCAATTTGAACAGCAGAAAACCGCCCTGCTCGCCCAGGTTGAGGCGCTTGAAGAGGCACACACTCAGCTCAAGCAGCAATTTGATATCCAGGCCGCAGCCCTGGCGGAAGAAAGCGCTGCGCTGCAAACCGTCAGCACCAGCCTGCAAACCGAGCAAACCCGTAACGCCGGGTTGAGCCAGGCGTGCAGTGATTACGAGTTGCGGATCAACGACAAGGACGAACAGATTCGCTCACTGGAAGAGAAACACCTGCACGCACGCGACGCGCTTGAGCATTACCGCAACGCGATAAAGGAACAGCGCGAGCAAGAGCAGCGTCGCCATGAAGGCCAGCTGCAGCAGGTTCAAGCCGAATTGCGCCAGGCTCAGCAAAGCGCACTCGTACGCCAGGATGAAATCACCCAACTGCATCGCGATAATGAACGCCTGCTGATTGAGCAGCGAGTGACCACCAAGGAACTGAACGCATTGCAGGATCAGACCCGCAAGGATCAGGCCGCACAACTCAAGCTCAATGAGCATCTGAGCAAGATCGACAGCGAGCGCGCCCTGCTTCAGGAGCGCCTGCGGGTTGCAGCACTGGACAGTCAGGCACGCCAGGAGGCGCTACTTGAAAATCAGCAGCGCAACAAGGCACTGGAACTGGACCTGATCAAGGCCCAGGCCAGCATCGACGCGCTGCGCCTGGCCGCCGCCGTTGCAACGGCGCCAGAGACAGCACAACCATCCTGATCAATCGGCCACAGGCGTGCGCATGGTGACGAACTCTTCGGCCGCCGTCGGGTGCACGCCGATGGTCTCGTCGAAATGCTGTTTGGTCGCGCCCGCCTTGAGCGCGATCGCCAGCCCCTGCACGATTTCGCCTGCATCCGGACCGACCATATGGCAGCCCAAGACCTTGTCGGTGTCGGCATCGACCACCAGTTTCATCAGGGTCTTTTCCTGGCAGTCGGTCAAGGTCAGCTTCATAGGCCGGAAACGGCTTTCAAAGATCTGCACCTTGTGGCCTTGCTTGCGCGCGTCTTCTTCCGTCAGCCCGACGGTGCCGATATTCGGCAGGCTGAACACCGCCGTTGCGATGTTGGCGTAATCCACCGCACGGTACTGCTCTGGCTTGAACAGGCGCCGCGCCACGGCCATGCCTTCAGCCAGGGCGACCGGCGTCAGTTGCACCCGACCAATCACATCGCCAATGGCCAGGATCGATGGTTCGGCGGTCTGGTAAAGATCGTCCACCTCAACGAAGCCGCGCTCGTCCAACTTCACACCGGTATTTTCCAGCCCCAGGTTGTCGAGCATCGGGCGGCGGCCGGTGGCATAGAACACACAGTCGGCTTCCAGCACGCGGCCATCCTTCAAGGTGGCCTTGAGGCTACCGTCGGCTTGCTTGTCGATGCGCTCGATATCGGCATTGAACTGCAGGTCCAGCCCGCGCTTGGTCAGCTCGTCCTTCAGATGGGTGCGCACCGAACCGTCGAAGCCGCGCAAGAACAGGTCGCCGCGATACAGCAAGGTGGTGTTGGCACCCAAACCATGGAAAATTCCGGCGAATTCCACTGCAATGTAACCACCACCCACCACCAGTACGCGCTTGGGTAGCTCTTTAAGAAAGAACGCCTCATTGGAACCGATCGCGTGTTCACGCCCTGGAATTTCCGGGATCTGCGGCCAGCCGCCGGTAGCGATCAGGATGTGCCTGGCAGTAAAGCGCTCGCCGTTGATCTCTACCTGATGCGCATCTACCAGACGCGCATGGCCTTCATGCAGGGTCACCCCGCTGTTGACCAGCAGGTTGCGATATATGCCATTAAGACGGTTGATCTCGCGATCCTTGTTGGCAATCAGGGTTGCCCAGTCAAAGTTCGCTTCGCCCAATGACCAACCGAAGCCACTGGCTTGCTCGAAGTCTTCGGCAAAATGCGCGCCGTACACCAACAGCTTTTTCGGCACGCAGCCGACGTTCACACAGGTGCCGCCCAGATAGCGGCTTTCCGCAACGGCCACCTTGGCACCGAAGCCTGCGGCAAAGCGCGCCGCACGAACACCGCCGGAACCGGCGCCAATTACATACAGGTCAAAATCGTAGGCCATTTCACTCTCCTCGGCAGGACACCAGCATACCGACTTACATGGGGCTGAAAAACGAAAAAGCCACCCGAAGGTGGCTTTCTCTTGAAACAGTGCGGCAAGCGTGAATCAGTAGGCCTTGCCAGTCTTGTAGAAGTGCTCGTAGCAGAAGTTGGTTGCTTCGATGTAGCCTTCGGCGCCACCGCAGTCAAAACGCTGCCCTTTGAACTTGTAGGCAATTACGCAACCGTCTTTGGCTTGCTTCAACAGTGCATCGGTGATCTGGATTTCGCCACCCTTGCCCGGCTCGGTTTCTTCGATCAGCTTGAAGATGTCCGGGGTGAGGATGTAGCGACCGATGATCGCCAGGTTCGACGGAGCATCTTCCGGCGCTGGCTTCTCGACCATGTCACGCACGCGGATCAAGCCATCGCCAATATCGTCGCCGGCGATAACACCGTACTTGTTGGTTTCGGTTGGGTTGACTTCCATCACCGCAACGATGGTGCAGCGGTATTTCTGGTAGAGCTTGACCATCTGGGTCAGCACACCATCACCTTCCAGGTTCACACACAGGTCATCCGCCAGAACCACGGCGAACGGTTCGTCACCGATCAGCGGGCGACCGGTAAGGATAGCGTGGCCGAGGCCTTTCATTTGAGTCTGACGGGTGTAGGAGAACGAGCACTCGTCGAGCAATTTACGGATACCGACCAGGTATTTTTCCTTGTCGGTGCCTTTGATCTGGTTTTCCAGCTCATAGCTGATGTCGAAGTGGTCTTCCAGGGCGCGTTTGCCGCGGCCGGTAACGATGGAGATCTCGTTCAGGCCGGCATCCAGGGCTTCTTCCACACCGTACTGAATCAGTGGCTTGTTCACCACCGGCAGCATCTCTTTGGGCATGGCTTTGGTCGCTGGCAAGAAGCGAGTGCCGTAACCGGCTGCTGGGAACAAGCATTTCTTGATCATATGAGTCCTTACAAAGGGCTGTGCGTACGGAATTCGGCGCAGTCTAATCAGGCCGCAGTCACCTTACAATGGGTCCTGCTGGCGTTGCGATGTCATCATAGAGAAAAAATGTCGGCGTAAGTTCCGCTGATCTTGCAAAGGGGTTGCCCACGATCAGACGAAACACACCCGCCCCCCCTTTATTTAAAAGGGCTGCAATGGTTTTAGCACGCTTTTCGCCGCCTGGCACTGACCTGCAACAACTTGCGCCCCCCCCCTAGCCGTTTGCCGGTATCATGGCCGCCTTGAATCAGACCACGAGATTGCCAATAGATGTCAGAACCCAAAGGTGTAAACGGCTACCTGATCACGCAGCGTGCAGACGGCTGGCACTTGATCAATTTTCACGGCGACAGCGTTGCCGGAACATTTGCGATCGAGAGCCAGGCGATTGCCGTAGCTGAAGTGTTTGTGGATGAAGCAGGCCACGCGTCGAGCAAACGTCCGAAAAACAAGTAAGCCTCGCCACACCGCCACAAAAAAGCTCCGGTCGACGGGGCTTTTTTTTGGACGCCTGTATTTGTCGGCGCCGTGCGACCTCTCCGCCCTCGACACTTAGTTGTTTCGCTTCGTAATTAACTATTGTTTTTTAGTTCGCGTAATCCCATTCTTACATCCGCAGCCCCAACTAACATATTCTTATTTATTAGAGTGTGGCTCATTTCCTACAGTCAAAATCAGCTTTTTGGCAAATCGCCATATCCTTCCTATATATCCTTACACCGTGTAGCTACACAACTAACGGAATGTGCCGACTTACTTTCTCATGGCAACACAGCACAATCACTTCCACTTCGAGCGTACCCGTGAATTGCAATACAACTAGTTGGAAACTGTGATTATTCAACAGCCGACTCGGCCGACGACTGGCCGGCGTTCCGGGAGCTACGTTTGGGGTGAAACAGTCAGTCCCGCTCGCAATGGTGACGGGGCTCTTCAATGACATTTTTATGCGGGCATCTGCAAATGAAAACCAAGTTCAAAACTGCGCTGTTTACCCTCGGGCTGTTCGCGGGCTCGATTTCTGGAGCTAACGCGGCAGATGGGACCATTACCTTTCTGGGATCGGTCCACTCGGGGGCCTGCTCCATCAAGCCTGAATCCGTAGATCAGAGCGTTCACCTGGGCGCAATCGCAAAGCATCAATTGCAGGCAGGCGGAAAGTCTGAAGCCCGCCGTGTGCTGATAGAGCTTGAAGGCTGTGACCTGGCGGGCCTCACCGACAACACCGTGACCACAACCTTTACCGCGGCGCCGTCAACCGACGTCCCTGGGGCGATCGGCACCGTCGGTAGTGCAGGCCGCGTGGGCATCATGATGACCCATGGCGGCAGCCCTGTTCAGCTCGGTGTGGCGACGGTGCCCCAGGCCATTTCTACCGGTGATAACACCCTGGAGTTCGGCGCCTATGTTCAAGGCGCTGCTACCGGCGACATCGTCCCGGGCGATTTCAGTGCAGTCACTAATTTCACCTTGGCTTATCAGTAAGTTTTCCCCCCGCCACTTTCGGTGGCGGGGGGCTGGTGGAGATAGCGGTGAAAACATTCATAAGTCTAGCGATCACCTCGTCGCTGGCGATGCTCATCAGCCCTTACGTTTTTGCGCAGACGCTTGCACAGGGCGAGGGTGTGGTCACGCTGGGCGGAGAAGTCGTTGACTCGGCTTGCGGGTTGGAGCTGACCAGTGCTGATCAATCCATTGAAATGACGCCCGAACCCATAGGTCGGCTTTTACGCAATGCGTTGGGAGAGCCTCACCCTTTCGAGTTGCGCCTGGTCAATTGCTCGCTGACCCGTCCCGACCCGCATCGCCCAGGGGCGACGTTGCCTGATTGGCAACATCTGCGCGTCACGTTTGACGGCCCTCGCGACAGAGAAGGCCGCTCCTTTGCCGCCTTTGGTGATTCACAGGGGATCGCCTTCCATATTTGGGATTCGGCCGGCCAGGAGAGTGTTCCGGGTGAGCAGATGGCGCCGCACCCCTTGGCGGAAGGTGACATGACACTTCACTACACGCTGCGGCTGGTGGGTAACGGGCTGCCGCTGGCACCTGGCGCACATCGCGTCGCCGTGCGATTCAAGTTGGAATACTTTTGAACATTGATGGGTTGCTTTCATGCTGAATGCGTCGAAGATCAAAAACAAGCTGCGTCCGAGTCTGGTTGGCGGGCTGATGTCACTGGCAGGAACTGCATGGGCCGGCGGTGATATCGAATTCAATACGGACGTTCTTGATCTCAATGATCGCACCAATATCGATTTGTCTCGATTTGCACGCAGCGGGTTCATTTTGCCCGGCACCTACACGATGCTTGTACAGATAAATGGCCAGCCTGTTTCCGAGCAATCGGTGGCATTTTACCCGCCCGAGGATGACCCCAAAGGAAGCCAGGCGTGTTTGTCAGTTGACCTGGTGGAACAACTGGGCCTGAAGGCATCCGAAGCGGCCAGCCTGACCTGGTGGAAAGGTAGCGAGTGCCTGGACATTCACAGCCTGCCAGGTACGGAGGTCAGCGCGGATCTGGCGACCTCCACGCTGAGCATCAACCTCCCCCACGCCTACCTTGAATACAGCGCGATCAATTGGGACCCACCCGCACGCTGGGATGAAGGGGTGCCAGGGCTTTTGATTGACTACAACATGACGGCGCAGTCCAACGCTCAAAAAAACGAGCGTACCCGCAATCACCTCAGTGGTAATGGCACCGTGGGTGCCAATGCCGGGGCTTGGCGCCTGCGGGCCGATTGGCAGGGGCGTGTCGACAGCGCGAGGGACAGATCTGCCGGGGAGCAAAAACTGGAATGGAGTCGTTACTACGCTTATCGCGCAATACCTGCGCTGAAGGCGCGCCTGTTGGTGGGAGAGAACTACCTGTATTCGGATCTGTTTGACAGCTTCCGTTTTACCGGGGCGGCGCTCAACTCGGACGAAAGCCAGTTGCCACCTAATTTGCGCGGTTACGCCCCTGAAGTGGTCGGGGTGGCCAAAACCAATGCCAGGGTGGTAGTCAGCCAACAAGGACGCGTGCTGTATGAAACCCTGGTGGCAGCCGGCCCATTTCGCATTCAGGATCTTAATGATGCCGTCGCCGGTACGCTGGATGTGCGCGTCGAGGAGCAGGATGGCTCGGTGCAGACTTTCAAGCTCAACACTGCTGGTGTGCCCTACCTCACGCGCCCCGGGCAGGTTCGATACAAACTGGCAACTGGTCGCCCTTCCAGTCTTCAGTACGGCGCTGACGGTAATCTCTTTGGCACGGGCGAGTTTTCGTGGGGGGTCAGCAACGGCTGGTCGCTGTTTGGCGGCGCTATAACGGATAAGTACTACCGGGCGGCAACGATTGGGGCGGGACGTGACCTTTTGGCTTTGGGCGCCCTCTCGCTGGATGTTACCCAATCCCACGCCAACGTGTGGAATGAAACGCTGTCCGGTAAATCTGTGCGCCTGCAATATTCGAAGAACTTTGAACAATACGACAGCCAAGTAACCTTTGCCGGTTACCGGTTCTCCGACAAGAACTTCTTGAGTATGAGTGAATACTTGGATGCTCGTCACTACGGAATGAACGGCGAACTGGCTGGGCGCGAAAAATACGATGAGCACGGTCAATACACGGGTGGATGGAAGCCTGTGGGTGGCAGCAAGGCGCTTTATACAGCCACTGTAAATAAGCAGTTTCGAGACTTGGGTGCCACCGTCTACGCCAGTTACAACAAACAAACTTATTGGACCCGACCGGCGACTCAACGTTGGAACTTATCGCTGTCACGTTATTTCAATATTGGTACCGTCAAAAACATGAGCCTGTCTTTGAACGTGTACCGCACTCAGGATTATAACTATAAGGATAACGGTATGGCGCTGACGGTCAGTGTGCCACTGGGACGCAGCGGCACGCTATCGTTGGACGCTAACAGAACCGCGGGCAAAAACGGGTTTTCAACCCGCTACAGTGATCGCATTGATGAGCGCAACAGTTACCAACTCAGTGCGAGCGACAATTCGGCCAGCGGCTATCTGAGCCATGCGGGTGACCAGGCTGACTTGACGCTTGCTGCCAGTCGGCAGCAAGGCAACTACACCAGCCTCAGCATGTCAGCTCGCGGCGGTGGCACGCTCACGCCTCACGGGGCAGCGCTGCATCGTACCAACAGCATGGGCGGGACCCGCCTGATGGTCGATACCGGCGGTGTTGCTGATGTGCCGGTGCGCGGTTACGGCACGCCAACCCGCAGTAATGCGTTTGGCAAGGCCGTCATTTCCGATTTGAGCAGCTACCAGCGTACGGCCGCCAGTGTCGACCTGGAACGCTTGCCGAGCAATGTCGAAGCCACCCAGTCGGTCACCCAACTGACGCTCACGGAAGGGGCCATCGGTTATCGCGCCCTGGAACTCATTTCCGGTGAGAAAGCCATGGCTGTCCTGCGTCTGCCGGATGGCAGTGCGCCGCCCTTCGGTGCAATGGTCAAAAACACAAAACAGCAGGACACCGGGATTGTGAATGACGGCGGCAATGTCTACCTGAGCGGTATTCAGCCAGGCGAGCAGATGGTCGTCAGTTGGAGCGGCCGCGAGCAATGCACCCTCACCTTACCCGTCGTTTTGCCTGCGGATGGCCTGACCAACGCACTGCAACTGGACTGCCGGATGGCAGTCACCGATCAACCCTTGTCCGCGCCGGCAGAGCTGACCGGCAAGCACACCGCCCCGGAGACTACATCATCATGACATTGAACATACGCATCACACTCTCGACCCTCACACTGCTGGCGCTCAGCCTGAGCCAAAACGCCACCGCAGCGATTGGCCTGGACCGTACCCGGGTGATTTTTGATGGCGGCAAGGATGCCACCAGCGTGAGCATCACCAATAACAACACCCAGCTGCCTTATCTGGCCCAAGGCTGGATCGAGGATGAGCAAGGCCAGAAGATAACCACACCCTTGATCGTGTTGCCACCGGTGCAGCGCGTAGAACCCGGCAAACAAAGCCAAGTGAAGGTCCAGGCGTTACCGGCAGCCAAGTCCCTGCCCCAAGACCGGGAGACGGTCTATTACTTCAACCTGCGGGAAATTCCACCTCGCACCGATAAGGCCAACACGTTGCAAATCGCGTTGCAGACCCGTATCAAATTGTTCTACCGACCACAAGCCATCGCGCCCAGCCAACAAGAAGTTTCCAACCCCTGGCAGGAGCGCCTGACCCTTACCCGACAAGGCGAGCGTTATCAAGTCAATAACCCGACGCCTTACTACGTGACGCTGGTGGACGCACGTAGCAGCAAGGACGGCAAGACCGTCGCGGGCTTCGAGCCGCTGATGGTCCCGCCCAAAGGTGCGGTGACGTTAGGCCCGACGGTCAAAGCCCTCGGTTCCACGCCTCATCTTGCCTACGTCAATGATTACGGCGCACGCCCACTGCTGGCCTTCTCCTGCAGCGGTGAGACTTGCAAGGTGAACCTGCAAGCAGCACCGCCTAACCAGTAAGTCTGCCGCCGGAGTAAGCCATGAAACCGCACTATATGAAGGTACTGAGCGGCCTGTTACTGGCCTGTTGGGGGAGTGCGCAGGCCGCGGATGTCGAGGGTATGAATGGCGTGCTGAATATTTCCGGGTCCATGCATGAAACACCTTGCAGCCTGGAAATGAACTCGCTGCATCAAACCATTGACCTGGGCGTGGTATCCACCAGCCAGTTACGCCGGCCCGGCGATCAGGCAAACCAGGTGGCGTTCCAGTTGCGCTTTACCGATTGCAATCGCACCGCCGGCAGCATCCGCAGTGAACGCACCGGCAATCTTACGTGGAGTGCCTTTCAGCCGGTGCTATCGGTCGCATTCCTTGCGCCTGCGGATGCCGATGATTCACGGCTGGTCAAAGTGCAAGGCATCACCGGGATGGGCCTGCAGCTGACCGACTCGCTTGGGCGGGATGTACAACTGGGATCGAGGGGCGAACCGCTGTTCTTGCCCCTGGGCGGCAACACCAAAACCTGGAACGTCCGGCCCACTCGCACCTCCGCGCCACTGTCCAGCGGGGCATTCCGCGCCGTGGTGGATTTCAGGCTCAATTATGAGTAAGAGCAGAGCAATGGCTAAATCAAACGGTTCGTGGGCTGTATTTATCGCGAGCAACCTGCTATTGGCGCTCAGCCAGGGGGTTCAGGCCGATACCAACCTGACCATCCGAGCGGTCA
This sequence comes from Pseudomonas sp. GZJR-8, assembly GCF_002916705.1. Taxonomy (NCBI): domain Bacteria; kingdom Pseudomonadati; phylum Pseudomonadota; class Gammaproteobacteria; order Pseudomonadales; family Pseudomonadaceae; genus Pseudomonas; species Pseudomonas sp. GZJR-8. The sequence goes on along the minus strand of NZ_JXSI01000013.1, from coordinate 37,914 downwards.
TCATCGCGCCGCCCCCGTGTGTCATCAACAGCGGAAGCACGCTCAACGTGCCTTTTGGCAATGACCTGCTGACCTCTCGGATTGACGGCGTCAACTACCGTCGATATGTGCCCTACACCGTCACCTGCGCCTCCCCTTTCAGTAATGCGTTGACACTGGAACTCAAGGGCACGAGTGCCACGTTTGACAATCGCGTGCTCGTGACCCGCAAACCGGATCTTGGCGTGAAGCTGTTCATCAATGGCGCTGATTGGCCCTTGAACACGGCGGTGAACTTTACCTATCCCAACGTTCCGGTGGTGCAGGCAGTACCGGTCAAACGCGCAGGCAGCACCTTGACCGGTGGAACATTCGATGCGGCGGCCACTCTGGTGGTGGATTACCAATGAAATCGATCACCGATAAAGAGAACCGAGCCATGACCCTTTGGCCGCAGAGAGCGATGCTCGCCTTGTGTTCCATCGGCTTTTGCAGTGGTGCATCAGCCAACCTGACTTTCAGCGGCACGCTGAATGAGCCGCCGCCTTGCACCATTGATGCCGGCAACACGATTGAAGTCGATTTTGGTGATGTCGGGATAAAGCGTGTCGACGGTGTGAGGTACCGCCAGGGCGTCGGCTACACCATTAGCTGCGGCACCGACACCCTGCCATGGGAGCTGAAGTTAAGCGTCAACGGTACCGCCACATCGTTTGACGGTTCAGCCGTACAGACCAGCGTGCCGGAGCTGGGCATTCGGGTTTTCCAGAATAACCAGCCGTTTCCACTCAACACACCCCTGGACATCATCCTGTCGTCACCGCCCGTACTGGAAGTGGTCCCGGTCAAACAGCCGAGGGCAACCCTGGCACCCGCAAGGTTTACGGCGGTGGCCACGCTGTTGGCCGAATACCAGTAGGAGTCGAATCAATGGGACACAAGCGCCATACAGCTTGGCCGTCTACTGCGCTGATACTGGCCTTGGGCCTGATCGGCGAGGGACAAGCAGCGGACAATCTGAGCTTCAAGGGCAACCTGGTTCAGGAGGCTTGCACGCTGCGTCCTGGTGACGATGCCGTCACCTTGGAACTCTGGGACGTCACCAGCAAACACCTCTACATCAACACACGCTCACAGGGCAAAGATTTCAGGCTGCACCTGGAGAACTGCGACACCACGGTTGGCTCCACCGTCACCATCACGTTTGGCGGCAGGGAAAATGCCGCGCTGCCCGGAATGCTCGCGCTGGACGCAGGAAGTGGCGCCTCGGGTATCGGGGTTGGCATAGAGACGCCGAGCAACAAGCCACTGCCGTTGAACACCGTCAGTGATGCGCAGGTGTTGAGTGACGGCAGCAATGTGATCGCGCTTAAAGCCTTTGTGCAGGGCGAGCCGCAGGCCATCAGTGACCAGACCATCGGGCAAGGCGTGTACAGGGTGACCTCTACTTTTACGTTGGACTATCCGTAGCCGCTCCTCGGCAGAGAACGGCATGGACAAACCCTTAACTCTCTTCCGGACGGTTTCAGCACGGGGCTGTATACCTGCGCAGCGACCTGCGGACAGAGGAGCAATGAGAGATCAAAAATGAAACAACTCTATGGAGCTATAGTGCTTCTCGTGCTGCTGAGTAGTGTCACCACGACCGTGCGAGCAGCGGATTGCCGCGTTAATGGCGGACCATGGCAATACGTAGGCGACGGCGGAATTCTTAACCTGCAGGTCCCCGTCAACGTTAGTCTCGGCTCGGACAGCACCCGTATCATTCTTGAAGGCGCGTGGCTGGACTGCCGATTTACCTTCTGGGCTGCTCACCCTACGCGCATAGACTTTTGGGGAACAGCGGCGCCAGCCGGCCCTCCCTGGGTGCCCGGTCCGAAATTTTCCAACCAAGGTACCGGCTTACGCATAAACGGCGCGTTTTATAACACTCCAGTGCCGTTTAACATCCGGATCGCGACCATGCCTAATAACGGTGCGGCGTATCCCATCAGTGTGGCCCCCTATATCTTGCTGCGAAACGATCCGAGCAACCCTATCGAGGTTCAAAGAGGGGATGTCCTGGGCATGCTGAATCTCTACCAAACGAACAATTACAGTTCGGGAACTACGAGGCTCGTACTCACGTACACCGCTGCGAACAACTTCGGCGTCTCCCCATCGACTTGCACGATCAACAATAACAACCCGATCGAGATCAACTTCGGCGACGTAAACCAGCGGGCGATCGGCAGCGATCCACTGACCACGCCCATTCGCACCAACCGCAGGCTAAGCTACTCGTGCCCGAATAGCGGAATTACCACGCCGATAACCATCACCTACAAAGGCATCCCGTCGTCGTTTGATAATCGGCTCCTGACAATGACCAACCCCAACGTAGGTACCGCCCTTGTACGTGCAGGCTCTGCGGTTCGAGTCAACGGTTCATTCCTGACCCAAATTACCAACAGTGTAGGAGGCGATGATGTGACGTTTTCGCTGGTGGGACAAGCGGGCTCGCTCCCTGCAGCTGGGGCAATCAGCGGGAGCGGCGTGCTGGTGATGGGAGTGCCCTGACGGCCACCAACAGCTGACTTACGCTAACCAAAGGTGCGCAAGCGCAGTACTTGCAACGGCGACTGCACACCAGGTGGCAGTTCGCTATAATCCGCGCCAACGCCCCACGATAGTGTCAGCGCCCTCTACCCTCTCGACGAAGACCTTTTATGAAAAAAATCCTGGCACTGACTGCGGTACTAGCACTTGCCGGCTGCACGACCGCTTCCGACACTTTGCTGAAAAATGGCGAACAAGGCTTGACTATCGACTGCTCGGGCGAGGCCAACTCATGGGCCAGTTGCTACGAGAAAGCTGACGCCTCTTGTGCCGGCACCGGTTACCGCATCGTCGGCACCAACGGCACGCCAGCCCTCAAGGACAGCGACAAGACCCTGGGCCAGGACGTAGGCAATTTCAAGGGCCGCAGTGTGGTGGTGGTGTGCAAGTAAACCGCCGGGCTACAGATGCACTTCGGCAAACTTGATACCCAGGCCGCGCAAGATTTCGATGAGGTCATCCAGGCGTGCAAATGATTCGACCTCGTCCTGATCGTCTACCAGGAAGTAACTGCGGCCGCCGCTTTTCTTGAAGAATACGATCCACTCGCCCAGATCGGCGGGGTTCTGGATGACATGGGTCGCCGAAATCTGACCTTCGGCCTGACGGGCTTTGACGTGTTCTCGTTTCATAACGGGCTTTCCAGAAAGAACAAATGCCGCTCGAACCCAAGGTTTGAGCGGCATCTTTATAGTGAATGCACGACAGTTTAACGGATGCCCTGCCCGATCAGCACGGACGCATAGGCAAAAAAAGCCCCAATCCTGCAGGATCGGGGCTTTTTATCGGATTCAGTGCGTAGGGTGAGACGCCTTGCCAGCGCAACCAGACTCAGCCGGAAATGCACTCTTCCCCAGCTTTCTTCACGTCGCCCGGCCGGATCGGCACGTTGGACATGCTTTCATAGAGCTTGATACTGCTACCACTGGAGCGGTCTTCGATTTCGAAGATCGCAGAAGGGTCCGCCGAAAACTTCTGCGGCACGATGACCTGGATACCGTCTTTATGGGGTTCGATCTGTGGCGGCCGACGGGTCGCCTCCAGTTTGCGCACAACACACGCCGCATATTCCTGCGGTTTCTTCCCTGAGATGACCACCAACGTTGGCGGGGTCTGCTTGATATCTGCAACCGAAGCACACCCAGCAATTGCCAAGGCCAGCACCAACACACTCCACTTCATACTAAAACCTCCGATAAAGACCCTACGACAGCGAGGATGGTAAATTTCTCCCAGCAACGTAGGATTTATCTCTGATAACACGGTAAATAACTGTTTTTAATTGTCGAAGTCGTCGACGACGGCCCGATAATAAACGCGCTGGGGCTGATAAACTCCATCTTAACCTACGTATCGTTCTGATTTTTCAGAAAAAGCCCTTCTGGAGACACCCGCATGAAATTCATTCACCAGCGTGAGCACCTCAACGAGGGAGACATTGTCGTTATCGAATGTTCACAGACCTGCAACATCCGCTTGATGAGCGATGCGAACTTTCGCAGCTTCAAAAATGGCGGGCGCCATACCTACCACGGCGGTGCATTCGATAAATTCCCGGCCAAGATCACTGCACCCAGCACCGGCTTCTGGAACATCACCCTTGATGTGGTCACTCGTCGCGCCATCAGCGTGACCCGCAAGCCAGCGCTGTCCCACAAGATCCGCATCGTTCGTCGCACCAGCACCAAGCTGAGCTGAACCAGCAACTGACAGGAAAAAAGCAGTGACCCATACGACCAAATACGTCATCAAGTACAAGCTCAACGGCGAACGCCGCTTCGAATTTGCCCAGTTGACCGCCAACAGCGTCGAAGAAGCCAAGCAAGCCCTGGCGAAAATTCACGATGCCAGCGACGTAATTACCGACATCACCGTGAGCAAGGCGCTGTAAGTCATGCCGGGCCCTACTGCCGATTTGTTCGCCGATGATGCCCTGCAACAACCTGCCGGGCGCGAGCAGATCGGTGAAGAATCCTACGTTCTAAGGGGCTATGCCCTGCCCTGGATTGAGCGGTTGCTACCTGAGTTGCGGCGTGTGCTGGCCCAGTCCCCCTTTCGGCAAATGGTCACGCCCGGTGGCTTTACCATGTCGGCAGCGCTGAGCAGTTGCGGCGAACTGGGCTGGACCACCGATACCCGCGGCTATCGCTACAGCCCACTCGACCCGCGCAACCAGCAACCCTGGCCCGCCATGCCGGATGCGTTGCGCCAACTGGCCATGGCGGCGGCAACCGAGGCCGGCTTCCGCGACTTCCTGCCTGACGCCTGCCTGATCAACCGTTACGTGCCAGGGGCAAAGATGTCTCTGCACCAGGACAAGAACGAGCGCAGCTACAGCGCGCCGGTGGTCTCAGTGTCCCTCGGCCTACCGGCGATTTTCCTGTTCGGTGGCCATGAGCGCAGTGACAAAACGCAAAAAGTCTCGCTGTTCCATGGCGATGTGGTGGTGTGGGGCGGGGTTGATCGCCTGCGCTTTCATGGGGTGATGCCGATCAAGGCCGGCGAGCATCCGGTCATGGGCGCGCAACGCATCAACCTGACCTTTCGCACCGCCGGCTAATTTGACCGCAAGCTTCGGAGTTTTACCGGTGGGCGACCCGCTTAATCTGCCCCTGAACCGTCTGGAGTGCAGGCCATGAACAACGAACACGATCCGCGCTGGGCCGCCATCATTGCCCGCGATGCCAAGGCAGATGCCCTGTTTGTCTACGGCGTGAAAACCACGGGCGTGTATTGCCGCCCCAGCAGTGCTTCGCGTTTGCCACGCCCTGAGAATATCGAGTTCTTCGACACACCGGCCCAGGCCGAAGCCGCGGGTTATCGTGCCAGCAAACGCGCTACGGGCGATCAGACTCAACTGGCGGCTTACCATGCGCAGTTAGTCGCCGACGCCTGCCGGCTGATCGAACAGGCTGAAACGCCCCCGAGCCTGGATGTACTGGCAGGCCAGGCCGGGTTGAGCCCGTTCCACTTCCACCGTGTGTTCAAGGCCGGCACTGGCTTGACCCCCAAGCGCTACGCCAGCGCCCTGCGCTCACGTAAGGTCCGCGATGGCCTCAAGGGGCAGCAGTCGGTGACAGACGCCCTGTATGACGCAGGCTTTAACGCCAACAGCCGTTTTTATGAAGCGGCTGACCAGCTACTCGGCATGAAACCCAAGGACTACAAAGGCGGCGGCGTCAATAACACCATTCGCTTTGCCGTTGGCCAATGCTCGCTGGGCGCAATTCTGGTGGCGCAGAGTCAGCGTGGCGTGTGTGCGATTTTGCTCGGGGATGATCCGGATAAACTGGTGCGCGACCTGCAAGATCAGTTTCCCAAGGCCAAGTTGGTTGGCGCGGATCAGGATTTCGAACAGCTGGTCGCCCAGGTGGTGGGCTTTGTCGAAGCCCCTGCCCTGGGCCTGGATCTGCCTCTGGACCTGCGCGGCACGGCCTTTCAGGAACGGGTATGGCAGGCATTGCGCGAAATCCCGGTAGGAAGTACCGCCAGCTATGCCCAGATAGCCGAATACATCGGCGCACCCACCGCCTTTCGCGCCGTGGCCCAGGCCTGTGGTGCCAACCACCTGGCGGTGGCGATTCCCTGTCATCGTGTGGTTCGCAGCAATGGCGAGCTTTCGGGGTACCGCTGGGGGGTGGAACGCAAACGTGAGTTGCTGAAGCGCGAAACCCCGCCTTCATAAAACGCCATTCTCGTCCAGTGAATAAAACAGAGTGGCCCGGCGCCAACGGCCCTGCTAAAACAGCGAAATGCCCTACTAACGCTGGAGACGCATCCCATGAGCACCTGGCCAGACACCCGTATTCTCGACCTGCTGGGCATCGACGTGCCGATCATCCAGGCGCCAATGGCCGGCGCGACGACCACCGCCATGGTCATCGCTGCCCAACGCGCGGGGGCGCTGGGTTCCATGCCTGCCGCAGCGCTGAGTATCGAGCAACTGCGTGAAGCGGTCACTGTCATCCGCCAGGCCAGTACACGGCCGTTGAATCTGAACTTCTTCTGCCATCAGCCGCCTGTGGCCGATGAAGAGCGTGACCGCCATTGGAAGGATGTGCTGCAACCCTACTATCACGAACTTGGTGCCGATTTTGATGCGCCCACCCCCGTGTCCAATCGCGCACCGTTCAACGACGCGGCGTGCCAGTTGGTGGAACAACTGCGCCCGGAAGTCGTGAGCTTTCATTTTGGTCTGCCGGAAAAGTCCTTGCTCGATCGGGTAAAAGCCACGGGCGCCAAAGTGCTGTCCTCGGCCACCACCGTTGAGGAAGCGATCTGGCTGGAAAAACACGGCTGCGACGCAATTATTGCCATGGGCATTGAAGCCGGTGGGCACCGTGGCCTATTCCTCAGCGATGACCTGAACAGCCAGATCGGTTTGATGGCACTGGTGCCGCAAGTGGTCGACGCGGTCAGCGTGCCGGTGATTGCCGCAGGCGGCATCGGTGATGCGCGTGGCATCGTAGCGGCCCTCGCCCTGGGTGCCTCGGCAGTCCAGATTGGCACGGCGTACCTATTCACGCCCGAAGCCAGCATCACCGCCTCTCACCACCACGCGCTGCGCCATGCCCAGGCCAGTGAGACGGCACTGACCAACCTCTTCACCGGCCGCCCGGCGCGGGGCATCGTCAACCGCGTGATGCGGGAACTCGGCCCGATCAACCCGAGCGCCCCGGCATTCCCCAAAGCCGGTGGTGCGTTAATGCCGCTCAAGGCCAAGGATGAAGCAGGTTTCAGCAACCTGTGGGCGGGCCAGGCACTGGGGCTTGGCAAAGACCTGTCCACTTATGACCTGACGCGTCAACTGTCCGAGCAGGCGTTGACCCGACTCGCGCGCCACTGACATCAGCGGCAACTTTGCACTGTACCGGCAATGGCCAACCGCTATATATTCCCATACATAGCGGTAGAGCCTTCTACCTGAACGCCCCGTACAGCCCAAGGAGTCGCTTCACGATGAACCGTATCTCGCGCCTGGCCCCCCTGCTTGCCGTGTTCGTGCTGGGTTCGGCCCATGCCGGTGAAGTGCAGGTGGCCGTGGCCGCCAACTTCACCGCGCCGATCCAGGCAATTGCCGCCGACTTCGAAAAAGACACCGGCCACACGCTCATCGCAGCCTACGGTGCTACCGGGCAGTTCTACACCCAGATCAAGAACGGCGCGCCGTTCGAGGTGTTCCTCAGCGCCGATGACACTACCCCCCAGAAGCTCGAAAGCGAAGGCCAGACGGTCAAGGGGTCGCGTTTTACCTACGCCGTCGGCACCCTTGCGCTGTGGTCGGCAAAAGCGGGCTACGTAGACGCCAAGGGCGAAGTGCTCAAGCACAATCAATTCAAGCACCTGTCCATCGCCAACCCCAAAGCCGCGCCCTATGGCCTGGCCGCCACCCAGGTACTGGCCAAGCAAGGTTTGACCGCGCAGGTCAAGGACAAGCTCGTCGAAGGCCAGAACATCACCCAGGCCTATCAGTTCGTGTCCACCGGGAATGCCGAGCTGGGCTTTGTCGCCTTGTCGCAGATCTATAAAGACGGCAAAGTCACCAGCGGTTCGGCGTGGATTGTTCCGGCATCGATGCATGACCCGATCAAACAGGACGCCGTGATCCTCAACAAAGGCAAGGACAGCGCCGCTGCCAAGGCGCTGGTTGAGTACCTGAAAGGCCCGAAAGCCGCTGCCATCATCAAATCCTACGGCTACGAGCTGTAAATGCCCCTGTCGAGTGCTGACTTTTCCGCGATCTGGTTGACCATCAAACTGGCGTCACTGACTACTGTGATCCTGTTGATCATCGGCACTCCGATAGCCCTGTGGCTGTCGCGCACCACCTCATGGTGGCGCGGCCCCGTCGGTGCAGTAGTCGCATTACCGTTGGTGCTGCCGCCAACGGTCATCGGTTTCTACTTGCTGTTGACCATGGGCCCCAACGGTTACTTTGGCCAGTTCACCCAATGGCTGGGCCTGGGCACGCTTACATTCAGTTTTGCCGGGCTGGTGATCGGCTCGGTGATCTATTCCATGCCGTTCGTGGTGCAGCCGTTGCAGAACGCCTTTTCCGCCATCGGCACACGCCCATTGGAAGTAGCCGCGACCTTGCGCGCCAATCCGTGGGACACGTTTTTCACAGTGATCCTGCCCCTGGCACGCCCGGGTTTTATCACCGCGTCGATCCTCGGCTTTGCCCATACCGTCGGCGAGTTCGGCGTGGTGTTGATGATCGGCGGCAATATCCCGGACAAGACCCGAGTAGTCTCGGTGCAAATATACGACCACGTCGAAGCCATGGAATATGCCCAGGCCCATTGGTTGGCCGGCGCCATGGTGGTGTTCGCGTTCCTCGTATTGCTGGCGTTGTACTCCAGCCGCAAAACCAGGATGGGCTGGAGCTGATCGTGATGATTGATATACGTCTGAACTTGAAATATTCCGCCTTTGCGCTGGACGTGGACCTGCAATTGCCTGGGCGTGGGGTGACCGCGTTATATGGACAGTCCGGCTCCGGCAAGACCACCTGCCTGCGTTGTATCGCCGGTTTGGAGCGCGCCGAGGAGGGTTTTGTACAGATCAATGATGAGGTCTGGCAAGACAGCCGCAACGGGCTGTTCGTACCGCCGCATAAACGCGCCTTGGGGTATGTATTCCAAGAGGCAAGCCTGTTTGCTCACCTGTCGGTACGGGCCAATCTGGAGTTCGGCCTCAAGCGCATCCCGCGCGCGCAACGGCGTGTGGATATGGCCCAGGCCACCGAGCTGCTGGGCATCGGTCACCTGCTTGAGCGTCACCCACAACACCTGTCCGGGGGCGAGCGTCAGCGCATCGGTATCGCCAGGGCCTTGCTCACCAGCCCCAGGCTGTTACTGATGGATGAACCGCTGGCCGCCTTGGACAGCAAACGCAAAAACGAGATCCTGCCGTACCTGGAGCGCCTGCACGACGAGCTGGATATCCCGGTGCTCTACGTCAGCCATGCCCAGGATGAAGTCGCGCGCCTGGCCGACCATATCGTCCTGCTCAGCGACGGCAAGGCCCTGGCCAGCGGCCCCATCGGCGAAACCCTGGCGCGTCTCGATTTGCCCCTGGCCCTGGGCGACGATGCCGGCGTGGTGATCGCCGGCAGCGTCATTGCCTACGACGCGCACTATCAGTTGCTCACCCTGCAACTGCCTGACTGCCGATTGCAGATTCGCGTGGCCCATGCGCCGGTGGCGGTGGGTAAACCGTTGCGGGTCAAGATCCAGGCACGGGATGTGAGCCTCAACCTGCAAGCGGACGAACACAGCAGCATCCTCAATCGTTTGCCCGTGACGGTCATCCAGGATATGGGGGCGGATAACAGCGCCCATGTTCTGGTACGCCTGGATGCCGGCGGCACACCATTGCTGGCACGTATCACGCGTTTCTCCCGCGACCAGCTGCAACTGCATCCGGGCCAGGTGCTGTGGGCGCAAATCAAGGCGGTGGCGGTGCTGGCTTAAGCAATTGGCACGACCGCAAAACGCTGCGGTCAATCAGACATACCGGCCTGATTTGTTGCCAAGGAACCCGCACCATGCCCGACTCTTCGTTGCCCGCCGACCTGCCCCGTGACCTGCATTATGTGGATGACACCCAGCCTGGAATCCGCCGTAAAAAGCTGCGGGGAAAGTTTCAATACCTGGACGCAAAAGGCCAGCGCATTACCGATGCTGATGAAATAAAACGTCTGAACGCGTTGGCTGTACCGCCTGCCTACACCGATGTGTGGATCTGCGCCGACCCGCACGGCCATCTGCAAGCCACCGGCCGCGACGCCCGTGGCCGCAAGCAATACCGTTACCACCCACGCTGGCGCGAAGTGCGTGACAGCGACAAGTATTCGCGGTTGCAGGCATTCGGCAGCGCCTTGCCAAAATTGCGCAAACAGCTGGAAGCCCAAATCGCCGAGCCCGGCTTTACCCGCGAAAAGGTGCTGGCCACGGTGGTGACGTTGCTGGACGCCACGCTGATCCGCGTCGGCAATACCCAATACGCCCGCGAGAATAAATCCTACGGCCTGACCACCCTGCGCAATCGCCATGTGGACATCAAGGGCAGCGAAATCCAGTTTCAGTTTCGCGGCAAAAGCGGTGTCGAGCACCAAGTGAGCGTCAAGGACCGACGCCTGGCCCGCGTGGTCAAGCGCTGCATGGAATTGCCCGGGCAGAACCTGTTCCAGTATCTGGACGAAGACGGTGAACGCCACACCGTCAGTTCCCATGACGTCAACGCTTACCTGCACGAACTCACCGGCGAAGACTTCACCGCCAAGGACTACCGCACCTGGGCGGGCACGGCGATGGCATTGGCGGTGTTGCGCGAGTTGGCGTGGCAGCCGGAGTCAGACGCCAAGCGGCACGTGGTAGGAATGGTCAAGGACGTGGCCAGGCAGTTGGGCAACACGCCCGCCGTGTGCCGCAAGTGCTACATCCACCCCGCGGTGCTTGAGCATTTCAGCCTCGGCGAACTGTCGAAACTGCCCAAGCCACGAGTGCGCAAGGGTCTGAAAGCCGAGGAAGTCGCCCTGGCGATGTTCCTGGAGAAGCTGGCCGAAGACTTGCCGCACAAAGCCAAGGTGGGTTAGCCTTTGCGCCCCTTCTGATTTACGGGACGAGCGCCGACGTGAACAACTAAGCCTTCCAGAATGTATCCGCAACGAGCCGCCTGGCGCGCTTGTTGGCCTGTTCGACATTTTTTTGGAGGTGCTGATGACTGACGTCAACCGGCTGCCCGTTCTTGTTTCCCTGCAACATGTGTCTTTCCAGTTCGCCAATGGCGAAACCTTGCTGGAGGACGTGAACCTGTCCATTGATCGCACCCACACCGGCATCGTCGGGCGCAATGGCCGTGGCAAAAGTATCCTGGCGAAGTTGATGGCCGGCATCCTGCAACCGTCCTCCGGCACGTTGAAAAGACCGCTCAGCCTGATCTATGTGCCCCAGGCGTTGACGATTCAAGCGGGAGAAACTGTCGCCCATATCACCGGCACCGCCCCTGCCCTGGCCGCCCTGGAGCGTATGGCACGCGGCGATGGCCGCCTGGGCGATCTGGAACTGATCGATGATCGCTGGGACCTCGCAGAGCGTCTGCGCCTGGCATTGGATGCCGCAGGCTTGCCAACACTTGCCGCCGACACTCAATCCGACCGACTCAGCGGCGGCCAACTGGCCAGGGTCGCGCTGATCGGAGCGCTGTTGGCGGCGCCGCAGTTGTTGATTCTGGACGAACCCAGCAACCACCTCGACAGCGCCGGGCGCGAGTGGCTGTTGCGCGAACTGGCTGATTGGCGCGGCGGCCTGGTGGTGGTCAGCCATGACCGCCAATTACTCGACACCATGGCGCGCATCATCGAATTATCGCCCCTTGGCGTTCAGGTGTATGGCGGCAACTACGCTGCCTATCGACAGCAACGCGATACCCAACAGCACGCCGCTATCGCCGCATGGGAACATGCGCGCCAGGAACGTAGCCGTGAGCGTCGGCGCTTGCAAAAAGACCATGACAGCCTCCAGCGCCATGCTGCGCGCTCACGCAAGCAGGCCGAGACCGCCAACGTCGACCGTTTTACCAAGTCCCGCTGGAAAAGCGCTGCCAAGGAAGTCGTCAGCACGGTACGCAGTGCCCACCACGATCACAAACACCAACTCGACGCCCAGGTGCGCCAAGCCTACGCGCGCGTAGTGGATGAGACACCGACCCTGCTCGCCTTGCCAGGCTCGGCAGTACCCAACGGCCGGCAGGTCCTGACTCTGGAACGTGCGCAATTGCCCTGGCTCGACCCCAAGGCGTCGGGCACCTACCTGACGATCAGCCTGTCGGGGGCCGCACGCGTTGCCGTGCGCGGGCCGAACGGTTGCGGTAAATCCACCCTGCTCAAATTACTTGCAGGCCAGTGGCAGGCGGTGAGTGGCGGGTGCACAGTGGCGGTGCCCAGCGCTTATATCGATCAGCAGCTGACGTTGCTGGATGACCGGTGCAGCGTTGTCGAGCAGCTTAACCTGCTCGACACGCCGTTGGCCGAAGCCGAACTGCGCACGCGCCTGGCGCTGCTGCAGCTGGATGCTTCGCGGGTCACGCGGCCGACCGGGCAACTCAGCGGTGGCGAGCGCTTGAAAGCCGCCATGGCCGTTGCCTTGTGGCGTGATACACCGGCGCAATTGTTGCTCCTGGATGAACCCACCAACCACTTGGACCTGGAGTCGGTGCTTGCCTTTGAACAGGCCTTGAAGGGATTTACCGGCGCGATGCTGGCCGTGTCACACGACCCTGCATTCTTGCAGGCGATCGAGCCGACTCATCATCTGACCTGGCACCCCACAGGCTGGCAACTGGAACGTGCCTGAAGTCATTGCGCATACACGCAAAGCGTCCTACGGTAGTGGCCGAATAATCTCATCGTGGAACCCAGCCCCATGCTGCCTTCGTCCCGCAAGCCTTACACCAATGCCACGCTCGCCCATCGCCAGCGCTGGCGTGGCCGCGTGGGCTTGATGCTGGTGGCCTGCCTGTCGGTGCTGGCGGGCATGACCGATGCCATTGGCTTTATGGCCAGCGGCGATTTCGTCTCGTTCATGAGCGGCAACACCACGCGCCTGGCGGTGGCCATCAGCGCGGGTGACCTGGGGCTCACCGGGCGTCTGGTGTTGCTGGTTGCCACCTTTGTGGTCGGTAATGCCTTGGGTGTGGTGGTCAGCCGTTTCAGCAAGCGCCACGCACTGCCGTTGTTGCTGTGCATCGGCGCCTTGCTCTGCGGCGCGGCGCTGTTGCCGGCGACCGACACCTTGCCCGCGTTGCTCGCGGCAATTATTGCCATGGGCATGCTCAACGCGGCGGTCGAAGAAGTGAACGGATTACCCGTGGGGCTCACTTACGTCACCGGGGCGCTCTCACGCTTTGGTCGCGGGCTGGGGCGCTGGGTAATGGGCGAGCGTCGCAATGGCTGGCGCGTGCAATTGATTCCGTGGGCCGGAATGTTTGTCGGTGCCGTGATCGGCGCACTGCTGGAGCAGCAAATGGGACTGCGCGCACTGTGGGTCAGTGGTGCATTGGCGGGGTTATTGGGGCTGGTGACATTGATGATTCCGCGGCGCTGGCACTTGGGTTTTATGCCGCGTTGAGGCTGAACAAAGAGGTGCTCGCTCGACGTTTAAGCCTCGACATCCGTGTACCGGTAAAGAGCCATCACGTCGAGCGAGCGATTGAATCATAAGGCAATGCCCGGCGGCTGTCCCGCCAGGCGTTTCGGAATCGGGTTAAGGCAAGGTATTACAGACAAGTGGCAAGCGCTGCCAGGCGACGTTTGGCTGGCATGTTGTCCTCCACGGCATAGTATTTGACGGTAGAACCCGCCCCTGTGCTTTGTATGTCAACAAAGTAGTCGCCGGCCGTGGTGTAGACGGTGTAGCCACCTGCCTCGGTGGGCTCCTTGAAACCGCCGGCATCAACGCCGAACACGCGCTCATCCTGCCAGCCGAACTGAATGCACTGGGCGACCACCAGGGTGGCCTTGTCCGATGCCAGGGTTTTATAGGGGCTGCCTGCACGCGCCTCTTTCATCTTCGAGCCCGCGCAACCGGCCAGTGCGGCCAGTACCAATGCGCCGATTACCATCTTGAACATGCCTGTGCTTCCTTGGAAAAACCGTGACTCTACCACTGTGCCGCGGCCAACTGACGCGCCCATGAACTTTGTTTCACTGTGACGGGCCAACCCGCCGTCTATAGTGGCCAAGCTCATTTTTTGGAAGTCTCCCTTCTGCCCGCCCTCCCGCGGGCTTTTTTTTGCCCTGGCGTCAGAACCACCAGCGAAACAGATAGAACAGCGCCATGCTCAACAGCACAGTGATCAGCACACTGCGCGTCCAGAACATCAAGGCCACGGCGCAGATACCTGCGAGCAAGTAAGGGTTGCTCGGGCTCAAGTTGAGCCGATGATCGGCCAGGAAAATAATCGGCCCGCAGATCGCCGTAAGCATCCCCGGCACGGCAAAACCCAGGAACTCACGGGCGCCACGATTAAGCCTCACCGGCAAACGTGGCTCAATAAACAGGTAGCGGTTGAAAAACACCACAAGGCCCATGGCCACAATCATCAGGTAAATCATCGCTGCCCAACTCCCAATCGCTTGCAGGCAAAACCTGCGCTCATCCCCAGTACACCCGAGACCACCACCGCCGACTCCCAGTGCAAATAACTCAACCACACCGAACACAGCAGCGAGACCGCGACACACACCACGGTCGGCACATCGCGCACCACGGGGGTAATCAGGGCGATAAAGGTCGCGGCAATGGAAAATTCCAGCCCCAACTGATCAAGACCTGGAATGCTTTTGCCCAACACAATGCCGGCCAGGGTGAAGAGGTTCCAGATGATGTAAAACGTCAGGCCGACGCCCAATGCGTACCAGCGATTGAAGGTCTGGCGGTCATAGTGGTTGACCAGGGCAAAGAATTCATCGGTCAGCAGGAAACCCAGGCTCATGCGCCACCGGACATTGAGCGACGACAGCGTGGGACGCATGTGCATGCCATAGAGCAGATGCTGGGAGGTCAGTAACAAAGTGGTGAGTACGATGGATATCAGGCTGGCACCGCTCTTGACCATGCCGATGGCCACCAACTGCGCCGCACCGGCAAACACGATGGCAGACAAGCCTTGGGCTTGCAGCGGGGTAAATTGCGCATCGATGGCCATGGAGCCGGCGAGCAACCCCCACGGGGCGCAGGCAAGAGACAAGGGAATAACGGCGATGGCGCCGCGAGTGAAGGCGTAATGAGGTAATGCAGTGGGCATGGAAACGGCTCATCGACGGACAGTCGACAAGCATGCCAGTGCAATCAGGGGCTTGTCTTGAACGATCTTGCTCAGGCGAGCCTCACCGAAACCTGCTCCACCGAATCCCGCGCTTCACGCAGTTCGTACGCGTCCTGGTTCAGCCGGTGGATGGTATTGAGCAGGCGCTGGCGCAGCACTTCGTCACCGAGCTTTTCCACGGCGCGCATCAGGTCGAACGCCGCGGTTTCGTTATTTTCCGCGACGGAATCCAGGGTCTTGCGCAGGTTGCGAGTGGCACGGGTCACGCGGGTTCTTCCTTCATCAGCAATGAGCAGGCACTGTAGGACCTTTGTGTTTCATTTTAATTTCAAACAGTTGTGGCTGTTTCACGGGCATTTGATCCATATCAACTGAAACAGGATTTGACCAAAACATATGGAAATACGTATATTCGAATAACCATATATGGATACCCTGATCATGTCGGATCTCCTCTCTCCTCCCACCCTGTTCAAGTGCCTGGCTGATGCCACCCGCACTCGGATGACCCTATTGATCCTGCGCGAAGGCGAACTTTGCGTATGCGAACTGATCCATGCCTTGGACGATAGCCAGCCGAAGATCTCCCGTCATCTGGCGCAACTGCGCAGTTGCGGGCTGCTGCTGGACCGCCGTCAAGGGCAATGGATCTACTACCGCATCAACCCGGCACTGCCCGCCTGGGTCACACAGGTGCTGGACACCACCCTGCAAGCCAACCAGCCATGGTTGCAGAACGACGCGCTGCGTCTGGATGCAATGGGCGACAGACCACAACGGGCCAGCACCTGCTGCTGAGCCATCGGAGCGTTTATTCATGCTTGTCGCAATTGCGATTTTCCTCGTCACCATCGTACTGGTCATCTGGCAGCCCAAGGGCCTTGGCGTGGGCTGGAGTGCCAGCCTGGGCGCGATCCTGGCCCTGGGTTGCGGGGTGATCAGCCTGGCGGACATCCCGGTGGTGTGGCACATCATCTGGAATGCCACCGGTACCTTCGTCGCACTGATCATCATCAGCCTGTTGCTGGACGAAGCCGGCTTCTTTGCCTGGACAGCCCTGCATGTGGCGCGTTGGGGGCGTGGCCGCGGACGGCGGTTGTTTGCCTATATGGTGCTGCTGGGTGCGCTGGTGTCGGCGCTGTTTGCCAATGACGGTGCGGCGTTGATTCTCACGCCCATCGTGATGTCGATGCTGCTGGCCCTGCGTTTTTCACCGGCAGCGACCCTGGCATTCGTCATGGGCGCGGGGTTTATCGCCGATACGGCGAGCCTGCCATTGGTGGTATCGAACCTGGTAAACATCGTCTCGGCTGATTATTTCAAGATCGGCTTCAACGAATATGCCGCCGTGATGGTGCCGGTGAACCTGGTCAGCGTGGCCGCGACCCTGGCAGTGCTGCTGTGGTTTTTCCGCCGGGACATTCCCCAGACCTACGACCCGGCCGACCTGGAAGACCCCGCCAGTGCCATCCACGACCCCGCGACGTTCCGCGCCGGTTGGTGGGTACTGGGTATTCTGCTCATCGGCTGTTTCGCCCTGGAACCTCTGGGCATTCCCATCAGTGCGATTTCCGCCGTCTGCGCCGTACTGCTGCTGGTGATTGCCGCCAAGGGCCACAAGATTTCCACACGTAAAGTCCTCAAGGAAGCGCCCTGGCAGATCGTGATCTTTTCCCTGGGCATGTACCTGGTGGTGTATGGGCTGCGTAACGCCGGCCTGACCGACTACCTGGCCACCTGGCTCGACACTTTCGCCACCTATGGTGTGTGGGGCGCGGCTATGGGCACCGGGGTGCTGACGGCGCTGCTCTCATCGGCGATGAATAACCTGCCGACGGTGCTGATCGGCGCACTCTCCATCGAGTCCAGCCATGCTGTGGGCGTGGTCAAGGACGCAATGATCTACGCCAATGTGATCGGCAGCGACCTGGGCCCGAAAATCACCCCCATAGGCAGTTTGGCCACCTTGCTGTGGCTGCATATCCTGGCACGCAAAGGCATCACTATCACTTGGGGTTACTACTTCAAGGTCGGAATCGTGCTGACTTTGCCGGTGCTGTTGATCACCCTCGCTGCCCTCGCCTTGCGCCTGAGCGTTTAAAGGAGCCTGCAATGAAAGTGCTTTTCATGTGTACCGCTAACAGTTGTCGCAGTATTTTGTCCGAAGCCATGTTCAATCATATGGCGCCTGAGGGCTTCGAAGCGATCAGCTCCGGCAGTTTCCCCAAGGGCCAGGTTTTGCCCCGCAGCCTGAGCACGCTGCAGGCAGCCGGCATCAGCACCGAAGGTTTGTACAGCAAGGGCAATGACGCCTTTGAAGGCAGCCCGCCGGATGTGGTCATCACGGTGTGCGACAACGCGGCCGGGGAAGCTTGCCCTGTGTATTTCGGTGCGGCGGTGAAGGCGCATTGGGGGTTGCAGGACCCTTCCCACGTGCAGGGTGATGAAGCCCAGGTAGACGCTGCATTCAAGGCCACCCTCGACATTATTGCCGCTCGCTGCGAGGCGTTTTTTGCGCTGCCATTTGCCAGCCTCGGCGCGGATGAATTGAAGGTTGAACTTGAGCGTATAGCCTCAATGTGGGAGGGGGCTTGCTCCCGATAGCGGAGGGTCAGCTACAGATGAGCTGACTGACACACTGCTATCGGGGGCAAGCCCCCTCCCACATTTGGATCGTGGACCATTAAAATCTGCATGGTTTCTTAACCCTGCGCTGACGTATGCTTTCGCACTTTCCTGAAAGGACACGGGCATGCTGTCGATCTTTGTCTATGCGCTGGTATTCGGTTTTGTGTTTTGCCTGTCTCCTGGCGCGGTGCTGGCAGAGACCCTGCGTCGCGGCTTGCTGCATGGTTTCACACCGGCCCTGATGGTGCAGTTTGGTTCCCTCGTAGGCGATGCAGTCTGGGCAGTGATCGGCCTCACCGGTATCGCACTGCTGATTCAGCATGATGCGGTGCGAGTGCCACTGACGATCTTCTGCGCGCTGTACCTGGCCTGGCTGGGCATCCGCAGCCTGATTGATGCGTGGCAGTTACCCGCAACCGACAACGTCCCTGCCAGCTCAGGCAAAAATGCGTTGGCCGTAGGCGCGGCGATCTCCCTGGCCAACCCGAAGAATATTGTCTACTGGGGCGCCCTGGGCAGCGCCCTGTCGGGCATCGTCGGCGCAACCCCCAGCCAGGGGCAGACCCTGATGTTTTTTGCCGGATTCATGCTGGCGTCGGTGCTCTCGTGTTTTCTCACCGCCGCGTTGGTGAACCTGCTGCGCAAGAACGCATCACCGACTTGGCAACGCGTGAGTTATGCAGCGTGCGGTTTAGTATTGATCTATCTGGCGATACTCGCCGCGCAAGGTATATAAAGTTATCTGGCCAGTCACTTGCACATGCCTCTTGTCTGAACAAACTCTGAACGCGGGCTAATTTAATTAATCATGCGTTGACATTCTGTAATGCCCTGAGTAGATTGCCCGTGCCCGCAACTGGGGCCTTTTTTAAACCTCACAAAAGAAGCCAATGGACACAGTATCTAGTCGCTGTCCGAGCACCGCCTCTGCGGGCATCGGGCGCCAAACCCAGAATATGACAGGACTCGCCTTCCAGGTCCGGTAAGCTGCGCTAGAGCTCGATGCTCCACCGTAACTGCCTCACCGGTCGCGTGTCCGGTCCCGAGGTGTGTTATGACCTTCCAACTCATTGCTTTACCCGATGTACCTACACTGGCCGCAGCCTTGCGCGCCAAGCTGTGCCGCGAGCCCGTGAGCTTCAGGCCAACCCGCCCGGCCTTTGCTGCACCCTCCTCCCAAGTACGCCCGGTACCGCCGCTGGCGCACTGGCGTATCTGCCCTGACAGCGGCCAACTGGTGCAGCACTGGGATCACGCCGACCCTCAAGACCCACAGAGACCCAAGGTTTCCCGCCTGGCGCAAGCCAGCTTGATGCTCGGTCTTTACGTGAGCGCTCGCGCCGCCTGACCTGGCTGGAAACAACAACTTTCTTATTGATGCCCTGGAGTTCTTTATGAACAAGTCCAGTAGGAGCCCGCTGCGCGCAAGTTAATTAATGCGCTGTTAGCGGGCATTGTAGAAGTTACCTGAACACTTTATTTAAACCGATCGCGAAGTCCGCGGCTCGGCATGCTTTCGCTCGCCTGTATGCAGGTAAGTACCGGGTATGTTTTGTCGAGAATTGGCGACAGGAGTACAGACAATGAGCGCCGTAAAAAACACGCCTCTGCACAAGAAAAATGGCACCGCTGCCGACACCAAGCTGTCGATGCGCGCCGCCCGTGAAGCCCAGAATGGCCTGGCGGCCACCCTCGCCAATGTACGAGCCACCCAGGACGGCCTGACCGAACTGGACGCCTCGGCCCGCCTGCAACGGGAAGGCTATAACGAAGTCGCCCATGACAAGCCACCACACGCCATCGTCCAGTTCCTGCAGGCACTGAACAACCCGTTCATCTACGTGCTGTTGACCCTGGGCGGCATCAGCTTTGTCACCGACTATTGGTTGCCACTGCAGGCAGGTGAAGAAGTCGATCTGACCAAAGTCATCATCATCATGACCATGGTGTTGCTCAGCAGCCTGCTGCGCTTCTGGCAGGAACACCGTTCGGCCAAATCCGCCGAGGCCCTGAAGGCGATGGTACGCACCACCGCCACCGTGCTACGTCGCGAACAGGTCGGCGCCCAGCCCACTTTGCGCGAAGTGCCGATGCGCGATCTGGTGGCCGGCGACATCGTGCAGTTGTCGGCCGGCGACATGATCCCCGCCGACATCCGCCTGATCGAGTCACGCGACCTATTTATCAGCCAGGCCGTGCTGACCGGTGAAGCCTTGCCGGTGGAGAAGTACGACACCCTGGGCGATGTCACGCAAAAATCCGCCTCCAACCTCGCCGTCGACCAAGGCAATCTGCTGGACCTGCCGAACATCTGCTTTATGGGCACTAACGTGGTGAGCGGCCGCGCCAAGGCGGTGGTGGTGGCTACCGGACCGCGCACTTACTTCGGCTCCCTGGCCAAGGCGATTGTCGGCTCCCGGGTGCAAACCGCCTTCGACCGTGGCGTGAACAGTGTCAGTTGGCTGCTGATCCGCTTCATGTTGGTGATGGTGCCGATCGTGTTCTTCCTCAATGGCTTCTCCAAGGGGGACTGGGGCGATGCCTTCCTGTTTGCCCTGGCGGTGGCCGTCGGCCTGACCCCGGAAATGCTGCCGATGATCGTCAGTGCCAACCTGGCCAAAGGCGCTACAGCCATGGCCAAGCGCAAAGTGGTGGTCAAGCGCCTCAACGCGATCCAGAACTTCGGTTCAATGGATGTGCTGTGCACCGACAAGACCGGCACCCTGACCCAGGACAAGATCATCCTTGAGCATCACGTCAACGCCTTCGGCCAGCGCGACGACGCGGTGCTGTCCCTGGCCTGGCTCAACAGCTTTCACCAGAGCGGCATGAAGAACCTGATGGACCAGGCCGTGGTGCAGTTCTCGGCGCAAAACCCCAAGTTCCAGGTGCCATTTGCCTACAGCAAGGTCGATGAATTGCCCTTCGACTTTGTACGCCGTCGCCTGTCGATCGTGGTCAAGGATGCCGCCGGTGACCAGTTGCTGGTGTGCAAAGGGGCCGTGGAAGAGATGCTGAGCATTTCAACCCACACCCTGGAAGACGGCGCCGCCGTACCCCTGGACGATCGCCGTCGCGAGGCACTGCTGGCGATTGCCAACGACTACAACGAAGACGGTTTCCGGGTACTGGTGGTCGCAACCCGCCATATCCCCAAGGCATTGGCGCGTCAGCAATACACCACTGCCGATGAACGCAACCTGGTGATCCAGGGCTTCCTGACCTTCCTCGACCCGCCGAAGGAAACCGCGGGCCCGGCAATTGCCGCGCTGCAACAGATTGGCGTGGCGGTCAAAGTGTTGACCGGCGACAACGCGGTGGTCACCAGCAAGATCTGCCGTCAGGTCGGTCTTGAGCCAGGCCAGCCGCTGCTGGGCGTGGAAATCGAAGCCATGGACGACGCCACCCTGCTGCGCCGCGTGGAAGAACGCACGGTGTTCGCCAAGCTGACACCGCTGCAAAAATCCCGTGTGCTCAAGGCGCTGCAAGCCAACGGCCATACGGTGGGCTTTCTCGGCGACGGCATCAACGATGCACCGGCGCTACGGGATGCCGACGTGGGTATTTCGGTGGACAGCGGCACGGATATCGCCAAGGAGTCGGCCGACATCATCCTGCTGGAAAAGAGCCTGATGGTGCTGGAAGAAGGCGTGCTCAAGGGCCGCGAAACCTTCGGCAATATCATGAAGTACCTGAACATGACCGCCAGCTCCAACTTCGGCAACGTGTTCTCGGTGCTGGTAGCCAGTGCGTTCATTCCGTTCATGCCGATGCTGGCGATCCACCTGCTGCTGCAGAACCTGATGTACGACATCTCCCAATTGGCTCTGCCGTGGGACAAGATGGACAAGGAGTACCTGGCCAAACCGCGCAAGTGGGATGCAAAAAATATCGGCCGCTTCATGATCTGGATCGGGCCGACCTCATCAATCTTCGACATCACCACCTTTGCCCTGATGTGGTACGTGTTCTCGGCCAACAGTGTGGAAATGCAGACCCTGTTCCAGTCCGGCTGGTTTATCGAAGGGCTGCTTTCGCAAACCCTGGTGGTGCATATGCTGCGCACCCGCAAGATTCCGTTCTTCCAGAGCACGGCCGCCTGGCCGGTGTTGATGATGACCTGCATCGTGATCGCCTTGGGCATCTACGTGCCGTTCTCGCCGCTGGGCACCCTGGTGGGTCTGCAACCGCTGCCGATGGCGTACTTCCCATGGCTGGTAGGCACCCTGCTGGCTTACTGCTGCGTCGCTCAACTGATGAAAACGATCTACATCCGCCGCTTCAAGCAGTGGTACTGATCCCCCGCCATTCAAACGGTGGTGGTCGCCCGGCCGCCACCGCGCAATACAAGGATGCTCCCTATGCGCGTCTTGATCTGTGCAGGTCGTCATTACGCCGACACCAAAAAGTCCCGCCACGTGCTGGACGCTTACCACCGCCTGCACCCAGTGCAGGTGTTGATCCACGGCGGCAACCAGTTCCTCGGCAGCGAGATCGAGGAATGGGCGCGGGAAATCGGTATAGACGTGGTGCGCTACCCACCCAATTGGCAGCGCCACGGCAAGCAGGCGGAACGCCAGCGCAACCACTTCATGCTGGCCGACAGCCGCCCCGACCTGATCATCGCCCTGCCCGGCGGTGACGATACCTCGGAGCTGGTCTGCCAGGCCAAAGCCAGCGGCATTTCGGTGCTGACCGTAGAAAGCTGAATTCAAGCGAGGTGCATCATGCACAACCCACACAACCCGAAGCACCCGGACGGGTTTGCCAAATATCGCGCGCGCCATTTGCGCAGGGCGCGTCCCACCCTGCTGCTCTTGCCACCGGCCAAGCGCCGCGCCTTGCAGCGCAACCTGATCTTTATCGGCGTGACGCTGGGCACGCTGTTGATCCTCGCCCTGGTTTCCAAGGCGAATGCTGCCGGCGGCGCCTACGTGGTGGATGATGGCGCGATCAATGCGCCTGGCGAATGCAACATCGATGCCTGGCACACCGCCAATCGGCACGCAGGCAGTACGCACAACGAAACCTTGTCCCCGGCCTGCACGTTCAGTGGTATGCCATGGGTGCAGTGGGGCGCGGCGTTATCGCGGGCCACTGACGCGGGAAAGGGCGAAACGCAAGTCAGCCCACAGGTGAAGGCGCAGCTGTTGTCACGAGAAGACCTGGGGCTGGAGTTGGCAGTCGCCGCTGGGGCGCACATTGCTCTCGATCGTCAGCACGCATTCGACGGCGCTGACTTCAACCTGCCGTTAACGTGGCAGGCCATGGATGCATTGCGCCTGAACCTGAATGCCGGCTGGAACCATGCCTATAACGACGGCGCGCAACAGCACCGCCTGACCTGGGGCATGGGTTTCGAATACCAGCTTGCGCAGGTGTTGACGTTGATTGGCGAACGCTATGGCCAGGAAGGCGGTGAACAAGCATGGCAGGCGGGGCCGAGATTCCACGTCGGCAAGTTTGTCGACGTGGACCTGGTGGTCGGGCGCAGTTTGACTGGGGACCGTGCCCAGTGGCTGACCACTGGGGCTACTTTCAGGTTCTAGGCCTTGGCCTGTTGCTCCAGGTGTACCTGCAACTGCGGGTCGATTTGCAGCTGCCCGGCCAGATCGTCCAGGTAGTTGCGCTCGGCGTCCTGCTGATCATTGACCAGCAGGACGCTGGCCAGGTAAATCTCCGAAGCGATTGCTGGGTCCTTGGCATATTCAGCGAAATCTGCGGCATCCAGTGGCTTGGCGACTTCGGCGTCGAGCCACTGCTGCAGTTGTGGATCGTCGGTATGACGGCCGATCTCGGTAGAGATCATCTTTTTCTCTTGCTCATCGATCCTGCCGTCCGCCTTGGCTGCTGCGATCATTGCACGCAGTACGCCGTGGCTATGGGCTTCGGCTTCAGGCCCTTCAAGCTGGTCAACGGTCTGGATGGCTTGCTGCGGTGCATTCGCCTGCTGACGTTGCCACGCTTGATACGCCTGGAAGGCGGCCATGCCGAGAGATGCCAGCGCCGCGTAATTCATTCCGCCGCCGCTACGCGTCTGGGTCGTGCCGCCTGCCGGAGGGCCGCCCAACAAGCCACCCAGGCCACCCAGTAAACCACCCAAGCCGCCACCGGCTGATGCATTGCCGGTACCGGCGTTTTTCAACAAACCTCCAAGCAATCCGCCCAGGCCGCCGCCCGAAGCGCCGCCGCCTTGCTGCCCTGCTCGCCACAGTTGTTCCAGTAGATCGCTGGTATTCATGGTGTCGCCCTCCCGGGGCGCAATAATGGCGTTTATCAAACATAGTTCGCCTGCGATGGAACACCATGACCGCCGGGCGGGCAAGCTTTATGATGTCGCCACCATGCCGTCAAGGGAGAACCGCGGTGAACCGCATCGAGCATATTGGGTTGATGGCCCACTACAATCAATGGATGAACCTTAAGGTCTATGCCGCCGCCGGCACCTTGACCGACGCGGAGTTGACGGTGGATCGCCAGGCGTTTTTCGGCTCGATCCTCGGCACCTTGAACCACCTGATGCTGGGCGACACAGTCTGGCTCAAGCGCTTTGCCGAACATCCGGCGGGCTTTCGCGCGTTGGCACCGTTGAGTGACATCCCTACACCGGTGGATCTCAAGCAATTGGCCTTTACCAACTTGAGTGAACTGTCAGCCCATCGCGCCTGGCTGGATCAATTGATCATTGATTGGGCCAACACGCTGCAGGAGTCTGATCTGGAACAGCGCCTGCGCTACCACAACATGCGCGGCGTGGCAGGCGAGAAGCCCTTCTTCGGCCTGCTGGTGCACTTTTTCAACCACCAGACCCACCACCGGGGCCAGGTGACAACACTGCTGACCCAGGCTGGCGTGGACGTGGGTACTACCGACCTGCTGGCACTGATTGACTGAACGCGGGCACAGCGCATTACACAAATCTTGTGGGAGCGGGCTTGCTCGCGAATGCGGTACGTCAGGCACTGAGCCAGTTACTGAAGCACCGCTTTCCCGAGCAAGCCCTCTCCTTTACTTCACCTTGCTGCTCAACGTTTCCACACTGCGCTTCAAATCATCCAGGCCGCGCTTGAGGCCGGCGATTTCGTCTTTCTGCCGATCTAACGTATTTTTCTGCTCATCCACCGTGCGCTTGAGACTCGACAACTGGCTATCACTGCTGCTGGAACTCGCCCCGTCTTTACGCTTGAACTCGTCAAATGCACGATCCTGATCACCCATTTTGGTTTTCAGGCTTTGCAGCTCGCTTTCGCTACGCTTTTGCGCCGCTTGCAACGCCTCGATATCGCCGACGGAAAT
Organism: Pseudomonas sp. GZJR-8; assembly: GCF_002916705.1. NCBI lineage: Bacteria > Pseudomonadati > Pseudomonadota > Gammaproteobacteria > Pseudomonadales > Pseudomonadaceae > Pseudomonas > Pseudomonas sp. GZJR-8. The sequence continues at coordinate 12,582 of NZ_JXSI01000013.1, read as the reverse complement.
ACTCGACGACTTCAACACATAGGTATTGCCCGCCTCTACCGAGGCGCCCGTCAATCTGTCTGTCGACGATGCACTGAACTCTCCCCACCGCACCGCACTCGCCGCCTGCGCCGGGCCAGCTATCGCCGCACCCAACAGCCCCACCACGCCTGCAGCCATCATCCAAGAACGCCTACGGACACTGAGCATCAACTGACTCCTTTGCGATTTGCCGGGATGGCATGTCGCTATGACTGTCATTTATGAGGCGTGTTCCTGCGGCGCAAGCATTCATCAGGACTTAACCCCAAGGCCCTGTAGATCACTGATCTGCCACGCTTTTTCATCGGTATCTTTATGCAGGAAAGCGCGCTTCGAGGTTGCGCCGAAGCGACAGGATCTATATATTCCCAACCCTGCTACACCGCGCTACCGCCCGAATGGCGAAACTGGTAGACGCATGGGACTTAAAATCCCCCGCTCGTAAGGGCGTCCCGGTTCGATTCCGGGTTCGGGCACCATAGATATCAAGGGCTTGCCAGGGAAACCTGAGCAGGCCCTTATCTTTTCAGCTCCGCAATTCTCTCTAAGCTCTACGAAAACCAACTGGCTCTAGAAACTTCCATCATTGAGTTGCCGAGCCGGGTGGAAGCAGCGAGGGCTAAAGTGCTTATTTACTCCAGATTGAATACTAGGCAATGGGCCTATGCGAAAGAACTCGAGTGAATAAAAACTATTTCAAAATCTTATTTAACCATTCGTCGGAATCGACGCGTTGGCAAGGTAATGACACCTTGCATTTTCCCGCCTGTAGGCTTGACTGCGGAAGCAGGTAGAACAATATACATGCAACAAATTACATTTTACTTGGAGTCCAGCATTGAGCTGGACTCCAGTATCAATTGAATATGGCGCCAGCGAGTTAACCTAACTACGGCTTTTCTGTAGCAGTGGCAAGTCTGCAGCTTTATTTTAAATAGGGAGCCAACTCATGGAATTTAAAATCCAAAAGGAATGCAAATATGGCTATCACAATCACAAACGGCGCAAGCAGAATTGTCAAGGTTGCAGTAAGTGCATGGCATACTGATACAAACCCCAGTGAGGACTACTACCCAATAGAGCAAGGTAATAGCGACACGTGGACGCGTAGCGATTCAAGAGGCTATTTAATGGTCGTCCAAGGTCTAGCAAAGACAAACGAGTACTACATTTCCTCCAGCAGCAAAATCGTTATCGAGGATGACCGTGTCAAAGATCACGGCCAATCTATTAGTCCACTAACGTCTGTCAATGCCTGATGTGTGTCGGTAAACGCATGTAGAGGCCACTCAAAACAGGAGACGGCCGAGAAAATTCATGCCCGGGTCGGAGTTGCCAACCCGACACATTAGTAAGTATTGGCACGTCCTCTTCAGTATTTTGGTGCTTCTATAGTTCCCCCATCTGCAAAAAACTCCGTAGATGTCAATCTACGGGGTTTTTAAGAGTGGAGGCCAAGGTTTTTTGCAAGAGCAATCTACGGGCGAGTGAGATCAAATCGTTCGTTCGCTTTCGTTGTTATCTCGAAGCGAGAGCAATGCCAGGCAGAAGACAGCTGCATGACCGATCTCTACATACTGACCGGCTAATTGGCCGAGTCAGCATGAGAAGTGATCTGGCCGTGATCAATATATTGAGGGCGAGCCATCAATAGGCCGCCACACTACTTAACCGCCTCTTGGATGCACCTTGAGAACCGTGAATTACCGCCCCGCAATAAAATCAGTCAATTGACTCACCAACCCAAGGCACCTTAATAATTTTTAAGAATATATCAACAAGTTATATAACATATTTAATTTTTAAATAACACTAAACCCATAAGTCCTTTATAAATGACTACCACAACAAGAAGGCAACGAAAACGTGATAAGCATATAACACTTCAAATCAATGGACACGAAGGAATGTACTCGTATGACTATCTTGGCGAAAAATCTTGTTAGCCCACTCACCACTTCGGCGCAGCTGCGAACAAGTGAAGATTACCAGGCACTCTATAATTTTTCACACACCTATGATCGAGGAGGATTTAATTCCTCACAGGGCAAGCCGTCTTACACTATTGCGCAGGCCGCGGATGAAATAACTCGAGGAGGTTACTATTGGGGTGACAACGACCACAATGGGAAATACAACTTCACCTACAGCTTTCTGACTTCAGAAAGTCAAGCATACGCCTCCGAGAATGTTTCTGGCTTCAGCGCATTCAACGCTCAACAGAGATCCCAGGCAGCCCTTTCGTTCCAATCCTGGTCGGACGTCGCCAACATTTCATTCATCGAATCCAGAAGCGGAGGCGACGCACATATATCACTGGGTAATTATAGTAACGACCTGCAGCATGGAGGTGCCAGGTCGGCTTTCGCCTTTTACCCTAATAACAGCGGAAATAGCGATGCGTTGTTTTATACCAATCAAAACTATCAAGAAAATTTAACACCGGCAAACGGCAATTACGGTCGTCAAACCTTGACCCATGAAATTGGTCACACACTTGGACTGCAGCATCCAGGTTCGTACGACGCCAGTGTGGGTCAACCGTCGTATTCGGATGCGAAATATGCCGAAGATACACATGCTTACTCCGTGATGAGTTACTGGAGCGAGAGCAACACCAACCAGAACTTCAGTAAAGGTGGTGTCGAAGCCTATGCTGCGGGCCCGCTGATCGACGACATCGCCGCGATCCAGAAGCTCTACGGTGCCAACTACAGCACTCGCGCCGGTGACACGACCTACGGGTTCAACTCCAATACCGGGCGTGATTTCCTCACTGCCACATCCGATGCCGACAAGCTGGTGTTTTCGGTATGGGACGGCGGCGGCAAAGACACTCTAGACTTCTCCGGTTTCACTCAAAACCAGAAGATCAACCTCACTGCCACCTCGTTTTCTGATGTGGGCGGCCTGGTGGGCAACGTGTCGATCGCCAAGGGCGTCACCATCGAGAACGCATTCGGCGGTTCGGGCAACGACCTGATCATTGGTAACCAGGTCGCCAACCTCATCAAAGGCGGGGCCGGTAACGACCTCATCTACGGAGGTGGCGGCGCAGACCAATTGTGGGGCGGCGCCGGCAACGACACGTTCGTGTACGGTGCCAGTTCCGATTCCACGCCACGCGCTGCGGACAAGATCTTTGACTTCACCTCGGGCTCCGACAAGATCGACCTGTCGGGCATTACCAAAGGTGCGGGCTTGAGCTTCGTGAATGCATTTACCGGCCATGCCGGCGATGCTGTGCTGAACTATGCCTCGGGTACCAACCTGGGCACCTTGGCTGTGGACTTCTCCGGACACGGTGTGGCGGATTTCCTCGTCACCACCGTTGGCCAGGCAGCCGTCAGCGACATCGTGGCGTGATACAAAGCGCGGCGCTTGGCGCGCCGCGCTCAATGATTGGAAAGGAACTCACGATCAAATACTCAGTTCTACCCATGCAGCTGCGCCCCACTATTGCTGCAATGTGGAGCGGCTGCACTTCTCCCTAGTTGATTTCGGTTACGAAATTTTCGCGAGAGCGCCGTACTTTTTTCAGGTTTACCAGCCAGTCAGACTCTGCTGCCCGATACCCCAAAGGCAGGAGCACCACACTGCGCAGATGCCTGGTTCCCAGTCCCAGAATCTCATCGACAGCCGATGGGTCGAAACCTTCCATGGGCGTCGCGTCGACTTGCTCGGATGCCGCGGCGATTAAAGCCGAGCCCAGGCCAATATAGGCTTGGCGCGCAGCCGCTTGATAGTTGGCCTCCTGCCCACGCTCGGCGACTATACCGAGGAGCATTTGACGGTAATCTTCCCAACCCTGGTTGACGGTAGCTCGTACCGTATTGGTCAGGTCGAACATCATGTTGACACGCTCAGGCGTGATGTCATCCCAGGCGGCGAACACCAGTAAATGAGAGCAGTCGGTCACCTGGGACTGATTCCAGCTGACCGCCTTAATCTTTTCGCGAATTTGCGGATTGGTCACCACCAGCAATTCAAATGGCTGGAGCCCGCTCGACGTCGCCGTCAGGCGTACCGCCTCCAGGATTCGCTCCAGCTTTTCAGCAGGTATTGTCTTGGACGAATCGTAACTTTTCGTCGCATAACGCCAATTCAGCAACTCGGTTATTTTGCTCATTCTTCACATTCCACGTAGGTCAACGGTGTTTATCCAGCCCAATCCGATTACCTTCCGGATTACGCTGCGGCTTATACTGCGGATTAAAGTCAACTTGAAGGTCAAGCAAAAAATGAAGATAGGCGAGATTGCGCGACGTACCGGCCTTGCTGCTTCAGCAATACGCTACTACGAGGAGCAAGGCCTGCTGGACGCCCCCACGCGCGACATGAACAACTATCGCTATTACAGCGAGTCCACCATTAAACGCCTGGAAGTCGTGATCCACGCGCAAAGGCTGGGGTTTTCCCTCGACACCATTCGTGGCCTTTTCCTTCATGACGGGAGCTGCTCCAAATCCCTCACTCTGGAACAGATCAATGTACGTCTGGAGGAGATACAGCAAATCGAAGCCACACTAAAAGTGCAGCGTGAGGAGTTGTTGATGCTGCAACAAACCCTTGAAGAAAGCCTTCGTACTGGCATCGCACCGGGATTGGATTGCCCGCGCAGCGCTGAGCGATCAAGGCCTGATCGAGCCGTAGTCATGCGAAGCAAGCACATGATGGCTACCGGCAAGTGAGGAAAACGCGATACTGCGGGATATAGATTGCTATAAAACGATAAGCAAGAAAAAACCCCACAGCATCAGCGATCCTGTGAGGTTTTACCGCCAACTGTACCGATGCCGCATCAAACCACGCTGATCATCTCTGCGCTCAGCTGTGCCGCATTGAACCCCACCAGGGTGACACTGCTGTCCCCCGCCAGAATCACGCTGTCACTGCCGTTCTGGGTGGTGGACCCGATTACAGCATCGGCGCTCGCAAACAACGACTTGGCGAACACCAGCAGATCATGCCCGTTCTGATGGATGTTGAAGTCGCTGATCACGTCGTGGCCGAACCCGCGCTGATCGAACACAAACAAGTCGCTGCCCACGCCACCACTGAGCTGGTCATTGCCCTGCCCGCCGATCAAAACATCATTACCGCTGGCGCCATACAGCGAGTCGTTACCCATGCCGCCCAGCAACGTGTCGTTGCCGTCACCGCCGTGCAGCAGGTCATTGCCGGCGCCACCGTCGAGCCGATCATTGCCGTTCTGGCCGAATATCAGGTCGCGTGCTGCAGTGCCTTTCAGGGTGTCGGCCAGTTGGCTACCTTCAATGGATCTGGCGTAAGCCTTGTCGGCGCCGAACAGGCCATCGAAATCCAGCTTGCCGTTGGTGACCGTATAAGACGGCGTCAGCGTCTGCCCGATACCGCTGAAGATGCCACCGATAACAGGCAGTTGACCGAGCGTGTTGGCAAGGCCCGTTTCGAACTCGACATGCTCTACGCCATGCAGTTCTTTAAGGCCGTATTGGCCGCTGCTATCGTTCAAAAACAACGTACCGTCGCTCAGTTTCACGGCTTCGTAGGCGGACGCCGTACCTTTGAGAAAGACTTTGTCATCGCCTGCACCGCCAGCAACGATATCGGTACCGGTACTGACCCGGAAACTGTCGTTACCACTGAACCCGTCGAGGAAGTCATCGCTGCGACCATCCTGCAGCTTGTCTGCACTGTCGGTGCCCAGCAGGAAGGCCGGTGTACCGTAATGGTTGGAGGTGGCGGTCTGTTTGTCGCTGACCCAGGTGAAGCTGCGGCTGATCGCGTCGAGGTTGCTGATCACGATGGTGCTATCGCGCTCGATGTAATCGTAGAACGTCGACTGGGCGATGCGCTGAATGGGGTTGATAAAAATACCTTCGAGGTGCGCGGCCCATCCTGACAAGTTGGCGATGGAAAACGGACCGTTGGGCCAGGTTGGCAGGGCGTAGATCGTATCGAACAGCACGATATTGTCGGTCGTCGAGGTGTAACTGGCGTCACTCCCCTGAAGAGCGTCGATGATGGCGCTTCCCACGTTGGTTTCCTGACCGGTGAGGCGGTGCACCACATCGTTTTCAAAACCGAAGTTGTAGATTCCGTCGCTGTTGCTGGACTTGGGTGACTCCATGCCAAAGTAGTCCGAATCCTTGAAGAAACCGTCTGCCAGCGTGTCTTTGCCGATATACATACTGTTAGTGACTGAGCCACCCTGGCTGTAGCCGGTTACCAGCACATCCTTGCCGCTCAGGTTGTGGCCTATCGCGTAATCCTTGATTGAATTGAGCAGGTACTCATAGCCGTTGATATACGAGTTATCGATCATGGCCGGCCAGCCCAGCAGATCAGTCAGGGAGTTGGTGCCGGCAATGGAAAACCCCATTTTCAGCAATTGACCACTGTCATCGTATTGACCAAACACCCTGGCCTGGGAACCGAACACGCCATCGCCGGTGAAGCTTCCGGTGATATCGGTGTGACTGCTATCAACGCTCAGTTCATTGGCGCCGATTTCACGCCAGCCTTTGGGCAATGCAAAGGTGTTGCCCTCCCCCAGTACCGCACCTGGAAGGTTGTAGAGCGCGCCTACGGTCGCGACACCGCTGGTGTAAGTGGCGAGGTTCCAGGCATCTGAAATCAGCACACGGGCATCTTGACCCTTGTAATCGAATATAGCCATGTCAGTACTCCTTGAGCCCAGCGATCAACACCGAAGTCGACGGTAATAACTGATACGTCGGGCTAAACAATATGCATTGAAGTTGTTGTTGTGCATTCTGTTCAGGCTGCTTCTTTTCTTAATATCGACTTTGACCATTAAGGAAGCTTGTCAACATTAGCGTAGAAACATTGCCGTACATCGACCGACTATCGGATTGTAAGGAGCTGTTATTAAGCACCCATACAAAAAAGCGCCGGGAGCGCTATTTAACAAACAATAAGTGGGCGTTTGTTTTTTACGTGACTAATGGGTCAGGACTAATTAAACCCGCCGCGCGCGTTATGGATGACTTACTCAACCCAATAACGATCCAATATCAAATAGCGATGCAGATAACACTCGCCCTCAGGAAGAAAAAACTTCAGCACCTTGTCGCGCCGGCTTTTGATATCGGGGCACTTGCTGCCTGGCCAATTGCGCCTGCACGCCCGCGACAGCTTCAAGTACTCTCTGCGCCCACTGCCCATCCTGCGGGTCAACCACGACCACACGAAAGCCATGTTCATGACCTTCTATGCGCACGCCCTCGGAATCATCCACGTGTAAATCGATATCGAAGGCCGACGGAAGCTTCGACGGCGTGTTCAACAGCCCGCGCGCGTTGAGGGCTTGGTTATGCACGACGCTGTTCACCACGCCATCGACGCGTATGCCGTACAGCATCAGCCAACGCCTGATATACGAAGGCGCCCGGCCTGACGAGGTGTAAACCCAGATGCTGCACCCCTGGCGCCGTAGCTCCCGGGTCAGGGAGCGGGTGCCGACACGCAGCGGCTCGCCCCACCAGCGATGGACGCAGGCCGGCAACCAGCTGCTTTCCACGGGGGAATGATCAAGTTGGCAGGCCAGGGTGTCGTCGATATCAAACGAGATCCGTACGCGTGGCCGTGTGAGCAGACGCGTGGACAGGGCTTGAACGAGTAGGTTGGCGGACGTTCGGCATTTGCCCGCAAAGGTTTGATACCTGCTCATCATTGGCCTCCCTGATAGATTGGTTGCGGTGCGTCGCTCAAGAAAAACACACCCGGATCAGGCGCTTGTTCCTCCAGGAACGCGGCGTACTTTTTCTTGATCTTGGGCAATTCATACAGGGCCTTCACCCCATGTTTGGCCGAGTTGCGGATCACCGAGGAGGGGTTGAAGTAGCCTTCGGCGTTTTCGAGTGTCAGCACGAACGGCGGCAACCCTGCACGCATCAGCAGGTAGCTGACGATCAGCGAGCCACTGCGGTTATTACCTTCGATGAACAATTGCGGTTTGCTGAGGATGCGTACATACACACCTGCTGCACGCTTCCACACCGATTCACTGCGGTAGGCGCAGTACCAATTGAACAAGTCCTTGATGCCACCCTCAACGTTGTTGAAGAAGTGCTCCTCGGTTGCGGCCAGGTGTTGCGCGTATTCCAGGCGGCGTGCCGGATCTCGACCACAGAGCACCGTGGCGTTGATCTCCAGCATCAGGTCAAGGTGGTGCAGATCAAACAGGTCCACGCCCTGGGCGACGTAGTCGTCAACCAGCGCATAACCTGCAAGCACATTCTCCAACACCTCGTCCGTCAGCGGGTCCCGCGGCTCGGTAAACTGCGTGCTGAGCTGGGCAAAGCGGCTCTGCACCTTACGCAGGGCGCGTTCAATCGCTGGCAAATCTAGACGATGCGTTACAGGCATTGGCATTCCCGAGAAGACGTTGGCGCAGGTGCGGCTGTTATCGAACATGGATGGTTCAGCTGAACTTGCCGCTGATGTAATCCTCGGTCATCTGCTCACGCGGGCTGCCGAAAATCTGCGCAGTCGGGCCCATTTCCACCAGGTAGCCAGTGCGCGTGCCTTGGGAAATATCCACCGAGAAAAACGCCGTGGTGTCTGCTACGCGGATGGCCTGCTGCATGTTGTGGGTCACCAGTGCGATGGTGTAGTCCTTCTTCAATTCCACCATCAGCTCCTCCACCCGGCGGGTCGCGATGGGGTCGAGGGCCGAACACGGCTCATCGAGCAACAGCACTTCCGGCTCGGTGGCGATGGCGCGGGCGATACACAACCGCTGCTGCTGACCACCAGAGAGCGACAAGCCACTGACCTTGAGCTTGTCCTTGACCTCATCCCACAGCGCCGCGCCTTGCAGGGCGTGCTTGACGCGGTCGCCCAGGTCGCCTTTGTAGCGATTCAGGCGCAGGCCGAACGCGACGTTGTCGAAGATGCTCATGGAAAACGGGTTGGGCTGCTGGAACACCATGCCGATATAGCGGCGTACCACCACCGGGTCGACGCCCTTGCCATACACGTCCTGGCCGAGGAAATGCACGTGGCCCTCGAAGCGAAAGCCCTTCACCAAATCGTTCATGCGGTTGAGGCTGCGCAGCACAGTACTTTTGCCGCAGCCCGACGGGCCGATAAACCCGGTGATCTTGTTTTTTTCAATCGGCACATGGCTGTCACGCACCGCCATGAAGTTGCCGTAGAAAATCCTGTCCAGCTTGCAGTCCATGACCACAGGCGACTGGGTGACAAACGGAGCGGCTATTTGCGCAGTTGAGACGTTCAAAATTCAGATGCTCCCGTTCTTAATACTTGGGCTTGCCGAAGATACGGCTGACAATATTGACAACCAGCACAATCATCACCAACACCAACGAGGCCGCCCAGGCGAGCTCAAGCTGGTTGTCGAACGGCATGCCGGAGAAGTTGTAGATCAGCACCGCCAGCGAGGCCGTGGGGTTCATGACCGCGAGGTCGCCGTCGTGGTAGATCCAGTAGTTGCTGAACAGCGCGGTAAACAGCAGCGGCGCGGTCTCACCGGCAGCACGGGCCACGGCGAGCATCACGCCGGTGAGGATCGCCGGCAGGCCGGTCGGCAAAATGATCTTCCAGATCACCTGCGAGCGCGTACAGCCCATGCCGTAGGCGGCGTCCTTCATGATTTTGGGCACCATGCGCATCGATTCTTCGGCGGTGAGCACCACGATCGGCAGCATCAGTACCGCCAGGGCTACACCGCCCGCCGGCGCCGAGTAAGTACCGGTGGTCATGACCACCAGAGCGTAGGCGAACACCCCGGCCAGGATCGACGGCAGGCCCGTGAGCATCTTGGCGGCAAAGCGCGCAGTGTTCGCCAATTTGCTATCCGGCCCCAGTTCGGCCAGGAAGATCGCCGCCATGATGCCGACCGGCACCGCGATGGCAGCAGCAATGCCGACCATCACAAAGGTGCCTGCCATGGCGTTGCCGAAACCGCCGCCGGTTTCGAAGCCGGTGGGCGGCAGTTCGGTAAACACTTCCAGGCTCAGGCGTGCGCCACCACGGGTGATCAGCATGTAGAGCACGGAAATCAGCGGCACACTGGCCAGCAGCGCGCCCAGCCAGACCAGCGTTGTCAACACCAGGCTGCGCAGGGCGCGGCCTTCGAACTTGCGCTGCAGGCTGGGCACCGCGGTGATTGGGGACGTGAGGTCAGTCATTGTTTAGTACCGCGCTGGGCGTAGAGCATGATCATGGAACCGATGACGTTCACCAGCAGCGTGATAAACATCAGCACGAGCGCGGCGTACATCAACACCTCGATCTCATTCGGCCCGGCTTCGGGAAAGTTCAGCGCCAACAAGGCCGCCAAGGTATTGGCCGGCGCAAACAGCGACAGTGAGATGTTGTTGGCGTTGCCCACCAGCATTGCCAGCGCCATGGTTTCACCCAGCGCGCGGCCGAGGCCGAGCACCAGCGAACCGAAAATACCAGTGGCGGCAGAAGGCACCATCACCTTGAGAATCGCCTCCCAATGGGTAGTCCCCATACCGTAGGCAGCCTGCTTGGTTTTCATCGGCACGCTGGTCAGGGCGTCCTGGGACACGGCGGCAATCGTCGGCAGAATCATGATCGCCAATACCAGCGCCGCAGGCAGCAACCCTGGCCCGCTCAAGGAGGTGCCGAAAAACGGGATCCAGCCCAGTTCACTGTTCAACCAGGTGGTCAGTGGCCGGATCGCCGGGATCACCACGTAGATGCCCCACAGGCCATACACCACGCTGGGGATGGCCGCGAGCAATTCAACGATGGTGCGAAACACCGCCGCCAGCTTCGCCGGCAGGAAATCCTGAGTCAGGAAAATCGCCATGCTGACGCCGAAAACCCCTGCAATCAGCAGCGCAATCAGGGCGCTATAGAGCGTGCCCCAAATCGCCGGCAGGATCCCGTACTTGCCTTGGTTGACATCCCAGACACTGCCAAAAAGCACGTCGAAACCATGCTTCTCCATGCCGGGAAGGGCCTTGCGTCCCACCTCGAATACCAAGGCTGCGACCAACGCCAGAATCAGTACCACCCCGATTCGCGCAAGCCCACGGAAGGTGCGATCGACCAGGAAGTCTTTTGCAGAGGGGGGTTGGCAGGCAGAATCCGGGTTAACCGGAACGACGAAAGGTTTGATCATGGGCGAATTCCGGAACAAGGGGGGAAACGCTCCCGGCCTGGCTGACAGCCCAGGCCAAGAGCGACCTCACGGGTGTTACTGGATGTTGGCGGAAGCTTTACGCACCTGATCGACCACCGATTGCGGCAGTGGGATGTAGCCCATCGAGTCGGCGATTTTCTGCCCCTCGGTCAAGCTGTACTCGACCATTTCGCGCATGGCCTTGGCCTTGGCCGGATTACCGTTGTCCTTGCGGAAGATCATCCAGGTGTAGGACGTGATCGGGTAGGACTTGGCACCGTCCGGATCCGGCAGCCAGGCCACCAGGCTTTCCGGCATTTTCACTGCTGCCAGGGCCTCGGCACCGCTCTCGGCGTTCGGTACCACGTACTGGCCGGCCTTGTTCTGCAACTGGGCGAAGTCGACCTTGGCCAGCTTGGCGAAGCCGTACTCGATGTAGCCAATCGCGCCTGGCGTCTGGCGTACGGTGGCCGTCACGCCATCGTTCTTGGGCGACTTGATGAATTTGTCGCTGGCAGGCCAGTTGACCGTGTTGCCCTCGCCCAGCGCCGTTTTGAATTCAGGATTGATGGTCGCCAAATGCTTGGTGAACACCGCCGTGGTGCCGCTGGAGTCTGCACGCACTACCACGGTGATCGGTGTGTCGGTCAGTTTCAGGTCCGGGTTGGCGGCGACTATCTGTGGGTCGTTCCACTTGGTGATCTTGCCCAGGAAGATATTGGAATACACATCGCGTGGCAGCTTGAGGCCCTTGGGGTTGCCCGGCAGGTTATACGCCAGCACGATTTCACCCGCGGTCATCGGCAGCAATTGCACGCCTTCGGCCACCTTGGCGATGTCTTCATCTTTCATGGCCGAATCACTGGCGGCGAAATCGACGGTTTTATTCAGGAAGTCCTGCACACCGGCGCCGCTGCCCTTGGATTGATAATCCACAGTGACGCCAGCGGTCTTCTTGCTGAAGTCCTTGAACCAGGTGAGGTAGATCGGTGCAGGGAAGCTGGCACCGGAGCCGGTGAGGCGCACGTTTTCGGCGGCGAAGGTCATGGAGGAGGCACACAAAGAAACCGTAACGGCCAGTGCTGCAGACTTCATCAAGCTTTTCATTAAAAGAACTCGTTGTGGTGACGGGCTCCCGAACTGTGCAGCAGGGTTGTTACATTTTTATGAAAATTGAATGGCGAACCGGGGTTTTGTCCCTGTTTGCCGCTACAACGATGTATTTTCGGGCGATTGGTTAGTAACAAATTGCGTCTAAAATGCTGCGATCCCCTATGGCGGCATAGGTATCTACACATCTTTTGATACGGCGCTGTACCTGTGGCGAGGGAGCTTGCTCCCGCTGGCGGCCTCAGGGCCGACCCGGGTGCTGGGTCAGATCGAGTACATATCCGTTATTTAGGTAACGGCCACTATTGGTTCCGCTCTTACAGCGG
>NZ_JXSI01000012.1:0-224534 GCF_002916705.1 Pseudomonas sp. GZJR-8 | reverse complement strand
GCTTGGGTGGTCTGCGGTGTGGGTTGGTCGAACAGCCCGGCTGCCTGCAATTGCACCAACAGCACCTGGCACAATAGTGTCTGCAAAGGCTCCAGCATTAGCCCGCCACGCAATTGCAGCGAGCCACGACCTTCGACGGCCATGGCAAACAGCGCGAGCATGTTTGCCATCCGTTGTGTTTCGCAAGGCATCACGCTGATCAGTTGCCGCGGGCATTCCAATGCCAGCGGCGTGCGCGCCTCCCGCCCCGTCCCTGCAACGCGCAGCCATGGCCGAGACAACGCCAGGTCAACCACCTCCATTGCCGCCGACAAACCGATCAAGCCGGCGCCTGTTTTCTCACGGAGCACTTGCAGAGCAGGCGAACCGGCCAATGCGCCTGCGTCCGCCCAGTAACCCCAGTCGATAACGGCGACCGCACAAGGCAAGTGCTGCGCCAAATAGCCGCCCAGTTCATCGATGAAACAACACCCGGCTGCATAGTTGCTCTGATTGGGCGATCGCTCGAAGGCATTGATCGAGGAGAAAAACACCAGGAAATCCAAGGGCGGTCGTTGCAGCGCCTGCTCCAGCGCAGCGCCGGTAGCGACCTTGGCCGCCAGCACCTGGCTGAACTCCTCGCGGCTCATACGTTGAACACTCTTGCCCCGCATGACCATGGCTGCATGGATCACGCCATGCACCTGGGCGTGCTGGCCGTGCACCCAGTCCAGAGCCTCGCGCAACGCTTGCGGATCGCCCGCATCGACAGGCAGGTAAATCGGGGCCGGCCCTTCACTCGCCAGACGCTCGATGTCGGCGCGGATGTTTTCGTCCAGAGGTCGCCGGCCTATCCAGTACACCTGAGCCTGGTAATCGACGATCAGGCGTCGCGTCCAGGCCACACCGATCCCGCCGGCACCACCGATGATGATGTAGCACCCACCCTTTCGGTAGACCGGAGGCGCCGCGCAATAATTGACCTCCCGCAGCACCTGGCAATACCACTGACCTTCGCGCCACGCCCCGCTCGCGCCTACCGGCAGGGCAGCCAGTGGCGCAAGCGACGGTGAAGCCGCCATCGGCGCCAGGGGCAGGTCCACCACGCGGACCTGCCACGTTGGGCACTCGTTCGCCAGCGTGCCCGCCAGACCGTGCACGGGCGCATGCGTGGGGTCATGGCGCTCGCCCGGCAGCACCTGCAGTGCCTGGCGAGTCACCACCAGCAACTCCAGCGGGTGCTCGCGCACCTTCAGCATCAACAGCCCCTGGCACAGCGCGAACAGCGCCATTACCCCGTGTTCCTGCGCAGCAGTGGCAGCCTGTGCAGACCAGGCTTCGCCGCTCGGGATCGGGGCCAGCCAGATCAGGCGTTCGAAAGCGCCGGCATTGCCGAGCGCGTCCCGCCATTGCTCTGCCGACCAATCCGATTGGCCTGCCAGCACGCTGGCCTGGGTGCTGCCAGCTGACCAGGCCTGTGCCTGTGCCGGGTCGGCGCTGATAATCAACGTGCGGCGCTGTGCCTCTGCATGCCCTTCTTCAACAGGGTGCAGCACACGCCATTCGACGCTGTGGACCTTGGCCTTGGGCGATTGCTCTTGTTGGACTGGGGTGGCCTTGAGTACAAAATCTTTGGCCGTGGCGCAAACGCGTCCGTCCTCGGCGATCCATTCAATATTGAATCGGCACTGCTGCGCGCCCGTCGTGGCAGCGCTGACATGCACCCAGTAGCGCTCAGGCAACGGAGCCGACAGCTGCAACTGGCCGACCGAAAATCCCAGCCTGGCTTGCTCACCGGATTGACGTATGGCCAAAAGCACCGCTGCTTGAAAAGCCGCATCGACAGCGGCGGGAGAAAACGGCAGGTCATCGGCCGCACCCGCAGGCACCACGACCAACGCCAGCAACGATTGATCACCTTGCAGGTGGCTGTCCTGCAACACCCGGTATGTTGGCCCATATGCCATGCCGACGTTGCGTAATTGTTCATACAGCACCTCCCGCGTCAGCCAGGCGTCAGGGTGAGCCCGCCTCAACGCGTGCACGTCACGCCGCACCTCATCAGTCTGGCCGGGCGCCAGTGTGCCGCTGCACAACGGATGCACCAGGCCCTCGACGCGCACCTCGAAATCGGTTGCCCCGGCGCTTGCTGGTCGCAGGCTCACACGCAGCAGCGAACCCTGTAGCGGCACGTCCAGGGCCTGCAGCCACGCCACCTGGCTGGCGCACCAGCCCCCCGCCGGCAGCGCCCCCCAGGCGCGAGCCGCGACCGCCAGCGTCACAGCCCCGGCGACCCGATGCTGGTCGGCAATCACATGGTCACCAATCGACGGGTCATGCCGTTGCAGGTGGTACTCCAGTAGATCGGTCGGCGCGGTGGGCAACCAGAAGCGGTCACGGGCGAACGGGTAACTCGGCAGGCCCAGGTGGTGGCGCGTCTGGTCACTGAACAGCACGCTGAACTTCACCGGCACCGCGCAGCAATAATGCTCGGCCAGCGTTTGCAGGTGGGCCAGGTAGGCCGACGGCTCGTGTGCCAGCGTCGGCAGTGCCTTGATCAGGCGTGCGGCATCAAGTTGGCGCACCGCTGCGCCCTCCTCGTCCATCTCAGGTGCCTGGACCTCGGCCTGCGAGGCAGCCAGTAGTTGAGCAATCAGCGTGTCGCGATCACTGACCACCCAGGCCTGCCGGCAGGCCAGGTGTTCGCGGCCGGTGAGCAATGCCTGGCTGAGTTGCGCCAGGCTGGCAGATGCGCCGGCACCCTGCAGCCAGTCATGCAACGCGCTGCATTGGCGGCGCAAGCTGGCCGGTGTCTTGGCCGATAATGCGATGAGCCAGCCGGGACGGGCCGCCACGTCGACCTCGGCACACGCGGGAGGTTGTTCCAGGATAAGGTGACCGTTGGTCCCCCCGAATCCGAAGGAACTGACCCCTGCCCTGCGTACCCCTGACGCTGGTTCCCAAGGCTGCAGGCGGGTCACCGGGTAGAAGGGACTGCCTTGCAGGTCGATCCGCGAACTGAGTGCAGAAAAATGGCAAAGGGGAGCCAGTTGCCCGGCCTTGAACGAGAGCAAGACCTTGATCACCCCCGCGACGCCCGCCGCCGCCTCCAAATGGCCGATATTGGATTTGGCCGAGCCCACCCCACAGGTCTGCGGTTCGCTTGCCTGCGGGCAAAATGCCTGGCGCAGGCCTTGGATCTCGATAGGGTCACCCTTGGGGGTGCCGGTGCCATGGGCTTCGATATAACTGACACTCGACGCCGGAATGTGCGCATCCCCAAGCGCCTGCTCTATCACCTGCGCCTGTGCCGCAGAGCTGGGGTAGGTCAGCGTATGGGTCTTGCCACAGTGATTGACCGCGCTGCCCTTGATCACGCCGTGGATCGGATCACCGTCCGCCAGCGCCTTGGCCAGGGGCTTGAGCAGCAGCAAACCGGCGCCCTCGCTGCGCACATATCCGTCCGCCGCTTCATCAAAACTCTTGCAGGCCCCCGTGGGGGACAACATGCCGGTTTTCGCAAACGCGATATGCCGGGTTGGTGTCAGCAGCAGGTTGACCCCGCCAGCCAGGGCCAGCTCGGTTTCACCCAGGCGCAGTGACTGCACGGCATGATGGATGGCACTCAGCGAACCGGAACAGGCGGTGTCCACCAGCACGCTGGGGCCGTGAAGGTCGTAGAAGTGCGAAATACGGTTGGCAATCACGGCCGCTGCGTTGCCCGTGGAGTGATGGGCATCGATGGGCAACGCGGCGCTTTCCAGCAGTTGCTTGTAGTCATAATTGAACGCGGCAACGAACACCCCGGTGCGCGAGCCGGCCAGCGCGGACGGCACCACGCCTGCGTCTTCAAGGCAGGCCCAGCTCAGCTCCAGCATGATGCGTTGCTGGGGGTCCATGATCCGCGCACTGGCAGGCGCGATGCCGAAGAAGCGTGCGTCGAACGCATCGACCGCATCGATGCACCCGGCGTGACGTGCGTGACTTCTATCGTCTTCACTCGTGGGGTCGCCCCAGAATGCTCGCCAATCCCAACGGCTCGCCGGAATCTCCGTGACGCTGTCCCGCGCGTTCGCCAGGTTCTCCCAAAACTGCTGGTAGTCGCCCGCGCCCGGTACCCGGCAGGCCATCCCGATGATCGCGATATCACCGGGGTGACGATGCTTGGCGGCCTCCGCGGCATCGCCGACGCCTCCCTCAGTGTGCGTGTGCCCGGCCAGACGACGAATCAAGGATGACAGTCGATTCTTCATGTCCGCACACTCCCGGCCATGCGTAAGGGGGCGCCCTCGTAGGCGGGCCGCCCCTCCGTCTGCGCCGGCGCTGCGGGCGTCAGCATGGCGCGCAAGCGGGTGTTCAAATAAGCGGCGGCGGCGTTCATCAGCCGCTCGGCCACGAGGTCGACGTGCCGGTTGCGCCAGTCCTCCAGGTCGGTACCCTTGACCCATTGGTTAAACGCGCCCATCGAGGGCCCGCAATGCACCTGGTAATCAACGCGCTGCGCCTCGCTGCCAGTCATGGCCAAGCGTGTGCTGTGAATGAAATACCAGCGGAACACCAGCGCCATTTTGTGCTTGGGGTTGCTAAGAGCCTTGTCGATTTCCTGCGGCGCAACCTTGCTGTAGTAGGCACGTGTTTCTTCGAAGACTTCATCAAAGCTACGCTTGAAGAAACTGTCCTGAATCTGCCGGGCGGTCTTTTCATCCAGCTCGTCCAGTGAGTCGTAACGACGCCACAGGTCGTAGAGTTTGTTGGCCCGTGCCGGGAAAAACACCCCGCGCTTGAGTACCTGTACCCTGGCACCCAGTTCGAACATGTCACCGGCAGGCGCGTAATCGGTGTCCTGCACGTTGATGTCCTGCAGCAGAGTCTTCACCACATCGCTGGTACCGGCCTCGGGCGTGCATTGGTTGATCGAACCGGTCACCACAAAGTCGGCCCCCAGCATGAAGGCCGCCGCCACAGACTCGGGTGAGCCGATGCCGCCTGCGGCCCCCACCCGTACCCGTTCGGTATACCCGGCAGCCTGGCATAGGCTGTCACGCAAACGGATGATCGTCGGCAGCAAGACCACGGTGACGCCCATGTCGGTATGACCACCGGAATCGGCCTCTACGACCAGATCGTCCGCCATCGGCACCGACTGCGCCCACTGCGCCTGCTCGGGCGTCACCAGCCCTTGCGCAAGCAGCTTTTCCATCACCCGCGCAGGAGCCGGATCAAGAAACTGCTGGGCCACCTCCGGCCGCGAGACTTTGGCGACGATCCGGTGGCGCGCCTCGATCCGGTCACCCACCTTGATCAGGCCGCGCAACCGGTACAGCGCCAGCGCCGGGGTGATTTGCATGAAGGCCGCGGCTTCTATCACCGTAACGCCTTTACGCATGAACAACTCGACCAGCTCGATTTCCTTGTGGGGGTTGGACAGGTTGCAGACCAGGTTCATGCCGAAAGCGCGCGGTTGGGTGCGTTGAGCGATTTCGACAATGGCCTGTTCGACCGCTGCGGTACTCAAGCCGCCCGCGCCGAAGAACGCCAGATACCCTGAGTTGACAAGCTTGACCACCAGTTCCACCGACGCGATGCCCTTGTACATGCCACCGGCCATATAGGCATACCGCAGGTTGTAGGCCTGGCGGAATGCGGCGCTCCCCAACCCCTCGGCTGTCAGCGCCAGGCCCGGCACGCCGTCGTCATGCCGCGCAGCCAAAGGCAGCGGTGCAACCACGGCAGATGCCACGACTGGCTGGGCTGGCGAACGGTTTTTTTCGATTTTCGCTTGCAGATTGGTCAATACATTGCCGGGGCCGATCTCCTTGAACTGGGTGATGCCGGCCTGCAGTAAATACTCGATGCTTTCGACCCACTGCACCGATGACGTCATTTGCCGCGCCAACTGGCTGGCGATAGCTTCCTGCTCATAAGGGCGTGCGTCGACATTGGCGATCACCGGCAGCGTCAGGGGCTTGAAGGTCACACGGGCCAGCTCAGCCGCAAACGCTTCTTGGGCGCCACGCATGTAGCGGGAGTGGAAAGGCGCGCTGACATTCAACGCGACACAAATACCCGAGGCGTCTTCAATCTGCGTACGCACGCTTTCCAGTGCGTCGAGCGGTCCGGCCAATACGGTCTGTTGCGGGGCATTGAAGTTGGCGAAATCCAGCTGTGTACTCCCAGCCTGGCGCAACACCTGTTTGATCGTCGCAAGATCCAGATTCAGCACAGCCGACATGCCGCCCCCGGTGGCCTCGGACATGAGTTCGCCGCGCCGCTTGACCAGGCGCAATCCGGTTTCGAAGTCATAGGCGCCGGCGGCAAACAAAGCGCAGAACTCGCCGAGGCTGTGCCCGAGCACATAGTCGGGGTGCGCGGCATCGCCAGCCTGAGCCAGGTACGACAGTACATTGACCACATACAGGGCAGGTTGGGTGAAGCGGGTCTGGCCAAGTTCGTTGCGCGGATCGTTTTCGCACAGCTCACGGATCGAGTAGCCCAGCACGCGATCGGCACAGGCCGTCAGTTCGGCAAAGCGTTCGAACAAGCCCTCACCCATTCCGCGAAACTGCGAGCCTTGCCCGGGAAACATGTACACCGTTTTGCTTTGTTTCATAGCCATGATCTCCGCGCTGACAACGCGCTGTGCCGAAGAAGTGATGCGCCGCTCGAAGGAGCGTGCCGAGGTATCGAAGGGACTCAGAATGAGGCTGTCGGTGGATGCCGAGTGGGCACTGCGACAGCGTTTGGCGAAATTGGCCATCGATCCGGACGGGCCGGCGTCGAGGTATTCATGGGGGCCCAGGCCTTCAAGGTATTCAATGGCGGGGGCCAACTGCAGTGTCGAGCGCACCACATGCCACAGGTGCTCGGGGGCGAACTGGCTGACGGGGCCGCCAAGGGTTGACGAGACATAGCCCATCCGCGGTGTGCGCAGTTGCAATGCCTGGCTGGTTTGAATGAATGCGTCGCGCAATGGATCCATGTGCGAAGAATGAAATGGGCGGTTCACATCAAGCCTCTGAAACACCACGTTGCGCCGCGCCAACTGCATTTCCGCCGCCGCCAATGCAGAGACTGTCCCGCTGATGACCAGATGTTGCGGATAGTTGATCGCCGCCAGCTCAACCTCGATGCCGTCGGCCTGCAATTGCTCGAACACGGCGATATCGGCCAGTACGGCGGTCATCCCTCCCGCCGGGCAATGCTCATGGAATAATCGAGCCTGACGAACCACAAAGCCCAACGCCTGCTCGGCGTCAAGCGCACCACTCACAGCCGCCGCAGCCACTTCTCCCAGGCTGGAGCCGAGTACATGGTCGGGGTATACACCGTGCTCGATCAGCGACTGCGCCAACGCATACTCGACCATGAAGATGGCCGGGTGCGTCACCAGAATGTCGTCCAGCGCCGCTGCCTGGGGCTGGTCGCCATACAACCCATCCAGCACCGAATACCCGCCGGTTTGTCGCACGACCTCATCCAGCGCGCGCATGTGCCGGCCAAACCCGGCGTGCCGCTCATACAGCGCCCGCCCCATGTGACGGTATTGCGACCCCTGTCCTGAAAACATAAAAACAATGGACACGCTGGTTTCTCCTATGAACTGCTCAAACCCGGGCACGGCCGCGCCCTTGAGGCGGAGCCTTGCCGCTCCACCTTCAGAATTCGCCTGCGCGTCGCCCTTGGGACTTACCACCCGGTGTATCAAGGTGCAGGCGTAGCGCACGCGCCAAGGTATGGACGTTGCCCGGGTTGAGCATCGACATATGGCCACCGTCCACCGTGGCCACATGGGGGCTCGCGGTCAGGTAGGCGCAATAGCGCGCCAGGGTGTGGGGAAGACTGCTTGCGCCGAGAATGCTTTGCGCCGCGATGATCACGCAGGTGTCGCCGGTGAAGGTGTGGGTGGGGCGATAGTCGACACTCATGGCGATCTGCGCCGCCAGCCATGCACCCGGACCCTGTGCGGGGCCCTGGTTGAGGCTGGCATCACGCATCAGCTCGCGTACCTGCTTGAGGGACACCACGGCGCCTTTGTCCTGGGCGTCCAGCAGGCGTGCGCAGAGCGGTGTATCACCCAGGAAGTAGCGCAACTGCGCGCTGGTCAACACCTCACCTTGAAGCTCTTGAGGCACATAGAAAAAGCTGTCGAGCATGAACAACTGCACCTGGCGTCCGCGTGCCTGGAGTTCAACCGCCACCTCGAAAGCCACGCTGGCCCCAAAAGAGTGTCCGAGCAAACGGACGACACCAGCGGGGCAGCGACGGGTGACGGTATGAACATGCGCAGCGACCATGCGCTGCATCGACAGATCTGGCGGTGCCTGCGTATCCAGCGGTGGGTACTCCAGCACCTGCAACTGCGCGACATCGCCAAGGGCCGCGGCCAATGCATGAAAAGACTGCGCGCCCGCACCCGCGGCGGGGAAACAGAAGAGCCCTTGCTCGCCAGCGTGATTGAGCAGCGTCACGACCGGGGCGGGCTCACGCAACGGCGACGCAGGCATGCGGCTGAGCGCGGACGCTGGCGAGTCCGCGCCCGCCAGCGAACGCCAATCCACGTCCAGGCCCTGGGACCACAGCTGCAATAACGGCAAGGTGCCGCCTTGATCCAGCCAGCCCTGCACTTGATCGGCCAGGCCTGGCAATGCCATGACGCGATTGAGCACACTGGCATCGACCTCGGCGTTACCCACTTGAGCGTAAGCGCTGTGCTCATCGGTTTGCAGATAGGCGCGCAACTGCTCGGCCAATGCCTCCAGGCTGACCACACTGAGCCCCAACCGTACGGGCATCAAGCCACTGCCGGCCTGGGTCACCCTGGCGAGGGTGTGCAGGTCCACGTCATGGTCGGCCTGGCCGTCGATCAGGTGCAACAAGTTGTCCGCCACCTGCCGTAACTGCGCTGCACTGCCGGCCGATAACAGCACCACGACCGGGCTTTGCCGGTCGGCCCGTTGCTCAGGCTCCGCCAGGGTAACCACGCGTTGAGGAGCCGGGCGCTCCTGCACCTGCGGCACCCGCAGCGAAGCCGGCTCTGCGCCATGGCGCTGCGCCTGTACCTGAGCCACCAAACCGGCCACGGTCGCATCTTCCAGAACACTCCCGGGGTCGAGTTCGACGCCGTAGGTACTGCTGATCTGTGCCAACAGTTGAGTCAGCAGTACCGAGTCGAAACCGAAGTCATGCAGATCGGTGTGCGGGTCGATATCGCCCGCGACGGTTTTCAACAATTGACACACCAATGCCACCAACTCATCGAGCAGCGCTGTATCAGCAATTACCCCACCGCCAGCGCTGGGCTGGCGCTCGATATCGGCACACGCCATCACCACCTGGATGTCGGCAATCGCGGTGGTCAATTCAAGCACGTTGCCAAAAGCCTGGAACGTATCGGCGGCCAATTGGATATCGAAGCGTTCGTTGAGCAGCCCGGTCATTTGGACACTGCTCACCGAGTCCATCCCGTAGTCACTCCAGGGATCATCATCGCCGATGTCCTCCAAACGCACTTTGAGGGCCTCGGCGACCACTTCCCGCACGCCCTGGGCAACCTGCGCCCGGGTCAAGCCCGGTGCCGGCGGCTGCGATTCGGCCATCCGCGCCCCTTGCAGGTGCGCCGCCAGTGCTTGCAGCGTCGGATGCTCAAACAGCGCCGCGGTACCCAGTTCGAGTGTGTAGGTGCGATTGATGGCGGTTGCCAGCTCGGTCAGCATCACCGAGTCAAAGCCCATGTCCGAAAATGCCGTGGTGTCGTCGATCTCTTGCGCGTCGACTTTGAGGATCTGCCCGACCAGCCCACGCAAAGTATCGCTTGGGTCCACCTGACTGCGCGGTGCCACGGCAGCGGCAACCCCCACGCCAAGCCCGGCTACCAGTGCCTCAAAGGTGGCGCCCTGCCCTGGCAGTACCAACCAGCGTGCGCCGCCTTGGTGGATGATATGGCGCAGCACCTGTAGTCCCTGCGTCGTCGCCAAAGGCCGCAGGCCGGTTGCCTTGGTCATCGCGCCCATGTGCTCAGGGCTCAACTGCATGCCTCCGTCCTCCCACAGCGGCCAGTCGATCGCGATGGTATGGCCCTGTCGAGTGCCGTCAGCCACCTGTCGATTACGATATTCAGCGAATTGATCCATGAACGCGTTGGCGCAGGCATAGTCGCTTTGACCCGCATTCCCCAAGGCACCCGCGATGGAGGCAAAGGCCAGGAAGAACTCCAGGGGCTGGTCTTGCGTCGCGCAGTCCAGGTTCCACAGGCCGTCAACCTTGGGCAGCAACACCTGGCGCAGGTGCTCGGCCGATTTGTTCCTGAGCAACCCATCCTGACGACAGCCGGCGATGTGCAGCACACCCGTGAGCGATCCCACGCGAGCTGATACTTCCTGCACAAGTGCGCGTAAAGCTGTCGCGTCCGCGAGGTCGGCCGTGCGATGCAACACCTGCGCGCCCAAGCTCTCGAGTTGCTCGATATGGGCCGCCATGTCGTCATCCGGCACTCCACGCCCCACCAGTACCAGGCTCACGCCCTCTGCTGCGCGGGCGATATCCAGCGCGATGCTGCGTGCCAGGGCGCCAGAAGCTCCCGTGAGCAGGTAAACCCCCGTAGGTTTCCACGGCGCGGCACCCGGCTCGGCCGGCAGTTGTTCGTCAGGCCGGCGCTGCCAGCTGGCGCTGAACAGTTGACCATCACGACGGTGCAGGGCGAGTTCCGCATCTGCGGTGCAGGCGCTCTGCAGCAGTGGCGGCAACGCATCGCCCGGCTGCAGGTGGAGCAGTTGCACCCGCAATGAAGTTTGCTCGCGGGCAAATGATCGCAGCAGCCCGAACAACCCGGCGAACAGGCCTGAGCTATCGTCGTCGGCGACGACCAGTTGCGCCAGGCAACCTTGCCCGTCGTGCGGTAATTGGCGCAGGTGCTCGCTCAATGCTTGCGCGGCCCGGCAGTAGCGCTCAGGCAATGTCAGCCCCTGATCATCGCCGGATTCGAGCAGTACGCATTGGGCTTGGGGAAAGTGCTCGGCAACCTGGGCGGCGTAAGCTTCGCTGCCCGGGCACAGGTAAATCCGGTGAGCGTGTGAAAGGCCGGCCCAAGCAGGTTCGACAAATGCCTCAAGGCCGGGTGTCATCAAGGCCAGGCTGGGCGGCGCAGGCGCTCGTGCCATGACCCGTGAGCGCAGGCCATGCAGATGCACACAGGGCTCGCCTTGAGCGTCGAACACCTCCACATCGAAGGCAAAGCTGCCACGACCGCCACCCGATGTGTGTGCAGTAAGCCTCACCCAGGCGGGTGTGCGCCTGGAACGGCCCAGGGTCAATTGCTCCAGGGAGAAAGGCACCTGGGGCCCTTGCGATGACTCACTGCCTGTGGTGAAACCCATGGCTGCCTGCAGTGCACTGTCGAGCAGACAAGGATGCAAGCGGAACTCATCACCCGGCTTGAGGAAGTCTGGCAAGCGCACATGCCCCAGCACTTGCTCGGCGCCGCCACGCAAGGCATGCAGGCCCTGATGGCCAGGGCCATATTCGATACCCACGGCGGCAAAATGGCGATAGAACTCGGTGGTCGACGCCGCGCCTTGCGCCAGCGCCGCGAGTGCGTTCACGTCCAGGTGGGCCAGGGGGGCGGGCTCTGCAGGCACCGACGCCTGGCCGCGGCAATAGACCTGGCGCACCGGTTCGCCCCCCGGCTCACGGGTAAGCCAGGCAAAGAACTCGAACTCCCAACCGCTGCCCTTACGAGCCTGTTCCACAGCCAGGGTAAGGGTGACTGGATCGTTAAAGCACTCGAAGGGGCGCACCCACAGGATGCTGTTCAGGGCCAGGTCGGCTTGCCCAGAAACCCGCGAAAGCGCCGCCAGCGCCATTTCGAGGTAGACCACGCCCGGCAGCACCTTGCGCCCGTTGACACGGTGGTGGTCGAGAAAAAATTCGTCGCCGCAAAACTGCGCTTCAAATTGCTGGCTGTCACCTGCCGTGATCTGTCGTGACAGCAGCGGATGCGGGCCGTCGCCGGGTGCAGCGAAGCGCCCGGGCACTGCAGTCTGCGGCGCAGGTGGCACCCAGCAGCGTTCCCGAACGAACGGGTACAGCGGCAGGCTGATTCGGGCCGGCTGGAACCCTTGATACAACTGCGCCCACTCGACCTGACCGCCGCTGACCCAGTGACGCATCACCGCCTGGTTATCGTCCATGGCCGGCGATTGCACTGGCACCGCCGTTTCGCCCGCACGCAGGCGTACCGGCTTGAGCGCCTGGCCAATGAGCACGTCGGGATGCTGGGCCCCGTCTGCCAACGCAACCAAGCGTTCCTTGAGCACCTGCACTGATTGGGCCGTGAACGCGGCCCGCGCGTCCAAGGCTTCGCGGCCCACCTGCAAGGTGTAGGCAAGATCATGCAAACCCGCCAGGTCGCAGGCCAGTGGCGTTTGCTCCAGGCGCCCCAGCAACAGCGCCGCTACCGCCTGCAGGCGCTCATGCGTGCGTGCCGACAGCACGATGAGGACGTCGCTCGGCAACGTCGGTACGTGGGTGTGGGCCTGCGCCTGGGGGGAATACTCCTCGACCACCAGGTGCGCGTTCGAACCGCCGGCACCAAATGACGAAATACCTGCACGGCGCGGTTGCACAGCATCGGCGGCGCCCTTGGGTAGCCAGGGCTCCAGGGTTTGTTGGACGTGAAACGGGCTGCCGGCAAAATCAATATTGCGATTGAGCTGCGTGGAGTGCAGCGACGGCACCAACTGGCGGTGCTTGAGCTGCAACAAGACCTTGGTCAGGCCGGCTATCCCCGCGGCGCTTTCACAATGGCCGATATTCGATTTGATCGAGCCGATGGCGCAGGTTTGCGGTTCAAAGCCGTCAGCTTCGAACACGGTGCGCAAACCTTCGATTTCGATCAGGTCGCCTAGGGCCGTGCCGGTGCCATGCGCTTCTATGTAGCTCAGGTCGCTGGACGCCAGGCCGGCCTGGTGCAACGCCGAACGCACGGCCACGGCCTGGGCCGACGATTTGGGCACGGTAAACCCGGTCGCCCGTCCGCCATGGTTGATTGAACTGCCCTTTATCACTGCATGGATACGGTCGCCGTCGGCGATGGCCTGGGGCAACGGTTTGAGCAACACGGCGCCCACGCCTTCGGCCGGCACATAGCCGTCGCCCCCTTGGCCAAAGGTCTTGCAGCAACCCACACTGGACGCGAAACGGCCCTGGGCATGCAGCAGGTACTTGTTGGGATGGATCGACACATTAACGCCACCGGCAATGGCGTACTCCGACTCGCCACTGCGCAGGCTCTGACACGCCAGGTGAATAGTGGTCAGCGAGGATGAGCACATGCTGTCGAGCGTGAGGCTGGGGCCGCGAAAATCACAGAAGAATGACACGCGGTTGGCGATGGAGGCAGGCAGTGCGGCGACCAGCGTCTGTGCGGTGCTGAAGGCGGTGTATTCGGTGTACTGAACGCCAACATAGACGCCAACCCGGCCTTTGGCGCTCAAGCTCTGGCGTGTGTAGCCGGCGTCCTCGAGCACGTGGTAGGCGCACTGCAGAAACAGGCGCTCCTGCGGGTCCATGATCTCGGCTTCACGCGGTGAAATGTTGAAAAAGCGCGGATCGAATTCATCGACTCCACGCAGGAAGCCGCCCCACTTGCTGTAGGTCTTGCCGGAGACACCCTTGGATGGGTCATAGATCGCGTCGTGGTCCCAACGTTGCGAAGGGACCGTGGTAATGCAATCGCGACCCAGCTTGAGGTTTTCCCAAAGCTCCTCGATATTTTCGGCCTGGGGATAGCGGCCCGCCAGCCCGATAATCGCAATGTCGAAAGCATGCGGGTGGGTATCCGACCCGGACGCATTGCCGGCATTCTCATTGCTGTCGAAGTCTTTGACCATGTTCAGTATCGACCCTTGGAGAATTCTTGAGGAATGGCCGCCAGGCGACCCCACATCATTCTCAACTTACAAGAATTCGATCCTGACCAAACCTATGAGCGGTTATAGGTTTGCCCACACAGCCAAGGTAGCCCGCCGGTTTCAGGCATCACTCACCCGTTGCAACAATGTCTGGCAGCGCAGCCCATCGGCATTGGCAGTCAACATCACCAGGCCGCCATGCACCTGCTGCGCACGCGCCTGGTAATCGCACAGGTTGATCAGCGAATCAGCGGAAAAACAATGCCCCACCCGCGTCACGTTATCCACATACAACTGTGTACCGCTCACCCCCTGCCGGCCTTCCTTGATCTTGAGCACTGGCAGGAACACGTTGCTGCACACCACCTGTTCCAGGTCCGCCGTATTAATCTGCTGGCGGTGCATAAACTGCTCATGCACCTCACGGAACAGCCGGGTGTCATCCTCCTTGGGGTCGTGTGCCAGCCCGGCATTTGACCTGGCCAGGCTGCCGAGCATCTCGAAGCCGCGGCGGCGCCCTGAAGTCACCAGGCAACTGGCAGCACCGTCACTGAACAACGCGTAATGCTGGAACCGGAAAGCTTCGTCTTCGATACGATTGGCCGAGACCACCAGCACATTGTCCAGCCCGGCCAATACCTGGGCGCGGGCGACCTCAAGGCCTGCCAACAGCATGGTGCAATCGCCCCATGTCACGCCCAGCGGTAAGGCGCGAGCCAGTTGCAGCTCGCGCAGCAGCGGCAGATAGTCCACCACCTGGCCCGACTCGAAATTGCTGCTGCACACCACCAGCGCATCAATGTCACAGCCCCGTAAGCCGCTGCTGGCCAATGTGCCAGCGACTGACTCAACCAGCAGTTCGCCGACCGAGCGTGTCGTACGCCAGTAGGTGCCCCAGCCAAACACACTGGCGAAATCGGGCATGCTGTGTTGCTTGCACACCGCCTCGAAAGAAGCCGCGTCGCGATAATCATGGGCCTGTTCACCCAAGACATAGGCGGTGGAGGCCAAATAGGCAGTTCTCATCGTTACTTACCTGCGACATTGAAAGTCATGGTTGCTACCGCTGCGCCAACACGTCTTCGACCACTGCGCAAGCGCTGTCAGCCGCCAAGGCGCCACTCTGCACCTGGTTCAGGATCGTATCGAGCAAGTCATCGGAGCTGTGTACAACCTGCACCCGGCGATCGACCTCATCCGCCAGGGACTTGAGCGTGGGCCAGGTGTAGATCGCGTCGGCCGCTAGTTGAATGGAAAAGTGCCGGCTGACCCCGCGCATCCATTGTGTGCCTGTGACCGAGTCCATTCCCAGGTCCAGGAACTGCGCGCCACTGCGCAACTGCCCAGGGTCGAGAAACAACAGTTCACCCAGGCTTTGCTTGAGGTAGTCCTGGATCGACTCGCGTTGCGCACTTGCCTGCGCGCCAGGCTGCGGTGCCGATGCCACTGGCTCGCGCTGGACCGGCGCAGCCGTTGCTTGAGTTGGCTGAAGCTGGGTGCCCACCCATTGCGTAAAGGCCTTGAATACCGGATAGGTATAAATGCCGTCGGCGGGAATCTTCAACTGGTAGTGCTTGTTGATTTCACGGATCCATTGCGCGGCGATCACCGAGTCCAGGCCCAACTCCAGGAAGCGGCTGCCGTCGCGTATTTGGCCTGGCTCGCAATACAGCATGGCCGCCAGGCTCTGGCGCAGGAACTGTGCACATTCGTCGTCGGCCACTGGGACGACCGGCGCCGCCTTGGCCGCTAAAGGCGCGGGTTGGCTGAGTATCCGCGGCGCGGGCGGCACGATGGGTGCGCTATCAGCCACAGGCAAAGTATCCAGTGCACGCAGGCGAATCTTGCCGCCCTGCGCCACGGACGCCACAGACTCAACCGAGACCGCCACCTCACTCGGCGCCCAATAACGTTGCCGGGCAAACGGGTACGTCGGCAGGCCAAGGCGCGCTGGACGGTGCGAGTGATACAGCGGTGACCAGTCAACCGCTTCGCCTTGCACCCAGCGACGCAGGATGCCCCCCAAGTCAGCCTGGTCGAACATCTGCCGAATGGCGGCGCAGGCTTGCTCACTGGGACGCGTCGCCAGGCTGTGCGCCTCGGGAAGGCAGCCGGACCACCAGGACGGCCCCTCTAGCGCGCCATCGATAAAGGCGCGCAGCTCACGCACCAGTTCGTCGCCCGAAGTGACCAACAGCGCCACCCGCCACTCCCAGGCCTCGCGCCCCACTTGCAGCGTGTAGGCCAGGGCTTGCAGGTCCGGCTCGCGATTGGCCGCAGCGTCCAACCACCAGTCCACGAGCCGCTGCGCCACCTCCAGCAAGGCTTCGCGAGAGCGTGCAGAGAGAACGATGGGTAACGGCGCAGTCACTGTCATCGCCGCGTGAGCAGCTTGGGCCAGCGGCGCCTCGCTGACGATCAGGTGAGCATTGGCCCCGCCGGCGCCAAAGGAGGAAATGGCAGCCATGCGCAGGCCCGGGACGCCATCGGAGCCGAGCGGGCGCTCCCAGGGTGCCAGCGTACGCTGCACACGAAAGGGGGTTTCGCTGAAGTCGATATTGGGATTGAGCGTTTCAGCGTGCAGTGAGCTCACCAGCAGTCCGTGCTTCATTTGCAGCAATACCTTGGTCAACCCGGCGATGCCCGCAGCGCTTTCGCAATGGCCGATATTGGACTTGACCGACCCCAAGGCGCAGAACTGCCGGTCCGGCGTGTAAGCCCGCCACGCACGGGACAGGCCGGCCACCTCGATCGGGTCGCCCAACACCGTACCCGTGCCGTGAGCTTCTACATAACCGATCTGCCGCGGCTGCACGTTCGCCTGGCGCAAGGCACGGCTGATCACCGCGGCCTGGGCTGCCGGATTAGGCACTGCATAACCGTTGGTTCGCCCGCCATGGTTGATGGCACTCCCGCGAATCACTCCATAAATACGGTCGCCATCGGCCTGGGCCTGATGCAGCGGTTTAAGCAGTACAGCCCCCACACCCTCACTGGGCACGTAACCGCTGCCACTGGCACCGAAGCTTTCACAGCGGCCACGTCGGGAGGCAAATTTGCCTGCCCCCAGCATGAGGAACTTGGCGGGGTGAATCGATACATTCACGCCTCCGGCCAGCGCTACTTGGCATTCGCCACTGTGCAGGCTCTGGCAGGCCAGGTGAATAGTCGTCAGTGAGGACGCACACATCGCATCGATGGCCATGCTTGGCCCATGGAAACCGTTGACGAACGAAACGCGATTGGCAATCGACGATGGGCTCATGGACAGCACCAGCGGCCGCCCCTCGGCAGTCTGTTGCGCCCCATACAGTTGGTACTCTTCGTACGTTACGCCGACGAATACACCGACCATGCCCTCGGCATCTTCGTGACGGGCGCTGGCTGCCAGGCCCTGGCGGGTATAACCGGCGTCTTCAATGGCCTCGTGAGCGGTCTGCAGGAACAAGCGCTCCTGGGGCTCCATGGCCATCGCTTCACGCGGCGAGATACCGAAAAACGCCGGATCAAATTCAGCCACTCCATCAATGAACCCGCCCCAGCGCGCGTAGGTCTTGCCCGGCGCGTCTTCATCAGCGCTGTAATAACGGGAGTGGTCCCAGCGCTCGGTGGGAATCTCACTGATACAGTCGCGCCCTTGGCTGAGTACCTGCCAAAACTCTTCCAGGGTGCGGGCCTGGGGATAGCGCCCGGCAAGGCCGATGATGGCGACGTCAAAGCGTTGCGACGTCTCCTTGGCGGATGCAGGCGATTGCGCGGCGTCGGCAGGCACGGGGTCGTGGCTGGCAATACCGGCCACCCGCGCCTCATCGGGGCCTGACGCCAGCGTGCCCGCTACGTCGGCGACCAGCGCCACCAACGTCGATGCATGCTCGCGACACAGGTATGCGGCCAAGGCGCGCAGCGTCGAATACTCAAAGAACAAGGTTTTGGGCAGCGCGCCGAATTGCGCCTCCAGCGCGGCGGTGATCGTCATGACCATCATCGAGTCCAGCCCGTAGCGCTCCAGCGGCTCATCACTGTCCAGACGATCCTCCGGCCATTGCACCACAGGGGATAGCACCCGTTTGAGCACTTGCAACGCATGCTCGAGCAGCACTTGCGCTGAGGCGGTGCCGGCCACGGCACGCGGCGCAGTGCCGGCGCGTGGCTGGGCAGGCAGGTGGGCCACCAAATCGTCGAGGCAACGCACTTGCCGATAAACCAATGGCGACACCTCAAGCCCGCATTCGCGCTCAAGTGCCTGGATCAATTGATTAAAGCGCGCCTGATCCAACCCATAGCTATCAAAGTCGTGGTCACCCTCAAGCTCGCTGGTCGCGATGCCGAGCACTTGCCCCGCCAACCTTTTCACCACGTCAAGCATGCGTGTATCAGCGGGCAGCGTCGCCTCGTTCGACAGCGGATGCAGACGCCGGCGCAGGCGCTGTTCATCCCCTTCTATCACCACGATTCGGCACGCATCACTGTCCATCACTTGATGAAACGCCGCAACGCCGTGTTCGCGACTCAACGGGATCATGCCCGACTCACGCTCCAGCAACGCACTGGCCTGTGCATCCAATTGCATCCCGCCGTCGCGCCACAGCCCCCAGGCAATCGAAACGGTTCGGCCTCGACGCTCGCCCATCTGGACCTGCTGGGTGCGCTGTTCGGCGAACCCATCCATGAAGCCGTTGGCCGCCGCGTAGAACGCCTGGCCCGGGTGCCCGACGGCTGCCGCGGCGGATGAAAACAGCACGAAACAGTCCAGGTCGCAGTGACGCGTCGCCTGATCGATCGACCAGGTACCGCCCACCTTGGCCGCCAGCACCCCATCGCCGTGTTGGTGTTTGAAATTACGCAAGAACTCATCGTGCAGCGTTCCTGCACAATGCAGCACACCATTGAGCGCACCGTACTGGGCTTGCACATCAGCCACGAGCCGTTCGGTAGCCGCCTCGTCACTGATATCGACTTGCTCATAGCTGACCTTGCCGCCCATGCGCCGCAGGGCATCCAGCCGATCCTGGCCGGCCTGGCCCAAGGGGGAGCGCCCCACCAGTACCACGGTTGCGCCTTCGACACGGCTGAGAATATCGGCGGCGAAACACTGCGCCAACCCGCCCATTCCCCCTGTCAGCAGATAGACACCCGCGTTCTTCCACCTACAGCGGTGCGTATCATCCAGTACTGTCGCCTGCGTCCACTGACGGGCATGACCACCTTGAGCGTCGAACCGCAACCACGGATGAACCTCCAGGGCCGCAGCCTGCTCCACGGCGTGCCGAACCTGCGTAAAAGTGAAGCTCTGGTCGATTTCAACCAACTGCGTTCGCAGCTTGCTGCTTTCAAGTTGCGCCGACCTCAGCAGCCCATGAATGCCACTCAGCCACGCAGACCGATTGACGGGTATTACCACTTGTACCGAGATAACTTCGTGCGCCGCATCGACAATGATCTGGCGCAAATGCTCAGCAATTTGCCCGACACAGTGCACGTAGCGCTCTGTCGGCAAGCCCTTTGGCGTCAGCACCTGCCACCCTGGATGATCCGACCGTTCTCCAGGCCACTCACACAGGATGACGTGGCGCCGCCGAGGCGGCGCCGCCGCCGGTGAGGCCTGCACCGGCTGCCAGCGCGGGCGCACCAATAATGTCGCGGCGGTGGTAGGTGGTACGAGCGCCCTGCCAGGCTGCGCCGGGGGCCGGGCCACGCTGCCAAGCGGCACCAGTTGCGGTGCCCTGGGGATGGGTTCACGGTCGAACGAATAGCCCGGCAAACTGATACGACGGGCAGTACCCGGCGCCACCAGGCGCGCCCAGTCGATCACCTCCCCCGCTCTCCATAACTGGGCTAATTGCGCCCATTTGCTCTCGGCATACCACTGATCAAGCAACGTCAGCGCTGATTCATCTTGACCGAACAAACTCAGGCGGTCGGCGTCCTTGAGCGTCGTGGACTGCACGCCCGGGTGGGCCTCACCGGCACAATAGCGACGCAATGCATCCATGAGGTCGGCAGTCGACGTGGCGATGCAACTCAATCGCGCATTCATGGCCTGGCGGCCCACCTGCAGCGTGTAGGCAATGTCACGCAAGGGCAGCGACGGATTGCGTTCCAGAAACACTAACAAGGTGTCCACTTGTCGTACAAGTGCAGCCTCATGGCGTGCCGAAAGGACAATCAGGTAGTCGGCCCGCACATCTTCGGCGGGTTCGGCACGCACAGGGGCCTGGCGCAGGATCACGTGGGCATTGGCACCGCCGGCACCGAAGGATGACAGGCATGCAATGCGCTCTTGCGCGCCCTCGCCGTCGACGTCCCACGGTTCCAGCGCCTGAGGCACGCGAAAAGGCGAGAGGCTGGCGTCGATATCCGGGTTCATCTGCTGCGAATGCAGCGAGGGCGCGATTTGCCCGTGGCGCATCTGCAGGAGGACCTTGCTCAGGCCGGCAATACCAGCCGCAGCTTCAAGATGGCCGATGTTGCTCTTGACCGACCCCAGGCGACAGAAGCCGGTGCGCTCGGTGTCCTGGCGAAACGCCTCGACCAGGCCGCGAAATTCGATGGGATCGCCCAGCGCCGTACCGGTGCCGTGGGCCTCCACATAGGTAACCTGGTCAGCACTGACGCCGGCCCGGTCCAATGCCAGGCGAATCATGGCGCGCTGGGCTTCGGGGTTGGGCACCGTGTAGCCATTGGCTTTGCCGCCATGGTTGACCGCACTGGCGGCGATGACGCCGTGAACCATATCACCGTCCGCCAGCGCGCGTTCCAGCGGCTTTAGCAACAGCGCCCCCACTCCTTCGCCGGGAACAAACCCATTGGCCCCCGCACCGAACGCTCGCGACTTGCCATCGGCGGATAACACGCCCAGTCGTGCGAACTCGGCAAAGGTGGAAGGGTGGGTGTAGGCATTGACGCCACCGACAACCGCCACGGTGCACTCGCCTGCCTGCAAGTGCAGGCAGGCCTCATGCACCGCGGTCAGCGAAGAAGAACAGGCGGTATCCACGGGCAGGCTAGGCCCGGTAAACCCGAAGCGATAAGACACGCGGTTGGCGATCGAAAAAAACGAATCTTTATAGTTATCGTGCCCGGCCTTGGACACTCCCACGAATACGCCGACCTTCTCCTGCTCCAGAGACGCAGGCGTATACCCGGCATCTTCCAGGGCATGCCATGCGCACTGGATGAATTGACGTTCCTTGGGGTGCATGTAGGTAGCTTCGGCCAGGGAAAAGTTAAAGAACATTGGGTCGAAGTCATCCAGGCCTTCGATGAAACCACCCCATTTACCGTAGCTTTTACCCTCTTGGATCGCACGCTGGCGGTCCGCGTTAAAATGCTCGTCAAGGCTCCAGCGTTGCTCGGGCACGGTTTCGATGCAGTCCCCTGCGTTTGCCAGGCAATCCCAGAACGCCGACAAATCCGCTGACTTGGGATATACCCCGGCCATGCCGATTATCGCGATCTGCCCACGCGCGCCCGGACTGGGCAGGTGGTAAGGGGCGGCAATGCGCTGCGCAGGCGCGCAAGCCAGCCAGGCCACCAGTCGCGCCGGCGTAGCGTGCTCGAACAGTACCGCTGGCTCGACCACGATGTCCTGGTCGCGCATATGCCGGCAGAGTTGACGCACCATCATCGAATCAAAACCCAACTCACTGAACTGCGCGTCCAGATCCAGTGATGCCGCAGGCTGTTCCAGCGCTTGGGCCAATGCTTCACGTACCGCTTGCTCGGCGGCGTCCGGGCTCCAGGCTCGGCGCCCTGTACGCGATGTACCAGGAGCCGGATACGCCGCCATGGGTGCAGGCGCGTCATACCAGAACGACTGGGTATCAAAGGGAGTCGTCGGCAGGGGCACCCGTGGTGCGCGGGTGGCCTTCGCCATCGGGCGCTCACCCGCCAGCCAGAGCTCGGCCCAAGGGTCAAGCGCCGCGTCCGTAGGCGCTGCGACGTCCTTGGCGAAGACAACTGCGCCCGTAAGATCGCCCGTGTGTAACTGGGCTAGCACATCGAGCAAGCCTGGGCGCTCCATGGCCACGATGACCACGGCGGCGGCAAATTTCTCGCGCCCGAATTTGAGCGTGTCGCTGACACTTTCCAGGCACAGCGTCGGCTCATCGATCAAGGCCTGGTGCATTTGTGCCGCGAGCAGCGCCAGCAGCGCCGGGGTCGGCGCGCTAAGGGGGAACAGCAATGGGGCCTGACTCGGCACCACACGACCGGGCGCTTGGTGCACGTATTCTTCGACTAGAATGTGTGCGTTGTTTCCGCCTGCGCCATAGGAATGCAAACCCGCCAGGCGCGGGGTAGCCTGGCGTGGCCAATCAACGGTATGGGTAGCGAGCCTGCAAGGCTGTCCGGCGGTATGCAGGTGGAGATTGGGCTGCTCAAAGTCGAGGATTTTATGAATCTTTTCGGTCTGCAAGCTGCGGATGATCTTGAATAGCGCGCCAATGGCTGAAGCGGCATGCATATGTCCGCTCATCGGCTTGAGCGTGCTGATAGCGCACTGGCCTTCCTGCAACTGCACGCCTTGCTCCCGTCCCAAGGCCAGCAAGCCATGATTAAGGGCATCCCACTCAGCGATATCTGCCACGGGGTTGCCCATGCCCTGGGCTTCGATGTAGCTGACGTGGCGTGGATCGATCCCCGCCCGTCGGTAGCAATCCTGTACCAGGCTTGAATGTGCGGACACACTGGGCGCAGCGATTGACGCCGCGTCGCCGCCGTTGTAATTGACCGCCGTATTGCGGATCAGCCCATAAATATGATCGCCGTCGGCCTCAGCCTTCGACAACGGCTTGAGCAACAGGCTGCACACGCCTTCGCCGCGCAGGTAGCCGTCAGCGCCGGCGCCGAAGGATCTCACGGTCGGTTCGGGGCTCATTTGCCCGCTTTGCGACAACGTCACGAACACGTCCGGGCGCAGCAGCAAGTTGCAGGCACCGACGATCGCAGCATTGATCTGGCCACTGCGCAGCGCGGTGACCGCGTGATGAAGCGCGACGGCACCGCCGGCACACATCGCATCGATTCGTTCGCTTGGCCCACGCAGGTCATAGAAATGTGACACCCGGTTGGCGAGCATACTGGCCGCCTGGTCCAGCCCTTCGCCGGGATCAATCTGGGCCTGGAGTAGGTTGAGGTGGTATTCGTTACGCTCGGCGGCGATAAATACACCGGTGGCCGAGCCTTTCCAGTCAGTGTGGCGATAACCGGCGTCTTCAAACGTCTGGCGCACCGACATCAGCAACAAGCGTTGTTGCGGATCCATCTTGCGCGCCTCCGCCGGCAACATGCCAAAAAAGACCGGATCGAATTGATCGATGGCGGGTATAAACCCGCCCCAACGGGTGCGCATTTTCCCTTCTTCAATATTCGATCCGGCGTACCAGGACGTGAAGTCAAAGCGCGTCGCCGGGATCTCCTCGATCAACGAACGATCATCATCCAGCGCCTGCCAGAACTGACGTACGCTAGCCGACTGCGCGACGTTGGCGGACAACCCGATGATCGCCACCGGTTCAGGAAAGGACGGGGCAGGCTGGGCCTTGAGCGAGGCATTGATGGCGGCGGCGAGGCGAGCTTTCTTGCGTTCGATATTCACTGTGCTGACCGCTCCTGGAACGAGGCTACGAGTTGTTCAAGGTAGGGCAAGGACTGATGCACCACGGCGTAGTCCACGCCGAAATCCATCAGGCAGGCAATCTCATCGACGCCGGTCTCAAGCACTTGGCCGACTCGATACCGAACCTCATCGACCGTACCGAACAACGCGCCGGTTTCGTAATACCGCTCAAATGCGTATTGCAGGACGTTTTCCTGCTCTGTGGCATCCAGGGGACGACCGTCAGGCGTCGCCCGTGCTTTCATGTGGGCTACCAGTGAGCTGCGGATATAGTCTTTGAACGGTGCTTCGACGGCTCGGCGAACCCAGGCGCTATCGGGCCCGACCAGGGTATGCAGCATAAGGGTGACGCGCCCGGAAGCCGGGTCGAATCCCGCATCGCGGCGCGCTTGGCGATAAAGCCCAATTTTTTCGGCCAGGTCCGGCAGGTCAATGCCGTACAACATCGTGAAGACGTTGAAACCCGCCTTGCCAGCGGCAATGAACGACTCTGTATTCTGCGCTACCAGGATCCAGACATTCAGGCTGGTCTGTAGGGGTCGGGGAAAGGTGACGACCGACACTGGATCGCCACCAGGCCCCGGGAATGAAAGGCGCTCACCCGCCCATAAGCGACGTACCTGCTCAATGCGTTGCCACATCACCTCGCGCCGGTCCTCGTAGGCGTGCGGCGCCAAGAGAAAATCAGGCCGGCTCCAACCTGAGCCGAACCCAAGGTCTACCCTTCCGCCAGAGAGTACATCGTTCATCGACCAACTTTCGACCACGCGCGCCGGGTGATGCAGGGGCAAACTGATGCCTGCGGTGCGAAAACGAATGTGTCGGGTTTGGGGGATGAGTGACGCCGCCATTACTGCGGAATCGGGGTAAATCGCGCCAAACTCGTGGAAATGACGCTCAGGAAAATACACGGCCTCAAAACCCTGCGCATCGCCAAACAACGTCAACGACCGAGCGAACTCATATTTCTCGCTGGCGCTGATGTCTTCGCGCACATCGGAAAAAAACAACAGGCTGAAGGCAGGCTGACGCGGCGCACGCGCAGCGTTCGTCACACCCAGGCCGAGTAATTGTTCAACTGACATGTCTTGAGGCCTCTTGTAGATACATCGGGTTCACGCCACCACAGACGGTCGGCTGAAACACTGTTCCAGTTCGAAGAACTGCGGCTTCATAAACGCCAGGGGGCCACGTAACTTGTCCAGCTCCTCTCGGGGCCCATGCACTTCATAGCGAACAATTGAAGCCAGGTGAAACGCCTCGGAATTCAGCTCAGCGATATTGACCAAGTGGTTCAAAAGCCCTTGGGCATCGCTGTAGACCTCCCGGCAATGGCCTTGGGTGCCATTGAAGCTGAAACCGTAGTACAGGCATCCGGGCTCTTTAGAGGTCTTTTCGATAAACACGGCGCAATACGCCTTGAACGCTTCAAGGTGACGTTCGGGGATTTCGAAATAAGGCATGGCCATGCAGGTGCGATTCATCTTCGGCCGTTCCGTTAGAACCAATGTCCACGAGACCTTACCGCAGCAAGACGAACTGGCACTCCTATCAGCACTTAGGATTGACAAGGTTCTTCAATAGGGATAGAGGCTGCGCACGAACCCTGAAGGCGTGACGATTGACAGCGCAGGATTGGCGACCCAAATAAGACGATGAGGACGCTAGGATGGGCGAGCGAACGCTATGGTTGGAGAGCAACGGCGAGAAAAAATCCGGGCACAAAAAAAGCGGCCAATGGCCGCTTTGTTCGTAGTCTCCAGGTGTTCAGTGGGCCTGGAAGCAAAATATGGCGCAGCGGACGGGACTCGAACCCGCGACCCCCGGCGTGACAGGCCGGTATTCTAACCGACTGAACTACCGCTGCGCGTAACACTTGAAGCGAATGGTGGGTGATGACGGGATCGAACCGCCGACCCTCTGCTTGTAAGGCAGATGCTCTCCCAGCTGAGCTAATCACCCTTCGTTTCGGTGTGGGCGCATCATACACCAAAAAATCGTAATGTCTTGATTTAAATGCAATTTATTTAAAAAAAGTTCCGCGTACGATTTTTTGCCATATTCCGGACAAAGAAAAGCCCGCGATTAAGCGGGCTTTCTGTGGTGACCTGGCGTTCAGCGTTCCAGGTGACCGAATATGGCGCAGCGGACGGGACTCGAACCCGCGACCCCCGGCGTGACAGGCCGGTATTCTAACCGACTGAACTACCGCTGCGCGTAACACATGAAGCGAATGGTGGGTGATGACGGGATC
Source organism: Pseudomonas sp. GZJR-8 (assembly GCF_002916705.1). NCBI lineage: Bacteria > Pseudomonadati > Pseudomonadota > Gammaproteobacteria > Pseudomonadales > Pseudomonadaceae > Pseudomonas > Pseudomonas sp. GZJR-8. The sequence continues at coordinate 198,775 of NZ_JXSI01000012.1, read as the reverse complement.
GAACCGCCGACCCTCTGCTTGTAAGGCAGATGCTCTCCCAGCTGAGCTAATCACCCTTCGTTTCGGTGTGGCGCGCATTCTACGTAGCGACCCCATGTCTGGCAAGCACTTTCTTAAATCTTTTTTTTCAGCCCTTCCAATGGCTTAGGCAGGGTTGGCCTACGGCGTGATCAAGAGAATAATGCCCCCCTTTGTATAGAGGAGAGACTCACCCCATGTGGTTCAAGAACCTGCTTATCTATCGCCTGACCCAAGATCTGCCTGTTGATGCCGAGGCGTTGGAAGCGGCCATGGCCACCAAGCTGGCGCGCCCGTGTGCAAGCCAGGAGTTGACCACTTACGGTTTCGTTGCACCCTTCGGTAAAGGTGAAGACGCTCCCCTGGTTCACGTCAGCGGAGATTTTTTGCTGATCGCCGCGCGCAAGGAAGAACGCATCCTGCCAGGTAGCGTGGTGCGTGACGCACTGAAAGAGAAAGTCGAAGAGATCGAAGCCGAGCAAATGCGCAAGGTCTATAAGAAGGAGCGCGACCAGATCAAGGATGAAATCATCCAGGCCTTCCTGCCGCGTGCCTTTATTCGTCGCTCGTCGACCTTTGCTGCGATCGCGCCGAAACAGGGCCTGATCCTGGTCAACTCGGCCAGTCCCAAGCGTGCTGAAGATCTGCTGTCGACCTTGCGTGAAGTGATCGGCACCCTGCCCGTCCGTCCGCTGACGGTAAAAACCGCACCGACCGCAATCATGACCGACTGGGTCACTACCCAGAAACCGGCCGATGACTTCTTCGTCCTCGACGAATGCGAACTGCGCGACACCCATGAAGACGGCGGCATCGTGCGCTGCAAGCGCCAGGACCTGACCGGCGAAGAGATCCAACTGCACCTGACCACCGGCAAGGTCGTGACCCAACTGTCCTTGGCGTGGCAGGACAAGCTGTCCTTCATGCTCGATGACAAGATGACCGTCAAACGCCTGAAATTCGAAGACCTGCTGCAAGACCAGGCGGAACAGGACGGCGGCGACGAAGCCCTGGGCCAACTGGATGCCAGCTTTACCTTGATGATGCTGACCTTCGGTGAGTTCCTGCCGGCGTTGGTGGAAGCGCTGGGCGGGGAAGAAACCCCACAGGGCATCTAAACAACACCGATCCAATGTGGGCACGGTCAGTGTGGGAGCTGGCTTGCCTGCGATAACGGAGTGTCAGCCAGAGTAGTGCCGACTGATACACCGCTATCGCAGGCAAGCCAGCTCCCACATTTGATCGCGTCGCCCTATTCAACACTCTAATAACAAGGACATCCCCATGCGTGCACTCGCTGCCTTGAGCCGCTTCGTCGGCAATACCTTCGCCTACTGGGTGTTGATATTTGCCGTGCTCGCCTTCCTCGAACCCAGCTGGTTCATCGGCCTGAAAAGCGCCATCGTCCCGCTGCTGGGCCTGGTGATGTTCGGCATGGGGCTGACCTTGAAACTTGAAGACTTCGCCGAAGTCGCTCGCCATCCATGGCGCGTGGCCTTGGGCGTGGTCGCGCATTTTGTGATCATGCCGGGCGTGGCATGGTTGTTGTGCCAGGTCTTTCACCTGCCACCGGAAATTGCCGTCGGCGTGATCCTGGTCGGCTGCTGCCCAAGCGGCACCTCGTCCAACGTGATGACCTGGCTGGCCCGCGGCGACCTGGCGTTGTCGGTGGCGATTGCCGCCGTCACCACCCTCCTCGCCCCACTGCTCACACCTGCGTTGATCTGGCTACTGGCCTCGGCCTGGCTGCCGGTATCGTTCATGGAGCTGTTCTGGTCGATCCTGCAAGTGGTGCTGCTGCCGATTGTGCTCGGCGTGGTGGCGCAACGGGTGCTGGGCGAGCGGGTTCGTCATGCGGTGGACGTGCTGCCGCTGGTGTCGGTGGTCAGTATTGTGATCATCGTCGCGGCCGTGGTCGCCGCAAGCCAGGCGAAGATCGCCGAATCGGGCCTGCTGATCATGGCGGTGGTGATGCTGCACAACAGCTTCGGTTACCTGCTGGGCTACTTCACCGGGCGCTTGTTCAAGTTGCCGCTGGCGCAACGCAAGTCGTTGGCGCTGGAAGTCGGTATGCAAAACTCCGGGCTGGGTGCCGCGCTGGCCAGTGCGCACTTTTCGCCGCTGGCGGCGGTTCCCAGTGCGTTGTTCAGTGTCTGGCACAATATTTCCGGCGCATTGCTGTCGACTTATTTCCGCCGCATGAGCGAGAAAGAAGACCGCCGCGCATTGGAAACCGCTCCGTAAACTTGATCGCCTGATCCATTTTCGGCACTCTACCAAGCTTCGCGAGGACGACCTCGCGACGCTATCAGGCGCTAACCAGGGGACGACCCCACTTTGTAGAAGCGAGGTCATCATGTCCTGGATCATTCTGTTTTTTGCCGGGTTGTTTGAAGTTGGCTGGGCCGTCGGCCTGAAATACACCGACGGTTTCAGCAAGCCACTGCCCACCGCCCTGACGATTGCCGCCATGGCCGTCAGCCTTGGGTTGCTGGGGCTGGCCATGAAAGAGCTGCCGCTGGGCACCGCCTATGCCATCTGGACAGGCGTAGGTGCCGTGGGCACTGTGATTGCCGGGATTATCCTGTTTGGGGAGTCCATGGCGTTGTTTCGGTTGGCGAGTGTGGCGTTGATTATTTGCGGGCTGATTGGACTCAAGATTTCCACTTAAGCCACTACGCTATCGCAGGCAAGCCAGCTCCCACATTTGACTGTATTCACAATTCAAAAGGTGGGAGCTGGCTTGCCTGCGATGAGGCCCTGACAAACAACGAAAACTACCTGACACTCCCCCGCAAACCACCCACTACTGCCTGCAACTGCACAGGCGTTGCCGTCTCCACAGCAATCGGCTCCCCAGCCACCAACACCACCCGCGACCAGATCCGATGAAAGAAGCCCTTGTGCGGATCGCGACTGAAGAAACTCCCCCACAGCCCCTGCAACGCCATCGGAATCACCGGCACCGGTGTCTCCTCCAGAATGCGCGTCACCCCACCACGAAATTCATTGATCTCGCCATCGGCTGTCAGCTTGCCTTCCGGGAAGATGCACACCAACTCACCTTCCTTCAGATACTGGGCGATCCGCGAGAACGCCTGTTCGTAGATCTCCATATCCTCATGGCGCCCGGCAATCGGAATCGCCCCGGCGGTGCGGAAGATAAAGTTGAGTACCGGCAAACGGTAGATCTTGTAGTACATGACAAAGCGAATCGGCCGACGCACCGCGCCGCCGATCAACAGCGCATCGACAAACGACACATGGTTGCACACCAGCAACGCCGCGCCTTCATCCGGAATAGCCTCCAGGTTGCGATGCTCCACGCGGTACATGGAATGGCTGAGCAGCCAGATCATGAAGCGCATGGTGAATTCGGGGACGATCCTGAAGATGTAGGTGTTGACCGCAATATTGAGCAGCGACACCACCAGGAACAACTCGGGGATCGACAGCTTGGCCACGCTCAACAGCAGGATCGAAACGATGGCCGAGACCACCATGAACAATGCGTTGAGAATGTTGTTGGCCGCGATAACCCGTGCCCGTTCGTTCTCGGCAGTGCGCGATTGGATCAGCGCATACAGCGGCACAATATAGAAGCCACCGAATACGCCCAGGCCGAGGATATCGAACAACACCCACCAGGCCTGGCCGTAGCTGAGCACCGCGAGCCAATCGTTGGCTTGCACGTTCTGCGGGAAGCCGCCGGAGTGCCACCACAGCAGCAGGCCGAACACGGTCAGGCCAAACGAACCAAACGGCACCAGGCCGATTTCCACCTTACGCCCGGAAAGCTTTTCGCAGAGCATCGAGCCCAGGGCGATGCCCACCGAGAACACCGTGAGGATCAGGGTGACCACGGTTTCGTCGCCGTACAACCACTCCTTGGCGTACGCCGGGATTTGCGTGAGATAGATCGCACCGACAAACCAGAACCACGAGTTGCCGACAATGGAACGCGACACCGCCGGCGTCTGCCCCAGGCCCATGCGCAACGTCGCCCAGGACTGGGTGAAGATATTCCAGTCCAGGCGCAGTTGCGGCGTCGAAGCCGCCGCGCGCGGGATGCTGCGGCTGGCGAGGTAACCCAGCACCGCCACGCCGACAATCGCCACCGCCACCACCGGCGCGTAATGGGTGGAAGACATCATGATCCCGGCACCAATGGTGCCGGCCAGGATCGCCAGGAACGTGCCCATTTCCACCAGGCCGTTACCGCCGACCAGCTCGTCGTCGTGCAATGCCTGAGGCATGATCGAGTACTTCACCGGGCCGAACAGCGCCGAGTGGGTGCCCATGGCAAACAGCGCCAACAGCATCAATTCAAGATGATTGGTCAGGAAGCCCGCCGCACCGACGGCCATGATCACGATCTCGCCGATCTTGATCGCACGGATCAACGCGTCCTTGTTGAATTTCTCGCCAAACTGTCCGGCCAGTGCCGAGAACAAAAAGAACGGCAGGATAAACAACAACGCACACAGGTTGACCCAAATGGAGCGGTCGCCCTCGATGCTGAGCTTGTAAAGGATGGCCAGGATCAGCGATTGCTTGAAGATGTTGTCGTTGAACGCGCCCAGCAACTGGGTGATGAAAAACGGCAAGAAACGCCGTGTGCGCAGCAAGGTGAATTGGGAAGGATGGCTCATCGTCGTCCGTGTTCCTGCGTGGCCTTTATTTATCAGGCCACGACTTTACCTAATCCTGCTTACTTATTCGCTAGTCCTGCAATGCAGGGCGAAACAAAAAGCTCGCCTTTATAAGCCCCCTGCACGGTGCGCTTGGCCACGATCAGCCACATCAACGCCAACGCCACCACCAGCGCACTGCCGAAGATGCTGAAGAACCCCAAATGCAACACGTTCGCCAGTTTCAGCGTGGCCAAGGCGTAAACCCCCAGCGGGAAGGTGAAGCCCCACCAGCCCAGGTTGAACGGGATCCCGGCGCGCAGGTAACGCAGGGTGATCAGCACGGCGATCAACATCCACCACAGGCCAAAACCCCATAGGGTGATACCTGCAATCAGGCCCAGGCCATGGGCCATTTCACCGACATTCTCCAGGCCATTGGCGGCGAAGATCGCTGGCGCATCGCCCCCCAACAGCAACATGCCCAAGGCACCGGTACCAATCGGCCCCAGCGCCAACCAGCTCGACGCCGCCATATTGGCGTGGGGCAATTTATGCAAGGCCATGCGCAGCATCAGGATGGTCAGGATGCTGAACGCCACCGGCAGGGAAAACGCCCATAGTACGTAGCTGGTCACCAGCATCACCAGTTGCGCATGGGCATCGGCCAGGTGCGGCGCGAGCAAGCCGCCGCTGGCCGCCGCCACTTCGGCCGCCACCACGGGCAACAGCCAGACGGCGGTCATCTGGTCGATGCTGTGCTCCTGGCGGGTGAACATCATGAACGGGATGAGTACGCCGCAGGCCAGGGACATGGCCACGTCCAGCCACCACAGGGCTTCGGCCAACGGGATGACATCACTGCCCCAACGTGGCAGGCCGAACAACAGCAATCCGTTGAGAATGGTCGCCAGCCCCATGGGGATGGTGCCGAAGAACATCGAAACCGTGGAGTGCCCGAAAATGCGCCGCGCCTCGTGGAAAAACATCAACCAACGGGCGGCATACAACACGCTGAACAACACGAACAGGCCGATGGTGAACATCCACAGGCCTTCAGCGACAGCGTGCAAGCCTGGCAAAGTGACCGGCAACTGAGCCAGGGCCAGCGCCAGCACCCCGGTGCCCATGGTGGCGGCAAACCAGTTCGGGGTGAACTGGCGAATCACTTCCCGGGGACGGGTCAGGTGACTGAAAGGTTTGTAACGGTGGGTGGTCGAGCAGGTCATGATTTGATCCTCTTCCTCGCATGAGGTTGAGGTCATGGTAGAACCTGAATGAATATCTATATAACGGGTAATATCTCTAACTGTTATCTACTTTATAGATATTTGCCATATCTACGCAGCTGCCCGGCCCCGGGCAGAGCCCTGCCACAACTGCCCGCCAAGAGCCCCCAACGCCAACAGAATAAGGACCGCAGCGTAGCCATCGGTGGTGACGACGAGGCCAAACTCCCGGCTCAGATTGCCCGCCACCAACGCCGGTACGCAGAATGCCAGGTAGCTCAGTACATAGAATGCCGACATCAACCCCGCGCGCTCATGGGGCAACGCCAACCCGACGATACTGCGCACGCTGCCCATAAAGCCGCCGCCGAAACCAAAACCGGCGATCACACTGGCGACAAAGAACAACCGCAGGCTGGCCGTCTGTACGGCAACCAGCAACAGCCCCATGCCGACGGCCAGCAGCGCCGCCGACAGGCGCATGACCTTGTCAGCCGCACGGTTGCGCAGGCTGTAGATCATGACCGCGCCACTTAACGTGACCACCGCGACCAGCCCCCCGCCGATCAAATGCGAGGTCGACCCGGTGGCGACCCGCACCAGCGAAGGCGCCAAAGAAGAAAAGAACCCACCCAGCGCCCATACCGCCACATTCAACGGCATCGCCAACCACAAGGCCCGACGCGCTTGCGGTGGCACATGCAGGGTGGGCGCCAGGGACTTCAAGGCCCCCGGTATACGACTGACCGTCTCGGACAACCGCCAGACATACACGGCCTGCAGCACCATCAAACCCAGCAGAGTGAGATAGATCAATTGCGTCGGCCGTGGCGCGTACTCCACCAGCAAACCGCTACCCAGCCCGCCACTGGCCATGCCCAGCATCGGCGCAAGGCTGTTGAGCATCGGGCCGCGCACCCGGTCAGTATCGAGCAGCGTCGCACTCAGCACCGCTGTGGCAGTACCGGTCGCAAAACCCTGTAATGCACGTGCAGCGAGCAGATAGGCCGTACTGTCCGCGTTGATAAACAGCAGCATCGCTACGATATTCAGCAGCAACGCGGCAAAGATCACCGGCTTGCGCCCCAGGTAATCGGAAAGCGAACCCACCGTCAGCAGCGCCGCCAACAGGCTTAGGGCATAGACGCCAAAGATAGCCGTCAGCATCGCGGCCGAAAAATGCAGGTTGTCCTGATACACCTGGTACAACGGCGTCGGCGCGCTGGAGGCGGCGAGAAAGGTCAACACTGTGATCACGAGGAACGTCAGGCTGGACCGCTGGGAATTGACGCTGATCATGGCACACTCCGCTAAAGCTAATATTTTGCTTTTGTGGAGTGTGCTACTCGCTGGCGCTTAAAGCAAATTCTTTGTGTTAAGGTTTTACCCATGGCAATCAAAGAAGGCCTCCGCCCGGGGGGCCGTAGTGCCCGGGTACAAGAATCCGTCCACAGGGCGGTGCGCCAATTGCTGGAAACCCATGAGCGTTCCGGTGTCACCGTGCCAATGATTGCGGCGTGCGCAGGCGTCACGCCGTCGACCATTTACCGGCGCTGGGGCGACCTGTCAGTACTGCTCGCCGACGTCGCCCTGGCACGTATGCGCCCCGATACCGAACCGGCCAACACCGGTAGCCTGCGCGGCGACCTGCAAGCCTGGGCTGAGCAATATCTGGATGAGATGAGTTCGGACGTTGGGCGCAATATGATGCGCGACGTGCAAAGCAGCCCGACGCCGGGGTATTGCGTGAGCATCCTGAGCGGGCAGTTGCAGGTGATGGTTGATCGCTATCCGCTATCAGCGCCACCGAGCGTGGACCGGCTGATCAACCTGCTCGCGGCGCCGACGGTGTTTCGTATTCTGTTTTCGGCCCAGCCTTTGGCGGTTGAAGAACTGCATGCCCTGATAGAGCTGGCCCTGAAAAACTAAAAACCTACACAAACCAAATGTGGGAGGGGGCTTGCTCCCGATAGCAGTGGTTCAGTCAAACATGCAGTGACTGAAAGATCGCTATCGGGAGCAAGCTCCCTCCCACATTTTTACTGCATTAAGCTCAGTACTTATGTACGCATCCCGCGCCCACTCACCAGCAGCCGCGCACAACCGATATACAGCACCACGGTCGCCACGATCATAAAGGTGATCGCTACGCTGATCTTGATATCCGACACGCCCAGAATGCCGTAGCGGAAGGCGTTGACCATATGCAGCACCGGGTTGGCCAGCGACACGGTCTGCCAGAACGGCGGCAGCAAGGTAATGGAATAAAACACCCCGCCCAGGTAGGTCAACGGCGTCAGCACGAACGTCGGGATGATCGAAATATCATCGAAGTTGCGCGCGAACACGGCGTTGATAAAGCCCAGCAGCGAGAAAATCGTCGCCGTGAGCACCACCACCAGAATGGTGACCCCAAGGTGATGCACTTGCAGGTGGGTAAAGAACAGTGACAGCAGCGTCACGATCACCCCGACCATCAGGCCACGCAGCACACCGCCCAGCGTATAGCCGATCAGGATGGTGTGCGGTGACACCGGCGAGACCATGAGTTCTTCGATGGAGCGCTGGAACTTGCTGCCGAAGAAACTGGAGACCACGTTGCCGTAGGAGTTGGTGATCACCGACATCATGATCAGGCCCGGCACGATGTACTCCATGTAGGTGAAACCACCCATGTCGCCAATCTGCCGGCCAATCAGGTTACCGAAGATCACAAAGTACAGAACCATGGTGATCGCCGGCGGCAGCAGGGTCTGCGGCCAGATCCGGGTAAAGCGTTTCACTTCGCGATAAACGATGGTTTGCAGCGCGACAAGGTTGGGTTGCAGTTCGGAACTCATACCGCCACCTTCGCCAGATTTTTCTCCACCAGGGACACAAACAACTCCTCAAGGCGATTGGTTTTGTTACGCAGGCTCAACACTTCGATGTTCTGAGTCGCCAGCTGGGTGAACAGCGCGGTGATGCCCATGGCTTTGTCCACCTGCACCTCCAGGGTGTGGCTATCTACCAGGCGGCTTGGGTAACCCAGCAGGTGCGGCGCCACCGACAGATTGTTCTTCAGGTCGAGCAGGAAGGTTTCCACATGCAACTGGCCCAGCAGGTTGCGCATGCTGGTGTTCTCGACAATGGTGCCGTGGTCGATGATGCCGATGTTGCGGCACAACTGCTCAGCCTCTTCCAGGTAATGGGTGGTGAGGATGATGGTGATGCCTTTCTCGTTCAGCTCGGTGAGGAAGGTCCACATCGAGCGACGCAGTTCGATGTCCACGCCTGCAGTGGGTTCGTCGAGGATCAGCAGGCGCGGCTCATGCACCAGCGCACGGGCGATCATCAGGCGCCGCTTCATGCCGCCGGACAACGAGCGCGAAGGCACATCGCGCTTGTCCCACAGGCCCAGTTGGGTCAGGTACTGCTCGGCGCGTTCCTTGGCGATTTTCGCCGGGATGCCGTAATAGCCAGCCTGGGTCACAACAATGTCGAAGGTCTTTTCGAACTGGTTGAAATTGAATTCCTGGGGCACCACACCGATGGAGCGCTTGAGCGCCGCCGGGGACTTGTCCAGGTCGTGGCCGAAGATGTTCACCGTGCCGCTGGTCTTGTTGACCAGGGTGGAGAGAATGCCGATGGTGGTGGATTTGCCGGCGCCGTTGGGGCCGAGCAAGGCGAAGAAATCACCTTCGGCGACGTCCAGATCGATACCACTCAGGGCCTGGAAACCGTTGCCGTAGGTTTTGGTTAGCTGCCGGATGGACAGAGCGGAACTCATATCGGAATACGCACCAAAGAAGGGAATAGAAAGAATAGATGAGGGCGCAGCGCAGGTAGTTCAACCGACGATGCAATGCGTGCATGGTGCTTGCCCATGCCGCACAAGTACAGTCACCCGTATTAATAGTGTGTATTAAGTCAACGCGGTCATCACCGCTTTGCGATACGCCGGGCGCTGTTGCAGGCGCTGGTACCAGGCCTCCAGATGGGGCATTGCCGGCCGCTCGATGGGCATCTCGAACCAGGCATAGATGAAGCAACCCAGAGGGATATCACCCATGCCGAACGCCTGACCGGACAGGTAGGGTTGCTCGGCAAGGGCCTGGTCGACGGTTTTGAGCGCGTCGATACAGGCTTGGCGCCCGGCATTGATACTGTCCCAGTTTTGCCTGTCAGCCGGGGTGCGCACGATCCCCCAGAACACCGCCTTGAACGGGTCGGCGAGCGTGGAGGTGGTCCAGTCCATCCACTTTTCGGCATTGGCCCGGGCTTGCAGGTCGCTGGGGTAGAAGTCCGATGCCTGTTTGGCGCACAGGTAGCGCACGATGGTGTTGGATTCCCACAGCACAAAATCGCCATCTTCGATCATCGGCACCCGGCCATTGGGGTTCAGGGCCCGATATTGCGGGGTGTCGACCACACCAAAAGCCCCGCCCGCATCAATTGCCTCATAGTCCAGGCCGAGTTCCTCGGCGCACCACAGTGCCTTCCTGACGTTTGATGAATTTTTACGACCCCAGATTTTCAGCATGACCGCGCCTTATTGTGGATGAACTTGGCTGGATGAAGGCAGCAGCATACGCCGGATCAGCCACGGCTTAAATCGTCCTGCAGATCGCCCAGCAGGGTCGGTGCATTGTCGGCAAACAAGTGCGGGTAACACTGGCGGATATGCGCGAAAAAGAATGCCTCGGGGACGTCAGCAAATTGCCCGTGATCCACCACATATTCCATTGAGCGACGGCCCTGGCGATTGAACGCGTGGAAGACACTGTCATGCAAGCCATCGAATTCCAGTGGCGGCACATCAAACACGTCGCACAGTTGCTGATTGAACGCCGGAGTCGCTTTGACCCAGCGGCCGTTCAGGTACAGTTCGGTATAACCGTGCATGGCGAACACGTCACTTTTGAGCAGGGCAAGCAGGCGCGGTGTGGACAGGTGGTTGCGCACGTCTGCCAAGCCAATGCGCGCGGGGATGCCACAGTGACGGGCGCAGGCGGCCAGCAAGGTGGCCTTGGGCACGCAATAGCTTTCGCCGGCAGCCAGTGCGAAGCTGGCATTCAATGTGTTGGGGTCGCGGCTGAAGGTGTAGGGGTTGTAGCGAATCGCCTCACGTACGGCGTAATAAAGACTGACTGCCTGGTCACTTAAATCCGTGCGGGTTCCGCGATGTTTTTCGGCGAACTCCACCACCGCAGGGTGGTCACTATCGATGAAGCGGCTGGGACTCAAGTACGCATTCATAAGCTTGATCTCCGAAGTGAGCCTGGAGTTTAACGACAGGCCTGCCACAGAGATAACGACGATTACGCCAAATGTCGGCGCCTGCTGATGGGTATCCCCAGTACAACTTGTAACACCCTGATCACCCGGCTTGTTCGGATGCGGACTAAGCTCCCTGGTGGTTTCGCCCCTGGTTTCACGGAGGATTGCATATGCTGTTGTTGTGGATACTGGTGCTGGTGGTCGGCATTGCCTACCTGGCACACCGCCGAACTGCCCCCCTGCCCGCCCTGGGCGTGGTCGCCGTCTACCTGCTGGCGATGGGCGCCTGGAGCCACGCGCCGGGCTGGCTGCTGCTGATCTTCTGGGTGCTCATCGCCGTGGTGGCCGCGCCGTTGCTGCTGCCTGACCTGCGCCGCCAATACTTCACCAAGCCGCTGTTCAGCTGGTTTCAGAAAGTACTGCCACCGATGTCCGAGACCGAACGCGATGCGATCGATGCCGGCACCGTCTGGTGGGACGGCGAACTGTTCAGCGGGCGCCCCGACTGGGATAAATTGCTGGCCTACCCCAAGGTTCAATTGACCGAAGAAGAACAGGCGTTCATCGACGGCCCCACCGAAGAACTCTGCGCCATGGTCAGCGACTGGGAGATCGGTCAAGCCATGGACCTGCCGCCAGCGGCCTGGGAGCACATCAAGACCCACGGATTCTTCGCCCTGATCATTCCCAAGGAGTATGGCGGCAAGGGCTTCTCTGCCTATGCGCACTCTCAGGTTGCGATGAAGCTTGCGACCCGCAGCGGTGACCTTGCGTCCACCGTGATGGTCCCCAATTCCCTGGGCCCGGCCGAGTTGCTGCTGCACTACGGCACCGAAGAACAACGCAACCACTACCTTCCGCGCCTGGCGCGTGGCGACGACATCCCGTGCTTCGCCCTCACCGGCCCGCTGGCCGGTTCCGATGCAGGCGCCATGCCCGACACCGGGGTGATCTGCAAAGGCGAATGGCAAGGCAAGGAAACCCTCGGCCTGCGTCTGAACTGGGAAAAACGCTACATCACCCTTGGCCCGGTCGCGACCTTGCTCGGCCTGGCGTTCAAGGCTCATGACCCAGACCACCTGCTGGGCGAAGAAGAAGACCTGGGCATCAGCCTCGCGCTGATTCCAACCGATACGCCCGGCGTAGAAATAGGCCGTCGTCACCTGCCCCTCGGCGCTGCCTTCATGAACGGCCCCAACTCCGGCAAGGACGTGTTCATTCCCCTGGAATACCTGATCGGTGGCCAGGAAATGCTCGGCAAAGGCTGGATGATGCTGATGAACTGCCTGTCGGTAGGCCGCTCGATCTCCCTGCCTGCCGTCGGCACCGGCGCCGCCAAGTTCACCAGCCTGGTGACCGGGCAATACGCGCAGGTGCGCGAGCAGTTCAATGTGCCACTGTCAGCCTTCGAAGGTATCCAGGAAGCCCTGGCGCGCATCGGCGGCAATGCCTGGCTGATGGACAGCGCGCGTATGCTCACCGCCAATGCCGTTGACCTGGGGGAGAAGCCCTCGGTGTTGTCGGCGATCCTCAAATATCACCTCACCGAGCGCGGCCGCGAGTGCATCAGCCACGCCATGGATGTGCACGGTGGCAAGGGCATCATCATGGGCCCTAACAACTACCTGGGCCGCAGCTGGCAAGGTGCGCCGATCTTCATCACCGTGGAAGGCGCGAATATTCTCTCGCGCAACCTGATGATCTTCGGCCAGGGTGCAATTCGCTGCCATCCTTTCGTGCTCAAGGAGATGGCCCTGGCCGGTCGCGAAGACCATGACCAGGCGTTGAAAGAGTTCGACGGCCTGCTAATGCAACACATCGGTTTTGCCGTGAGCAACGCCGCCAGCACCCTGGTGCTGAACCTGGGCTTCGGCCATTTCGAAAAAGCCCCCGGCAACCGTTTGAGCCAGGGCTACTTCCGCGCCCTGAACCGCCAGGCGGCTGCATTTGCCCTGCTGGCCGACCTGAGCATGATGCTGCTGGGTGGTGAGCTCAAGCGCCGCGAACGCCTGTCCGCCCGCCTGGGTGATGTACTGAGCCATATGTACCTGGCGTCCGCAGCGCTCAAGCGTTATCACGACCTGGATTCGCCAGACCATCTGGAGCCGCTGTTTGCCTGGGCCATGGAAGAGAGCCTGGGTGAATCGGAACGCGCACTGGATGAACTGCTGAGCAACTTCCCGAACAAGGTACTCGGCTGCCTGCTGCGGGTGATCGTATTTCCGTTCGGGCGTCGGCATACCGGGCCCTCCGATGCACTGGATGCCGAAGTGGCGGCAGTAATCGGTCGTGCCAAGGGCGACCCGACCCTGGAAGAACTGCTAGCCGGGTGCTATCGACCGCAAGCGGCGGAAGATCCAGTAGGCGCTCTGCAACATGCCTACGATTTGCTCGGCGCCAGCCATCCGTTGCAGAAAAAACTGCATACCGCGCTTAAAAGCGGGCAGGTCAAACCGACTGCCGGTGAGTCTGCCATCGATGCCGCGCTGCACGCCGGCGTGCTGCAACCAGGTGAAGCGCAAACCCTGCGCGATGCCGAAGCAGCGCGACGCAAGGTGATCGACGTGGATGATTTCAGCAAGGAAGAGCTGATGCAGGCAGAAGGTAAAGTCCGCTGAGTCGAGCGGTCATATAAAAACGGGCGCGAGAGGCTTATACTCTCGCGCCCGTTTTTGCTTTAGAGGCCTTATCTCGTGTCCAACGTCGTTGCCGATCATCTCGTCTTGCTCGACCACTTGCGCAGCATCCTGGTTGCCGTCGGCGAAGCCGAACAGGTACCCGAGGAAAGCCACTCGCTGTTCCTGGAGCGTTTCGACGAACTGCGCGCCCTGTTGCCGATCGATCCGATCGAAAGCCAGTACCTGGGCCAGGACCTGATGAGCCAGGTCATCCTGCGCTACCCGCAAATCGCCCACTTGGTGCCACGCGACCTGCTGTGGTTCTTTGGCGGCGACTGCCTGCACTTCATGCCCGACGAAGAACTGGACCTGTACCAGGCCCTGGAAGAACGTCGCTATGAGGCCGAACAGAACGACGAACCGTTCGACTGGAACCAGGAAAAGCAACTGCTGGCCATGCCCCAGGACCAGAGCAAGCACTGACTTTTCAAGCACTGAGATTCAAATGTGGGAGGGGGCTTGCCCCCGATAGCAGTGGGTCAGTCAATGTAAAGGTGACTGACAGACCGCTATCGGGGGCAAGCCCCCTCCCACATTTAGTTTTGGCTCCTTGGCCATGCACTCCACCAGATAATCGATAAACACCCGCAACTTCGGCGGCAAGTACCGCGTTGGCGAATGCAGCAACCACGCCTCGCCATGGTAAGACGCAATAAAGTCCCACGCTGGCAACACTTGCACCAACTGGCCCGCCGCCAACGCATGCCGCGCCGTGAAATACGGCAAGCTGCCAATCCCCACATGCTGCAATACCGCATCCAACCGCACCCCAGTGTGGTTCGCTGCATAACGCCCGCGTACGCCAACCGTCACCGCCTTGCCGGCCTGGCGAAATTTCCAACGTGAATCGCCGGGCGTTTCCCCCAAGTAAATGCAACTGTGCTCGAGCAAATCATGAGGATGGCTTGGGGTGCCATGCTCGGCCAGGTACTGCGGCGTCGCGCACAGCAGGTGTTCGATGGGCAATAGCTGGCGCCCGACCAGGCCGGGAGGTGGACTGTCAGTGATACGAATGCTCAAGTCGACATTGTCGTCGATCAGGTCCACATGCCGATCTTCAAGGATCAATTGCACATCCACCTTGGGGTAGCGCCGCAGAAATTCCGGCATATGCGGATGCACCACGAACCGCCCCACGGCCTTGGGCACGCTGACCCGTACCAGGCCCTCGGCTTCATCGGTGAACTGGCCGCTGATTTCCATCACCGAGCGGGCCGCGCTGACCATCTCCTGGCAACGCTTGAATACCTCTTCACCGCCCTCGCTCAGGCGCAATTTGCGCGTTGTGCGTTGCAGCAAGCGCGTGGCCAGGGCCTGCTCCAGGCGTGAAATGCTGCGGCTCACCGCCGAGGGGGAGACGCTCAGTTGCCGCGCCGCTTCGGAGAAGCTGCCGGTTTCCACGACCTTGACGAAAATCGCCATTTCACCCAACAACGGCAAAGGAAGATTGATGCTCATGACGCACAGGTCCATTGATAATTGAGCGGATTATCACTCATCTGCGCACTATTTATACTGCCCACAGAACCCTGATGCGGATGTAGACCATGACCGAGCGCCTGTTTTTTACCCATGACCACCTGACAGCCGAGCTGGAAGTGCTCAGTTGCACCCCGCACGAAGAGCAATTCGCCGTGATTGCGCAGTCGACGATTTTTCATCCCCAAGGCGGCGGCCAGCCGTTCGACACCGGCTGGCTCGGCGATAGCCAGGTACTGCGGGTCGTGCAGGAAACCGAACAGGTGGTGCATTACGTCGACCGGCCTCTGGAACCTGGACCGGTCATTGCACGAGTCGACGCACAGCGTCGAGCCTTGCACAGCCGCCTGCATTCGGCGGGCCATTTGATCGGCAACGCCGGCGAACGTCTGGGCTGGATGCCGATCAAGGCCCACCACTGGCCGGGCGAAGGCAAGATCACCTTTATCCGTGGCCAAAGCGCGCAAGACATGGATGCGCAAACGCTCCAGCAATGGGTCAACCAATGGATCGCCGCTGACTATCCACGGCATATGACGCTGGATGAAGGCACCCGCGAAGTCGGCTTCGGTGAATTGCCGGCTTACGCCTGTGGCGGCACTCATGTGCAAGCGTTGAGCGAGCTGGGCCAGGTGACGATCCTGGCGCTATCGGAGAAAAAGGGCGCATTGTCGGTGCGCTATGACATTGAAACTAATGTGGGAGGGGGCTTGCTCCCGATAGCGGGGTGTCAGTCAGCTTACCTGTAACTGATCCACCGCTATCGGGAGCAAGCCCCCTCCCACAGTGGACCGATGCGCCACAGAGAAATAGGCTAGACGGCAATCGCCCCTGCCCTGCCCGGCTCGACCACGAACGACTTCAACGTCGACACCGTCGCCGCCGGGTCACGCGGGTCACTGATCGCCCGAAAATTCGTCAACATGCTGTCGGCCGCCAACTCCACCGACACATACCCGCGCTGGCGGCTGTCGAAGAACTTCACATGGGGGTTAAGCGGCATGATCTTCATGAACGCGTCATAGGGCGGGCCGTCAGAGGTCACCGACGAGCCAACGAACTCGGTGGCAACCACCGCCGAGTCCGGATTGTCGGCGTTAGCATGCAGGTCAGTGGCCCAGAACGAATGAATGTCCCCGCCCCAGAACACCGGGTTCTTCACGCGATTGCGCACAATCGACGCCAGCATCCGTGAGCGGTTAGCCATGTAGCCATCCCACCCATCGGTCCAGCGCCCCGGCTTGTGGTTGGTGAGATCGCGCTGGATCAGCGGCGCCACCAGCAAATCCTGGGCGATCACATTCCATTGCGCCTTCGACTGGGCAAAACCCTGGTCCAGCCAGGCTTCTTGTTGCCAGCCGAGCAACGTGCGGGCGGGGTCGCGCAAGTTGCTGCAAGGGGTGGTGACAACATGCCCCTGGTGGCTGCCATTGGCTGCGATGCACGGTTGCTCGGAACGATACTGACGCCCGTCGAGCACATGGAAACGTACAAGCCGACCGTAGTCCAGACGTCGATAAATACGCATGTCCGCGCCCTTGGGCACGCTACTGGCGCGCAAGGGCATGTGTTCGTAAAACGCCTGGTAAGCCGCCGCCCGTTGCTGGAGAAACTGCGCCACCGCAACCTTGGGATCCTGGGACCAGCGGTTGGCATAGTCATTCTGCACTTCATGATCGTCCCAGGTCGCCACGCTGGGTGCGGCGGCGTGCAGGGCTTGCAGGTCCGGATCGGTCTTGTACAACGCGTAGCGGTTGCGATAGTCGCTCAGGCTTTGCGCATTGCCACTGCCGTGGGCACGAAAAACCTTGCCCGAATCCGCCGCGTAGGAGCTGTCATAGATATAGTCGCCGAGGAAAAACACCAGGTCGGGCTGCTCCGCGGCGAGGTGCCTGTAGGCGCTGAAGTAACCGCGCTCCCAGTGCGAGCACGACACAAACCCCAGCCGGGCCGATGCCATGGCCTGCAGCGGCGGCATCGTGCGGGACTGGCCCACCGGGCTCTGCGCACCGAGCCCTTCAAACTGGTACCAATACGGCCGATCCGCCGCCAGCCCCGCCACTTCGACATGCACTGCGTGAGCGAAACGCTGCGTCGCCAGCACCTCCCCCTGCCTAACAATACGCGTCATCGCCGCATCGCTGGCCACCCGCCAACGCACCGGCACCGAGCGACTCAGGCCGCCACGGCCATCCGCGGCGTTGAACAACGGCGCCAGGCGCGTCCAGATCACAAAGCCATCCGGCAACGGGTCGCCGGAAGCCACGCCGAGGGTGAACGGATAATCCACCCCGGCACTGCGCGCAAACGGGCTGAGGATCGAAAACGCGGTAGCGACCGCCAGCCCGCCAAGTATCCGGCGCCGGTCGTGGTCTACCCCGCCGCTCACAGACAGCGCTCCCAGTCGTCACGCACGGCGGCAAGGGTAAAAAGCACCTCGGTCTGACGCATTTCAAGCGCTCGTAACAGCAGGCGTGCGGTAGTCAATTGAGGCAATGCTGTGTCCATGGAAGCTGGCTCTCAAGATAAATTTCTCAAGCATGTACGCCCCGAGTGTCAGTTTCATTACGTGCCAAAACTGACCGGTAAGTTTTCTGAAAGACCCGTCCTAGAGCCTTCAAACCGTCAATTAAAGTTAACCATTCGGTCATTTTTGCTTGCTAGCGTGTTGCCCCTAATTCAATAACGGGGTAACGGAATGAGAACCTGGGACGAACCCAAGAAACGCAAGGCGCACATCGAACTGATCCCGATGATCGACGTGATGATGTTCCTGCTGGTGTTTTTCGTACTGGTGAGCCTGAACGTGATTCCCGCGCTCGGCATGAAGACCCAATTGCCCAGCGCCAGCAGCTCGCAGCAGCTCAAACCGCAAAACAAATTCATCCTTACCCTGGGCCTGGAAGGCCAGTTGCAACTGGACGGCAAGGACCTGACGGTGGATGCCCTGGTGCCGGCCTTGAAGGCGGCCGAGAAGCCCGACACCAAGTCGACGATCATCGTCAACAGCGACAAAGGCGTAGAGGTTTCGCGCCTGGTGGAAGTGATGGACACCCTGCGCCTGGGTGGCTTCACCTCCGTGTCCATTGCTACGCGTAAGTCTTGATCATGTACGTTCTGTTTCGTGCGCGTCAGCTGCTGGGCAGTGTCCCGGCCCTGATCGCCCTGGTGCTGATTGCACTGGGTATCCAGTCCCAGACCTTGAAGGTCGAGCCGGTGTATGACGAGTCGGCGGTCGAATTGGCCTTGGTCGAGCCGGAACCGGAAGTCATACCGGAACCGGTGGTGGAACAAGAACCGCCACCGCCGGTAATAGAAGAGGAAGAGGCCGCGCTGGCGCCACCGCCACCGCCCAAGCCGCTGCCTAAACCCGAACCCAAACCCAAGCCAAAACCTGTGCCCAAGCCGGCGCCCGTGGTCGCCAAGCCCGCGCCAACGCCGCCACCGGTGGCCGCCAAGCCAGCCCCGGTCGCCGTCGCCCAAACGGCACCGACGCCCGCCCCACCGGCGCCACCGAAGGTCGACGGCCAGGCCCTGGAAGGCGGTTACCTCAAAGGCTTGCGCAACGAGTTGGACACCTACAAGCAGTACCCCACCGGGCGCCAGGCGTCGCTCGAACGCCCCAGCGGCGAGGTGGTGGTGTGGTTGCTGGTGGACCGCCAGGGCCGTGTGCTCGATTCCGGCTTGCAGACTCAGGCCTCAAGCATGTTGCTCAACCGGGCCGCCACCAACAGCTTGCGTCGCATCAAGCAAGTCAAACCGTTCCCCGAACAAGCCTTCGGGGGCCGCAATGAGCAGCGCTTCACCGCCACCTTCAACTACAGCGTGCAATAAGCACCCGACATCAGGACGACAGTGATGAAGTTCACCCGCATTCATCTGGCACTCGTTGCCGCGACCAGCATGAGCCAGGGACTGGTCATGGCAGAGACCAGCGACAGTGATGTCGGCACCATTGGGGTACAAGGCAAGGCGAGCGCAGGGGGCGGTTACATGGTCCCGGAAGAAAGCATCAAGGGCCGCTCCACGGTGACCAAGGAAGCACTGGACAAGCAGGCAGCAACAGGCAATGCCATCGATAAGCTCAAGTACACCCCAGGCTTGAACATCTCCAGTGAAGACAACACCGGCCTCTCGGGTTTTCGCTTCACCATGCGCGGCATGAACTCCGACCAGGTGGGCATGTCGGTGGACGGCATGCCGATCAACGACTCCGGCAACTACGCGCTGTACTCCAACCTGCTGGGCGACCCGGAAAACATCGACCAGATCTTCGTCACCCAGGGTGCTTCGGAATCCGACGGCCCGCACATTGGTTCCAGCGGCGGCAACATCGGCATCGTGACCATTCGCCCGACCAAGGAAACCGGCGCGTTCGTCAAACAGGTGGTCGGCAGCAACGCCACGCGCAAGACCTTCGCCCGCCTCAATACCGGTGAAATCAACGGTCTTAGCAACTGGCTGTCGGTGTCCCATACCGAAGGGCAGATGTGGCGTGGCTCAGGCGCGGTGCGTGCGGACAAGGTGGAGTGGAACAGCTTCTTCGACGCCGGCAACGGCAACACCGCCAACCTGATCCTCAAGTACCACGAGCAGGACAACAACAGTTACAGCCAGTTGACCAAGGCGCAGTTCCAGCAGAACGGCCGCAAGTACGATCCCTACCCGGCCACGCCGAGCGTGGGCAGCAACGGCAAGTACAACAGCTACTACGCCCTGGCGCAGAACCCGTTCCAGACCTTCACCGCCGTGCTCAACACCCAGTTCAAACTGGCCGACAACCTGGCGCTGTCGGTGATCCCGTATTACTACTGGGGCAACGGCAGCGGCGTCGGCTCGTCCGCCTATGCGCTCAACCGTGGCTCCAACCAGGGTGGCGTGTTCGATCTGGGCAACCTGCCCACCGCCGCCCAGTACAACGCCGATGGCACACCGAACAGCGGCGTGTACTACCGCCCTTCACGCACGCAAACCTGGCGGCCGGGCATCACCACCAAACTGACCTGGGACCTGGGCGACCACAGCCTGCAATTCGGCTACTGGTACGAGCGCGCACGCCAGAGCCAGACCCAGCCGTTTATTCCCCTAAAGAGCAACGGCAAGCCAGTGGATACCTGGCCGGATTCCAACAGTGCCATCGTCGATGCCAACGGCAACCAGGTCCAGGGGCGCGACCGCTTCACCGTGACCCCGGCGCAAAAGGTCTGGGCCCAGGACACCTGGTACATCAACCCGGATTGGACCTTCATCGCCGGCCTGGCCTACATGAACGTCGAGCGTGAAGGCACCAACCATGGCAGCCTTAACGAACGCCCGGAAAAACGTAACCAGACCTACAACAAACTGCTGCCCAACGCCGGCCTGAAATACCAGCTGGACGAGCGTGACCAGTTGTTCTACAGCCTGTCGCGCAACATGCGGGTACCGCAGAACTACGTGCTCTACGACAAAGGCGCCGGCTCGATCGACGCCGAACCGGAAACCAGCTGGAACCATGAACTGGGCTGGCGCTACAGCGGCGACGACATGACCCTGGCCGCCACCCTGTTCTACATGGACTTCAAGAACCGCCAGGTTTCGTCCCGGGACATCAACGGCGACTTTGCCGACATCAACGCGGGCTCCGTGGTCAACAAAGGCCTGGAGCTGGAATGGAGTGGCCAGTTGCCCCACCACTTCAACTACTACACCTCCTACACCTACACCAAGGCCGAGCAGCAGGATGACCTGACCGTCTACAACGCCAGCAAGCCCATCGTGCTGCCCACCAGCGGCAAGCAGTTCGCCAACGTGCCCAAGAACATGCTGGCGGCCAACGTTGGTTACGACGACGGGCGCTTCTACGGCACCTTCGGCGGCAAGTACACCAGCAAGCTCTATGGCGACCTGACCAACGACGAAGCCATTTCCGGACGCACCGTGTTCAACCTTGGCGCCGGTATCTACCTGCCGGTGGACAAGAAAGTCGTCAAGGACGCGACCCTGCGCCTGAACGTCGACAACCTGTTCGACAAGAAGTACCTGGACGGCGTGTACACCACCAAGACCAACGCGGCCAGCTACAGCGGTTTTCGCGATGGCGACCCGGCCTACATCGTTGGCCTGGACCGCACCGTAACGGTTTCGCTGGAAGCGAATTTCTAAGACTGACCCAAGAGGAACACCAGCATGGATATGAACCTGCTCCACGACGTCACCTTCTATGTGATGTACGCGGCGATGGCCATTGCGATCTTCATCGCCATCGAACGCGGTATCTACTTCGCCTACGTGCGCCGCCAGGCTCGGGCGTTGATCGACGCCCTCGGCGCCCCCGTGCACAGCGAGCGTGACCTGCCGGAAAACCTGAGCCGTCGCGACAGCCTGCCGCTGAACATGATCCTGCCGGTGCTGGCGCAGAAAGCCTCCAACGGTTCACGCAAGGACCTGGACGACGAAATCGACACCCAATACCTCAAGACACGCGCCCCGCTGGCCCGCAGCCTGTGGATCATCGAGACCATTACCACCGCCGCCCCGCTGCTGGGCTTGCTGGGTACCATCCTCGGCATTATCGACACCTTCAAGGCGCTGGCCACGGCGGGTGTTTCCGACCCAGGGCAGATTTCCGGTGGTATCGGCACGGCGTTGTTCGCCACCGGCCTGGGTATTGCCATCGCGCTGTTCTGCGTGGTGTTCCACAACTTTTTCCAGGACAGCCTGGAACGCATCAACGACCAGTTGAAGATCCTGTTGATCCGCGCGGCCAGCGGAGCCCGCGTACAAGGCGAAGTACCGCACCTTGTACCAACCTCCTTGCACAGCCGCACAGCGTGACCCGTCGGGCGGGCGCGTAATACGCCCGCCCCTTTGTTTTGTCCGATGAGACGCCTATGTCCCTTTCGATGAAGTTGCGTATCGCCAGCCTCGCCGGCGTGTTGCTCAGTCCGCTGGCCCAGGCGGACTTTTCCATTCCGGGGTTTGAGCTGGTGCACACCGTGCCGGTGGATACCGCCCTGGTCACCGCCGATTTGCGCCAGACTGGCCCGGTATGGATCGAGCTGTTCGACAGTGCGAAGAGCCGCATTGATATCGGCCAGTTCTACGCCGTCGATCATCCCGGCTCGGTGATGAACACGGTCATCGAACGCCTTGAGGCTGCCGGCAAGCGCGGCGTGAAAATTCGTTTTTTGCTGGAAGAAAAAGGCCTCAGGCTGTCGGAAGCTGCCACCCTGGAACGCCTGCGTGCGATCCCCAACCTGACCTTGCGGGTGCTGCCCTACGGGCAACTGAGCGGCGGCATCATCCACGCCAAATACCTGCTGGTGGATGGCACGCAGGCGTTTATCGGCAGCCAGAATTTCGACTGGCGCTCCCTGGAACATATCCACGAAACCGGGCTGCGCATCAGTGACGCAGCCGTCGTGGGCCAGGTGCAGGCGATCTTCGATCAAGACTGGCAAGCCCAGGCCGCGCTCGCCGATAAACAACCGGTACCGCTGCCCGCCCCCGGCCAGGTTCCCTTGCGTACCGGCAACTACCTGGTGGCCAGCCCGCAACGCTACAACCCGCCAGGCGTAGGCGACTCACAGCTGGAACTGCCACGCCTGCTGGGCGAAGCCAAAAAAGAAGTGCGTGTGCAATTGCTCGATTACGCGCCACTGTCCTACGGGCCTGATCGAACCCGCCCGTACTACGCGGTGATCGACAACGCCGTGCGTGCCGCTGCTGCCCGTGGGGTGTCGATCAAACTGATGGTGTCCAACTGGAACACCGATAAGCTGGAACTGCCCTACCTCAAGAGCCTGGCGGTATTGCCCAACGTCGAAATCAAGATCGTCACCCTGCCCGAAGCCAAGCAAGGTTTTATCCCTTATGCCCGAGTGATCCACAGCAAGACCATGGAGATCGACGGGCAAGTGGCGTGGATCGGCACCAGCAACTGGTTGGGCGGTTACCTGGATAACTCGCGCAATCTGGAGGTGGTGATGCGCAGTGAAGCGATGGCCAGGCGTGTAGGGCAATTGCATGAGCAACTGTGGGACGGGCCCTACGCCAGAGCCTTGAGCGTGACGGATGAATACCCTGAGCCCCATCCTGGCCAGCATTGACCTTGGGCACCTGAGTAGTGGTAGTGTGTGGAAATGTTTCCGACTTGCCTGTCAGAAACACCCTACTCACTACCTGCAAAGGAATGCCTTAAACAATGCACTTTCCACTCAAGCAATTGACCGTTGCCACCCTGTTCGCGGCTAGCCTTTCGGCACTCTCAACCCCCGCTTTCGCCAACATCAGCGCAGACCAAAGCGCGGCGATTGTGAAGAGCTTCGGCGAGAAATCGGTCACCGATTTCCGCAGCTTCCTCGGCAACCTGGCCAAGGGCGAGCTGGGTAAATCGGCTGACGTCGGCCCGGCTATCAGCGCCTTTCTCGACAACAAAACCCTGAACGCCGAGCAACAGAACGAGATCAATCGCCTGCTCGGTATCTACACCCGTGTGAAGTACGGCAAGGCTGCCCTGGAAACCTTGCGCGAACTGGTGGAGATTCCGACCTTCAACGTAGACGGGCTGCCACAGTACAAAAACCCGGAATTCCTCAAGATCGCCGACAAGATCCAGGCCCTGGCCAAATCCTTCAACCTGAACTTCCGTAACGTCGATAACCGTGTGTACGAAATCTCCCTGGAAGGCAGCGGTGATGAAGTCGTCGGCGTACATGCCCATGCCGATGTGGTGCCGGTCACGCCGGAAAACTGGGTGCTGCAAGATGGCACCAAGCTCGACCCATTCAAGGTCACGCTGATCGGCGACCGCATGTATGGCCGTGGGACCGAAGATGACAAGAACGGCATCGTCGTGGCGATGTATGCCATGAAGGTGATCAAGGAAGAAAAACTGCCGCTGGCGCGCACGTTCAAGCTGCTGGTGGACACCACCGAAGAAACCGCCGGTGACGCGATTCCCTACTACTTCGAACGCAACCCCGTGCCGCAATACAACCTGGCGCTGGATGGCGGCTACCCGGTGGTGATCGCCGAGAAAGGCTCGGGCACCGTCATGGCGACCTTCCCGGTGCGCAAAGGTGAAGGCACAGGCGCAGAAATCATCGCAATGACCGGCGGCAAGGCCACCAACCAGATTCCATCGGTTTCGGTCGCTACGCTGGTCAGCGATAAGCCTGCTGAGTTAGCGGCCAGCCTGCAGCAGGCCGGTAATGATTATGCCAAGCGCAACGGCGGCAATTTCCAGGTCAGCGCCAAGGTCGATGGCAAGGACGTCAAACTCACTGTCACCGGCGTATCCGCCCACTCCTCCGAACCCGAAACCGGGGTCAACCCGGTGGCTCGTATGCTGGAACTGATCCACGGCGTCGACGGCAAGATTGCCCTCAAGCACAACCACATCACTGATGCGGCGCGTTATGCAGCGGACAACTGGGGCCTGGATTACCTGGGCGGCAAATTGGGCGTGGGCTTCGCCGATGACTTCATGGGGCCGTTGACCACCTCGCCGACCTTTGTCGGCCTGGATGACAAAGCCTTCAAGCTGGCGGTGAACCTGCGGGCGCCGAAGGGTAAAACCCCGGAGGCACTCAAGGCACAGATCGAACAGAAACTGAATGCCTGGAACCAGCAAGCCAAGGTCAACGTGAGCTTCGCCTATTCGCTGGATACACCGATGTACCGCAACCCTGAAGGTGAGTGGGTCAAAGCCTTGCTGGCGGTCGCCACGGAAAACCTGGGCATGCCGCACAAGTTCGGCACCTCGGCCGGTGCAACCTCGGTGCACGACTTGCCCAATGGGGTGCAGTTTGGCCTGGCCCGTCCGGAAGAGAAGTACACCGGGCACACCGACAGTGAGTTCAAAACGGTTGAGCAGTTCCTGCTGGACCTGCAGATCGTCACTGAAATGATGGGCCGCGTCGGGCAGTTGCCGAAGCTCTGACCCATGCTCATCGCCTGAACCACCGCTTTCGCAGCCTCGCTGAAGCTCGACAGCTCCCACAGGGGATCGGCAGTTCTGGGTTGATCTCGGTTGGCAGCACCATCGCGCCAAGCACAACTCCCGACAACAACACCGCCCAAATGTGGGAGCTGTCGGGCCCCGGCGAGGCTGCGATGGCGGCGGCACAGGCAACATTTTCATCGCCTGAATCACCGCTTTCGCAGCCTCGCTGAAGCTCGACAACTCCCACAGGGGATCGGCAGTGCTGGGTTGATCTCGGTTGGCAGGGCCATCGCGCCAAACACAACTCCCGACAACAACACCGCCCAAATGTGGGAGCTGTCGGGCCCCGGCGAGGCTGCGATGGCGGCGGCACAGGCAACATTTTCATCGCCTGAACCACCTCTTTCGCAGCCTCGCTGAAGCTCGACAACTCCCCCAGGGGATCGGCAGTGCTGGGTTGATCTCGGTTGGCAGTACCATCGCGCCAAGCACAACTCCCGACAACAACACCGCACAAATGTGGGAGCTGTCGAGCCCCGGCGAGGCTGCGATGGCGGCGGCACAGGCAACATTTTCATCGCCTGAACCACCGCTTTCGCAGCCTCGCTGAAGCTCGACAGCTCCCACAGGGGATTGGTGGTGTTGGGTTGATCTCGGTTGGCATGGCCATCGCGCCAAGCACAATTCTCGGCAGCAATGGCAGGCTCTTCAGGCTTGCAACATCAGCATGTCTTCAAAGAACCCACCCACTGGCTCAGTGGGATGGCACAACTGGATCTCCAGCACCCAGGCCATTTCGCTCGGTGGGATCTCCAGGTCAGCCAACTCCTTGCTTTCGAACAAGGCATGGGGGAAATCCGCAAGGCGATGCCCCGCCAGATTGCGTGCCAGCCTCCAGCCTTTCGACACGGCGCTCTGTTCGGCGAAGTCGTAGAGCTCGCGCCCGGTCAGCCCACGCAGCCACGCTTGGCGGGTCTCATCGAACACCTCATGCAACGCAGTCCTGCACGCCAGATGCAGCGGCAACTCACCGAAGATGAACGTGTCGCCGTAGTCGCCTTCATAGCCGTCCCATACCGGCCCCAGGTCGACCACGATGATATCGCTGGCGCGCAGTTTGCGCTGACGATCAACACCTTCGCGGGAGGGCCGGATGGTGTCGGGGCCAAAGCGAATGTAAGTCGGGTGCCAGGTGTGCGAGGCGCCCATGGCCGTGAGTTGCTGGGCGGCCATCTCCAGGGCTTCGCCGGTGGTCATGCCGACCGTCAACCGGCTGGCGATGGCCGCCAGGGCGCGTATGGATTTTTCTCGCGCCGCCAACATCCCGTCCAGGGAATAGCGCGGGCCGACTTTTTCCCAGATCGGGTCGAACGACAGCGACACCGCCTGCGCGCTTGACCGGCCACTGGCGACAAACGCCTCCGCGACAAACCGATGGCTCGGCAACCCCGCCTCAACGCAATGGGCACGCACCTGGCTAAGCATGGGGCCGTTACCACACGCATAGACCTGGGCCGCCTCCCAATGATGCCCGTGGCTCAATGCAACCTCCTGCACCCGCCCCTCGGATGATCGCACCGAATGCCAGCGAAAACGGGGGTGCTCGAGCATCGATTCATCCAGAAAGGCGCCGTCATAAAAGTCGGTTGACTGCGCGCCGCCCCAATACAACGTCACCTCGACATTGCGTTTGAGCGCGGTCAACAGGATCGGCTTGATGCCCGCGTAACCGGTACCCGTGGCAAACAGCACGACGGGCGCTGCGTCATCGTCCTGCCAGGTGCAGGCGCCAAACGGTCCTTCCAATTGCATCCGCGCCCCCACGGCCAAGCCATCCAGTACGCCCTCGGAAAAGTACCCGCCGCGCACCCGACGAATCTGGAAGACCAAACGCCCCTCGTCCTCTGTTGGCAGGTTGGCAACCGAGAAGCAACGCGTGTCGCCGTCTGCCAGGTGGAACTTGAGGTATTGGCCAGCTCGCACCTTCAACGGTGTATCGGGCTTGAGCATTAACTCAATGACATCAGGCCCGAGCGCGCGCTTGCCAATAACCTGAGCGCCAACGACCAACGCAGGCGTATCCAGGGACCAGCCGGGAATCTCCAGGCGCATGTCGGTGCAGGCATGGCTCTGGCAAAGCAACATTTCATTGGCGGCCAGGGGGTAACACGGCGCCGGCGCATCCGGCGCCAGGCGCTTGGCCCGGTACTCACCTGCGGCGACCACCACCTTGCAGGAGCCGCACGCGCCGCGGCGGCACGAGAACGGCACGGCCAGGCCGCTGGCAAGCATGGCGTCGAGCAACAGTTCGTCGCCGGTCTCAAAAGTTTTTCCCGAGGGAGACAGTTCGATGACATGGCGTGTGTTCATAAAGACCTCGGGGTAAGTGAGGCCTGGATTGTTACGCTAGACTAGGACCATTAAAACCTCCAGATTTGGATACTTCAGATGGTCCAGTTGCGTAAATGGCGCCCCCTGCTCAAGCTTGACGACGACACCCGCCAGGCGTCCTATCGCAAGATTGCCGAAGGCTTGGTCACCGCGATTGTCGAAGGGCGCCTGCCGCCTGGGACGTTGCTGCCGGGCACACGGGAAATGGCACAAATGCTCGACGTCAACCGCAAGACGGTGATCCTGGCCTATGAAGAAGCGATGACCAAAGGCTGGCTGATCAGCGAGCCGCGCCGTGGCACATTCGTCAATGCGCAACTGGCGCCAAAGCCCTTGCCCTGTGCGGTGCAACCGTCTTTCGCCCCACTGCTGCTGGACCAGCCGGTGGTACCGTATTTCACCCATAACGCCCAGGTGGTCGCGCTTCAACATCGGCACAGTGCGCTGTTCTTCGACAATGGCACCAGCGACCACCGCTTGCTGCCCCAGGCCGTGTTGCATCGCTACTATCGCCATGCGCTGCGTAACAGCTTCGCCTCCAACACGGTGCGCTACGGCAGTGAGGGCACCGGCTATCAGTTGCGCTGCGCCCTGGCCGAGATGCTGCGCAATAACCGCGGGCTGACAGTGACTGCCGAAAATATTTGCCTGACCCAAGGCACGCAGATGTCCCTGTACCTGAGCGCCAGCCTGCTGATCAAGCCTGGCGACGTGGTACTGGTGGAGCGTTTGAGCTACCCGCCGGCGTGGGAAATTTTCCGCAAGCTCGGCGCGCAGTTGGTCACGGTCGACATCGACGATGAAGGTTGCCGCACCGACCAGGTCGAGCGCTTATGCCGCGAGCACACGGTGCGCCTGATCTACCTCACGCCCCACCACCAATTTCCCACCACCGTGAGCCTGCATGCCGCACGTCGACAACACTTGCTGGCATTGGCCGCGCAACATGACTTTTGCGTGATCGAAGAAGACTACGACCACGAATATCACTTCAGCGGCCGCCCTTACCTGCCGCTGGCCAGTGACCGCGGCCAGCGCCATGTGATCTATATCGGCTCGTTATCCAAGGTGCTGGGCTCGACGTTTCGTTGCAGTTACATCGTGGCCCCCACGCAAGTGATTGAAGCCCTGCAGCGCAATGCCGCACTGATGCTGGGCGATGCCGATGCGGTCGCACAGACCATGCTGGCGGACTTGATCAATCACGGTGAGTTGAAAAAACACCTGCGCCGCGTTTCGAAGGAATACAGGGCGCGCCGCACCGTGCTGCGCGACTGCCTGGACCAGGCATTCGGTGAGCGCATACAGATACGCGAGCCCGAAGGTGGCTTGGCGCTCTGGGTTCGTTTCGAGGATAGCCTGGACGTGGATCGCTTGGTGCACACCGCCTTGGAGCATGGGCTGGTGGTACGCAGCGGTCGTCAGTTTTCACCCAGCGACCAAGCGGAAAACGCACTGCGCCTGGGCTTTGCCTCCCTGGACCGGGATGAGATCCATCACGCAACACAACGGCTGGCGCAGGCTATGAAAGCGATGGATAGGCGCTGAACGCGTGATGGCCCGGTGCAACGGTTCCTTTCCCGCTTACCTAGCCGTTCGGTCAGTTACCGCGCCGCCCCCTTTAACGTACCCTGGCCTCTGAACCTGTCGGAGCACTCGGGATGTCGCTGATCAACGCTGTCGAACGCGCCTGCACACGCCTGGCTCCCACCGGCTGGCGTGATCTGTTGCTGCACCATGGCTTGGACATAACCTCGACAACCCTGCGCGATGAACTCGCCAAACCCCTGCTCATCGATCGTACCCAGCCCGGCTTTGAGGACTTTTCGGCCGATGGCGTACGTGGCGTCGAGCCTGGGCACCCGGCCGCCAGCCTGCTGTTTCATGCATTCGCCTCGCCGAATGTGAACCTCGGAATCAACGGCAGTACACTCACAGCCTTCCCTACCCCTGCTGAAACCGAACACATCCTTAATTATGTCTACGGTGCCAATCCTCCCAGCATGGAGGTTTTGCAACTGGCCGCCGGTGATGCAGAGCTGGCGATTGCCGTGTTTGCCTATGAACACCGCCCCCGCCCCGAGACCGTGCATGGGCGCCAGGCCGACCTGTGCTTTTCCCGCACCGGAATCGCCCGGGTCGGTACGGCGCCAGCGCTGTATGACCCGCAACGCAGGGGCTTTTTGCCCTTTGTCGAGGACCAGCCCAATCAAATGCGCGTTATCCCGGCGCGCTACGGCGCGTTCATAGCGGCACGGCATGTGGGTCAGCCCGAGCGGTTCGGCCCGATGAATGCTCAATCCATCGACCATGATCTTGAGTTCTGGGTGCCCTTGCATAAGGTATTCGATGGCGACGAGTGCGTGGCGGGTATGGACCTGAGCGTTCAGTTGGTCAATCACCAGGTCAATGAAAAGATCGGTCAAATCCACAGACGCTTTCGCAATACCGGTTGGCAAGAGCCTGACATTCTCAACGCACCGTTCGTCATTACCGAGGGGTTATGTCATTGGGCGGATATCGATGGCTTTGCACCAGGCTTGCTGGTGCCCAACGCCAAGGAGCGGCTGGTGCAGCTGGCTCACTACCAAGGTCGACCGTTGTCCTTCATGATGCCCCCGGGCACCGGCGGCCTGGTGCATGGGCGCCATCATGTGCGTGACGACGGCTCGATTGAAGACCTGAATCAACGTGAGGATGTCGATGCCATCGTCAAGGCCGGAGGCTACCGAGCCTTACACTATCAGGACGCAATGGCCGATGGCTGGGTGCGCGCACTCTGTCCAGCACTGGAACTGCAGAGCATCGCCGCCTATTCGATTATCGGAGCACCGGATTTTTACCCGTTGTGTGGACAACGGGAACTCAAGCAATGGTCCAGCGACCCGCAGGTTTTTCCTTGTCCTACCCCACCCTGTCCGCAGGTATGGCACACGCGAGTCAACCCACTGTCCGATGTGCGGTTTTTCATCAATCAATCGCTCAGGGGCGGTTATTTTTCCGCTGAAGACCGCGGCGCCACTGCGATCGTCTCGCACCCCCAAACGTCCACGACTCCAAGCCCCGGACATCCGGCGGCCTATGCCCAGCGACAATCCTGCCTGCCGGATTTCGCCAGCGGCGTCTTCGGGCCTGGCTGGGAAGTCGGCCGTGGTTTGGTAGATGCCCCATTCACCAATATGCTGTGTGGCTATCAGTTAGCCAGCCCGTTCACGGAAGATGCACGCATCTGTGCTGCGCTGGGTTCGTACTGGCCAGGGGTGGCGCCTGATTCAACCCGTACGTTCGAACCACGCAATGTCTCTGCTACGGTCATCCCGCTGACTGACAACGAAATCGGCCTGCTAGACCAGCCTGCCTGGGATGGGCGTAGCGGCCCCTCACTGATCGAACTGGAGGGGCGCACGCTGGTTCAATACCAGGCTTATGAATACGGCGACTACACCCAGGCCGCGCTGGATGGCCGGATCTCACTGGCCGCGACCGGGCAGACCAGCACCAGGCAGTACCATCAGCGTGTCCTGGGCATGCGCCGCGCCTATCAAGCAGTCGGTGCGGGCTCAGACAGCGAGCAACGAAAACGCTGGCCGCTGCTGTCGTTTTTTCAGGTGCAATTACCGGACGAAGCTTTCGACGTCGCACAGCAAGAGGCCGGTTTGCGACTGGAAGGCGAGGTGGCGTACTACAGGCTTTACAAACACGGCGCGATCAGCACCCCAGCGCACGACTTCAAACTTCGTCATGTGGAAATAGAGCAAGAGATCGAACTGTATATGAGCCAGGACGCGCTGCTTATCCGCCGGGACGGGGAGCCCTGGCGACACCTCGATGAGTCACTTTGACGTCGTTGTTGTCGGCGGCGGCCCGGCTGGCTGCGCTGCAGCAATCCACTGCGCACAGCAAGGGCTACGGGTAGTCCTGCTGGAGAAGACCAGTTTTCCCAGACACCGGCCGGGAGAAACACTGCACCCTGGCGTTGAGCCGCTGCTGCGCCAACTGGGGATCACCCTCCAGAATTACCACCGCCACACGGGCCATTGGATTCACTGGGATGGCCCGCCTCGTTTCCAGGCATTCAGCGCAAGTGGCGACGAGCAATGGAGGGGCTTCCAGATTCCGCGAGCGTTACTCGACCAGCAATTACTTGAACAGGCACGCAATCTCGGCGTGCAGATCGTTCATCTCAGACATCCGAGCCGGGTATTGCTGGAGCAAGGTCGTGTTCAAGGCGTCCAGGCGCAAGCAGCACAATGGACCGGGCAATTTGTAGTAGATGCCACTGGGCATCACGCCTGGCTGCAACGCCAATTGAAAATACCCTTGCGCCGTTTTTCACCGCGGTTGGTCGCACGTTACGGCTACTGCGAAGACAG
The DNA here is from genome assembly GCF_002916705.1 of Pseudomonas sp. GZJR-8. NCBI lineage: Bacteria > Pseudomonadati > Pseudomonadota > Gammaproteobacteria > Pseudomonadales > Pseudomonadaceae > Pseudomonas > Pseudomonas sp. GZJR-8. The sequence continues at coordinate 166,789 of NZ_JXSI01000012.1, read as the reverse complement.
CAACCTGCCGGATGAAAAACTCGGGCTGTTTGCCCACTCAGACGGCTGGCACTGGATTGCCCGTATCAGCCCAACCTGCCTGCACTGGACCCAACTGGCGTTTGCTCAAGACGTGCCGCACCGCCTGATACCCAAGGCATTGGAGCCACTGAGGATGATCGGCCGGATTCGCGGAGCAGATGTCTCGTGGCGACTGTGCCGCACGACAGCCGGGAGCGGTTATTTTCTAGTCGGTGACGCCGCTGCGACGCTGGACCCGTGCGCCTCTCACGGCGTGATCAAGGCATTGATATCCGGCATGCAGGCGGCCTCGGCGATTATCGATTGTCGGTCCTGGCCGGCTGGCGAAATGACAGTGCAAGCGGCTTATCAGGCTTGGGTAAAAAAAACCGTCGAGCGAGACGTGCTCGCCCTACGTCGCTTCTATCGAGCCCACCCTTATCCACCTGGCTGGCTATGAGACGACCTCAACGAGCCCCAGCGCCGTAGCCAGTGCAATATGCCTTACATGGATATCCTGCGATCAAGCTTTGCTTTGCATAGGCGCTGCGCAGGGCGTTATCCACGATGCCTGCGCAACAAAGGCCAGTTGGACGCGAGTGCTCCGGGCTCATAGTCTCGCCCCCTGACCCGTACCAGGTCGGGGAATTCAAGCAACAATGCGCGATTCCCCCTGCCGATGTGCTCCATCACCGCCAGGGTGATGTTTTCTCGCACCATGCCCGTCGAGACGTAATACATGGCCCAGGCTTGTTCCGGCGTGCAGAGGCCGATCTGCTCTTCAATCTCTTTGTACGCTTTGTAGTCGTCTGACTCCAAATAGCACTGATCACCGCCTTGGCGCATGCTGTTGGCCTCCCCGGCCCCTGGGTCAAACGCCCAATAGGCCTACACTCACGTACCGCTCTTGACCTTGGTCCAGACCCGGGTACGAATACGCTCCGCCTTCAACGGCAACGGCTCAAGCGGAACCAGCGTGGCCATGGTCTTTTTATCGGGATAAATCCACGGGTTATCGCGCAACTTCTGCTCGACGAACTGCGTGGCATCTTTATTGGCGTTGGGATAGAGCATGTAGTTGGAAGTCTTGGCAATCACCTGGGGGCGCAGCATGTAATTAATGAACTCCAGCGCGGCCTTGGGGTGCCGAGCGTCTTTGAGCAGTACCCAGTTTTCAGACCAGACCAATGCGCCTTCTCGAGGCAGGCTGTAGGCAATCTTGCGTCCGCTGTTGGATTTTTCATTGATCGCCTGCGCAGCCAGCGCACCATTGGCCCAGCCTACAACTGCGCAAATATTGCCGTCAGCCAAATCGGTGTCGATTCGCGAGGAATCGAAATAGAGCACGTAGGGACGGATTTTCAGCAGCAGAGCCTGGGCCTTCTGGTAATCCTCAGGGTTGGTACTGTTGCTGGGCAGCCCCAGGTAGTGCAAGGCGATCGAAATGATTTCGCTGGGCGAGTCGAGCATGGCCACGCCACAGGCCTTGAGCTTGCTGATATTTTCTTCTTTGAAGATCAGATCCCAGCTGTCCACCGGGGCGTTATCACCCAGGGCGGCCTTGACCTTGTCCACATCGTAGCCAATGCCGGTGGTGCCCCAGACGTAGGGTACGGCGTAGCGATTACCAGGGTCATTGACCGCCAGCAGAGACAGGATATCGGGATCGATATGCGACAGATTACTCAGTTGCGAGCGGTCCAGCTCTTGCAACACCCCCGCCTTGATCAGGCCGGGCAGCACATTGGAAGTAGCCACGACCAGGTCATAACCGGTGCGCCCGGCCATGACTTTGCTCTGCATGGTTTCGGCGCTGTCGAAGGCATCCATATGCAGCTTGATGCCGCTTTCCTGCTGGAACTCCTTCGGGGTTTGCGGCTCGAGAAACCCGAACCAGTTATACAGATACACCGAAGATTGCGCGGCGCTGGCCGGCGTGCTGATGGCGGCGCCAAGCAGCGAGGCTAAAAAAATAGCTCGCAAGTGTGATCGACTCATATGACTATCCTTGTCTACCCGACGCGCCTTCATGGCTATCGTAAGCTCGGGGTGAATATACCGGGCGTTGTCGAATAGTAAATACCTACAAGTACTTAGCCCTGGCCTGCAAATCCCTAACCCTAAAGGGGTAGAACATGTCGCTTGACCTTCACAACCTGGCTTGGCATCGATCGGTTGGAAAACTGATCATGCAGCTTGATCGACCAGAGTTCTGGAGCTCATTGATTCGCGTATTGAATGAATATGTGCAGATAGACAACTGGGTTGTGCTGGTTTTCAGCGATCACGCCGTGCGGGTGATCAGCCTGCCGGAGGTGGCGGACAGCGAAGAAGTGGATGCCTTTATTCATCGGTATGTGAAAGGTCTTTACCTGCTGGACCCGTTTTATATCGCTAATCGGGAAAACCCGCAGAGCGGGTTCTTCCATCTGCTCGATATTGCGCCGGAACACTTTCTTGAAACCGAGTACTACCAGCAATATTTCGCGCAATACATCTCGGTCGATGAGGCGCAGTACAACGTGCAACTCGATGCCGACAGAACCTTGTGCATGTCGTTTGGCAGTAACGTGCGCTTCACCCAGGCGCAAGTCACGCTACTGGACATGATCAAGCCGTGGGTGACGGCAATGATGCATCAACGCATGTGCTTTGAAATTGACCCACAAAAGAACATCGCCGAGCCCGCCCCATGGACTGAGGCGCTTACCCAACTGGAAGTACACATAACGGCACGCGAGAAAGACGTGTTGAAGTTGCTGCTCAGCGGTTTTTCCAACAAGGAAATCGCCGGGAAGCTGTTGCTGTCGACGGAAACCATCAAGGTCCACCGCCGTAACCTCTACAGCAAGCTCAATATCAAGTCACAGTCCGAACTGTTTGCGCGGTTTTTTATGCCAAGACCGGATGAACTGGCCTAATGATTTTGGACGCCTCAATCGGGCGCTATGATGACGTCCAAAACCGAGGTGTACGTCCTTCATCCCCTGTCCAAAGGATACTTAACGATAAAGTCGTTACCTTTCATCGGACGAGCAAATTACTTTTTGGTTAATCGCAATTCGCCCTCCTCCAACCAGACGCTCAGTTTTCCTCCCAAATTCAATCACTAACCGTTTCACACATACATTAGATCTGACGTGGTGAGCAGGTTGGGGCTGCGTCTATCGGAAGCCGGCAAACCGTTGAGCGACAAAAACAAGGCGTAGCGGATTAGATCTTCTATGCTTGCTCCCACTAAAGGAATTTCCCAATGGCTGAACCAGAACCGCGGCTTCTGCAGGTGCACGCCCTCAAGGCTGCTTGCTCGAACTGCAGCGTACTTGAACTGTGCCTACCTATCGGTATGACGGGCGGTGAAGTCGAGCGCCTCGACACCCTGATCGCCCAGCGGGTGAAGGTCAAGAAAGGCGCTGCGCTGTATCGCACCGGCGACCCGCTGCGCTCGCTGTATGCCGTGAGGTTGGGCTTTTTCAAGACCAGCGTCCTTTCAGTTGACGGTCGCGAACAAGTCACCGGTTTCCAGATGCAAGGCGAAATGCTTGGCCTGGACGCCATCAGCCCCGATCACTACGCCTGTAACGCCATCGCCCTGGAAGACAGCGAAGTCTGCCCTTTGCCTTTCAACCTCCTGGAAAAACTGGCCCACGATTTACCTTCGTTGCAGCACAACCTGAACAAACTCATGAGCCAGGAAATCGTGCGCGACCACAGCATGCTGTTGATGCTCGGCAACATGAACGCCGACGAGCGCCTAGCGGCGTTTTTGTTGAACCTGTCGCAACGGTTCAACATGCGCGGCTATTCCTCTCGGGAATTTGTCCTGCGCATGAGTCGCGAAGCCATCGGCTCATACCTGGGCCTGCGCCTGGAAACCATCTGCCGGTGCATCGCCCACCTGCGCCAGGAGGAACTGGTGGACATGCATGGACGCAACGTCACGATCCTGGACTTGCCCGGCCTCAAGCAAAAAGTCGCCGGTTGCCATCGTCACGCCGAGCTGTAATGCCTGCGCTGCGTGACCTCTGATCTACATCAATACCCCTCAATGCTATAGGTCGACATTAAGACGCAGCGTTCGAACCTTCGTATCGACGAAGGTGACCGAATCTTCCGTCTCATGGAGGCCCTGATCATGGCAACGCAACTGCAAGGAACAGAACCGGTCATCCCGACCGTCAAACCTCATCTTCTGGCCGGCAGATTGCGCAAGGTCGAGCCCAGGCGCCTGTCGCTGAGCCTGCTGATCGCGCTGGTCGTCGGCTCGATGATCGGCAGCGGCATCTTCAGCCTGCCCCAGAACATGGCGGCCAGTGCGGGCGCCGGTGCAATCCTGATCGGTTGGCTCATCACCGGCGTGGGCATGCTCTCGCTGGCCCTGGTCTACCAGACCCTCTCCAATCGCCAACCGGAACTGGATAACGGTGTGTTTGCCTACGCCCGTGCATTGGGCGGCGAATTCCTCGGTTTCAATTCGGCGTGGGGCTATTGGATCAGCGCCTGGATCGGCAACGTCAGTTACCTGGTGATTCTGTTCGCGGCGCTCAGTTATTTTTTCCCGCTATTCGGCGAAGGCAATAACAAAGCGGCGATTGCCGGTGCATCTGTGGTGCTGTGGGCGTTGCATTGGATGATCCTGCGCGGAATGCGCACCGCCGCCAAGGCCAACGCCTTGACGACGATCGCCAAGGTGGTGCCGCTGTTGCTGTTCATCGGGCTGGTCATTGCCGCGTTCTCCAAGGACACCTTCAGGGTGGATTTCTGGGGCGCACCGGCACTGGGCAGCACGCTGGATCAGGTCAAGAGCACCATGCTGGTCACCGTTTGGGTGTTCATCGGTATTGAGGGCGCCAACGTATTCTCCGCCCGGGCCGCCGAACGGGCCGACGTCGGCCGCGCCACCGTAATTGGCTTCATCCTTACGTTGATGCTGCTGATCGCTGTTTCGCTATTGTCGCTGGGCATCCTCAGGCAACCGGAATTGGCAGCCCTGAAGAATCCCTCCATGGCCGGTGTACTGGAGGCGGTAGCCGGGCCGTGGGGCGCGGTGCTGATCAGCATCGGCCTGATCGTGTCGGTGAGCGGCGCGTTGCTGGCCTGGACGCTGCTGGCGGCCGAGTCGGTGTTCACCCCGGCCAAGGAACAAGTCATGCCGCGCCTGCTGGCCACGGAAAACCAACATGGCGCTCCGGCCAACGCGTTGTGGATCACCAATGGCTGCATTCAATTGTTCCTGTTGCTGACCCTGTATTCGAGCGCCAGCTACCTGGCTCTGATTTCACTCGCCACCTCGATGATCCTGCTGCCCTACCTGTTCAGCGGGCTGTATGCACTGAAGATGACCTGGCAAGGCCAGACCTACGCCGGCCATCGCGGCCTGCAACTGCGCGACATGGCTATTGCCTTGGTCGCAACAGCCTATTGCATCTGGCTGCTCTACGCCGCCGGGCCCCGATACATGCTGCTCAGTGCCCTGCTCTATGCCCCCGGCTCGCTGATCTACCTGAGCGCCCAACGGGCCAGGACGAGCCGAGCCCTCAATGGTTTTGGCTGGGGCCTGTTGCTGGTGATCTGGCTGGCGGCGATCTTCGCTGGCTGGATGCTCTGGTCCGGCCAACTGTCCTTGTAAGTTTCGTAAGCGTGCATTGAAGCGTTCGGCAAAGGTGTCTGGCAATTGTGCCCAGGCCCTTGCGGACATCACCCAGGAGGAATATCCAATGTCCAATTCAGTGAAAAAAATGCCGGTCCACACCGACGAAAAAGCTCAACATCCTGCCAGGACCGATATCTGGCACCCGATGGAAAAACTTCGTCAACAAGTGGATCACCTGTTCGAAGATTTCAACCGTGGTACAGGCTTATCGCCCTTCAGTCGTGGATTGTTTGATATCGAGCCCTTCTGGCGTCGGGAGTTTTCCACCAGCCTGCCGGCCGTGGACATCAGCGAGAAAGAAAAAAACTTTGAAATCACCGCTGAACTGCCTGGCATGGATCAGAAAGATATAGAGATCCGCCTGGCCAACGGCAACCTGATCATCAAGGGGGAGAAAAAAGAGGAGAAAGAGGCAAAGAAAAAGGGTTATCACTTGTCCGAACGTCATTACGGTTCGTTCGAGCGCGTGTTCAACCTGCCTAAAAGCATCGACAGTGACAAGATCCAAGCCCAGTTCAGCAAAGGCGTGCTGACGTTGATACTGCCGAAAAAACCAGAAGCACTGAAAGCGGAAAAGGTCGTGCCGATCAAGGCTGACTGACGGTTTTGAACCCGTGCCCCTCGCCGGCCAACGGCGAGGGGCTTTTTCATGCCTGTGCTGATTGACCCAATAGATGGATGAAGCTGCCGGCACTTCGCGGGCAAGCCCCACACTGGACCGTGGCGGGATCAAGTCCGGCGTCCACAGCAAATCCCCTGTAGGAGCGAGCCTGCTCGCGAAGACTGTTTTTCAGAGTTCCACGCTGTCGCGGTACTCCGGCACCGATACTGACCAACCCAATTCTTCGCAGATACGATGACGCAAGACATCCGACGCGTTGGGCTCGCCATGCACGACATAGGTATGCCGTGGCGGGGTCTTGAAGCCGCGCAGCCACTGAATGATCTCGTCGGCATCGGCATGGGCCGACAGCGTTTGCATGGGCACCACTTCGGCATTGATCGGCACGTCCTTGCCATGAATACGCACCGAAGGCTCGCCCGCCACAATCCTGGCGCCTCGCGTACCGCCGGCCTGGAAACCGGGCATCAGCAAGGTGTTGATGGGGTTGGGCGCCAGGCTCTTGAGGTGATGCAGGACCCGTCCCCCCGTGGCCATGCCACTGGCGGCGATGATCACCGCCGGGGTGCGTTGCAGGTCCAGGGCCATGGCATCCTTGACCGAGCGCACCGGATTGGCGATGTGGCACATGCCTTCACATTCCTCCCGGGATAATCGGTGCTCGTCACCGAAACGCTGGTACAACCGAGTCACGTCGATGGCCATAGGGCTGTTGAGGTAGATCGGGATATCGGGTATTGCCCGGCGTTGTTTCAGGCGATACAGGTGATACATCAACAATTGAGCGCGACCGACCGTGAACGAGGGCACCAGGGTGATGCCACGGCGCAACGCGGTGCGGGTGATCACCTCGGCCAATTGGTCTTCCGGCGATTCGTGCGGATGGCGGCGGTCGCCATAAGTGGACTCCACCAGCAGGCCATCCGCTTGCTCGATGGCCTTCGGGGCGAACATCACCGGATCCTCCGGCCGGCCCAGGTCACCGGAACACACCAGCGTCACGCCCCCGGCTTGTACTTGAACGGTGGCGGCGCCCAAAATATGCCCAGCACGCCGCAGCAAGATCGTGATGCCCCTGGCGATCGCCACCGGGTGCTCGAATGCAATCGGATGCAACAGTTTCAGCGCTCGTTCAGCGTGTTCGCAGGTGTACAGCGGGAGGGCCGGCGCGTGTTTGGAGAACCCCTTGCGGTTCGCGTATTCAGCCTCTTCTTCTTGCAGGCGGGCGCTGTCGCGCAACAGGATTTTCACCAGCTCGCAGGTCGCTGGCGTGGCGTAGACAGGCCCACGGTAGCCATTACGGACCAGCACCGGCAAGTAGCCGCTGTGGTCCAGATGGGCGTGGGTCAATACGACCGCATCCAGGTCACGCATCGTCAGTTCAAAGGGATCCCAGTTGTGCAGGCGCAACTGCTTGTAGCCCTGGAACAGGCCGCAATCGATCAGGATTCGCTGTTCGTCGTGTTCCAGCAGGTATTTGCTGCCGGTAACGGTGCCCGCGGCCCCGAGAAATGTCATGCGCATGGTGGTGCTCCTGGACAATCGATAGGCAAGCGATGGGTTTGTATTGTTTGCGCCAAGCCCTGCTTCATCAGACAGCCAGGACGCTGCACTGCACCTGATACAGAATGTGCTCTGTCGTACTGCCTAGCAGCCCAAACGGATCACTGTGCTGTGATCGGCCCATGACCACCACATCCACGTCATGCTCCAAGGCAAACTCACTGAGCACCGATACAGGATGCCCCAGTAGAAAATGCCTGCGCTCAGCAGGCACGCCGAACAGGTTGGCCAACTCCAGGAAGGACATCTCCAGGCTTCTGCGCAGTTCCTTGCTGAGCTGCGACAGCGACAAGCCGCCGCCTCCCGCATCGCCCAGGTAGACCGAGGACACCTCAAAGGCATGAACCAGATGCAACTCGGCGTTGCATTGCAGCGCCAGGCCAAGGGCCTGGCGAATAATCCGGTCATTAAGCCCGCTGTTTTGTGCAAAAGCGCTTGAAGGGTCCACGGCCGCAACCACTCTGCGCGGCAAGGCATGGCCTGCAGCGCCCACCATGAACAACGGCACGGCGCACTTGCGCAGCAGTTGCCAATCCAGCGGTGTGAAAAATGCGCACTTGAGCAGTGACTCATGCTGGACCTGCTTGATCAGCAAGTCGGGTTGGATCTGAGCGACGTGTTGCAGAATCTGCTCGCGCATGTTGTCCACCCACGCCACTTCGGTGGTGACCCGCAGGCCCCGGCGACGCATCTTGTCGGCCTCCTCCTCCAGCCAATTGCGCTGGTCCCGAAAATAGTTGTGCCGTGCCTCTTCACGGGGCTCCTCCTCAAGCACCGACAGAATGTTCAGCGAAGGGATCAATGCCGTGACATGCAGATGCGCCTCGCTGGCAGCCGCCAGGGCGGCGGCGTGATGAAGGGCAGGAGAATGTCGTTGTGCCGGGTTGAGGATCAGCAACAGGCGTTGGTACTGGCTCATGATGGGGCTCCCGCGTAAGGCTCGTGCGCCAAGACTCAGCGTCGATGCCGTGAAAAGTACCGGCTGTCATGAGTGGATTCTGCGATGGCGCAATGATCTCGACTTGATTTACATCAGAACCAAGGACGCCAGGGTGATAGAAGGTGCGGGTTCGTCGGTACTGCTTGTTCAGACAGGAGAACGCTCATGCGCGCCATGGTCCTGCACTCGCCCGGCCACCCCCTGCAGTTGGAAGAACGGCCGTTGCCCGTACCGGCGCGCGGGCAACTGCTGATCAAAGTCCTGGCCTGCGGCGTATGCCGCACCGACCTGCATCTGTTTGACGGGGAACTGCCTCAGGCCCGGCTACCCCGGGTCCAGGGCCATGAGATTGTCGGGCACGTCACCGGAGTCGGAACAGACGTGGCGACCGGCTGGGTCGGTCGGCGAGTAGGCGTGCCCTGGCTGGGCTGGACTTGCGGGATTTGTGAGTTCTGCCAGTCAGGACGGGAAAACCTTTGTGACCAAGCATTGTTCACCGGCTGCCAGCTGGACGGCGGCTATGCCGACTACACCGTTGCGCACGCGCGTTTCTGTTTCCCCCTCCCCGACGCGCTGGATACTGCTGAAGCGGCACCTCTGCTGTGTGCGGGGCTGATTGGTTTTCGCGCCTTGCAGATGGCGCAAGACGCTAAACACCTGGGCCTCTATGGCTTCGGCGCCGCTGCCCACTTGGCGATCCAGATCGCCGTGGGCCGAGGCCAGCAGGTCTACGCTTTCACCCGTCCAGGCGACGAAGATGGCCAGGCGTATGCCCGATCACTCGGCGCTAGCTGGGCTGGAGCCTCAGATCAACTTCCCCCGCACCTGCTGGACGCGAGCCTGATCTTCGCACCTGTCGGCGCGTTGGTACCCCTGGCCTTGCAAGCCAGCGCCAAAGGCGGCTGTGTGGTATGCGCCGGCATTCATATGAGCGACATTCCGCGCTTTCCTTATCGCCTGTTATGGGAGGAGCGCAGCGTGCGTTCAGTGGCCAACCTGACTCGCGCCGATGGCGTTGCATTTTTCGAGCAGATCCAACGCACTGCCGTTCATTGCAACGTGACCTGCTACCCCCTGATCGAAGCCAACCAGGCTTTGGAACGGCTACGAAGCGGACAGGTCAACGGTGCCATCGTGCTCATTCCCTGACCGCCAACAGGCTGCCCGGTACCCAATAGTCGTGCTGGCGATCAAACGCTCCAGACCGACACGGTGCGCGGTTCCCATCACCACGGCGTCAACCATCGCACACCTGCATCGAGTTGTTTCCTTAGACGGTCGGCACGTTGCTCCGGCCCCAGCCCATGCGGTTTGATTTGAATCAAATGCAGCGCAATCGATGATTGGCGGCGCCAGGGCTGATACAGATCAGAACCGACGTCCACCACGGGCGTAGAACAGCTGGGAACGCGAAGCTTTTTAGCGCACCGCATGCCTATACCCGATGGAGGATCGACTCATGCTCACAGTCAAAGACCACAACGAACGCGCCGCCGCCTTGTACGCAAGTATCAGCGGCAAGCACTGGATCCAGACGCTCAAAGACGGCCGGCATGTGCTGATCCGACCGCTGCGGGACGAGGATCGCCAGCGCGAATATGACTTCATCAAGCGCCTGTCTCCGGAATCACGTCACATGCGCTTTCTGTCGCAAATCAATGAACCCGGAGCGGCAATGCTCGATCAGTTGATGGATGTCGACTGCAAGACGCGCCTGGCTTATATCGCTCTGGTTCATGACAACGGCCAGTTGATCGAAATCGGCGTCAGTCGCTACTGCGCCACGTCCGAGCACGAATGCGAGTGCGCGGTGACCGTCGCCGATCAATGGCAGCACCTGGGCCTGGGGACGTTATTGATGGAGCATCTGATCGACGTGGCACGTAAAAACGGCTACCGGCAGATGTACTCCGTCGATGCCGCGAGCAATGCCGCCATGCGGGACCTGGCCCATAGCCTGGGGTTCGAGACCCATACCGACCCCGACGACACTCGGCAGGTCATCCACCGTCTTTATCTTTAGCCAGGACATTGCGCGAGTGCCACATTCCATGGCCCTCGCGCAGGTGGCTCCCGTTATGCCTGCGGCTTAATCGCCCAGACACTGCAGGGCGCCCGTTGCAGCAAGAGTTCGGCGGTCGTCCCCAGGCGCTTGTCCAGGCCATGATGCGCCGTGGTCCCCATGACGATGACATCCGCCTGATGATCGGCGGCGAACGTGCAGATACTGCTCAACGGCGCTCCCTCGATGAAATGTCGTTGCTGCGGCATGACCCCGTGGCGTTCGGCCAAGGATTCGAAAACTTCATGCTGCGCCTCGCCCAACGCTTCATAAATGCCGGTTGCCAGGGGCAGTACGCCGAAACCCATGTCGGACGCATAGACAGCCGTCCAGTCAAAGGCATGCAGCAGTTCGACTTCGGCGTTGCATTGCTCAGCCAGCTTGACGGCCGCATCGACGATCTGGTCGTTGAACACCAGGTCCTGTTCCTCGCTGCGCAGCACGTCGACGATCGCCAGGACCCGCCGCGGCCGCGGGTTGCGCGAATCGGTGACCAGATGCACCGGCACGGGACAGTCACGCAGCAAGCGCCAGTCCAGCGGTGTGAAAAAAATCCGCTTCATCACCGGCTCCGGCTGTGCATCCTTGATGATCAGCGCCAGCGGCGATTCCTTGATGTACTGCTGCAGGGCTTGAAAGGCATCCTTGCCCCAGACCACTTCGCACGTCACCTCGACGCCATGCCGGCGCGCCAGTTCGGCCTGTTGCAACAGCCAATGCCGATGAGTTTCCAGGTAGCCCTCGAGGGCCTGCTTGGCCTGATCCGGCGCAAACAGACCGCCCACCGACAGTAGCTCCAGATAATCGATCGCGACAATATGCAGCGCCAGCTCCAAAGCCAGCGCCAACTCGGTGGCGCGGTCGAACGCCGGCGTACGGATCATGGCGTCAGGCGCCAATAACAACAAACGGGAAGCCTGGGACATGGAGCACCTCGACACGTGGCGTTAACCACTGAGTGAATGGAGGATTGCAGAATGAACGCATGGCCAGTGCAGGACTTGATCTTCATCAAACTGCCATCATCCAGGCTCACAGACTAGAGAGCCAAAGCCCGCCCCACATCGCCAAGGTCATCAATAGCTGACCTGGAATGACGAACCCAGCGAACTGCCGCCCCCCGCTGACCCAGGCCACCACGCATTTGCTCAGGGAGTTGCTGGTCAGGGCCATCAGGACGGGCACGGCGATGCCGTCGAAGGGTAGCAATCCGCCCTTCGCCAAAGACGCAATGGAGGCCGTCGAGGCATGGGCGTCAACAAGACCGCTGAAAATTGCGGTAGCGACCACCCCGGCCTGCCCGAACTCATCAAGCATAGCCGACGACACAACGGTGATAACGGTCATCGCCACAACGACCATCAACGCCAGTTTCAGGCTGAAGGCCCCGCCGTGCTTGATCCCATCCTGCGCATGCGCCCTGGGCCGGGGAAACATCAACACGCTGGCGTAAAACAATACCGCCAGCAATCCGCACAGCAACGACCACCCCATCCGATGCAGCAACGCTGGCTCCACGGCACCGAGAATCAACGCCATCTGTGCCAATGTCGCCAGGTTGGCCAACATTGCGGCCGCGCTGAGCAGCTTTACATCGAGCGGTTCTTTCGCGGCAATGTGCCCCATGGTCGCGACAGTCATCGTAGCGGAGGCAAAGCCCGATGCAATGGCGCCAAGGGCGTAGCCGTAGCGAGTGCCAAAGGTACGGACAGCAACGTGCCCCAACGCCCCCACGCTCATCAGCATGACAGTCAGGGCGCAAATGGTGCGCAGATTGATCGCGTTGTAAGGCCCCAGATAACGATCTGGGGCGAGCGGCAGCAAAACTAGTGCGGCGATCAATAGCAGCAAGCCATCGCGCAATTCAGCAGCGGTCAGTTGGATGCGCGCAAACTGATGCAGCATCTCACGGTTGGCCAGCAGCCCCGCCATTACCACGCCTATCGCAATCGCCAAGGCAGGGGCACTGACACAGAGCGCGCCCAGCACCAGCACCGTAAATAATGCCACCTCGCTGGTGATGCCCGGGTCCTGATCGAGGCTCCTCCAATACGCAATGGTGACCAATGCACCCAGCGCGAGCGCGACAAACCCTAGCAATAAAGGGCCGCCGGTCCAGAGCGTTACATACCCCAACATCGAGGTGACGGCAAACGTGCGCAAGCCGGCAACATCGCGTCTGCCCTCCTCGCCCTTGCGCCGCTCACGCTCAAGTCCCACGAGCAGGCCGATCCCCAGCGCGGCGCCCGCATTTACAAAGCCCAGGGCTTCGGTCATGGCTAGGCGCTACGACGGGATTGGAGCAGATGTTCGCGGGGATGCCGCTGGCGCGACATGCGCGGCTCCCGTGCGCTCGATCACGCTGCGCGGCCAGACATGGGGCGCATCGATTCGCGCCTGCAACGTCCTGGTAAACGCCCGCGCTTCATCAACGCTCCTGAAGCCTATGCACAAGGCATCCAAATGCACGACCCATCGCGTACCTGCCTGTGGCTCTTCAAGCCAGATAATCATGACCAACCTCCCAAAGCGGGTGTGCCTGGACTCACAAGTCGGAACCCAGCCTGCGCCTAATTGATTAGGGCGGATTGATCATGATCAAACATTGCGCTGCAGCTCGTCCGTCGCCGGTGCCGATCCGACGCAATTCAGTGTGTTTGATGCAAATCAAACTACCCAGGCTCAACGCGCCCATGATCGAACCAGACACAGCCCGCGCGACCGTCGCACGGCGCCAACAGGTCCTTGCCCAGGAGGTTTGTCATGTCTACGCAATCACGCTTGATGCTGGTCGTTTCGCCACTGATGCAACACAACCCGGCGTTCGAGCGCGCCGCCGCACTGGCCAAGGCCGAAGGCGCCGCACTGCACATTGTCGCCTTTGATTATCTCGAAGGCCTGGCCACGGCCGGGCTGGTCAATGAGCAAGCACTGGAGCAGATGCGCCTGGGCTACATTGAACGTCATCGCCAGTGGCTGGAAGAGAAAGCCAGGCCGCTGCGCAAACTCGGTATCGAGGTCACGACCGAAGTGACGTGGGTCGAACGCCCGTTGCAGGAAATCCTGGTTCACCTCAAGGAAACGCCGATGGCCGCGCTGATCAAGACTGTGGATCCTGAATCCTGGATCTCGCGCCTGATGTTCACGCCTCTGGACGTGCACCTGCTGCGCGAATGCGAGGTGCCACTGCACTTCGTCAACAAAGTGGCCCATGCGCGCCCGCGCAAAATCCTGGCCGCTATCGACCCCTTCCACCGAGACGGTCGCTACAAAGACCTCAACGACCGGATCCTGGCTGAAGCCAACAAGTTGGCGGCCAGTTGCGATGCGGAACTGGAAGTCATCTACGCCTACGACCTGTCCTCCATCACCGCCGCCGAATACGGTTTTGACAACGGCTCGACCTTTTTCTCATCGACCTTGGCCCGACAGCTCTACGAATCCCAAGGGGCAGCATTCGACACCCTGGCCGAACGCAACGGCATCGCCCCGCAGCAACGGCGCATGATCATGGGCGACCCGGCCAAGGTGCTCGCCAGCTATGCGGGGGCTCACGATGTCGATGTCATTGTCATGGGCCGCGTGCACTATGGCGGCCTGGAAAAGCTGATCGGCAGCACGGTGGAAAGCCTGCTGTACAAGATGCCGTGCAGCTTGTGGGTGATTGCACCGCAGCAGTTTGACTGAGACATAAAGGCCATCACCGATGGCCTTAGAACAACCGCTTCGGGTTCCAGGGGTCACGGCTGATGAACCGAACGAGCAATACCCTCGCACGCCAGCAGCCCATTTCCACCGATGCCGTGGCCTGGCACATGCTGTCCGCTGAGCAGGTGATCGAACGGCTGGGTGTCAAGGAGCAAGCTGGGCTGGACGCGGCGCAAGTCCAGGCCCGGCTTGCCCATACCGGCTTCAATCGCCTGCCGGAGTCGTCCCGCAGGCCCTCGTGGCGGCGATTTCTGGCGCAATTCCACAACATCCTGATTTATGTCTTGCTCGGTTCAGCTGCGATCACCGCAGTGCTGCAGCATCCTTGGGATACAGCAGTTATCCTCGCTGTGGTGGTTGCCAACGCCATTATTGGTTATGTCCAGGAAGGCAAGGCCGAAAAAGCCATGGATGCCATCCGTGAAATGCTGGCTCCACGTGCAACGGTGATTCGTGCCGGCGAACGCTTGGGCATTGCAGGCGAAGAACTGGTACCGGGCGATATCGTTCTCCTGGAGGCTGGCGACAAGGTCCCCGCGGATTTGCGCCTGCTGCACGTCAATCGCCTCCAGGTGCAGGAAGCCATCCTGACCGGTGAATCCGTGCCTGCGCAAAAACACACCGAAGCGGTACGCCTTGATGCGCCTTTGGGTGATCGTGGGTGCATGGCCTTCAGCGGCACCCTCGTGACATGCGGACAGGCGACGGGGGTGGTCGTGGCCACCGCGACATCCGCCGAAATCGGACGCATCAGCAACCTGCTGGCGGACGTGGAGCAGCTGACGACACCCCTGATCCAACAAATGAACCTATTCGCGCGCTGGCTGACAATATTGATCCTGCTGATTGCCGGCCTGTTACTCGTTTATGGTTATTTTGTCGGGCACTACATCTTCACCGAGATATTCATGGTGGTGGTGGGTATGTCGGTTGCCGCCATACCCGAAGGATTACCCGCTGTACTCACCATTACACTGGCAGTGGGCGTGCGGGCGATGGCTCGGCGCAACGCCATCGTTCGTCGTCTGCCGGCCATCGAAACGCTGGGCTCGGTATCGGTCATCTGCACAGACAAGACCGGCACTCTCACGCGCAACGAGATGATGGTGGTGTCGGTCGTCACCCGCGATCTGACATTCACGGTCGACGGTGCGGGTTATCAGCCTTCGGGCAACATGAACCTTGCCGATCAATTGATCGACACCGTCCATCACCCGATGCTGGCCGAACTGGGGCGTGCAGCCAGTCTGTGCAATGACGCAAGGTTGAGGCAGCACGAAGCGACCTGGAAGGTCGAAGGCGATCCCATGGAAGGCGCATTGCTGGTGTTTGGCGCCAAGGCCGGCCTCAACGACGACGAAGAGCGAGGCAACTGGGCCCGCACCGATGCCATTCCGTTTGATGCCAAACACCGCTTCATGGCGACGCTGCACCACAACCACGACCGGCAAGCGGCGGTGTATGTCAAAGGCGCGCCGGAACAGGTCCTGGCCATGTGCACGCAACAGCGGGGCAACGACGGGACAACCGCCCCGCTCGATGCCGACTATTGGCACGCGCAGGCCAATCTCATTGCCAGCAAAGGCCAGCGAGTGCTGGCCCTCGCCGTCAGGTCAGTCCCGCCCGAACACGTCATCCTGGAGTTTGCTGACGTGCAAGGGACATTGACCCTGCTTGGCCTGATCGGAATGATCGATCCTCCCCGCGCGGAGACGATCCAGGCAATCAAGCAATGCCAGACGGCAGGCATCGGGGTGAAAATGATCACCGGAGACCACGCCGGCACCGCCTCCGCCATTGGGCGCCAGATCGGTCTGCTCAACCCGGACGACGTGTTGACGGGCGCAGATCTGGACAGCTTGAACGATGCGACACTCAAGGAATCGCTCAAGCGCGTGAATATTTTCGCTCGAACCAGCCCCGAACATAAACTCAGGTTGGTGACGCTACTGCAATCGAACGGCATGACCGTGGCGATGACCGGCGACGGCGTCAACGATGCACCAGCGCTCAAACGCGCAGATGCCGGCATCGCCATGGGCGGTAAAGGCAGCGAGGCCGCCAAGGAAGCGGCGGACGTGGTACTGGCGGATGACAACTTCGCCTCCATCGTGGCTGCGGTGCGTGAAGGACGGACGGTCTACGATAACATCAAGAAGGTACTGAGCTGGACATTGCCCACCAACGCCGGCGAGACGATGACGCTCATCGTTGCGCTGCTGTTTGGCTTGACGCTGCCGGTCACGGCGATACAGATCCTGTGGATCAACTTGATTACCGCCATCACGCTGGGTATCGCGCTGGCGTTCGAACCGACCGAAGACAACACCATGCGCAGGCCTCCGCGCCCCAGGCAGGAGCCGCTGATAAGCGGCGCGCTGGTCTGGCATATGGTGTTCGTCTCGCTGCTTTTTCTCTGTGGTGTGTACGGCATTTTTTTCTATGCCCTGGACCGAGGCTACACCGTGGAACTGGCCCGTACCTTGGCGGTGAACACTTTGGTCGTCATGGAAATTTTCCATCTGTTCTTTATTCGCAACCTCTACGGAACGTCACTGACCTGGCAAGCCATCTGTGGGACCAGGGTGGTGTGGGCGACCGTTGCGGTGGTCACCCTCGCCCAGCTCGCCATCACCTATGCCCCACCCCTGCAAGCCGTGTTTGCAACCCAAGCCGTTCCCTTCATGGACGGACTGCTGATCATTGGAGTGGGCATTGCGCTGTTCGCCATCATCGAAATTGAGAAACAGCTTCGACTGCGTTTAACCGAGTCCGATCGTCAACCGTGACGACTCCCCGCCCACCCACGCTGCAAGGATCATTAACCATGAACGCATCCAGATTCGCCGCCCTCGCTTTGACGGCCATGCTTTTTCCCACGCTGACCTTTGCCCAGCAAGACGCCGACGCCGCCAAGGTGTCCCAACCGCCGATGAGCATTGAGCAGTTTGATCAGCAGATGGCAACCGCTCAGGAGAGCCTGAAGAAAATGCAGGAACAAATGAACCGGATCCAGAACACCAGCGATCCGGCGCAACGCCAGAAACTCATGCAGGATCACCAGGCAACGATGCAACAAGGCATGCAGATGATGAATGGGATGATGGGATGCTGCGCAGGCGGCCTGATGGGTAATCACATGAAGAGCAACGGCGCGATGATGGGCTGGAAGCAAATGGGCAGCCACTATTCCCGAATGACGCCTGAGCAGATGAAACAGCACCAGTACATGATGGAGAGGTTCATGGGCATACAGCAAATGATGATGGAACAAATGCTACAGCATCAGCAGCACATGGACGCGCGCCCTCGCTAAGCGACGGGCCCTTGCTTTGTGGCCAGGCTATGAGGCAGGTTTAAATCAACACGCGTGGACTGCAGAACACTGATGAATCTTGATTGGCCCAACTACGCCGTGGTCATCCTTGGCTGACGATGCCAACGGGCATGCTGCTGTTTACTGAACTGGAAGCCCGGCGATGGATGCTCTTCTCGCCTTGATCAAGGACCCGTTGTCATGCTCCATTCACAACCCGCCCCCTATGACGTGGTCATTATCGGTGGCGGCCAAGCTGCCTTGACGGTGGCGTATTTTCTGCGACGCACGTCCCTCTCGTTCGTCATCCTCGATGCGCAGGAAGAACCGGGTGGTGCCTGGCGAAACGGCTGGAACTCGTTGCGGCTGTTCTCCCCCGCTACCTGGAGTTCAATTTCCGGCTGGATGATGCCGCCCACACCAGATGGATATCCTTCGCGTAATCATGTTGTCGACTACCTGAAGCGGTATGAACAACGCTACCAGTTTCCAGTGGAGCGTCCGGTGCGGGTGATAGCCGTGGAACATGCATCCACAGGCTTGCGGGTGCGTTCGGATAAACAATCCTGGGAGGCCAAGGCGGTGGTCAGCGCGACCGGCACCTGGAGCAACCCCTACGTTCCTGCTTATCCCGGAGCGGACGAATTCACCGGTCAACAGCTGCATTCGGCCCACTATCTCGAGCCACAGCCGTTCAAAGGCAAGAAAGTGCTGGTGGTGGGGGGTGGCAATTCGGGCGCACAGATTCTAGCCGAGGTATCCAAAGTTGCCGAGGCGACCTGGGTAACTCCCACTGAACCGCTGTTCCTGCCTGACGAGGTCGACGGACGGGTTCTGTTCGAACGCGCCACCGAACGCCTGAAAGCCCAACAGGAGGGCCGGCCCATCGAGCAACCGGTGGGGGGGTTGGGAGACATCGTCATGGTGCCGCCGGTTGTCGAAGCGCGCGAGCGCAACGTCCTGAAGGCTGTCCGACCGTTCACGCGCTTCACTCGCAACGGCGTGGTCTGGCCCAATGGCCGCGAATCGGTGGTGGATGTGGTGATCTGGTGCACCGGCTTTAGACCCGCGCTGACCCACCTGGACACCCTGGGCATCATCAATACCGAAGGCAGCGTTGACGTGGAAGGGACCCGTTCGGTGCAAGAGCCCAGGCTGTGGCTGGTGGGATACGGCGAGTGGACGGGCTCAGCCTCTGCCACGTTGATCGGCGTTACACGCACGGCACGCAGCACCGCCAGCGAAATCGCCGCGTTTCTGGGCAGTTCATCCTCGGCTTGAAACCGCCTTGGCAGAGCAAGCTCAATATCAAATCGCAGTCCGAACTGTTTGCCCGATTTTTATGCCAAGCCCGCAAGCCCATGCGGCCGTTTGAACGCGGCAAAACCGTATCTGGCCAAATTCAGCACAAACAAAAACGCCGATCATTTCTGATCGGCGTTTTCGTTGAATATGGAGCGGGAAACGAGACTCGAACTCGCGACCCCGACCTTGGCAAGGTCGTGCTCTACCAACTGAGCTATTCCCGCAAATGGCGTCCCCTAGGGGACTCGAACCCCTGTTACCGCCGTGAAAGGGCGGTGTCCTAGGCCACTAGACGAAGGGGACACGCTACTGAAACACATGGTGTGTATTTCAGTGCCCAGAGGCCTCGTCCGAAGACTTGGTCCTGGTTTCACTCAATGCCGCCCGAGGGCCACACTGCTTGTAAATTGGAGCGGGAAACGAGACTCGAACTCGCGACCCCGACCTTGGCAAGGTCGTGCTCTACCAACTGAGCTATTCCCGCATATGGCGTCCCCTAGGGGACTCGAACCCCTGTTACCGCCGTGAAAGGGCGGTGTCCTAGGCCACTAGACGAAGGGGACACACGTACAACATTCACTCCCTACCGCGTTTCGCTGTGTGCTTTACGCTGTAAGTGGCGCGCATTCTATGGATGGATTGAAAGGTCGTCAACCCCCAAGGATAAATTTATTTAAATCAATGACTTCGCCATGGTTTGCCGGCCCGTGCGGGCATTGTCGCCGCTGGAGCCTTGGCGCCTATATTCTGGCGTTCAACAAGGCGTTATAGTCTGCCTGGGCAAATGATGGCAATGTGCACCCATTCGGAAGCGCTTACCTATATAGAAGAAACTACCCGGGCAACTGGTCGATCGGTCCTATCCGCCGGGTGCCCCAGTCACTACACTCCACAGCAAACCCTATAAAGAGGTCACACCGGTGACACCACTCATGATCACCCTGCTGGTAATAGCCGGGATCGTAATACTGATCGCCATTGGCTACATGAACCACGTGGTGGAAAACAACAAGCTGGAAAAGAAGCGTACCGAGATCGAGCTTAATGATCGCCTGCGTCGCTGCGGTGAAATCACCGAGACTTTCCCCGGCCAACTGATGACCCCGGCGCTCAAACTGTTGCTGGCTCGCCTGGAACTGAACGTCAACCAGCGCCTGTTGAACCTCAATAAGTCCAGCGCACCAATCAAGGCACGTATCAGCGAGCTGAATGCGTTGATCGCCCAGGGCGAATCGATTCCGGTGGCCAACCCACCTGCGCCGATCCAGACCGAAGCCAAGGCCAAGGACGTGCGCTTTTTGCTCGAAGCCCTGCACGGCCAAGTCACCCGCGCAGCCCAGGACGGTTTCCTGCCAACCAATGAAGCCAAGCACTGGATCAAGGAAATCCGTCATATCCTGGTACTGCTGCATATCGAGTTCTTCAACAACCTCGGCCAACATGCCCTGCTGCAAGGCCAGCCCGGCCAGGCGCGCCTGGCGTTCGAACGCGGCGTGCAGTACTTGCGCAAACAACCGGAACCGGTGCTCTACAGCGCACAGTTGCAACTGCTGGAGTCACAACTGGCCCGCGCCAACTCCACGGTGCTGACCAACAGCCAACCGGCAGAAGACGAAGTCAACGAGCTGACCGAAGGTTTGAAGGTCGTCGATGCCGACGCCGAGTGGAAAAAGAAAGCTATCTACGACTGACAGCCCAGTCAATAACGTGGGAGGGGTGTCAGTTGGATGGCACCCTCACACCATATGCCATCACTTTGCATCTATCCCCCCGCCCCCGACTAGCGTAAAAAAGTGCCCCTCACTCCGTGAAGTTAGAGGCCTGCTATGCCTGTTGCCGTGATTGATGGACAACCGCTGCATTACCTCGACCAGGGCAGCGGCCCGGTCGTATTGCTTGGTTCAAGTTACCTATGGGCTCGCGACATGTGGACGCCGCAGATTGAAGCGCTGTCCCAGCAATACCGTGTAATAGTCCCCGAGCTGTGGGGCCATGGCGAGTCGGGCCCGATGCCCACGCAAACCCGGTCCCTGGATGATCTGGCTCGCCAGGCCCTGGCGCTGCTGGATCACCTGGACGTCGAGCAGATCAACCTGGTGGGCCTGTCGGTCGGTGGCATGTGGGGCGCGCGCCTGGCACTACTGGCGCCCGAGCGCATCAACAGCGTGGTGCTGATGGACACCTACCTCGGCGCCGAACCTGAAGCGACTCGCCAGTATTATTTCTCGCTGTTCAAGATGATCGAAGACGCCGGCGCCATCCCCGAGCCGCTACTGGATGTGATCGCACCGATCTTCTTTCGCCCGAACATCGACCGTGAATCGGCGCTGTATCAGGACTTTCGCAAATCCCTGCAGGGATTCCCCCGCGAACGCCTGCTCGATAGCATCGTACCGCTGGGCCGCCTGATCTTCAGCCGTGAAGATATCCTGGAGCAATTGCCGCGTCTGGACGCCGACACCACCCTGATATTGTGCGGCGAGCAAGACACCCCCCGCCCACCTGCCGAATCCGAGGAAATGGCCGGACTGATTGGTTGCGACCTGATCCTGATCCCCGAGGCCGGGCATATCTCAAGCCGCGAAAACCCGGACTTCGTCAACGAAGCACTGCTGACCTTCCTCGCCAACAACGCCTGACCCCCTTCGCCTTGCTCGCCGCACCCCAGCGGCGATCACAGGCGGAAATGCCCCACCATCCCCTGGAGTTCCACGCCCAACTGCGCCAGCTGGACGCTTGATGCTGCATTGCCTTGCATACTCAGCGCCGAATGATCGGCACTTGCCCGAATACTGGTGACGCTGCGGTTGATCTCTTCGGCCACCGAGCTTTGCTCCTCGGCGGCGGCGGCGATCTGTTGGTTCATTTGCTGGATCAGTGACACGGCGGCCGCAATGCTGCCCAAGGCACTTTCGGTTTCCAGCGCATCACCGACCGCCAGTTTCACCAGTTCGCCACTTTGCTGGATCTGCTGCACCGACGACTGCGCCGCACTGCGCAAGGTGCTGACCAGCCGTTCGATCTCCTCGGTCGATTGCTGGGTGCGCTTGGCCAGGGCCCGTACCTCGTCGGCCACCACGGCAAAGCCACGCCCCTGCTCACCGGCACGCGCCGCTTCGATGGCGGCGTTCAAGGCCAGCAGATTAGTCTGCTCGGCCACGCTATTGATCACGCTCAGCACGGCGCCAATGTTCTGGATCTCTGCGCTGAGGCTTTCGATACTCGCGCTGGCACTGTTGCTTGACGTGGCCAGCAATTCGATACGCTGCAAGCTCATGCGCACCACCTGCTGGCCGCTGTCGACCTTGGCATCCGCCGTCTGTGCAGCTTGCGCCGCTTGCTCGGCATTGCGCGCCACATCGTGCACCGTGGCGGTCATCTGGTTCATCGCCGTGGCAACCTGTTCGGTTTCTTCCTTCTGACTGTTGACCTCGTGGTTGGTCTGTTCGGTAACGCTGGACAGCGAATGCGCGGAACTGGCCAGTTGTTCAATGCCGGCCTGCAACCCGCTGATCATCTGGCTCAAACCGCTGCTCATCTGCTGCATGGCTTGCATCAATTGGCCAATTTCATCGCGGCGGCTGACCTCCATGCGCCCGCTCAGGTCACCCGAGGCAATCTGCTGGGCCACGGCGATCACGCTGCGCAACGGCGCAACGATCAAACGGGTAATCAGCCAAGCAGCAATCAAGCCCACCAGCAACGCCAAGGCGGAGGAAGCGATGATCAGCAGCGTGCTGTGCTGCAACTGCGCCTGCATGGACTGATCTTCAGCGGCGTACGCCTGATTGACCTGGCTGACCACTTGCTCGGCGCGATCATGCAGCTGCGTGTAGACCAGCTTTTCCTGGGCCAGCAGCCCGATGTACTCGCCGAGCTTTTCACTGAATGACGCGATATGCCCGCTGACTTCGTTGAGTACGGTCTGGTAGCCCGCGTCCTTGACGCTGGCTTTCAACTTCTCGACCTCGGCCAGGGCCTGGTCGGCCTGCTCGATCTTGCCCTGTGCGCCGTCGTCTGTTTCAGCCTTGCGGCTCTGATCCAGGCGCACTCGCGCTTCGTTCATGGCTTGCAGCATCAGGCGCGACACCTGGCTGACCTGCCCCGCCTGCTCGATAAACTCGGCGCCCTCCTTGCCCTGGCTCTCCTTGAGGCCATAGGCACCATCGTCAGCAAGGCCCGCTTGCAACACGTCCAGGTTATTCGCCACGCTGGACACCGACCAACTGGCCATTTCCAGCGCCAGGTCCTTGGCCTGGGTCAAGTCGACGAACTCATCGAACGCCTTGCGATAGGCGATCAAAGCTTGCTCGACATCGCTCATCACCTGCTCGTTGATGACGGACCGGGCCTTGAGGCTGATGGCCTGGGCCAGCAACGCGTCAACACTGTTATGCAGGGCGTCAACAGCCTTGGGGTCGGCGTGCAGCGCGTAGTTCTGCTCGATCACGCGCACCTTGAGCAGCTCGCTATTGAGCGAAGACATCTGCTTGAGGCCATCAAAGCGCTGACCGACGGTGTGCAGGGACCCCACACCGATCGCCGCTACCAGGGCCGTCAGAAGGAGTACCAAGGTAAAACCCAAGCCCAGTTTTTTTGCCATGCCAAGGTTGGCGAATCGTCGTTGCACGCCCCAAATCATTGCACTTGATCCTCTTGCAATGGCAGATGCCATAAACCAGGTTTACAAGCAGTGAGAGTGGCAACCCCGAGGCCCCGAACACAAGCCGCTGGCGTCGCAATAATGGCAAAAAGCTACATGCCCGTCGTTTTCAGAATGGTCGAGGTCGATCTGGTCGGCCCCATGGCACGGAACAACGCCAGTGCGCGCTGATCCCCTGCATAGGCCACATTGATGCGTAGCCAGTCGCTACGCTCCCCGGTGGGGCTGAACAGCGCGCCGGGCGACAGCAGCACGCCGAGCCGCCGTGCACAGGCCTGCAGCCGTGATGGGTCCGGGATGCCCGGTCGCGCCCACAGGAACATGCCCCCTGCGGGAACGGCAAAGACCTGCCACTCTTCATCCTCCAGCACCTGTAAAGTCGCAGCCATCTGCGCATTCAGGTGCTTGCGCAGGCGCTGCACCCACTTACGGTAAGTGCCGTTGCTCAACAAGGTTGCCACCATGGCTTCGGCAAAGCGCGAGGTGCCGAGCCCCGTCAGGGTCTTGAGGTGAGCCAATTGCGCAATGAGCGTGGCACTGGCGCAGAGGTAGCCCACGCGCAGGGCGCTGCTCAGGGTCTTGGAAAAACTCGACACATAGATCACCCGGTCATTATGGTCCAGCGCCGACAAGCGCGTGCAACTGGCATGTTGCAGGTCGCCGTAGACATCCTCTTCGATGATCAGGAAATCCCGCTCTCGCGCCAGTTCCAACAACCGCTGCGCCACCGAACGGCACAGGCTGGTGCCGGTGGGATTGTGATAAAGGCTATTGATGAACAGGCACTTGGGCCGATGGGTTTGCAGCAATATCTCCAAGGCTGGGATATCCGGGCCGCCACGGGCGCGCGGAACCTCCAGCAGCGTGACACCCTGCAACGCCAACTGGCGATAGAGGTTGCCATACCCGGGTGTTTCCACCACAACCTCATCACCAGCCTTGAGCAAGGTACGTATCAGCAAGTCCTGGGCATGGCTGACGCCATGGGTGGTGAGAATACAGTCCAGGCGGGTGGCTATGTGAATCTGGGTCAGGCGCTTGAGCAGTTGTTCGCGCAGCACCGGCAGCCCCAAGGGCGTACTGTAATTGAACAAGGCCCCGGTATCGGTACGACTGAGTTCGCGGATCGCATAGCTGATGTCATCGCTTTCGCGCCAGGCGTCCGGCAGCCAGCCGCATCCCAGCTTCAGCTCGCCCAGCGGGCTATCGGTAAAAGCGCCCCACAGTTGCTCCGCGCCTTCGTACCAGTGGCGTTCCTGGTCAGTGGCGGGTTGCGCCACCACAAAACCCGAGCCGTGCTTCGGAGCCAACAGGCCCTGGGCCACCAACCGCTCGAACGCCTCGATCACGCTGGACTGGCTCAGCAGGTTGTCGAGGGCCAGTTGCCGAATGGACGGCAAGCGCGTTCCAGGGCTCACTCCTTCCTTGCGAATCCAATGGGCCACCGCGCTGACGATTTGCTGAACAACCGGTACCAGGGCTTGTCGATCGATCCCTAAATCCATGCGCCACTCACTTCAACTGTTTGTTAACCCAAAACAGTTAAGCACAGAAGCCCGCCAAAACTTGCTGCCAAGTTTTATTAAAGTATTGATTTTATTGGATTATTTACCTACTGATACATATTCGAACACGGCCCACTGCCCCCTATGGAAACGCCCCACAGCACCTCGCCCTATTTTCGAATGCCGTGCGACTTGCCGTCCTAGATCGCCGTCGCGCCGCCATCCACCGCCAGTGACTGGCCGGTGGTAAAGGCGGCACCATCACTGCACAGGTACAATACGGCGCTGGCGACTTCCTCAACCTTGCCGATGCGCCCGACCGGATGCATGGCCGCCGCGAATTCGGCTTTGCGCGGGTCGGCCTCGTAGGCGCGGCGAAACATGTCGGTATCGATCACGGCAGGGCAGACCGCGTTCACGCGGATCTTCTTTTTCGCATACTCAATGGCTGCCGACTTGGTCAGGCCGATCACTGCGTGTTTGGACGCCGCATAGATGCTCATCTTCGGCGCCGCCCCCAGCCCGGCCACCGATGCCGTGTTGACGATTGCTCCGCCGCCCTGGGCCAAC
Organism: Pseudomonas sp. GZJR-8; assembly: GCF_002916705.1. NCBI lineage: Bacteria > Pseudomonadati > Pseudomonadota > Gammaproteobacteria > Pseudomonadales > Pseudomonadaceae > Pseudomonas > Pseudomonas sp. GZJR-8. Next base: position 140,882 of record NZ_JXSI01000012.1, on the reverse strand, counting down.
AACAGCGGCAACTGATACTTCATGCACAACCAGACGCCTTTGACGTTAACCCCCATGATGGCATCGAACTCATCCAGGCTGCCGTCGGCCAGCTTGCCTTTCTCGATCTCAATCCCGGCGTTGTTGAAGGCATAGTCCAGTCGTCCATAGATGGCGACCGTCTGCGCCATCAATTGCTGTACGTCCGTTTCGAGCGTGACGTTGCAACGCACAAACACCCCTTCGCCGCCGGCCTGGCGGATCAGCGCAACAGTCCCCTCGCCCCCCGCCACGTCGAGGTCGGCAACGACCACCTTCAAGCCTTCGGCCGCGAACGCCAGCGCAGTGGCGCGACCAATACCCGCGGCGGCGCCGGTTACCAGGGCGACCTGGCCAGAAAATGTCATGCTCATGGGAACTGTCCTATGGGAGTGGTAACGGTGGCGCGAGTCTAGCCAACACAGGGATCAGCGCGTCAGCACTATCAGACGGCGGGTTAGCGCTGCATGAATCGCAGTGATAAGTCTACCGGGATGGTTATCAGCGATGCCTATCGACGGGCATTCGCCTCCCGCAGACAACCTTGCCCTGGCGTCACTGAAGGGCTATCACTCATGATTCATTTCCAAAGAGTCCTTGCCATGACCGCCCAGACCAACCGCCAATTCCTGCTCGCCAAACGCCCGGTCGGTGCGGCCACGCGAGAGACCTTCACCTACCAGGAAGTGCCGGTGGGCACGCCTGCCGACGGCCAGGTCCTGGTACGCAATGAATACCTGTCCCTCGACCCGGCCATGCGTGGCTGGATGAATGAGGGCAAGTCCTACATCCCGCCGGTCGGCATCGGCGAAGTGATGCGGGCGCTGGGCGTCGGCAAGGTGATTGCCTCGAACCATCCGAACTTCGCGGTGGGGGACTACGTGAATGGCGCCCTGGGCGTGCAGGATTACTTCCTCGGCGAGCCCCGTGGTTTCTACAAGGTCGACCCCAAGCTTGCGCCCCTGCCCCGTTACCTGTCTGCCCTGGGCATGACCGGCATGACGGCTTACTTCGCCCTGCTGGAGACCGGTGCGCCGAAAGCCGGTGACACCGTGGTCATTTCCGGCGCCGCGGGTGCCGTGGGCAGCATCGCCGGGCAGATCGCCAAGATCAAAGGCTGCCGCGTGGTGGGGATTGCCGGCGGTGCCGACAAGTGCAAGTTCCTGCTCGATGAGCTGGGCTTTGACGCCGCCATCGACTACAAAAGCGAAGACGTACCCGCCGCCCTCAAACGCGAGTGCCCCAAAGGCGTGGACGTATATTTCGATAACGTCGGCGGCGATATTCTCGACGCCGTGCTCAGCCGCCTGGCACTCAAAGCCCGCGTGGTGATTTGCGGCGCGATCAGCCAATACAACAACAAGGAAGCCGTCAAAGGTCCGGCCAACTACTTGTCGTTGCTGGTCAACCGTGCGCGCATGGAAGGGTTTGTGGTGATGGACCACGCGGCGAACTTCGCAGCGGCCGGGCAGGAAATGGCCGGCTGGATGGCCCAGGGCAAGCTCAAGAGCAAGGAGGATATTGTCGAGGGGCTGGAGACCTTCCCGGAAACGCTGATGAAGCTGTTCAGCGGCGAGAACTTCGGGAAGTTGGTTTTAAAAGTAGTCTGACGCACTGCTGATCTAAATGTGGGAGCGAGCAAGCCCGCTACCACATTAATATCGGGGACATTCAGGCGATTTCGGCAACCACCGCCGCCAGTGCTTTGGCCGGATCCGCCGCCTGGCTGATCGGACGGCCGATCACCAGATAGTCCGAACCGGCATCCAGGGCCTGGCGCGGGGTCAGGATACGGCGCTGGTCATCCTGCGCGCTGCCCGCCGGGCGAATACCCGGCGTCACCAGTTGCAACGACGGGTGGGCGTTCTTCAGGGCCTGGGCTTCCAGGGCCGAGCATACCAAGCCATCGAGGCCGGCTTTCTGCGCCAGAGCCGCCAGGCGCAATACCTGCGTCTGAGGCTCGATATCCAGGCCAATACCGGCCAGGTCTTCGCGTTCCATGCTGGTCAGCACGGTCACGCCGATCAGCAGCGGTTTGGGGCCGCTGCGCTGTTCCAGCACTTCGCGGCACGCGCTCATCATGCGCAAGCCGCCGGAGCAGTGCACATTGACCATCCACACGCCCATTTCGGCCGCAGCCTTCACGGCCATTGCCGTGGTGTTGGGGATGTCATGGAATTTCAGGTCCAGGAACACTTCGAAGCCTTTGTCCCGCAGGGTGCCGACGATTTCCGCCGCGCAACTGGTGAACAGTTCCTTGCCGACCTTGACCCGGCATAGCGTGGGGTCCAACTGGTCAGCCAGCTTCAGTGCGGCGTCACGAGTGGGGTAATCCAGGGCGACGATGATAGGAGTCTGGCAGACGGACATTGGAATGGGCTCTCAGGCAAGTCGAAATCGGCGCGGATTGTAGCGCAAGCAGCGCCGTTGCGGGATCCGATGATCGGTAAATACTGATCAAGTGCCCGATACACGCGATTTCGAGCACTTGTTTCAAAGTCGATACATTCACGACACGCCCTCAACACGCCGCCCGGCTAGCCTCGCACACTATCGCACGCCCAGCATTTCCAGCCACGGCGCTGGGCGCCTATGCTGACAGCACTACTCAGGCAGATGATCGCACTATGCAGACCCCTTCCGTCCCCGTAAACGAAGAGCCTAAAGGCACGACGATCGCCGAAGACAAGCGCTGGACCACCCGTGCGCTGATCGTCGACGACGACGTGCCGATCCGCGAACTGCTGATCGACTACCTGGCGCGCTTCAATATCCTGGCCTCGGGCGTCACCGACGGCACCGCCATGCGCCAAGCCATGCAAGCCGAAACCTTTGATGTGGTAGTACTGGACCTGATGCTGCCGGGCGAGGACGGGTTGTCGCTGTGCCGCTGGCTGCGTGCCGAGTCGGACATTCCGATCCTGATGCTCACGGCCCGCTGCGAACCCACCGACCGCATCATCGGCCTGGAACTGGGCGCTGATGACTATATGTCCAAACCATTCGAGCCCCGGGAGCTGGTGGCCCGTATCCAGACCATCCTGCGCCGGGTGCGCGATGACCGCACCGAGCAACGGGCCAACATCCGCTTCGACACCTGGCGCCTCAACAGCGTACTGCGCCAGTTGGTGGCCGATGACGGCCTGGTGGTGCCGCTGTCCAATGCCGAGTTTCGCTTGCTGTGGGTGTTCATCGAACGCCCGCGCCGCGTATTGAGCCGCGAGCAACTGCTGGATGCGGCCCGTGGTCGCTCCATCGAAGCCTTTGATCGCAGCATCGACTTGCTGGTATCACGCCTGCGCCAGAAACTGGGGGATGACCCCAAGGCCCCGCAGTTGATCAAGACCGTACGCGGCGAAGGCTACCTGTTCGACGCCCGGGATATCGGTTGATGCGCGCTACCTTCAATACGCTGTTCGGGCGACTGTTCGGCCTATTGCTGGTGGCCATTGTGCTGGCCCACGTGCTGGCGCTCTTCTGGTTTCACCACTACGGCCGGCCACCGCCTCCGCCTCCCCAGGCGTTCGTCGAACAACCGGACGGCACCCTCAAACCGCTGCGCAAGGAACCTCGCCCTTGGTTTGGTGGCCCGCTGGTACCGCTGACGTTTCAATTCATCTCGTTGATCATTGCAGCCTGGTACGGCGCCAAGCTGCTTAGCCGGCCGATCCAGCGCCTGAGTGCCGCAGCCGAGCGCTTGAGCGTCGACCTCGACAGCCCGCCGCTGGTGGAATCCGGCCCGCGCGAGGCAAGGCAAGCGGCCTCGACCTTCAACCTGATGCAAAAGCGCATCCGCGAACAAGTCAGCCAGCGGGCACGTATGCTCGGTGCGGTCTCTCACGACCTGCGCACCCCGTTATCACGCCTCAAACTGCGCCTGGAACAGATCGAAGACACCAAGCTGCAAGGCCAGATGCGTCAGGACCTGAACGACATGATCGATATGCTCGACGCCACCCTGAGCTACCTGCATGAACAACGCACCAGCGAAACGCGGCATTGGCTTGACGTTCAGGCACTGGTGGAGTCCCTCAGCGAGAACGCCCAGGACCAGGGCTGCGACGTGCAATTCTCAGGCACCTGCGCGCCTTTGCAAGTGCAGCCCATGTCCCTGCGCTCATGCCTCAACAACCTGATCGACAACGCGCTGCGCTATGCCGGCATGGCCCGGGTAGAACTGGCCGACAGCCGTGGCGCACTGGTGATCAGAGTGATCGATAACGGCCCGGGAATCGCCGCCGATAAACGCGAGGCGGTGTTCGAACCGTTCTTTCGGCTGGAGGGATCGCGCAACCGCAATTCCGGAGGGGTCGGTTTGGGGATGACCATTGCCAGAGAGGCCGTCGAGCGGCTTGGCGGGCACTTGAGCCTGGAGGACACGCCGGGTGGTGGGTTGACTGCAGTGATGTGGTTGCCGAGGGGCTGAGGCTTCTCCCTTCTATACAACTGTGCAGCTTGCCGCACCCACGGTAACCACGATGCGAAGCGAGCCGCTCTTGATCTGCTTTTGATCTTAGGCGCCCCGCTAAACCACGCTGGCCGGAATCCGACAGGGATTTGGGGGGTAAACCGGCAGGGATGCCGGTTTAGCCGCCCCGCGCCATGGATGGCGCGTGGCGGCGGCCCCCCAAATCCATGGCGGATTACGGGCACACCGAGCCTAGGCGAGGTGCCGAGTGGTGGGGCAAGAGCCCTTTGGTTACTTTGGGGCTCTTTTTCCAAAGTGACCCGCTGTAAAAGCGGAACCAATATCAGCCGTTACCCAAATAACGGATATGTACTCAGTCGGATCCAACATCCTGGTCGGCCCTGAGGCCGCCATCGGGAGCAAGCCCCCTCCCACAGGTGCAGCGTCGCATCACATCCTGATGCCTAGCCCCTCAATTACACGGCTTGTCGTCACGACGCACTTGCGCCTGGGTAGCGCTCCAGTCCGTCAACAGGCTGTACGCCACCGCCAGCAGCGTCGGCCCGATAAACAGCCCGATAAAGCCAAAGGCGATCAACCCCCCAAACACCCCCAGCAGCACAATCACCAACGGCAGGTTACCGCCACGACTGATCAGATACGGCTTGAGCACGTTATCCACACCGCTGATCACAAACGTACCCCATACCCCCAGGAACACCGCATAGGTGTAGTCACCCTTCCACGCCAGCCAGGCCGTGGCCGGAATCCACACCAGCGGCGGGCCCATGGGGATCAGGCTGAGCAGGAAAGTGACGATACCCAGCACCAGCGCACCCGGCACGCCGGCGATCAGGAAGCCGATCAGCGCCAGCAAGGCCTGGGCCGCCGCAGTGCCGATCACACCATTGACCACCCGCTGCACCGTACCGGCCACCAGCTCGATGTAATAGCCGGCACGTTCACCGATCAGCCGTTCCAGCAGACGGTGCACAAACATCGCCAGGCGCGGCCCATCACGGTAGAAAAAGAACACGAAGACCAGGCTCAGGGTCAGCTCAAGAATACCGCCGCCAATTTGCGCACTGCGTGCCAGCAACCAGTTGCCGACCTGGCCGAGGTACGGCTTGATGCTGACCATCAGCGCCGCGCCTTGTTGGTCAATGCTGTCCCACATCGCCACCAGGCGCTCGCCGACGAACGGGATCGAGCCCAACCAGGTCGGCGCCTCGGGCAAGCCGTCGACCTGAATGTCTTTGATCAGCGCCACCGCATCGCGCACATGGTCGGCCAGGTTGAACCCCAGCCACACCAGCGGCACCGCCACCAGCAGCATCCAGCCCAGGGTCAGGATGCCGGCAGCCAGAGACTCCCGCCCGCCCAGCCAGCGAGTGAGCAAACGCATCAGCGGCCAACTGGCAAACGCCAGCACCGCGCCCCAGAACAGCGCCGACCAGAACGGCGCCATGACCCAGAAGCTGGCGCCAAACAGCACCAGCAGCAGGATTTGCACCAGCAGGCGATCGTTATTGAGCATCGGGTATCTCGAGAATAAGGCTGTAGGAAGAGAGCTTAGGCGAACGGCACGGGTCCGTTCGCCTTGTAACGGTCAGCGTATCAGATGCAGGTGCAAACCCTTAGCGTCACCGCTGCCGGTTTCCAGGCGTGCGGCGCGCACGCCCTTGTCGACCAGGGCCTGGCGCCAGGCCTCGGCTTTCGGGCCGGTCAGGCTCACGCGCAAGGTGGTATCAAGGTTCAACCCACGGGAAATCAAGGTCAGCCAGGTGTCATCAGGCTCGGCGGCCAATGCAGGGAGATCCAGCTCGCCCGTGCTTTTGAGCTCTCGCAGCAGGGTGGCCGAGGTGGGTAGCAGATCGCCCAAGGGCGCGCTGGCATCGAGTTGCTCCACATGCAGGTAAGCGCGTCGGTTGCCGCGAGTAATGCCGTACAGCGCGACCAGCGAGTTGTTCTGCGGGGCGGCCAGGCGCAGCAGCAGGTATTCCTGCTGGCCATCGGCCCCCACCAGCTTGGCGTTGCCGAACACTTCATTGGCCCATAGGCTGCTCTCGCCGCAATCGCGGGCCTGGCACCAGAACAACAGCTGCGCGCCCTTGGCCTGCAAAGCTTCGCGCGTTGCAGTAAAGGCGGCGCTGGAGCTGTGCTCCGCGGGCAATTCATAGGTGATTGCAGTGGCCTGGCCGCGCGCGGTGGCCTGGCCTTCGTAACGCAACTGGCCGCTGATCTTGCGGATCGCGCCCATGGGGTAGATGCGTTCCTTCTCTTCAGCGGGGCGATAGTCGACTATTTGCGCGTCAACCTGGCGGGACACAGCAGGTAAATCCTGGCTGCCGGGTATATCGGCGGCAAACACCAGGGGGCTGAAACAGCAAAGGCCAAGGGCACGGATACATCCTTTACCCAGGCTCATCGGATCGATAGGCCCTGGCCAATGGAGGTCACAGCGATGTTGAGTGTGTTCATGGTTGACTCCCTTTCAATCCGCCCAGCCTCGGCAGTTGACCCCGCCAAGTCAAGGCGTGGAGAAGAACCGATTGAAACAGTCTGCAACAAGAGCGGCGCCGGACTCATCATTCAGGTGCAAATGATGGCCACCTGGCAGCGTAGTAACGCTGAAGGGTAGCTGAGAAAGCAATTCAGCATGTTTCGCCAACATGCCGTCAGCCGCCACCACCAACTGCGCCGGGCAACTGACGCGACGCACAAAAGCCATGGCCTGTTCATCGGTCAGACGCATCGGCGATGCCAGGGTCAGGCGACTGTCGCTGCGCCAGGTGTAACCGTCCGGTACCGGCATCAAACCGCGCTGGGCCAGCAGTTGCGCCGCTTCACGACTGACTGCCACCACGCCCTTCATTCGCGCTTCAACCGCTTTTTCGAGGGTGTTGTAGACTGGCTTGCGCTTTTCTTGCAGGTTCAGTTGCGCCTGCAAGGCCATGCCCAGACGCTCGGCTGCATTCTCGCCGCTGGCGGTCGGCGGGATCACACCGTCGATCAAACCCAGGTGCGTCACTCGCTCCGGCAGCGCCCCGGCCAACACCAGCGAGACGATGGCGCCCAGGGAGTGGCCAAGTAATGCAAAACGTTTCAACCCCAGTTGTTCGGCTACCTGCAGCACGTCGTAGACATAATCCCACAAGGCGTAACCGGCGCCTGCCGGGCGATGGGCCGAATGCCCGTGCCCAGCCATATCCAGAGCGATGATGCGCAACCCGTGCAGCTTCGGCGCCAGGCGCGCAAAACTGTTGGCGTTGTCCAGCCAGCCATGCAGGGCAATCACTGGCAGGCCATCCTCGGGCCCGAACAGGTGCGCGGCCAATTCGATATGCCCCAGGCTCAGGCGAACCTCTTCGACCGGTGTACTCATGCGCAACTGCGCTCGCGGGCTTGCCAGCGGGCGAACAGGTTCTTGATCAAGGCAGCCGTGTCCTGGGGGCGTTCGAGGGGGAACATATGACCGCCTGGCATAGTGAGCATTTCGCCCATGGGCAAGCGGCCGACGCCGCTGGCATGGTGACGCATGACCACTCGGCTCTGGCGACCACGCACCACGGCCAGTGGCACTTTCAGCTGGCGTACCTGGCCCGGGCTGGTGTGCGGCACGCCCCGGTAGATGCTGATTTCGGTGGCCGGGTCGAAGCGCAGGCGCAGGCGGTCGCCGACTTGCTGCAAGCCATGCTCCAAATACGCGTCAAAGCATTCGGGGTCGAAGCCACGAAACAGGGTTTTGCCGGAGAAGTAGCTGCGTGCGGTGTCCAGGTCGGTGAATTCTTCACGCCGGCCAAGGGTACGTCCGGCCGGTGTCAGTCGATCGATAAAACCAAAGCGCTTGGCGGCGCGGATCACCCAGCGGTCGGCACGGGTGAGCACCGGCGAATCCAACATCACCACGCCACGGTACAACTGCGGGCAACGCATGGCCGCGTACAAATGCAGCACGCCACCGAGGGAATGGCCGACGCCCCACACGGGTTCCGGCTGTTGCTCAAGGTGGTGGATCAACTCGTCCACCAGATTCTGCCAGTTATCATCCACCGGGAACCTGGGGTCGTGACCGTGCTGGGGCAGATGCGCCACCGTATATTCCGGGGCCAGCGCGGCAAACAGCTTGCCGTAGGTGGCCGAAGGGAAGCCATTGGCGTGGGTAAAAAACACGTGCTGCGACATACAGGTTCCATCGATAAAAACAGAGGTTGATTGTCACCATACCGGCCGCCTACAGCAATGACTGTAACTGCCAGGAATGATGACACTCACGCCACGCCTATCGTGCCGGCGGGTTTTCGCCCAGCGGTACCACGGCCATTGTCAGGCGCGAGACGCAACTGGCCTTGCCATCATCGCTGCTCAGACGGATATCCCATACCTGTGTGGTGCGCCCGATATGAATGGCTTTGGCCACCGCCGTCACCCGCCCGCTGCGCACGCCACGCAGGTGGTTGGCATTGACCTCAAGGCCCACGCAATAAAACTTGCTGGCGTCGATGCACAGGTAAGCAGCCATGGAGCCGACGCTCTCGGCCAACACCACCGAGGCGCCACCATGCAGCAGGCCGTAGGGCTGATGGGTGCGGTGATCGACCACCATGCTGGCAGTGAGGGAGTGCTCGTCGAAGCTTTCGAAACGAATATCGAGCAACTCACCGATGGTGTTTTTCTGGATCGCGTTGAGTTGTTCGATATTCGGTTGGGTGCGCCACAGGCTCATAGGGTTGTCCTTGTTGGTTTTATTACGATCCTAATCCTGCCACAGAACGGTTTCAGCGCGCTCGCTCCAAGTGTGCAAATGTGGCCCGTACGTCGACTCGATCACGTTGCGCTTGATCTTCAAGGTCGGCGTGAGAAAGCCGTTTTCCACCGCCCAGTTGTCTTTCACCACCACCAATTGGCGCAAGCGCTCATGTTTATCCAGCCCGGCGTTGACCTGTGCCAGCCAGTGGTCAAGGTGGGTTTCAAGCGTTTGGCGGGCTTGGCCCTGTGCCGACAACACGCATAGCCCGATCGGTGCGCCAAGCCCCTCGCCGACTACACACACCTGTTCGATGCGTGCATGTTCGGCCAGGCGATTTTCAATCGGCGCCGGGGCCACGTATTTGCCTTTGCTGGTCTTGAAAATCTCCTTGAGGCGCCCGGTCAAGCGCAGACGGCCGTCTGCGTCCTGCTCACCCTTGTCGCCGGTACGCAGGAAGCCATCTTCGGTAAGGGTCTCAGCGGTTTTTTGCGGGTCCTTGAAGTAGCCCAGCATGGTCGCGCCGCTGCGTACCTGCACTTCGCCTGATGGGTCGATGCGCACTTCTACGCCTGGGCAGGGCAGGCCAATCCAACCCAGCATCTGTGCACCGGGGCGGCATACATGGGAATAGCCGCAGTTTTCGCTCATGCCGTACACCTCCAGCACGTCCAGGCCAAGGCGCTGATACCAACCCAGCAACGCCTCGGGCACGGGTGCCGCACCGGACAGGGCAATACGCAGTGCATCCAGCCCCAGTCCCGCGAGCACTTTATGACCGACGCGCTTGCCGATAAAAGGCAGGCGTAACAGGGTGTCGAGGCGTTTTTCCGGGATCTTGGCGTAGACACCCAACTGGAACCTGGTCCAGATACGTGGCACGCCAAACAAGGCCGTCGGCCGTGCCCTGCGCAAATCTTGCAGGAAGGTATCCAGGTTTTGCGCAAAAAATACGGTTTGCCCGGTGTAGATCGCCGCCATTTCCACAAACATGCGTTCGGCGACGTGGCACAGCGGCAGGTAGGACAGCAACCGATCGCCCTCCCCCAGGCCGAACAACTCGGTGCCGCGGGTGGCAGCGAAGCCCAGTGCCCCGAACGTTTGCATCACACCCTTCGGCAAACCGGTCGTCCCGGAGGTGTAGACGATGGTGGCCAGTGTCGAGCCAAGGGGTTCGGGGTGGTCCTGGATCGGTGAGCAGGCTTGCAGGTCCGCCCAGCTGAAATCGAACGTCCCCGCCGGGCACAGCGGCAGGCTAATGGTTGGCACACCCGCTGGCACACCCGGCGCCATTGCCGGCCAGTCATCGAGCTTGCCGATCAACGCCAACGCCGCCTCGGAATGGGTCAGCACATGGGCGACAGAGTCAGCGGTGAGGTTGGGATAAAGCGGCACCGAAACGTGCCCGGCCATCCAGATCGCCAGATCGGCGATGATCCAGTGTGCGCAGTTTTTCGAGATCAGGGCGATGTGCGAACCTTGGGGCAAGTCACGTGCACGCAACCAGTGGGCAGCGCACCGGGCCTGGTGGCCGACATCGCCCCAGGTGAGGGTCTGCACCTCGCCACCGTCAATGGGCTGCACCAGAAAAACCTTACGCGGGTGCCGCGCTTCACGCTCGAAGAAGACCTGCAACGGCAAACGAAAAGCGACAGGCATGGGACGCGCTCCTTTGTGATCCGAGATACAGCCAACCAAGCACTTGCTTGGCTGACTGTATAGCACACACAAAGCCAACCATTTCTCAGGGAACACAGAACAGCCAACCGTAACCACGATGCGAAGCGAGCCGCTCTTGATCTTGATCTGCTCTTGATCTCAGGCGCCCCGTCAAACCACGCTGGCCGGAATTCGACAGGGATTTGGGGGGTAAACCGGCAGGGATGCCGGTTTAGCCGCCCCGCGCCATGGATGGCGCGTGGCGGCGGCCCCCCAAATCCATGGCGGATTACGGGCACACCGAGCCTAAGCGAGGTGCCGAGTGGTGGGGCAAGAGCGCTTTGGTTACTTTCGCGCTTTTCGAAAGTGACCCGCTGTAAGAGCGGAACCAATATCAGCCGTTACCGCAGCAATGGATATGTACTCGATTTGATCCAACATCCTGGCCGGCCCTCAGGCCGCCATCGGGGGCAAGCCCCCTCCCACATTTGGACCCCAGCACATCAGATATCGATTCGGCGACTTACAGGTCGTCACGGGAGCAAGCTCCCTCGCCACAGGCCCAGCCTCGCCCCTTATGCCTCGGGATTCTTCACCCCCACCAGACTCATCAAACCCGCCAGCGGAAAATCCCCCTCAAGCTCCGCCAGGCTGGCCGTATACATCGGCTGTGGCTGGCGCTGATGCCCATGCTGCAAAAAGCTGATCAAACTGCCCACCAAAGGCTGATGGCTGACCAGCAACACGTTGTCATCAGTATCAAGCTCCCTCAGCACCTGCTGAACATCACCATCAGGCGTCAGCCACGGCACCGTGCGCACATCCGGCTCGAACCCCAAAACTCCGCGCACCAATTGAGCCGTCTGCTGCGCCCGCACATAAGGGCTGGCGATGATGGCACTGAGAGGCTGCCCGATCAGGTGCGCAGCGCTGAGCAATACTTCGGCACGGCCATGCTCGGTAAGATTGCGTTCAGCGTCCGTGCGGGCGTGCACCTGGGCCTCCCCGTGGCGCAAAACCCACAACTTCATAGCTTTGGCTCTTCATCACGCACCGGGTGCGGTGCTGGCGGCACGCTGTGGGCGGCTTCGCCTTCGGGTGCACGCGGGGCTGGCCAATCGGCAAACGGCCAAGGCTTTTGGTCGGTGTGGAAGCTACCGAAGCGGCCGATCTGCGCCAGGAACTGGCTGAGGCTATCGCCAAAATTCATCAGGCCCAGGTTCGGCGCACCGTAGACAAGCCGGTAAATCAATTGCACCACCACCAACGCGCCGAGCAGCAATTGCGCCACCTGCCACACCAGCGCAAACGCCAGCATCCACAGAATGCGCAAGGCAATCGACTCATATTTGGGGGCTGCTTTCGGATCGTTCATGGCGCGTTCCTCAGTTGAAACCACTGGTAGAAATAAAGTCGACATCGGTCTTGGGCTCCGCCCGCATCAACAACTCGATGACCTGCTCCAAGGTGCGCCCTTCGAACAGGATCGCGTGCAAACCGGCGACCAGCGGCATATACACCCCCACTTCCTGGGCCTTGGCCTTCAATACCTTGAGGGTGTTGACCCCTTCGGCCACTTCACCCAGACGCGTCACAGCGTCTTCCAGGCTCAGCCCTTGGCCCAGGGCAAAACCTACCTGATAGTTGCGGCTTTTGGGCGATGAGCAGGTGACGATCAAGTCACCCACGCCCGCAAGGCCCAGGAACGTCATCGGGTTGGCACCCTGGTTCACCGCAAAGCGGGTCATCTCGGCCAGCGCACGGGTGATCAGCATACTCTTGGTGTTTTCACCCATGCCCAAGGCGACGGCCATGCCGGCAATGATCGCGTAGACGTTTTTCAACGCCCCGCCCAACTCGACACCAAAGCGATCGGCGCTGGCGTAGACCCGGAAGGTGCGGCCATGCAGCACGGCCTGTACCTGCTCACACAAGGCGTCGTCTTCACTGGCAACCACCGTGGCGGTCAAGGCGTGTTCGGCCACCTCCCGCGCCAGGTTCGGGCCGGACAGCACGCCAATGCGGGCCAGTGGGGCAATCTCGGTGAGGATTTCACTCATCAGTTTGAAGGTCTGGGCCTCAATGCCTTTGGTCAGGCTGACCAGCAACTTGCCTGCCAGGCGCTCGGCGTGCGGCGCCAGCACTGAGCGCAACGCACTGGAGGGCAGCGCGACGAAGCACAGGTCGCAAGCAGTGAGCGTTTCCAGCAGGTCGGTAACCGGTTCGACAGCTGGATGAATCTTGATGCCTTTAAGGTAACGGGGGTTTTCCCGGTGCACGCGAATGGCTTCAGCCTGCTCGGGGTCGCGCATCCACTGACGCACGGCATGGCCGTTCTCGGCCAGCAGGTTAGCCACGGCGGTGCCAAAACTTCCGCCTCCCAGGACCGCAATAGGGCGCTGTTGAGTCATATGCAATCCGTTAATCCATACCAATGGCGATGGCGGCATTATACGGGCCGCCCGGCTTGCGGCCAGCCCCCGTATCAATTCGCGCACTTGTCGGAAAATGCCACGTTTGTACGAAGTAATTGCAAGTCCGACGACTGGCAAATAGCCCCACCTCAGTTAACATGGGCGGCTATCCGTCATTAACAAGGCCGTGCCGTGTACCTGGGCCCTCCTCCTCGCTCATCTCTATGGTTGATGCTGTTGTGCAGCGTACCTGCCCTGGCTGACGATCTGTTTCTCGACAGCCAGCCGCTGCCGCAGGTGTTGACCGCCACGCGCCTCAAGCAATCGGCCGCCGCCGTGCCCGGCAGCATGACGGTGATCGACAGTGAGCTGATCAAGGCCAGCGGCGCCCGGGACATCGCCGAACTGCTGCGCCTGGTGCCCGGGATGATGGTCGGCTATACCACCGGCAACCAGGCGTCGGTCAACTACCACGGCACCAGCGCCAGTGATGCGCGGCGGATGCAGGTGCTGATCGACGGGCGTTCGGTGTACCGCGCCGGCCTGGCCACGGTGGACTGGAGCGATATCCCGGTGGCCATGGAAGATATCGAACGCATTGAGGTATTTCGCGGCCCCAATACCGTCAGCTACGGCGCCAATGCACTGATGGCGGTGGTCAATATCCTCACCCGTTCCCCCGCCAACAGCCAGGGCTCGCGGGTGAAGGTCACCCGCGGCGAACGGGGGATCAACGACTTCTATGCCAGCCAGGGCGTGGGTTGGGAAACCGGCGATTTGCGCTTATCCCTGTCCGGGCAACAGGACGACGGTTTTGACAGCGACGCGGTCGGCGCCGACCGCCGTGACGGTCGCCGTCTCAACCGTTTCAGCCTGGCAGTGAGCCAGACGCTGAACGCGCAACAAAGTATCGACTGGCAACTCAATGCCAAGGAAGGCACCAATCAGCGCCCTTATACCTACACCCCGGTGTTTGACGGGATCAGCGAAGGCGGCAGCAATTCCGATGTTGTCGCCAAGGACTACGCTGGCTCTTTGCGCTGGAATTTCGACTTCAATCCCGATCACAGTCTGTATATCCAGGGTTCAGCCCAGCAATGGGACCGCCGACAGGTCTGGAAAGCCTGTGATGCCAAGGTCTCGTTCAGCCCGCAGCTGACCCAGTTGTGGCAACTGAACCCCAACTATGCCGAACTGTTGGCGCGGCACATGGACACCTACAGCCAAGGCTCTCCACCCCCGGGAAGCGCCGCCGAGCAGGCATTGGCCAACCAGGTGCTGGATCAATGGAAAAACCACGGCGGCAAGGACACCGTCTGCGGCGATATCGACCAAAGCACCCGCGAAAGCCGCTACGACGTGGAGATCCAGGACACCTTGAGCCTATCCGACAGCTTGCGCCTGGTCAGCGGCATCAACTATCGCTATGACCGCGCCGACTCGGACACCTACTTCAATGGAACCCTGGACGACACCACCTGGCGCCTGTTCGGGCACCTTGAATGGCGGGCCAGCGAACACTGGCTGCTGCAGGGTGGCGCCATGTACGAAGACAGTCACCTGAGCGGCGACTCACTGACGCCGCGTGTGGCGGTCAATTACCTGATCAACCCGCGTCACGGGTTGCGGGCGGTTTACTCCGAGGCGATCCGCTCGCCGGACATGTTCGAGAACAACGTCAATTGGAGCTACCGCGTCAACAACCTCAGCTCCCCGGCCTACGGACAAAACTCCGGGCAATATTTTGTCGTGACGCGCGGCCCTGGCGACCTCGACAAAGAGTTGATGCGCTCCCGAGAACTGGGCTACAACGGGTTCTTTGCCGACCTGGGGCTGAATGTCGACGTGAAGCTGTTCTATGACGAAATCACCGACATGATCAGCTCGCCGCTGCGCAACAACCAATACATCGCCAGCAACGCCAACAGCTCGCGCTTTACCGGTGCCGAATCACAGTTCGACTGGCGCATGAGCAACACCGACCGCCTGCGCCTGACCTACGCTTATGTCGACGCTACTTCCAGCAACCCACGGGACAAGGCGCAAACCGCGCGCAACAGCGGCTCGGCCGGTTGGCTGCGCGAGTGGGGCCAAGGGTGGTCCAGCGCCCTGTTCTACTATGGCGACGACGCTCTTAACCAGTATCGCTTCCAACGGGTCGACCTGCGGGTAGCCAAACGCATTGCCGTGGGCAAAACCAATGTGGAGCTGGCCGGCATGTTGCAGCAACGCCTTGATGACCAGCCCACCACCTGGGCCGACAATAATTACGACCATCGTCACGTTCTCTACTTCAGCGCCGAGCTGGACTTCTGACATGGCCGATCAGTCACGGATGACCCTCTTGCTGCTTTCACGATTGTGGCGCCGTGGCGTGCTGCTCGCGTGCCTGCTGCTGGCGGTGCCGGCGTGGAGTGCCGATATCCTGCTGACGGCTGCCGAAGACGGCGCCGGGGTGCAAGCCTTCACCCAGGCCCTTGCCCAGCAGCGCCCCGAGGACCGGGTCAGCTTCACCCTGCTCAAGGACTTGCCGGCACCAAGCAAGTTGCCCGCCGGCACTCGCTTGATCCTCCTGGACCTGCCCAGCCTCGATTGGCGCCTGCTGGATACCCAGGGACCGCCGACCCTGGTGCTGCGCATCAGCCGCCTGCAGGCGCGGCAACGCCTGGGTAATACGCACCCGGCCAAAATCAGCCTGCTATGGAGCGACCCGCCGCTGGAGCGCCAGTTGCGCCTGATCGCCGACACCCTGCCGCAGGCGCGACGCATCGGTGTGCTTTACGGTGCCGACAGTGAATTCCTGCTGCGCGAGCTGATCCGGTTTGCCACCCCCCTGGGCCTGGAAATCGTGCCTCAGCTCTGGGACAACACCAGTGACAGCCGCCCGCTGCAAACCCTGTTCAAGAACAGCGATGTGCTGCTCGGCCTTGACGACCCGCAACTGTACAACCCCAAAACGGTAAAGAACCTGTTGCTGAGCAGCTACGCCCAGCAACTGCCCCTGATAGGGCCCAATGCCGGGTTTGTCCGGGCCGGCAGCCTGGCCAGCACCTACAGCGATCAGCCCGACTGGCTTGCCGTGCTCGACCGTCTGCTGGATCACCCGCCGGCCAATTGGCCGCACACGTTGTACCCGCAACACTTCAAAGTCGTGGGCAACCCGCAAGTCGCGCGCTCACTGGGCATCGAACAGGTTGATGAAACCGCCGTCGCCGCCCGCTTGGCCGAAGGAGAGAAACGCCCATGACCTTGCGTCGCCGTTGGGATATCAACACCCGCACCCAGCTCATTACCCTGGGCCCCGCGTTATTGTTGACCCTGCTGTTGATCAGCTTCTTTACCTTCGTACGGATCCAGGATTTGCGCCAGGAGCTGGACCACACCGGCCAATTGATCGCCAACCAACTGGCGCCCGCGACTGAGTATGGAGTGATTTCCGGCAACAACGATGTGCTTGAAGCGCTGCTGCGTGCGACCTTGGCCACGCCTCACGTGCGCTTCCTGGAAATTCAGAACAGCGCCGAAAACATTCTGGTGTATGTCGAGCAGCCGTCGGAAAGACATGACCGCTCGCTGTCCGTGAAGGTGTTCCAGGCGCCAATCCGCCTGCAACACATCCAGCTCAACAATGACTTTTTCCAGGACAACCTCAACGAACCCAAGGCACCCCGAGCCGACTACCTGGGGCGGGTGATTGTCGGCATGTCCAATGACGCGTTCAGCCAGCGCCAGCAGGAAATCCTGTTCAAGGCCGGGATCCTGGCGCTGTTCGCCTTGCTGTTTACCTTCCTGCTGGCACGACGCCTGGCGGCAAGCCTGTCGCAACCAATAAGCGCGATGGGCCATGCGGTCAAGGCTATCCAGCAAGGCGATTACAAAACCCCGCTACCGATTGTCGATGACTCGGAGCTGGGTGACCTTTCGCGGCATATCAACAACCTGGCCGAAGGCCTGAACCAGGCCAGTCGCGAGCAGCAACAAGCCATGGCCCAGTTGATCCAGACCCGCGAGGAGGCCGAGCGTGCGAACAATGCCAAATCGGATTTCCTGGCGATGATGAGCCATGAACTGCGCACGCCCATGAACGGCGTGCTGGGCATGTTGCAACTGCTGGAAACCACCGACATGACTGCCGAACAGACCGAGTACGCGGCGCTGGCCTCCGAGTCCACCGAGCACCTGCTCAAGGTGATCAACGACATCCTCGACTTCTCACGCATTGAGCGCGCCGCCCTGGAACTGGAACATATTGCGTTCAACCTTGCCGACCTGATCAACAGTTGCGCCCAAGCCTTCCAGCACAGTGCCCAGCAACGCGGGCTGAGCCTGGAGCTGCCGATTCCTGCGGGCATGGAGGCCCTACGGGTGCGAGGCGATCCGACGCGGATCCGGCAGATCCTGGTAAACCTGATCGGTAATGCGTTGAAATTTACCGAACGCGGCAGCGTGACCGTCGAGCCCCATTGGCAAACCCTGGACCACGAACTGGTGTGGTTCACCTGCACCGTGCGCGACAGCGGTATCGGTATTTGCGCCGAACGCCTGGAGCTGATGTTCGATGCGTTCCAGCAGGCCGACAGCTCCATTTCCAGACGCTACGGCGGGACTGGCCTGGGCTTGCCCATCGCCCGCACCCTGGCCGAACGCATGGGTGGCACCTTGCGGGCCCAAAGCGAAGAAGGCCGGGGCTCGGTGTTTACCCTGGAAATCCCGCTGGCCATCGATCAGCAACAAGTACAGGCCATTACGCCCGACGCCCTCGGCAAGGCCAGTGCCGGCGACGGACGCCACGTATTGCTGGTGGAAGACAACCCGGTCAACCGTACCGTGGTCGAAGCAATGCTGCGCAGCCTGGGCTTTGAAGTCAGCCTGGCCACCGACGGCGCCGAGGCGATCCGCAGCGCCGAGAGTCTGATTTTCACTGCTATCCTGATGGATTGCCGGCTGCCATTGATCGACGGCTACGAAGCCACTCGCCAGATTCGCCAACTGCCTGGCTGCGCCGATCTGCCGATCATCGCCCTGACGGCCAATGCCTTGCAGGGCGACCGCGAAGCCTGTCTGGCAGCCGGAATGAACGATTACCTGGCCAAGCCGTTCAAACGCACGGATTTGCAGCAAATCCTGCAACGCTGGGTGCAATAGCGCCGCGCCATCAACCAACTGCGACTGGCGTGAAAGACGAAAGTGCGGCAGTCTTAGGCACCCGAACGGGCCGATAAACAGGCCCGGTTTAAAATTTCAGTGAACAAGTGTACATTGAGTGCCTTGCCGCTGTGACTTTCACTACAACGCAATAGTCTATGTGTAGGCTGCCGCTATGAGGCATGAACGCTTCATTCGGTTCGGGAAGATTTGCCCAACCCAGCCGCATGGGATTATTGAGGAGCTCGCATGACCAAACAAAACGCCTTTACTCGGGAAGACCTGCTGCGCTGCAGTCGCGGTGAGCTGTTCGGCCCAGGTAACGCGCAACTGCCCGCCCCGAACATGCTGATGGTGGATCGCATCACCCATATCAGCGAAGAAGGTGGCAAGTACGGCAAAGGTGAATTGGTCGCCGAGCTGGATATCACCCCGGACCTCTGGTTCTTCGCCTGCCACTTCGAAGGCGACCCTGTGATGCCAGGCTGCCTGGGCCTCGACGCCATGTGGCAACTGGTCGGCTTCTATCTGGGCTGGCAAGGCCTGCCGGGCCGCGGTCGCGCCCTGGGTTCGGGCGAAGTGAAGTTCTTTGGCCAAGTCCTGCCGACCGCCAAGAAAGTCACCTACAACATTCAAATCAAGCGCGTCCTCAAGGGCAAGCTGAACCTGGCCATCGCCGACGGTTCGGTGACTGTCGACGGTCGCGAGATCTATACTGCCGAAGGCCTTCGGGTCGGCGTATTCACTTCCACTGACAACTTTTAAGGGTTATCCGCATGCGCCGCGTCGTTATCACTGGTCTGGGCATCGTTTCTTGCCTGGGCAATGACAAAGAGACCGTCACCGCTAACCTGCGTGCAAGTCGCCCTGGCATCCGCTTCAACCCGGAATATGCCGAAATGGGTCTGCGTAGCCAGGTTTCCGGCTCCATCGACCTGCCCCTCGAAGAACTGATCGATCGCAAGATCTATCGCTTCGTCGGCCACGCTGCCGCCTACGCCTACCTGGCCATGAAAGACGCGATCGCCGATTCGGGCCTGAGCGAAGACCAGGTTTCGAACGTACGCACCGGCCTGATTGCCGGCTCCGGCGGCGCATCGACCCTCAACCAGATGGAAGCGCTGGATATCCTGCGCGAAAAAGGCGTGAAGCGCGTTGGCCCGTACCGTGTAACGCGGACCATGGGCAGCACCGTTTCCGCCTGCCTGGCGACGCCGTTCGCCATCAAGGGCGTGAACTACTCGATCTCCTCCGCGTGCGCCACCAGCGCCCACTGCATCGGGACTGCCGTTGAGCAGATCCAGCTGGGCAAGCAGGACATCGTATTCGCCGGCGGCGGTGAAGAAGAACATTGGAGCCAGTCGTTCCTGTTCGACGCCATGGGCGCACTGTCCACCCAGTACAACGAAACCCCAGAGAAAGCCTCTCGCGCCTACGACGCCAAGCGTGACGGTTTCGTCATTGCCGGCGGTGGTGGCATGGTCGTGGTTGAAGAGCTGGAACACGCTCTGGCCCGCGGCGCCAAGATCTACGCGGAAATCGTCGGCTACGGCGCGACGTCCGACGGCTACGACATGGTTGCCCCAAGCGGCGAAGGCGCGATCCGCTGCATGCAGATGGCCATGTCCACCGTTGATACCCCAATCGACTACCTGAACACCCACGGCACCTCGACTCCGGTCGGCGACGCCAAGGAAATGGAAGGCGTGCGCGCGGTATTCGGCGACAAGGCTCCGGCCATCAGCTCTACCAAGAGCCTGTCGGGTCACTCCCTGGGCGCCGCCGGCGTTCACGAAGCGATCTACTGCCTGCTGATGATGGAAGGCAACTTCATGGCCGGCTCGGCCAACATCGACGAGCTGGACCCAGCCGTTGCTGATATGCCGATCCTGACCAAGACCCGTGAAGATGCAAAAATCGACACCGTGATGAGCAACAGCTTCGGCTTCGGTGGCACCAATGCCACCCTCGTGCTGAAACGCTGGCAGGGCAAGTAAGCCTCGCAGGTTGATCACATGAAAAAGCCCCGACTGGTTCGGGGCTTTTTTTGCGCTTTGATTTGAAACCGCGTCGCATTCATCGCAGGCAAGCCAGCTCCCACCTTCGATCGCGTTCATCCTGAAGGAATGCAGTCCAGTGTGGGAGCTGGCTTGCCTGCGAATGGGTCAACCCGGTTCCCCGCCCTACACCGAAAACCGCGCCACCATCGAATTCAGGTCAACCGCCAACCGCGACAACTCCTGGCTCGCCGCGCTTGTCTGGTTCGCCCCGGCAGACGTCTGGTGCGCCAGGTCGCGGATATTCGTCAAGTTACGATCCACCTCCCGCGCCACTGCTGCCTGCTGCTCCGAAGCACTGGCAATCAAAAGGTTGCGCTCGTTGATCAGGGTGAATGCCGAGGCGATCTCTTCCAGCGCCGTGCCGGCAGACTTGGCGATATCCAGCGTGGAACGCGCCCGCGTGTTGCTCTGTTGCATGGAACTGACGGCCTGGTCGGTGCCCTGCTGAATCCCACTGATCATCTGCTCGATTTCCTGGGTCGACTGTTGCGTGCGATGGGCCAAGGCACGCACTTCATCGGCCACTACCGCAAAACCGCGCCCGGCATCCCCGGCTCGCGCCGCTTCAATGGCCGCGTTCAGTGCCAGCAGGTTGGTTTGCTCGGCAATCGAGCGAATCACGTCCAGGACTTTACTGATGCCATAGACCTTTTGCGCCAGCGCCTCGACCTGGGTCACATTGGCGGTCACATCGGTAGCCAGGGCTTCAATCGACACCACCGTCTGCTGCACCTGCTCACGGCCCTGCTGGGCAATGCGGTCAGAATCGCGTGAAGCATGGGACGTGGCCACCGCGTTGCTCGCCACCTCTTCCACCGCCGCCGTCATCTGGTTGACCGCCGTGGCCGCCTGTTCAATCTCCTGGTTCTGCTGATGCAGGCCGCGCGTGGCATCCTCCGTCACGCAACTGAGTTCTTCGGAAGCAGAAGCCAATTGGTTGGACGATTCAGCAATGCGCCGGATAGTATCGCGCAGATTCTCTTGCATGCCCTTGAGAGCCTGCTGCAAACGCGCCGGCTCATCGCTGCCGCTCACGCGGATCTCACCGGTCAGGTCGCCGCTGGCCACGCCCTGAGCTACTTTCAGCGATTGGGCCAGCGGTAGCACGATGCTGCGGGTCAGCCAGACCGCCAGGCCAATGGTGATCAATGCCGTGAGGATGATCATGCCAATCACCCCGGTACGCGACTGACTGAAAACGCTTTGCGCGAGGCTGGCCGCCTGGTTGGCACTGGTTTTATTGAGGGTGACCAGATCGCGCAACGTGACGGCGATTTGATCGGCGAGCTGATTCATCTCACCGTTGGCCACTTTGATCGCTTCATCGAGCCGGTTGGCCTTGGAAAACGCCATTACCTGATCCTGACGTTGCAGGTATTGCTGTTCCTGGGCCTTGAAACGATCGAACAGCGTGCGCTCTTCAGGGAGCACGATCAGCCCTTCGTAGAGGGCTTGCGCATGGGGCATGCCATTCTTGAGGTCGGTCAGTTTCTGCTCGTTTTGTGCCAGCGCCTGCGGATCGCGGTTAACCAACAAGCGCAGGGTCAGCGCACGCACGCGCAGCAGGTCCTGATTCATCTCCCCCACCGCCATGACGCTGGGCAACCAGTTGTTCTCTACCTGGTCCGACTGCTGGCGCATATTGGCCATCTGCAACAGGGCAAAGCCGCCCAACGCGAATACCATCAAGGCCAGCACGCCAAAGCCCAAGCCGGCGCGAGGCGCGATATTCAAACTACGGATATTCATGCCTGGATTCCTTCCAAAAAAGTACTGCATCCACCTGCAGTGTGGTCTTGGAAGTTATCGGCACCCTCCGCCATTTATGTAAGACGAAAACGCGATATCAACGCACCTGACCATTGCCAGGCGGCTTGGGCAGGATGGCAAGGAAATTATCCCGCGCCACCTTGTGCGCCACCTCCTCGGGTAATGCATCGAGGAAGGGCTCGAAGCGACGCATCTCCTTACCTAACTTATTGAAACGCCCTACCACGTCAGATCCCAGCATAAAGCGCTCAGGGAAGCGCTCCACCAGCTTCACCCACTCCTGCCGAGGCTGACCCGCCTCATCCAGCAGATAGGGCGTGAGCATGCTCCAGGACAGGTCGATATACAGGTTGGGGTACGCCTCGAGCATACGGTTCAAGGTGGGCAGCAAAAAGTCCATCTGCACCTGATGCCGGTGAATTTCCTTGCTGGTGCCAGCATGGGCCCAGATAAAGCGCGTATGCGGGTGGTTACGCAACGGCTCTTCGACTTCCGCCAGGTACAGTGGGTTACGCTCTCGCTTGGAAGTGATGTTGGAGTGCAGCATCACGGGCAGGTCGTTTTCGGCGGCCAGGTGGTAGATACGCGTCATGGCTTCGTTGTTGGCGCGGGGCGTGTCGCCTGAGGTCAGGGCGGTAAGGTCGTCATGGCGGGTAAACACTTCACCGATACCCTGCCACAGCCCGGGGTTGAGGTCGATCATGCGCTGGATATGGGCAGCGGAGTTCTTGTCGTTGGGGTTGAAGCCGGCCAGGAACGGGTGAAAGTGCTGGCGCTGCTCGGGGGTCAGCTTATTGACCGCTGCCGCGACAATCACATCGGTGGCGCTGTACCAATAGGCATCGGCGTCATCACCAGCGTAGTAGCGGGGGCGCTTGGGCTCGTCTTCGTGCCATTTCTTGGCCACGGGGATGCCGGAAATCATTACATGTTCGATGCGGTTCTCGGACATCGCCTTGAGCAGTTTGTCCATGCCTGCCGTTTCCTGGAAAAAATCCACGTAATGCATGTGCGCGTCACTGTAGGCATAGTCGCGGGCCTGCGCGGCAAGGCTGCTGGCAGCGAGCAACAAGGCAAGACTCAGGCGGGTCCGAAGCACGGTGAAACCTCAATCAGGGCTGATACGGGTAGACCTTGCGCCTACCTTCGAGGTTCAGCGCGGAAAAACTGGAACACTTGGGCGCCAGCATGCTCTATAACTGCATGACCTTCATCCTGCCCCTTGAGAGGTTCGCCATGCCTGTTACCGTTAATACATTGAACGCTGAAAACTTCCGTCACAGCGTCAATATCAATCACCACGAACTGTTTACCGACCTGCCAAAGAGCCTGGGTGGCGACGACTCGGCGCCCTCTCCCCACGACTATTTCGATGCTGCGCTGGCGTCATGCAAAGCCTTGACGGTCAAGCTCTACGCGCAGAAGAAAGATATCCCGCTCACCGGCGTGACCGTTGAAGTGACCCACGACGCCGCCGAAGAGCAGAAAGGCAAATACAAACTCAGCGTCAAATTGACCCTCAAGGGTGTGCTGAGCGATGAGCAGCGCGAGGAGTTGCATCGCGTTGCGGACAAGTGCCCGGTACACAAGCTGATGACCACCGCCGAAATCAGCATCGAGACGAAATTATCGGAAGGTGCCTTCAGCGCATAGCGCCAACGTCCCATCGGGCGGGTTATGCTCAGACGCATCCAACCCGCTCAGACAGGGATGCACCATGACCACCCTTACCGTGATCCGCCCCCGCGCCGAAGATGTCGAAGGGCAGCCGATCCTGCGCCCGCTGCCTTCCCGTGAATGCCGTAGCGTCGGGCCCTTTGTGTTTTTCGACCATATGCTGCCCACCGCCTATGCACCGGGTACCGGCATGAATATCCGCCAACATCCGCATATCGGCCTGTCTACCCTCACCTACCTGTTTGAAGGCGCCTTGCAGCACAAGGACAGCCTCGGCTCGGATCAGGTGGTGCAGGCCGGCGATGTCAGCTGGATGACCGCTGGCAGCGCGATTGCCCATGTCGAGCGTACCCCCGAAGCGCTCAAGGCCAGTGGTTTCAACCTGCACGGCCTGCAGGTGTGGCTGGCCTCCCCCAAGGACCACGAGACCGGCCCCGGCCATTACAGCCATCACCCGGCGGCGAGCTTGCCGGTGAGCGATAACCTGGGCGTGCAGGTGCGCCTGATTGCCGGTGATGGTTTCTGTCTCAAGTCACCAGTGCCGGTGCTCTCGCCGACGTTGTATGCCGAGGTGCAGATGCAAACAGCCACCACCTTGCTGATCCCCGATGAGCATGAGGAGCGCGCGGTGTATGTGCTGGAAGGTGAGGCGCAGCTCGACGGTGAGCCGCTGGCAGTGCATAGCCTGGTGGTATTGCCGCCAGGGCAAGAGATGACATTGTTTGCCGAAACCGACTGCCACGTGGTGGTGTTTGGCGGGGCGCCGCTGGACGGGCCGCGGCGGATCAACTGGAATTTCGTGGCGAGCGATCCGGCAGTGATCGAGCACGCCAGACAGCGCTGGGCTGCTGGGGACTGGCCGAGGGTGCCGGGGGAGTCAGAACGAATTGAGTTGCCTGTGAAATAGCTATCGCAGGCAAGCCAGCTCCCACACTGGATGGGTGTACACCTTAAAATGTGGGAGCTGGGCATGCCCGCGATGGCGTCAGGTCAGGCGCCGCAGAGTCAGCCCTTGAACACTTCATCCAACAGGTTATGCATCGACTGGAAAGCCCGCGCAGCGGTCTTCGCGTCGTACATCATCTTGCCTGGCACATTGGCATGGGGATCGGTGA
Source organism: Pseudomonas sp. GZJR-8 (assembly GCF_002916705.1). NCBI lineage: Bacteria > Pseudomonadati > Pseudomonadota > Gammaproteobacteria > Pseudomonadales > Pseudomonadaceae > Pseudomonas > Pseudomonas sp. GZJR-8. Next base: position 115,869 of record NZ_JXSI01000012.1, on the reverse strand, counting down.
AGGAATGCACTGCGCCGCCGTAGCTCAGCAACTGCCAATCCACACCCGCTGCGTTCATTTCCTCTTCGAACGCTGGCAGTTGCTCTTTGGGCACCAATGGGTCGGACGCACCATGCAATACCAACACTGAACCCTTGATGTTTTTCGCATCCGCCGGGTTCGGCGTGTCGAGGGTACCGTGGAAAGAGACAGCCGCCTTCACCGGCGCACCGGTACGTGCCAATTCCAGAGCGCAGCAACCGCCGAAGCAGAAACCGAAGGCTGCCAGCTTCGACTTATCAACGGCTGCCTCGGTCTGGCCTTGCAGTTGCTCGAAGGCCGCCTGCATACGCTTGTTCAACAATGGACGATCATTTTTCAACGGCATCATCGCTGCGCCGGCTTCATCGCCATTGGTCGGGCGTACAGTTTGCCCATACAAGTCGGCAATCAGCACCACGTAGCCTTTGCCGGCAACACTCTTGGCGATTTCTTCGGCACCCGCACTCACGCCCATCCAGTTCGGTGCCATCAGCAGCCCCGGCAGCGGGCCCTTGTGGCTGGCATCGAACGCCAGGCGGCTTTCATAAGACTGGCCATCAATCTGATAGACCACGGAACGTACTGTGACTTGGCTCATCATTTTCTCCAGTTGAGGAGGATTAACGAAAAAACCCGCCGAAGCGGGTTTTTTCTACAACGGTGTTAAACCGACAATTCAACCAACAGCTTGTTCAGTCGGCGCACATAGGCGGCCGGGTCTTTGAGGCTGTCGCCAGCGGCCAGAGCCGCTTGGTCGAAGAGGATGTGCGACAGGTCGCCAAACCGCTCTTCGCTCTGCTCGCCATCGAGTTTCTCGATCAGCGGGTGAGCCGGGTTGAATTCGAAGATCGGCTTGGAGTCCGGGACCTTCTGGCCGCTGGCTTCAAGGATCTGACGCATCTGCATGCCCAGGTCCTGCTCGCCAATGGCCAGGATCGCCGGGGAGTCGGTCAGGCGGTGGGAAACACGCACTTCACTGACTGCTTCGCCCAGGGACGCCTTGATCCGTTCAACCAGGCCCTCTTTGGACTTGGCGACTTCTTCGGCGGCTTTCTTGTCTTCCTCGGAATCCAGGTTGCCCAGGTCCAGGTCGCCACGGGCAACGTCAACGAACGACTTGCCGTCGAACTCGGTGAGGTAGCTCATCAGCCACTCATCGATACGGTCGGTCAGCAGCAGCACTTCGATGCCTTTCTTGCGGAAGACTTCCAGGTGCGGGCTGTTTTTAACCTGCGCGTAGGTTTCGCCAGTCAGGTAGTAGATCTTGTCCTGACCTTCCTTGGCGCGTGCCAGGTAGTCAGCCAGGGACACAACCTGCTCGCCGTCTTCGCCCTGAGTCGAAGCAAAACGCAGCAGGCCGGCGATTTTTTCCTTGTTGGCAAAGTCTTCCGCCGGGCCTTCCTTCATCACCTGACCGAAGTTTTTCCAGAAGCTCTTGTATTGCTCAGGCTCGTTCTTCGCCAGTTTTTCCAACATGTCGAGCACACGCTTGGTCAGCGCCGACTTCATGGAGTCGATGATCGGGTCTTTTTGCAGGATTTCCCGCGACACGTTCAGCGACAGGTCGTTGGAGTCGACCACGCCCTTGATAAAGCGCAGGTACAGCGGCAGGAAGGATTCCGCCTGGTCCATCACGAACACGCGCTGCACGTAGAGCTTCAAGCCCTTCGGCGCTTCGCGCTGGTACAGGTCGAACGGAGCACGGGCCGGTACGTAGAGCAGCGAGCTGTATTCCAGCTTGCCTTCAACCTTGTTGTGGCTCCAGCTCAGCGGGTTTTCGTAGTCGTGGCCGATGTGCTTGTAGAACTCCTGGTATTCCTCGTCCTTGATCTCGGTACGCGGACGGGTCCACAGGGCGCTGGCGCGGTTGACGGTTTCCCATTCCTCGGCAGGCTTCTCTTCGCCTTCGGCAGCCGTCTGTTCTTTCGGCAGCTCGATCGGCAAAGCGATGTGGTCGGAGTATTTCTTGATGATGTTGCGCAGGCGCCAGCCATCAGCGAATTCGTCTTCACCGGATTTCAGGTGCAGCACGATGCGGGTACCGCGATCTGCCTTGTCGACAGTGGCAATTTCAAACTCGCCCTCGCCTTTGGACGCCCAATGCACGCCTTCGCTGGCGTCGAGGCCGGCACGACGGCTGAATACTTCAACCTTGTCGGCAACGATGAAGGCCGAATAGAAGCCCACGCCGAATTGGCCGATCAGATGAGAGTCTTTTTTCTGGTCGCCCGACAGGTTCTTCATGAAATCTGCGGTGCCGGATTTGGCGATGGTACCCAAGTGGGTAATCGCGTCTTCACGGCTCATGCCGATACCGTTGTCTTCGATCGTGACGGTCTTGGCGTCCTTGTCGTAGCTCACACGGATTTTCAGTTCCGCGCCACCTTCCAGCAACTCAGGCTTGGACAGGGCTTCGAAACGTAATTTGTCGACAGCGTCAGAGGCGTTCGAGATCAATTCGCGAAGGAAGATTTCCTTGTTGGAATACAGCGAATGGATCATGAGGTGCAGCAGTTGCTTCACCTCGGTCTGGAAGCCCAGGGTTTCCTTTTGAGTTTCCACACTCATGGTCATCAAACTCCAATTGGATGGCAGTGGCCGCGCCCGAAAGGGTTGGCGGCGGGTTGTCATCAAAGTTGGGGGCTAAGACCGGGATTTCAAGGGCGGGCCAATTCCTCAATCTTGAAATGTGCGCGGGCGGTGGCAATCGGCTCGGCCTCGGTGGTTTGCCAGGCGGTGATCGCCACATTGGCGACGCGCCGGCCCTGGCGGCACACCTGGCATTTGGCGTAAGTGTCGCGAAACTGGCCGGCGCGCAGGTAATCCAGGGAAAAATCGATGATTTTTGGCAGGCCCGGAGCCCCGGTAAATACCCTTAGATGCAGGGCCGCCGACAGCTCCATGAAGCCGGCGATCACCCCGCCGTGCAACGCCGGCAATATGGGGTTACCAATATTGTCCTTGTTGGCCGGCAGGCGAAACAGCAGCTCATCTCCCAGACGGGTGCATTCGATGCCGATCAGCTTGGCGTAGGGCACCAAGCCCAGCAGTGCGTCGTAGTTGCCACGCTCGAGAGCCTGCTCCAGACGGGTCTTGAATCGATGCGTCATGCCTGCTCTCCCTTGATCGTGCTGCCCAGCCCTTGCGTGCCTTTTAGGCGCTTGCCCATACGCATGAACGTGCCCACCACATGGGCGATGGGTTGTTGCGGGTCATCCTGATAGGCGAACCCGCGCGTGAAGATCACATCGGTGGTCACCCGGTAACATTGCGCGAAGCCATACACCGGCTTGTGCGGCTCGGCCGCACGCATGTAGTCGATACGCAGGTCCAGGGTCGGGCACACCTCGAATTCGGGTAACACGCACAAGGTGGCCATGCCGCAGGCTGTGTCCATCAACGAGGTCAGGGCGCCACCATGAATCACGCAGGTTGCGGGATCACCAACAAGATGTGGCCCATACGGCAACACCAGGGTCATGCCCTCCTCGCTTGCAGCGTGAACAGCCACACCCAGCACCTGACAATGGCGCAGCGCCGAGACAAAGCGCGCAGCACGCTCTAACAAGGGGTTTTCGGTCATTGTTTTTAGACTCTTATTAGTGTGAAAGCAGCGGACTAAATCGCCGGAAAAAGTTTTTGTGCGAAAAGCGTTATATATCTGTGGGACAAAAGGAACTAATGCTGGCCCCTTGGGTTCGAAAGGCCAGTAGATATCTTCAATAAGGAGAAACACCCCATGCGCAAGACATTAGCTATTTCCATGATGCTGGCCGCTGCACTCGGTCTGGCTGCCTGCGACAAGAAATCCGAAGACAAAGCCCAAGATGCCGCTGCACATTCTGAGCAAGCACAGCAAGACATGGCTAAAGCACAGGATAAAGTGAACGACGCTGCGAAAGAAAACGCCGAAGCTGCCAAAGCTCAGGCTGAATCGAACGCCGAAGCTGCAAAAGAAGCTGCACCTGCCGCACCTGCAGAACCTGCCAAGCAGTAATTGCCGGGTGTGAACCTGTAGTGCTGCAAAAGAAAGCCCGCTTATAAAGCGGGCTTTTCTTTGCCTGCTGTTTTATCCGGCCTTTAAGAAACACTCTCTTTTGCAGCATCCGAAGCTTGCATATTAGTCGGGGTATACACCATCACCTGCAAGACGTCGGAGTGAAACTCGCGGCGATAAAGCACCAATACCACCCCGCTGCTCATCAACATGAACAACCAAGGGCTGACAAACCAGGCCAGCATGGTCATGCCGAAGTAATAAGCGCGCAGCCCAAAGTTGAACTGGTTGGCCGCCATCGAAATCACCCGCGCCGCCCGCAAGGCAAATGCATTGCGCTCCTGCTCCGACACGTGCCGCTCACCAATCATCGGCGCCGAGCCCACCAGCACCGCAGCGAAGTTGTACTGGCGCATGCACCAGCTGAAAGTAAAAAACGCATAGACAAATACCAGGGCCAGGCACAGCAACTTGATCTCCGACATGCCTTGGGAGGCCTGCTGCACCATAGGAATGTCTGCCAGCAACGACACCGCCCGCTCGGAAGCACCGAGCACGGTCAGAATACCCGCAAGGATGATCAAGGTGCTGGAGGCAAAGAACGAGGCATTACGCTCCAGGTTGCCGATCACGCTGGCATCGGCGATGCGGTTATCGCGCAACAACATGCGACGCATCCAGTCTTCGCGGTACAGGTGCAATACGCTGGCCAGGCAGGCCGTATCCCGGGCTTTCCAGGTGGCATAACGGGTATAGCCACCCCAGCACAGGATGAACCAGAGGGCGGCAAGCAGATGGACTTGATTGGTTTCGACGAACGACATGCGGGTCCTTGTACACAGGATGATAGGGCCGACACGGTCCAAATGTGGGAGCTGGCTTGCCTGCGATAGCGTCTTTGCAGTCACCACCGCGCCAACCGATGTACCGCCATCGCAGGCAAGCCAGCTCCCACACCGACCGGTGTTTTCAACTTGAGATTTTTGACGCCATCCCCAAAAAAAAGACACTGCCATCGACTCAAAAAAAATGCCCCGTATCGTTTGATACGGGGCATTTCAGTGCAGCACAAACCGCGGGTTATGCGACGGCTTCGCTACGCTTGCCCAGCATACGATCGATCACCACGGCCACCACCAGCGTCATCACTGATGGCACCAACCACGCCAAGCCTTGCTCGCTCAGCGGCAAGTTTGCCAATTGTGTAGGCATCCAACCCGCCAGGCCCGCGCCCTTGAGTGCGTCGATACAACCAAAGATGAATGACACCAACATCACCGGGCCGACGATACGGCCCTGTTCCTGCCAGAAGCCTTTGCAGAAACTCAGGGCTACCAGCACGATGCACGGCGGGTAGATCGCTGTAAGCACCGGAATCGAGAACGCGATCAGTTTGGTCAGGCCCAGGTTGGACACGAACAGCGAGAACAACGCCAGAATCACCACCAGTGTCTTGTAGGACAGCGGCAGGATTTTGCTGAAGTACTCGGCGCAGGCGCAGGTCAGGCCGACGGCAGTGACCAGGCACGCCAGGGAGATCAGCACGGCGAGGAAGCCGCTGCCCAGGGAGCCGAATGTGTGTTGCACATAAGCGTGCAGTACGGCTGCGCCGTTGCTGGCACCGGCAGCCACGGCATGGCTGCCCGAACCCAGGCGGAACAGGCTGATGTACACCAGCGCCAGGCCCACGCCGGCAATCAGGCCGGCGATAATGGCGTAACGGGTGATCAGTTGGGGCGACTCGACACCCCGTGAACGGATCGCGTTGACGATCACGATGCCGAACACCAGCGCACCCAGCGTATCCATGGTCAGATAACCATTGATAAAGCCCTGGGAGAACGGTGCGGCCACGTATTCCGGCGTAGCGACGCCCACTTCACCGGCCGGCAAGGCAAACGCGGCAATGCCGAGGATGGCCAGGGCGATGATCTTCAGCGGCGCGAGGAAGCGGCCCACGGTGTCCAGCAGTCGACCTGGGTACAGGGACACAAAGAACACCATCAGGAAATACACCGAGCTGTAGAGGAACAGCGCCAACGGGCTTTCACCGGTCAGTGGCGCCAGGCCCACTTCGAATGACACCGTCGCAGTACGCGGGGTAGCGAACAGCGGCCCCACCGCCAGGTACGCCGCCGCCGCGAGCAGGCCACCGGCGACCTTGCCAATCGGGCTGCTCAGCGCATCCATGCCACCACCGACCTTGGCCAGGGCAATCACGGTGACCACCGGCAAACCGACCGCGGTGATCAAAAAGCCAAGCGCCGCCATCCAGACATGGGGCCCGGACTGCAAACCCACGATAGGCGGGAAGATGATGTTGCCAGCGCCCACGAACAGGGCAAAGGTCATAAAGCCCAGCGCCAGGATATCCTGGCTTTTCAACACTTTCATTTGAGGAAATACCACACTACTGAATCGGAATTTAGAGAGGGCTTCCCTATGGATGAGGGAAATGCTGCCGGCCCTTATGGGGACCGACCGGTCTAGCGCGCAGCTTCCTTTTGGGATGCGGACGCATAAAGAGGCGGCTAGAGTACAGAATCAGGCTGACAAACGCACTGTTGCGGGGCGAACTGTCCGATAAGCGACATTTGAATGTCGCGTTTTCATACTTAATTGGGCAATGCTGGCCCCTGTGGGAGCTGGCTTGCCTGCGATGGCATCGACTCGATGTGTCTGATGCACCGAGGTGCCTGCATCGCAGGCAAGCCAGCTCCCACACGGGACCAAGTACATCCTCACTCTATTTCAGAATGCACAAAGGCCACCCGAAGGTGGCCTTTGTGTGGTGAAGCGTCAGCTAAGCGCGAGGCTTACTTGACAGCCCAACCGGTCAGCTCGGCCAGGGCCTTGCCGATGTCTGCCAGCGAACGCACGGTTTTCACACCTGCGTCTTGCAGTGCAGCGAACTTCTCGTCTGCAGTGCCTTTGCCGCCAGAGATGATTGCGCCAGCATGGCCCATGCGCTTGCCCGCAGGGGCAGTCACACCAGCGATGTAGGAAACAACCGGCTTGGTCACGTGTGCCTTGATGTAGGCAGCCGCTTCTTCTTCAGCCGAACCGCCGATCTCACCGATCATCACGATCGCTTCGGTCTTCGGGTCTTCCTGGAACAGCTTCAGGATGTCGATGAAGTTGGAGCCTGGGATCGGGTCACCGCCGATGCCGACGCAAGTCGACTGACCGAAACCGGCGTCAGTGGTCTGCTTCACAGCTTCGTAGGTCAGGGTGCCGGAACGGGAAACGATACCGACCTTGCCTGGCAAGTGAATGTGACCTGGCATGATGCCGATCTTGCATTCGCCTGGAGTGATCACGCCTGGGCAGTTAGGGCCGATCAGGACTACACCCAGCTCGTCGCACTTAACCTTAGCGTCCAGCATGTCCAGGGTAGGAATGCCTTCGGTGATGCACACGATCAGCTTGATGCCGCCGAATGCCGCTTCCAGGATCGAGTCCTTGCAGAAAGGAGCTGGAACGTAGATCACGCTGGCAGTGGCGCCAGTGGCTTCTACCGCTTCTTTCACGGTGTTGAACACTGGCAGGCCCAGGTGCTCGGTGCCGCCTTTGCCCGGAGTTACGCCACCAACCATCTGGGTGCCGTATTCAATGGCTTGCTGGGTGTGGAAACTACCTTGCGAACCGGTAATACCCTGGCAGATAACTTTGGTGTCTTTATTGATCAGGACGCTCATTACTTGCCCTCCGCAGCTTTGACAACTTGTTGAGCAGCGTCGGTCAGGCTGGTAGCCGCGATGATGTTCAAACCGCTTTCTGCCAGTACTTTAGCGCCCAGTTCAGCGTTGTTACCTTCAAGGCGAACAACAACCGGGATTTTAACGCCGACTTCTTTCACTGCACCGATGATGCCTTCGGCAATCATGTCGCAACGAACGATGCCGCCGAAGATGTTGACCAGTACTGCTGCGACGTTGGAGTCGGACAGGATGATCTTGAACGCTTCGGTAACGCGTTCCTTGGTAGCGCCACCACCTACGTCGAGGAAGTTGGCTGGCTTGCCGCCATGCAGGTTGACGATGTCCATGGTACCCATGGCCAGGCCGGCACCGTTGACCATGCAGCCGATGTTGCCTTCCAGGGCCACGTAGTTCAGTTCGAACTTGGCAGCGTGCGCTTCGCGCGGATCGTCTTGCGACGGATCGTGGAAAGTCTTCAGCTTAGGCTGACGGTACATGGCGTTGGCGTCGATGTTGATCTTGGCATCAAGGCAATGCAGATCGCCGTCAGCCTTGATCACCAGCGGGTTCACTTCCAGCAGGGCCAGATCGTGATCCTGGAACAGTTTGGCCAGACCTACGAAGATCTTGGCGAACTGGGCAACTTGCTTGCCTTCCAGACCCAGCTGGAACGCCAGTTCACGACCCTGGAACGGCTGTGCGCCAACCAGTGGATCGATAGTGGCCTTCAGAATTTTTTCTGGGGTTTCGTGAGCGATTTTCTCGATGTCCACGCCACCTTCGGTGGAAGCCATGAACACGATGCGACGGCTCGAACGGTCAACGACAGCGCCCAGGTACAGCTCTTTAGCGATATCAGTGCACGATTCAACCAGGATCTTGGTGACTGGCTGGCCATTGGCATCAGTCTGGTAAGTCACCAGACGCTTGCCCAGCCACTGCTGTGCGAAGGCCTTGGCGTCTTCTTTGCTGCGAACCAGCTTAACGCCGCCCGCTTTACCGCGACCACCGGCGTGGACCTGGGCTTTGACAACCCACTCGCTGCCACCGATTTTGTCGCAAGCTTCTGCTGCTGCTTCCGGGGTGTCTACTGCGTAGCCCTTGGAAACTGGCAGGCCGTATTCAGCGAACAGCTGCTTACCCTGATACTCGTGAAGATTCATGCTTTTTACCGTCTTCGTTAGGTACTGCGCATTCGGCGCTGCGCTCATTATGAGTGCCGCACCACCTGTGACTGCTGCTTGCGCAACTTGCGGGGCTTATGGCCCGTAAAGCTGCGCAAGGCTGCGTCCAGCGGATATTCCGCGGTGAGTCTTGCGCGCAAGGCTCACGACGGGCAACTCCGCCGTGGTTTCTTATTATCTCGCTTAGCGCTTCTTCTTGTTGGCGATGTGGATGGCACCGCCATTCACTGCCAACGCTGCTTCGTGCAACGCTTCGGACAGGGTCGGATGGGAGAACACCATCATACCCAGGTCCTCGGCACTGGTGCCGAATTCCATACCGATCGCGCCTTGCTGAACCAGTTCTGCAGCGCTTGGGCCAATCACGTGGACGCCCAATACGCGGTCAGTCTTGGCATCAGCGATGACTTTGACAAAACCACCGGTGTCGTTGGCTGCCATGGCACGGCCGGAAGCGGCAAACGGGAAGGTGCCGACGTTAACTTCAACGCCTTCAGCTTTCAACTGCTGTTCGTTCTTGCCGACCCATGCGATTTCCGGGTGGGTGTAGATAACCGACGGGATCAGGTCGTAGTTCATCTGGGTCTTGTGACCCTTGATGCGCTCGACGACCATGATGCCTTCCTCGGAAGCCTTGTGGGCCAGCATCATGCCACGAACCACGTCGCCGATCGCATATACGCCCGGTACGGTGGTTGCGCAGTGATCGTCAACGTGGATGAAGCCACGCTCGTCGATGTTCACGCCGCTGTCGGAAGCCAGCAGGTCGTTGGTCACTGGACGGCGACCAACGGCAACGATCAGCTTGTCGAAGGTGATGGTCTGCTCGCCGTCTTTATCGGTGTAGGTCACCACGACTTCTTCGCCGTTGACCTTGGAGCCGGTGACACGGGCGCCGAGCTTGATGTCCAGACCTTGTTTGGTCAGGGTTTTCAGCGCCTCTTTGGAGACTGCAGTGTCGGCCGCCAGCAGGAACGTGTCCAGGGCTTCCAGCACGGTGACTTCAGCGCCCAGACGGGACCATACCGAACCCAGTTCCAGACCGATTACGCCAGCGCCGATCACGCCCAGGCGCTTAGGCACAGCCTGGAATTCCAAGGCGCCAGTCGAATCAACGATCACGTTGTTGTCAACTGGAGCAGGCGGAATGTCGATTGGACGCGAGCCAGGAGCCAGGATCACGTTTTCGGCTTCGATGACTTCAACCGAACCGTCTGGCTTGGTGACTTCGACTTTCTTGCCGGCCAGCAGCTTGCCGTGACCCTGAATGGAAGTCACACCGTTGGCCTTGAACAAGGTGGCAACGCCGGAAGTCAGGCCTTTGACGATGTTGGCTTTACGGCCGACCATTGCTGGCACGTCCATGGTCACGCCAGCATGGTTGATGCCGTGGATCGCGAAGCCGTCTTGGGCTTCGTGGAATTTCCAGGAGCTGTCCAGCAGCGCCTTGGAAGGAATGCAACCAACGTTCAGGCAGGTACCGCCCAGCGCCAGTTTGCCTTCCTTGTCGGTGTACTTTTCGATGCAAGCAGTCGAGAGGCCCAGTTGCGCAGCCTTGATGGCGGCAACATAGCCGCCAGGGCCTGCACCAATCACTACAACGTCAAATTTCTGTGTCATGAAAATAGATCCTCTATTTGCGACAAGCTTCTAGCCACAAGCTGCAAGCCAAGCTGCTTTTTCCTACAGCTTGTAGCTCGCAACTTGCAGCTGCTTCTATCAGATGTCCAGGAGCAGGCGAGCCGGGTCTTCCAGCAGGTTCTTGATGGTCACCAGGAACGTCACGGCTTCTTTACCATCGATCAGGCGGTGATCGTAAGACAATGCCAGGTACATCATTGGGCGGATCACGACCTGGCCGTTGATGGCCATCGGACGCTGGATGATGTTGTGCATGCCCAGGATCGCGGCTTGCGGTGGGTTGACGATCGGCGTCGACATCATCGAACCGAAGGTACCACCGTTAGTGATGGTGAAGGTACCGCCGGTCATCTCGTCGATGGTCAGCTTGCCGTCACGGGCTTTCTTGCCGAAGCCGGCGATGCCGCCTTCGACTTCGGCCAGGCTCATCAGCTCGGCGTTACGCAGCACTGGAACCACCAGGCCACGGTCGCTGGACACGGCAACGCCGATATCTGCATAGCCGTGGTAAACGATGTCGCCGCCGTCGATGGAAGCGTTGACTGCCGGGAAGCGCTTGAGTGCTTCGGTGGCCGCTTTCACGAAGAACGACATGAAGCCCAGGCGCACGCCGTTGTGGGACTTCTCGAACAGGTCCTTGTACTTGGAGCGCAGGGCCATGACTTCGGTCATGTCGACTTCGTTGAACGTGGTCAGCATCGCCATGTTCGACTGCGCTTCAACCAGGCGCTTGGCCACGGTGGCACGCACGCGAGTCATCGGTACGCGCTTCTCGGTACGGTCGCCGGCAGCGAACACCGGGGCAGCAGCCGCTGGAGCAGCAGCCTTGGCAGGCGCGGCAGCCGGAGCGTTCTTCTTGGCTTCAACCGCAGCAACCACGTCTTCCTTGGTCACGCGGCCGTCTTTGCCGGTGCCCTTGATGGAAGCCAGGTTGATGCCGTTCTCTTCAGCCAGTTGACGCGCAGCTGGTGCAGCGATTGGATCTTCGCCACCGGCTGCCGGTGCAGCGGCAGGCGCCGAAGCAGCCGGTGCAGCAGCAGCGGCGGCAGGAGCAGGAGCTGCAGCAGCGCTGCCCTCTTCGATCGAACCCAGTACCTGGTTCGACAGAACGGTAGCGCCCTCTTCAGCCACGATCGCGCCCAGCACGCCGTCAGCTTCGGCCAACACTTCCAGTACGACTTTGTCAGTCTCGATGTCGACGATCAGGTCGTCACGCTTGACGGCCTCGCCTGGTTTCTTGTGCCAGGTGGCAACGGTGCCATCGGCAACCGATTCCGGGAATGACGGGGCTTTGATTTCGATAGCCATTATCTGTAGGTCCTTAAAATTCGGTTTCAGTCAGCGCGAAGGCGTTAAACAGTGAAAGCATCTTGCAGCAGTTTTTCCTGCTGCTCGGCGTGCATCGACGCATAGCCACACGCAGGTGCAGCAGAAGCATCACGACCGGCGTACTCAAGAACCAAGGCCTTGTTGTGATTGCCGATGCTGCGACGCAGATGATGCTGGCTGCTGTACCAGGCGCCCTGGTTCATCGGTTCTTCCTGACACCACACCACGTTCGTGAGGTTGGTGTAAGGCGCGATGATCTCCATGAGGTCATCTTCCGGGAACGGGTAAAGCTGCTCGATACGCACGATGGCGATGTCTTCGCGGCCTTCGGCACGGCGTTTTTCCAACAGATCGTAGTAGACCTTGCCGCTGCACAGGATCAGGCGAGTGACCTTGGCGGCGTCCAGTGTATCGATCTCTGGAATCACGGTCTGGAACGAACCTTGGGCCAGATCTTCCAGGGTCGAAACGGCCAGTTTGTGACGCAACAGCGATTTCGGGGTCAGCACGACCAGCGGCTTGCGCAGCGGGCGGATCACCTGGCGACGCAGCAAGTGGTAGATCTGCGCCGGGGTGGTCGGCACGCACACCTGGATGTTGTGCTCGGCGCACAATTGCAGGTAACGCTCCAGACGGGCCGAAGAGTGCTCCGGACCCTGGCCTTCATAACCGTGTGGCAGCAGCATGGTCAGACCGCACAGGCGGCCCCACTTGTGCTCGCCGCTGGTGATGAACTGGTCGATAACCACCTGGGCACCGTTGGCGAAGTCGCCGAACTGGGCTTCCCAGATCACCAGCGCATTAGGCGTGGTGGTGGAGTAGCCGTATTCGAACGCCAGTACGGCTTCTTCAGACAGGAACGAATCGTACAGGTCGAAACGTGGCTGGCCTTCGTACAGGTTCTGCAACGGGATGTAGGTGCCCGCATCTTTCTGGTTGTGCAATACAGCATGGCGGTGCGAGAACGTACCGCGGCCGATGTCCTGGCCGGTCATGCGGATTGGGTGACCTTCGAACGCCAGGGTCGCGTACGCCATGGTTTCGGCGTAACCCCAGTTGATCGGCAGGCCGCCGGCTTGCATCTTCTGACGATCTTCGTAGATCTTCGCCACCTGGCGCTGTACGACGAAGCCTTCGGGAATTTCCAGCAGCTTGGCGGACAGTTCCTGCAACGTCTTCAAATCGAAGGATGTATCGTGACGTGCAGTCCAGGTGTGGCCCAGGTACGGACGCCAGTCAACGAACAACTCTTTGTTCGGCTCCTTGACCAGGCTTTTCACTACATGCAGGCCATTGTCCAGCGCGTTGCGGTATTCATCGACTTTCGCCTGAACACGCGCATCGTCAACCACGCCGGCCTTGGTCAGGCTTTCGGCGTACAGCTCACGGGTGGTGCGCTGCTTGGTGATCTGCTGGTACATCAACGGCTGGGTGCCGCTTGGCTCGTCCGCTTCGTTGTGACCGCGACGGCGGTAGCAAACCAGGTCGATCACCACGTCACGCTTGAACTGCATGCGGTAGTCGACTGCCAGTTGGGTCACGAACAGCACGGCTTCCGGATCATCGCCATTCACATGGAGGATCGGCGCCTGGATCATCTTGGCAACATCGGTGGCGTACTCGGTGGAGCGCGCGTCCAACGGGTTGCTGATGGTGAAGCCGACCTGGTTGTTGATGACGATGTGAACGGTACCGCCGGTCTTGAAGCCGCGAGTCTGCGACATCTGGAACGTTTCCAGGACCACGCCTTGACCGGCGAATGCCGCGTCACCGTGGATGGAAATCGGCAGAACCTTCTCACCGGTGGCATCGTTACGACGATCCTGGCGCGCACGTACCGAACCCTCGACCACTGGCGAAACGATTTCCAGGTGGGATGGGTTGAACGCCATGGCCAGGTGAACTTCACCGCCGGTGGTCATCACGTTGGACGAGAAGCCCTGGTGGTATTTGACGTCACCGGAACCCAGCTCGACCTTCTTCTTGCCTTCGAACTCGTCGAACAGCTCGCGCGGGTTCTTGCCGAAGGTGTTGACCAACACGTTCAGGCGACCACGGTGAGCCATGCCGATCACGATTTCCTTGGTGCCGTAGGAACCGGAACGCTGGATCAGCTCGTCGAGCATCGGAATCAGGCTTTCGCCGCCTTCCAGGCCGAAACGCTTGGTGCCCGGGTATTTGGTACCCAGGTATTTCTCGAGGCCCTCGGCCGCGGTCACGCGCTCCAGCAAGTGGCTGCGGACATCGGCGGACAAGACCGGACGGCCACGCACGCCTTCCAGGCGGTGCTGGAACCACTGGCGCTGCTCGGAATCGGTGATGTGCGTGAATTCAGCGCCGATGGTGCGGCAATATGTCTGCTGCAACGCTTCGTGAATTTCGCGTAGGCTCGCTTCCTCTTTGCCGATGAACAGGTCGCCGGCACGGAAGGTCGTATCAAGATCGGCATTGGTCAAGCCGTAATGATTGATCGACAGGTCTGCAGGTGCAGGACGCTGCCACAGCCCCAGCGGGTCAAGCTGGGCTGCCTGGTGGCCACGCATACGGTAGGCCTGGATCAGTCGCAGTACTTCAACTTGCTTCTTCTCGTGCTCACTGCTCACGCTGCCGGCGGAAACCGGTTGGGCGCGGCGCTGGTTCTTTGCCAGCAGCACGAACTGATCGCGAATTGTTGCGTGCGATACATCGGTGGCAGCGTTGCCGTCTGAAGACAACGTCTGAAATTTGGTGCGCCATTCTTCTGGCACAGCGTTAGGGTCGTGCAGGTAGAGCTCATAAAGCTCTTCCACATAGGCAGCGTTACCACCTGAAAGATAGCCGCTGTTCCACATGCGCTGCATCACGCTTTCTTGCATGCTTGGTCACCCTCGATTTGGGGACACCACCGGCGAAAACACCGAGTTTGCTTGCAAAAGGCCAAGTGCAGCGACCAAAACAAGCCACTTAGGATCACGCTGATAGTTCGGGTACCAACCCGAATGCCCCTGCTTGTCTCATTTCTTCAAAATAAGAGCCGCGGCTTTGTAAGTCGCTGCTCAAGTTAAAACTACGGCGCCGGTTGAAGCCTGCGCCGCAGCATTTACGGGCACAACGGTCCTGCTTTACTACAACGTCAGTTACACGCCGCTGTGCAGCAGCATGTTACGGATGTGACCAATGGCCTTAGTCGGGTTCAGGCCTTTGGGGCATACGTTGACGCAGTTCATGATCCCGCGGCAGCGGAATACGCTGAACGGGTCATCCAGCGAAGCCAGACGCTCGGACGTCTTGGTGTCACGGCTGTCTGCCAGGAAGCGGTACGCTTGCAGCAGTGCAGCAGGACCCAGGAATTTGTCCGGGTTCCACCAGAAAGACGGGCACGACGTCGAGCAGCAAGCACACAGGATGCACTCGTACAGACCGTCAAGCTTCTCGCGCTCTTCCGGGGATTGCAGACGCTCGATGGCCGGAGCCGGCGTGTCATTCTGCAAGAACGGCTTAACTTTCTCGTATTGCTTGTAGAAGATGCTCATATCGACGACCAGGTCACGGATAACCGGCAAACCTGGCAGAGGACGAACGATCAGCTTGTTGCCTTTGACAACAGCAGACAGCGGCGTGATGCACGCCAGGCCATTCTTGCCGTTGATGTTCATGCCGTCGGAGCCGCAAACACCCTCACGGCAAGAGCGACGATAGGAGAAACCTTCGTCCTGCTCTTTGATCAGTGCCAGTACATCCAGCACCATCAGGTCTTTACCACCGGTATCGACCTGGAACTCCTGCATGAACGGCGCAGCGTCCTGATCAGGGTTGTAGCGATAAACACTGACTTTCAACATGGCAGCCACCCTTAGTAAGTCCGAATCTTCGGTTCAAACGTCGGCACCGTCTTCGGCGAGAAGTTCACGGCACGCTTGGTTACGCGCTTGTCACCCGGGAAGTACAGGGTGTGGCACAACCAGTTTTCGTCATCGCGATCTTCAAAGTCTTCACGAGCGTGAGCACCACGGGATTCTTTACGAACCTCGGCGGCGATCGCCGTCGCTTCAGCCACTTCCAGCAGGTTTTGCAGCTCAAGGGCTTCGATACGAGCGGTGTTGAACGCCTGGCTCTTATCGTTGATCTTGACGTTGGCGATACGCTTGCGCAGGTCAGCCAACTGGGCGATACCTTTCTGCATGTATTCGCCGGTACGGAACACACCGAAGTAGTTCTGCATGCAGTTTTGCAGCTCGCGACGCAGGGTTGCCACGTCTTCGCCATCTGTGCGCTCGTTCAGAGCGTTCAGGCGCGCCAGGGCCGCTTCGATGTTGGCGTCGGTGGCGTCATCGTATTCGATGCCGTCGGTCAGCGCCTTTTCCAGATGCAGGCCGGCCGCGCGACCGAACACTACCAGGTCGAGCAACGAGTTGCCGCCCAGGCGGTTGGCACCGTGAACCGATACACAAGCCACTTCACCTACCGCGAACAGACCATGGATGATCTCGTCCACGCCTTCGGCATTCTGGGTGATCGCCTGGCCGTGAATGTTGGTCGGTACGCCGCCCATCATATAGTGGCAGGTCGGAACAACCGGAACCGGAGCAACCACTGGATCAACGTGAGCAAAGGTCTTGGACAGTTCGCAGATACCTGGCAGGCGGCTGTGCAGCACTTCTTCACCGAGGTGATCGAGTTTGAGCAGTACGTGGTCACCATTCGGGCCACAACCGTTACCGGCGATGATCTCTTTAACCATCGAACGGGCCACGACGTCACGACCAGCCAGGTCTTTGGCGTTCGGAGCATAACGCTCCATGAAACGCTCGCCGTGCTTGTTGATCAGGTAACCACCTTCACCACGGCAACCTTCGGTTACCAGTACACCGGCGCCGGCGATGCCGGTGGGGTGGAACTGCCACATTTCGATGTCTTGCACCGGTACGCCAGCACGCAGTGCCATGCCGACGCCGTCACCGGTGTTGATCAGGGCATTGGTGGTCGAGGCGTAGATACGGCCTGCACCGCCAGTCGCCAGCACGGTAGCCTTGGCGCGGATGTAGGTGGTTTCACCGGTTTCGATGCAGATGGCGATCACGCCGACGAACTCGCCCTTGCCGTTCTTCACCAGATCAACAGCGTAGTACTCGTTCAGGAACGTGGTACCGGCTTTCAGGTTGCCCTGATAAAGGGTGTGCAACAGCGCGTGACCGGTACGGTCGGACGCAGCGCAAGTACGGGCAGCCTGCCCGCCTTTACCGTAATCCTTCGACTGGCCGCCGAATGGACGCTGGTAGATACGACCTTGCTCGGTACGCGAGAACGGCAGACCCATGTGGTCCAGCTCGAACACTGCGGCCGGGCCTTCCTGACACATGTACTCGATAGCGTCCTGGTCACCGATGTAGTCGGAACCCTTGACGGTATCGTACATGTGCCAGCGCCAGTCATCGTTCGGGTCGGCGGAGGCGATGGCGCAGGTGATGCCACCCTGGGCCGATACGGTGTGGGAGCGCGTCGGGAACACCTTGGTGATCACGGCAGTCTTGTGACCGCCCTGGGCCAGCTGCAGCGCAGCGCGCATGCCCGCACCGCCGCCACCAATAATGATGGCGTCGAATGAAATAGTTGGAATGTTAGCCATGAATCAGATACCCCAAAGAATCTGCACACCCCAGACGAAGTAAGCGAACATCGCGACGCCGCATACTGCCTGGAAGAGGAAACGTACTGCAGTCGCGGACTTGCCAAGCGCCATAGGCGTCAGGTAGTCGGTCGCGATGGTCCACATGCCGACCCAGGCGTGTGCGCCCAGGGCTACAAGGGCCAGCAGACTGAAGATTCGCATCGCATTGTGGGAAAACAGGCCGTGCCACTGCTCATAGCCGATGCCCGGGTTTGCGACGAGGTATCCGATCAGAAAAATGAAATAAGCCGCGAGAACGACCGCAGACACACGCTGTGCCATCCAGTCATAGAGGCCCGAACGCGACAGATTCGTTACGCTGGTTACCATATCCAAACTCCTGCCAGAACGATCAGCACCACGGAAATGGCGATGATGATTTTCGAGCCCAGGCGGCCGCCTTCCAGCGTCTCACCGATGCCCATGTCCATGATCAAGTGGCGCACACCGGCTACCAGGTGATACAGAAGAGAGGACAGGAGGCCCCATGCTACGAACTTGGCCAGCGGGCTGGTCAAGCATGCCTTCACCTCGGCGTAACCTTCCTCGGAACCCAGGGATTTGCTCAATGCATAAAGCATGATGCCCAAGCCCAGGAACAGGATGATGCCGGAAACACGGTGCAGGAACGACGTAACGCCGGTGATGGGGAGTTTGATGGTCCTTAGGTCTAGGTTTACAGGTCGTTGGCTATTCACGGCTTTTTTTCACACTGAAGAGCCCCTAACAATCAGGGCAAAGTTGTTGGGGAGTGCGACTGGTCAGGTAAGCACCACCCAGGGAGTGCGACCCCCAATGAAAGCAAGCCCAAAAGCCCTTGGCGGTCGGTGGCCGAGTATAGACAGTTAGGTTACTAATGACAACGCGCACACCTCACCCTAATAGCTGATTGCGCTGGCGGGATAAAAGGCGTAAATGGCAGGCAATTTCGACGAAAAAGTACGGTTAAAGCCTTCTGGCGCAAGACTTTAGGCAAATTGACATCTGGATTTATATCAATATAGTGGTGCGGGCCCTGCGTGGGGGGTCTGTCTGATGATTTGAAGCATAAATAGGAGGCCACATGGCTGACAAAAAAGCGCAGTTGATCATCGAGGGCGCAGCCCCCGTCGAGCTGCCCATTTTAACCGGCACCGTTGGTCCCGATGTTATCGACGTACGGGGCCTGACGGCCACGGGCCGTTTTACTTTCGACCCAGGCTTCATGTCGACCGCTTCCTGCGAGTCGAAGATCACCTATATCGATGGTGACAATGGCATTCTGCTTCATCGCGGCTACCCGATCGAACAACTGGCTGAAAAGTCGGACTACCTGGAAACCTGCTACCTGCTGCTAAATGGCGAATTGCCAACAGCCGAGCAAAAGGCCCAGTTCGTCAGCACCGTGAAGAACCACACCATGGTTCACGAGCAGTTGAAGACCTTCTTCAACGGCTTTCGTCGCGACGCCCACCCGATGGCCGTCATGTGCGGCGTGGTCGGTGCCCTGTCGGCCTTCTATCATGACTCCCTGGACATCAATAACGCCGAGCATCGCGAAATTTCCGCGATCCGCCTGGTTGCCAAGATGCCGACCCTGGCCGCAATGGTTTACAAGTACTCCATGGGCCAGCCCATGATGTACCCGCGCAACGATCTGACGTACGCGGAAAACTTCCTGCACATGATGTTCAACACCCCGTGCGAGATCAAACCGATCAGCCCGGTGCTGGCCAAGGCAATGGACCGGATCTTCATCCTCCACGCCGACCATGAACAAAACGCCTCCACTTCTACCGTCCGCCTGGCCGGCTCTTCGGGTGCCAACCCGTTTGCCTGTATCGCCGCCGGTATCGCCGCACTGTGGGGCCCTGCCCACGGCGGTGCGAATGAAGCCGTATTGACCATGCTCGATGAAATCGGCGATGTATCCAACATCGATACGTTCATCGCCAAGGCCAAGGACAAGAACGATCCATTCAAGCTGATGGGCTTCGGTCACCGGGTCTACAAGAACCGCGACCCTCGCGCGACCGTCATGAAGCAGACCTGCGACGAAGTGCTGAAGGAACTGGGCATCAAGAACGATCCGCAACTCGAACTGGCCATGCGCCTGGAAGAGATCGCCCTGACCGACCCGTACTTCATCGAGCGCTCGCTGTACCCGAACGTTGACTTCTACTCGGGGATCATCCTCAAGGCGATCGGCATTCCAACCAGCATGTTCACCGTGATCTTCGCCCTGGCACGGACCGTGGGCTGGATTTCCCACTGGAAGGAAATGCTCTCCAGCCCGTACAAGATTGGCCGCCCACGCCAGCTGTACACCGGCTACGAGTCGCGTGACATTACCAAGCTGGAAGATCGCAAATAAGCACTTAACTGCTTGTTTGTCATGAGAACGGCCTCCCTTAGCGGAGGCCGTTTTTGTTTGTGGTGCCTGGTGTACCGCCATCGGGAGCAAGTCCACCCAACACAAATCTTCAGGCAAAAAAATACCCCGGCCTTTCGACCGGGGCATTTTCTATCCAGCTATAACCTTAGTGGTTAACCGCCCCACTCGCCCCCAGGCCAGTCTGCGAACGCACAAACTGCGGGAAATACAGCGCACGCTCTTTCTCTGCCGCCGCCGATTTGTCGGTGATGGAGAAGAACCAGATGCCGATGAACGCAATGATCATCGAGAACAGCGCCGGATACTCGTACGGGAAGATGGCTTTTTCATGGTGCAGGATCGACACCCAGATGGTCGGGCCGAGGATCATCAGGCCCACGGCACTGATCAAGCCCAGCCAGCCGCCGATCATGGCGCCACGGGTGGTGAGATTTTTCCAGTACATGGAAAGCAGCAACACCGGGAAGTTACAGCTGGCGGCAATCGAGAACGCCAGGCCGACCATGAACGCAATGTTCTGGCTTTCAAACAGGATGCCCAAGCCAATCGCCAGCACCGCCAGGGCGATGGTGGTGATCTTCGATACGCGAATTTCATCCTTCTCGTTGGCCTTGCCTTTCTTGATCACGCTGGCATACAGGTCATGGGACACCGCCGAAGCGCCGGCCAGCGTCAAGCCGGCAACCACTGCAAGAATGGTGGCGAAGGCCACGGCCGAGATGAAGCCCAGGAAGATACTGCCGCCCACCGCGTTGGCCAGGTGCACCGCCGCCATGTTGTTACCGCCAAGCAAGGCGCCTGCTGCATCCTTGAACGCCGGGTTGGTGCTGACCAGCAGAATCGCGCCAAAGCCGATAATGAACGTCAGGATGTAGAAGTAACCAATGAAGCCGGTCGCATACAGCACGCTTTTACGCGCTTCCTTGGCGTCGCTCACCGTGAAGAAGCGCATCAGGATGTGCGGCAGGCCGGCGGTACCGAACATCAGGGCCAGGCCAAGGGAGAATGCCGAGATCGGGTCTTTCACCAGCCCACCCGGGCTCATGATCGCTTCACCTTTAGGGTGAACCTTGATCGCCTCGGCAAACAGCGTGTTGAAGTCGAAGTTGACGTGCTTCATCACCATCAGCGCCATGAACGAAGCACCGGAGAGCAGCAGCACTGCCTTGATGATCTGCACCCAGGTGGTCGCCAACATGCCGCCGAACAACACGTACAGGCACATCAGGATGCCGACCAGGATCACCGCCACATGGTAATCCAGACCAAACAGCAGCTGGATCAACTTGCCCGCGCCAACCATCTGCGCGATCAGGTAGAACGCCACCACCACCAGCGAGCCACAGGCCGACAGGCTGCGGATCTGAGTTTGCCCCAGGCGATAGGACGCCACGTCGGCAAAGGTGTACTTGCCCAGGTTACGCAGGCGCTCGGCGATCAGGAACAGAATGATCGGCCAGCCCACCAGAAAGCCGATCGAGTAGATCAGGCCATCGTAGCCGGAGGTGAACACCAGCGCGGAAATCCCCAGGAAGGACGCGGCCGACATGTAGTCACCGGCAATCGCCAAGCCATTCTGGAAACCGGTGATCTTGCCGCCTGCCGCATAGTAGTCAGCCGCCGACTTGTTGCGCTTGGACGCCCAATACGTGATGCACAGGGTGGCGCCGACAAACGCGACGAACATCACGATGGCCGAGACGTTCAGCGGTTGCTTGTGCACTTCACCGGTCAATGCGTCCGCCGCCCAGACGGCCGGAGCAAACAGCGAAGCGCCGAATATAGCCAATAGACGCCGGATCATTGCGCAGCCTCCTTGAGAATCGCATTGTTCAGGTCGTCAAATTCGCCGTTGGCCCGGCGTACGTAGATGCCAGTGAGAATGAAGGCAGACACAATCAGCCCGACGCCAAGGGGAATGCCCCAGGTAATCGAGGAACCGGGGCTGATCTTGGCCCCCAGTATTTGTGGCCCGTAGGCAATCAACAGGATGAAAGCGGAGTAAAGCCCTAGCATGATCGCCGAGAGAATCCAGGCGAATCTTTCCCTTTTCCTGACCAGCTCCTTGAAACGCGGGCTGTTTTGAATCGAGAGGTAAATGCTGTCGTTCATTGTTTTTATCCTCGCAGCACAGCTTTTTTATTATTTTGGAACATATCCACTGTATGCGGCTGCGGAAGAGGTTCCAGACGACCTTAGTAGTAGATCGAGTGTAGCGAGGGATGGCCAAAGCGCAGGAAGATTTGAGGCGGTGCGAAACCAATGTGGGAGGGGGCTTGCTCCCGATAGCGGTGTGCCAGTCAAAAAATCTGTGACCGACCTACCGCTATCGGGAGCAAGCCCCCTCCCACAGGGGTGCATCAGTGGCTTTTATTTAGCGGTCCACTCGGCGACGCGCTCAGGGTGCTTGGCCACCCAATCCTTGGCCGCGGCGTCTGGCTTGGCGCCTTCCTGGATAGCGAGCATGACTTCACCGATTTCATCCTTGGAGGCCCACTGGAATTTTTTCAGGAAAGCTGCCACTTCCGGCGCTTTCTTTTCCAGGCCCTTGCTGCCGATGCTGTTGACGGTTTCAGCAGCACCATAAATCCCTTTTGGGTCGTCCAGGAAACGCAGTTTCCACTTGGCGAACATCCAATGGGGCACCCAACCGGTTACCGCAATGGATTCCTGCTTGTCTTCGGCACGTGTCAGTTCAGCGATCATCGCCGCGCCCGAGCTGGCTTGCAGTTTGTAGTCCAGGCCGTATTGCTTGATGGCGTCGTCGGTCTTGAGCATCACGCCTGAACCGGCGTCGATGCCGACGATCTTGTTTTTGAAGGTGGTGTCGGTCTTGAGGTCTTCGATGGATTTGGCCTTGACGTACTCCGGTACGATCAAGCCAATTTTTGCATCCTTGAAGTTGGGGCCGTAGTCGACCACCTTGTCCTTGTTCTTGGTCCAGTATTCACCATGGGTCACCGGCAGCCAGGCAGACAGCATGGCATCGAGCTTGCCGGTGGCGACGCCCTGCCACATGATCCCCGTGGCGACCGCTTGCAGTTTCACGTCATAACCGAGCTTTTGCTTGATCACTTCCGCCGCCACATGGGTCGTGGCAACGCTGTCGGACCAACCGTCCACGTAACCGATGCTCAGGGTTTTGCTGTCGGCACTGACCAGTGTGGAGCCCATCGCAACTACCAGCGTGGCAGCTGCGCCCAAGAGTCGTCGCATCTTCATATGTACTTCCCCGAAAGTGCTGCGCCCGACGGATGCCGAGCGACATCAACCTGTTGTTATGCGGTGCACCGCGCCCCCTTCACGCGCATCGATCCGGTTGCTGAGGCATCAGTGGAGTACTGACAGTTTTATCATCAACCTGCGTAGGCCTTTGCCCTGCTCTGTGGGCGACCTTGGTTGAGCAAGAAACGACATCACATCGCCAGCAGGACGTTTTGTAGGAGTTATCGTCAGAATCCCGCCCGAAGTTTGCATGTCAAAATTATGCAGCCGCACTGGCACGCGCCAAATCCGGGTAAGATGCGCGCCTTTGCTCCCCCAGATAAGCCGACCATGCCTGCGACTGCCCGCTTTCCTGCCCTGCCCTATTTTCTTGCCTTGATCCTTGGTGTGCTTGCACTCGCTGGCTACTGGTATGGCCTCGGCCGGCCGGTAGTGCTGCCGGATGTAGCGAGCGCCAGCCACAAGTTGCAGTGTGCGTCCTACACGCCCTTCGACAAAGACCAGTCGCCGTTTGACCAGCCATTCAAGCTGCGCCCCGAACGCATGGATGCCGACCTGGCCTTGCTGGCCACACGCTTTGAATGCATCCGCACCTACTCCATGACCGGCCTGGAAGCCTTGCCGGACATGGCACGCAAGCATGGTTTGAAGGTCATGGCCGGCGCCTGGGTCAGCAGTGATCCGGTGGCGACCCAGAAAGAAATCAACGAACTGATCGCGGCGGCCAACACCAATCCCGATATCGTCACTTCGGTGATCGTCGGCAACGAGGCGCTGCTGCGCAAGGAAGTCACGGCCAAGCAACTGGTGGCGCTGATCCATCAAGTCAAAAGCCAGATCAAGCAACCGGTCACCTATGCCGATGTGTGGGAGTTCTGGCTGCAACACCCGGAAATCGAGCCGGCGGTGGACTTCCTGACCATTCACCTGCTGCCGTACTGGGAAGATGAGCCGTCCGGCATCGACCAGGCGCTCAAGCATGTAGGCGACGTACGCCAGACCTTCGGCCACAAGTTCGCGCCCAAGGACATCGTGATCGGCGAGACCGGTTGGCCCAGCGAAGGCCGTCAGCGCGAGACTGCCGTGCCGAGCCGGGTGAATGAAGCCAGGTTCATGCGCGGCTTTGTCGCCATGGCCGAAGCCAATGGCTGGCGCTACAACCTGATCGAAGCGTTTGACCAACCTTGGAAGCGCGCCAGTGAAGGTGCCGTCGGCGGGTATTGGGGGCTGTTCGATGCAGACCGCCAGGACAAGGGCATCCTCGCAGGGCCGGTGACCAATGTGCCGTACTGGTCGTTGTGGCTGGGCGTAGGCGCCGTGATTCTGCTCGGTACCCTGGCGCTCGGTGGCCGCATTCGCAGCAAGCGCTCCGCGGTGCTCCTGCCACTGCTCGGTGCGGTTGCTGCCTGCTCCATCGGCACCTGGGCCGAACTGACCCGCGTCACTGCGCGTTTCAACGATGAATGGGTATGGGCAGGCTTGCTGGTGGCCTTGAACCTGTTGGTGCTGGCCCACGCCGCCCTGGCCCTCAGCGCCCGTGACGGCTGGCGCGAGCGTGCATTCAACTGGCTGGAGCAACGCGCTGGCTGGCTGGTGGCGATTGCCGGGTTTGCGGGGGCGGTGATGATGCTGGCGCTGGTGTTTGACCCGCGTTATCGCAGCTTTCCAAGCGCGGCGCTGGTGCTGCCAGCCCTGGTGTACCTGGTGCGCCCGGTGACCGGGCCGCGTCGGGAGATTGCGCTGCTGGCCTTCATTATCGGTGCCGGCATTGCGCCGCAGTTGTACCGCGAAGGGCTATTGAATCAGCAGGCCTGGGGTTGGGCAGTGGTCAGCGTGCTGATGGTTGCGGCTTTGTGGCGTTGCTTGCGAGTGCGCAAGGCTTAAGATCGCTATCGCAGGCAAGCCAGCTCCCACATTTGACCGTGCTCACAGATAGAAATGTGTGAACCCAATCAACTGTGGGAGCTGGCTTGCCTGCGATGAGGCTACATCAGGCGCCGCCAGGCTTCCTGACCAACCGCAATCCCGCAATCACCACCGCAAACACCGCAAACGTCGTGTTGTACAACGCCAGCGCCGGCAACCCGAACACCAACCCCACTACTGCCAACGCCCATCCCGTACGCCCCGGTACAAAAAAGCCCAACACCGAGGTGATCAACGCCGCCCAGCCCAGCACCTTGAAGTGAATCATCAACCCCAGGTTCGCACGCACCTGGCACTCCCAGCGGCTGGCCTCCTCTGCGCAAAGGCCGACCCACTGCCCATCCTCCATAAAGCCATAACGTGCGGCATAACTGGCAGCCAGCCATAACGGCAGAGCAACAAGCAGCAAAATCAACGGCAAGCGGCGGGACATGGGGCACTCCGATAGGCAAAAACGGCGCTCAGCTTAATCCCACCGCGGCCGTTAGCAAGGTGTTCGCGCAGATATCTGTTCAACAATGCATGGCAAAGTGTATCGTCTGGCTACTATTACCCCGATTCCGACGTTTTTTCCGACTTTTCGTGCCGCTGCCTGGCACTTCGGTGGCAACGCGGTGGTCATAGCCTGCGAATTTCATTCAGCACGTTTCCTCTTAGGGATTAAGTCATGCTCCGTTCCTTGCGCTGTGCTGCCTTGCTGGGCAGCCTATTTTTGAGTGCGTCAGCACTGGCCGTCGATATCGACCAGGCCAGCTATGGCTACCCTTTGACCAACCCGTTCGAAGCGACCATCGCCACCACGCCTCCCGACCTTCGGCCAACCTTGCCGACCGATGATGAGATCAACCAATCCGATTACACCCTGAATATGCGCCCCGAGCGTGAGTTCAGCCTGCCCGATAACTTCTGGGCAGTGAAGAAGCTCACCTATCGCATCGCCAAGCAGGACCGCGCCGCGCCGCTGATCTTCCTGATCGCGGGCACCGGTGCGCGGTTCGACAGCAGCATCAACGAATACCTGAAGAAGCTGTATTACCAGGCCGGCTACCACGTGGTGCAGTTGTCATCGCCCACCAGCTTCGACTTCATCAGCGCTGCCTCGCGCTTCGCCACCCCGGGTATCACCCAGGAAGACGCCGAAGACATGTACCGCGTGATGCAAGCCGTGCGCGCGCAGAACGCCTCGCTGCCGGTCACCGACTTCTACCTCACCGGCTATAGCCTGGGGGCGCTGGATGCGGCGTTCGTCAGCAAGCTCGATGAGACGCGCCGCACCTTCAATTTCAAGAAAGTGCTGCTGCTCAACCCGCCGGTCAACCTCTACACCTCGATCACCAACCTCGACAAGCTGGTACAGACCGAGGTCAAGGGCATCAACAACACCACCACTTTCTATGAACTGGTGTTGAGCAAACTGACCCGCTACTTCCAGCAAAAAGGCTACATCGACCTCAACGATGCGCTGCTCTATGACTTCCAGCAGTCCAAGCAGCACCTGAGCAACGAACAGATGGCCATGTTGATCGGCACCTCGTTCCGCTTCTCGGCTGCCGACATTGCCTTTACCTCGGACCTGATCAACCGCCGTGGCCTGATCATTCCGCCTAAATACCCGATCACCGAAGGCACCAGCCTCACGCCGTTCCTCAAGCGTGCCCTGCAATGCGACTTCGACTGCTACCTCACCGAGCAAGTGATCCCGATGTGGCGCGCCCGCTCCGACGGCGGCAGCCTGCTGCAACTGATCGATCAGGTCAGCCTGTACGCCCTCAAGGACTACCTGCGCGACAGCCCGAAAATCGCCGTAATGCATAACGCCGATGACGTGATCCTCGGCCCTGGCGATCTGGGTTTCCTGCGTAAAACCTTCGGCGATCGCTTGACCGTCTACCCGCTGGGCGGCCACTGCGGCAACCTCAATTACCGCGTCAACGCCGACGCCATGCTGGAGTTCTTCCGTGGCTAAATATCTTCTGCTGCTCGCCGCAATGTTGTGCGCAGGCGTGGCCAATGCCGACAACAGTAAAGCTCAAGAGCCCATCAAGGTCGATGCCGACGGCTTCAAGGAGCCGCTGACCAAGCTCAAGTTCAACCCGGGCCTGGACCAGCGTGAATTCGAGCGTTCCACGCTTACCGCGCTCAACGTCTACGACCCGCTGGAGTCGTGGAACCGCCGCGTTTACCACTTCAACTACCGCTTCGACCAATGGGTGTTCCTGCCGGTGGTCAATGGCTACCGCTACGTCACGCCGAGCTTCCTGCGCACCGGTGTGAGCAACTTCTTCAACAACCTGGGCGATGTGCCCAATCTGTTGAACAGCCTGTTGCAACTCAAGGGCCATCGCTCCCTGGAAACCACCGGGCGCCTGCTGGTCAACACCACCATCGGCGTCGCCGGCCTGTGGGACCCGGCAACGGCCATGGGCCTGCCACGCCAGAGTGAAGACTTCGGCCAGACCCTGGGCTTCTACGGCGTACCGGGCGGTGCCTATGTGGTGTTGCCGATCTTTGGCCCGTCGAACCTGCGTGATACCACCGGCTTGCTGGTGGACTACACGGCAGAATCGCAGATCAACTTCCTCAACGTGTCCGAAGTCAGCTCCAACCATCCGGAAGTCTGGGCCCTGCGCGCCGTCGATAAGCGCTACCAGACCAGCTTCCGCTACGGCCAGATGAACTCGCCGTTCGAGTATGAGAAGGTGCGGTATATCTACACCGAATCGCGCAAGTTGCAGATTGCCGAGTAATTCGCCCCCATGAAAAAGGCCATTCGATTGAATGGCCTTTTTTGTACGTGCTACGTCATGCCCTGAGTGCTTTCCAGCCCTTGCCCACGATGCTGACCGCCGCCAGCACCACAGCCCCGGCAATAATCCCCGCCACCGCATTCAGCAACGTCGGCATCAACCATGCCAGCGCCCCGGTGCTATGGCTTACCGTTTCGATCCAGTGATGCACCACGGGCACGCCATGGGTGAGGATGCCGCCACCGACCATGAACATCGCCGCCGTGCCAATCACTGACAGGCTCTTCATCATGTAGGGGGCCGCACTCAGAATCGCGCCGCCAATACTGCGCGCCACCTGACCCGGCTTCTGCGTCAGCCACAGCCCCAGGTCGTCGAGTTTGACGATACCGGCGACCAAGCCGTAAACGCCAATGGTCATGACAATGGCGATACCCGACAGCACGATCACCTGTTGAGTCAGCTGCGCATCGGCAACGATGCCAAGGGTGATGGCGATGATTTCCGCTGAAAGAATGAAGTCTGTACGGATCGCCCCCTTGATCTTGTCTTTTTCAAAGGCCACCAGATCGGTTGCCGGGTCGGCCACAGCCTCTACCAACTGCGCGTGTTGGGCCTGGTCTTCAGCCTTGCTGTGCAGGAATTTGTGCGCGAGCTTCTCAAAACCTTCGAAACACAGGTAAGCGCCGCCCAGCATCAATAAGGGGGTCACGGCCCAGGGAGCGAAGGCGCTGATCAGTAACGCGGTAGGCACCAGGATCAACTTGTTGATAAACGAGCCCTTGGCCACCGCCCACACCACCGGGATTTCCCGCTCGGCGCGCACGCCGGAGACCTGCTGGGCGTTCAGTGCAAGGTCATCGCCCAGCACGCCCGATGTCTTCTTGGCGGCCATTTTTGTCATCAGCGCGACGTCATCGAGTACCGCCGCGATATCGTCGATCAATACCAATAAGCTGCTTCCTGCCATGAACCGGACTTCCGTTAGAGAGAGATGACGCGAGCATAGCCCGGCGCACGGCCTTGCGGCCAGATTGTTGAGGCCTGCTGATGGCCGGTGCTACCATGCGCAACCGCCTGTCATGGCAAGGAAACGTCTGGTTTATGAGCAGCATTCGCGAGCGCAACAAAGAAAAAATCCTGCGGGCGGCGAGCGAGGAGTTTGCCGACAAGGGCTTCGCCGCGACCAAAACCAGCGACATCGCCGCCAAGGCCGGGCTGCCCAAGCCCAACGTCTATTACTACTTCAAGTCCAAGGACAACCTCTATCGCGAGGTACTCGAAAGCATTATCGAGCCGATCCTGGCCGCTTCCACGCCGTTCAACCCCGAAGGCGAGCCCAAGGAAGTATTGAGCAACTACATCCTCTCCAAAATCCGCATCTCCCGCGACCTGCCGTTCGCCTCCAAGGTCTTCGCCAGCGAAATCATGCACGGCGCCCCACACCTGAGCGCCGAGCAGGTTGAACAGCTCAATGCCCAGGCCAAGCACAATATCGATTGCATCCAGAACTGGGTGGATCGTGGGTTGATTGCGGCTATCGACCCTAATCACCTGATGTTCAGCATCTGGGCGGCGACCCAGACCTATGCGGACTTTGACTGGCAGATCTCAGCCGTTACCGGCAAGGCCAAGTTGGATGAAGCCGATTATGAGGCGGCGGCGCAGACGATTATTCGGTTGGTGCTCAAGGGGTGTGAGCCGGATTGATAGACCGCGGCGAGGCTATCGCAGGCAAGCCAGCTCCCACACGGATTTGCGCCGGACACAAAATGTAAAGTGGTCACAATCCCCTGTGGGAGCGGGCTTGCCCGCGATAGCGCCCATCCAGACACATCCTGCTAAAAGCCTGCCGATCAGCCTTCGCCCCTCAGTCTGGCCTCTCAGAACACCATCTGAAGAGAGGCCAAGGAATGCCTGATCTACCTGCTTCAAAACGCCTGCGCATCGGTCGCTATAACGAATCCAACCGCATTTACCTGCTCACCACCAACACCCTTGAACGTGAGCCCATCTTCAGCGACTTCAGACTTGGCCGTCTGGTCGTACACCCATTCAGGATCGCTCAATATAAAGGGCTCGCAACATCATTGGCCTGGGTAGTGATGCCTGATCATTTCCATTGGCTTGTTTCTCTGGAGAAAGGTTCGCTTGCCGACTTGATGCGCCAAGTTAAATCCAAGAGCACACGAGTGGTGAATGCGGTGGCGGGCCGCCAAGGTCGCCTCTGGCAGCCGGGCTTTCATGATCATGCCGTGCGTCGAGAGGAAAGCCTTGAGGGGATTGCACGTTACATCGTAGCCAATCCACTCAGGGCCGGGCTGGTAAAGAAATTTGGCGACTATCCGCTATGGGATGCCATTTGGGTTTGACTGTAGACCGAGTCGACTGCATCGCAGGCAAGCCAACTCCCACACTGAGTGGGCTCACACAGTTAGATCTGTGAACACCGTCAATGTGGGAGCTGGCTTGCCTGCGATAGCTTACTCACAGTCAGAACGACTCAAGCCGACACCCCCGCATCCGCCATCAACCCCACCCCCT
Source organism: Pseudomonas sp. GZJR-8 (assembly GCF_002916705.1). NCBI lineage: Bacteria > Pseudomonadati > Pseudomonadota > Gammaproteobacteria > Pseudomonadales > Pseudomonadaceae > Pseudomonas > Pseudomonas sp. GZJR-8. The sequence continues at coordinate 85,533 of NZ_JXSI01000012.1, read as the reverse complement.
CAATCGCCGTGATCGCACACTGCTCGTCAATATCCGACGTATCCCCGGTGATTCCAATCGCCCCCAACACCACCCCCGACTGATCCCGTATCAACACCCCGCCCGGCGCCGGCACCACACTGCCCTGCCCCAGGCTGTTCAACGCTGCGATAAACGCCGGCCGCTGCTGCGCATCCAGTGCTAGTAAACGTGAGCCCTTGCCCAAGGCAATCGCCCCCCAGGCCTTGCCGATGGCGATTTGCGGGCGCAGCAGGCTGGCGCCGTCTTCGCGCTGCAAGGTAATCAAGTGCCCCCCGCTATCGAGTACCGCGATGGTCAGCGGCGCTGCAGAAATCGTGCGGCCTGCGGCGATAGCATGGCCGGCCAACTGGGTGGCGAGTTTCAAGGTTAAAGCGCTCATGGTGCCGTCCTTCTTTTGTTATTGGAAAGCGGTGGAGTTCTGTTTGATCAGATGCTCGATCGAATAAATAGAACACAATGACATTTGTTTTTGTATACAATATTTTCAAACAAAGGCTCCATACGTCGAAAAAAGCCGTTCCGACGAACGCAAAGGCCGTTTCATAAAATGCATTGACCTGCGCCGTCCGCCGTGAATACACTTTGGACAGACACCACTTGTATACAATTACAAAACGCAAGAGGCACCAAAACCATGAGCAAAATGAGAGCAATCGAAGCCGCTGTCCTGGTGATGCGCCGTGAAGGTGTGGATACCGCCTTCGGTATCCCGGGCGCCGCGATCAACCCGCTGTATTCAGCCTTGCAGAAGGTGGGTGGCATCGATCACGTCCTTGCTCGCCACGTTGAAGGCGCCTCGCACATGGCCGAGGGCTATACCCGCACCAAGGCCGGCAATATCGGCGTGTGCATCGGCACTTCGGGCCCGGCGGGCACTGACATGGTCACCGGCCTGTACAGCGCCTCGGCCGACTCGATTCCGATCCTGTGCATCACCGGGCAAGCGCCACGTGCACGGATGCACAAGGAAGACTTCCAGGCCGTCGATATCACCAGCATCGTCAAGCCCGTGACCAAGTGGGCCACCACCGTGCTCGAACCCGGCCAGGTGCCCTACGCGTTCCAGAAGGCTTTCTATGAAATGCGTTCCGGGCGCCCAGGCCCGGTACTGATCGACTTGCCGTTCGACGTACAAATGGCCGAGATCGAATTCGACATCGACGCCTACCAGCCACTGCCCCTGGCCAAGCCCTTGGCCACCCGTATCCAGGTCGAGAAAGCCCTGGCGATGCTGGACCAGGCTGAACGCCCATTGCTGGTGAGCGGTGGTGGCGTGATCAACGCCGACGCCAGCGAGTTGCTGGTGGAGTTCGCTGAGTTGACCGGCATCCCGGTGATTCCGACCCTGATGGGCTGGGGCACCATTCCCGATGACCACCCGCTGATGGTAGGCATGGTCGGCCTGCAGACGTCCCACCGTTATGGCAACGCGACGATGCTCAAGTCGGACGTGGTGCTGGGTATCGGCAACCGCTGGGCCAACCGTCACACCGGCTCGGTGGAGGTGTACACCGAAGGGCGCAGATTCATTCACGTTGACATCGAGCCGACGCAGATTGGCCGCGTGTTCACCCCGGACCTGGGTATCGTCTCCGACGCCGGTTCCGCGCTGACGATGTTCATTGAAGTCGCCCGCGAATGGAAAGCCGCCGGCAAGCTCAAGGATCGCAGCGCCTGGTTGCATGACTGCCAGCAACGCAAAGCCACGCTGCACCGCAAGACGCACTTCGACAACGTGCCGGTCAAGCCGCAACGCGTGTACGAAGAGATGAACCAGGTGTTCGGCAAAGACACCTGCTACGTCAGCACCATCGGCCTGTCGCAGATTGCCGGCGCGCAATTTTTACATGTGTACAAGCCACGCCACTGGATCAACTGCGGCCAGGCGGGCCCGCTGGGCTGGACCATTCCGGCGGCACTCGGCGTGGTCAAGGCCGACCCGAGCCGCAAGGTGGTGGCGCTGTCAGGCGACTACGACTTCCAGTTCATGATCGAAGAACTGGCGGTGGGCGCGCAGTTCAAGCTGCCGTACATCCACGTGGTGGTGAACAACTCTTACCTGGGGCTGATCCGCCAGGCCCAGCGCGGCTTTGAAATGGACTACTGCGTGCAGCTGTCTTTCGACAACCTCAACGCCCCGGAACTCAACGGTTATGGCGTCGACCATGTGGCCGTCGCCGAGGGCCTGGGCTGCAAGGCGCTGCGTGTGTTCGAGCCGGGCCAGATCCAACCGGCCCTGCGCAAGGCTCAGGAAATGATCGAAGAATTCAAAGTGCCGGTGATCGTTGAGATTATTCTGGAGCGAGTGACCAATATTTCCATGGGCACCGAGATCAACGCCGTCAACGAATTCGAAGACCTGGCCCTGGTCGGCAACGATGCGCCGACTGCCATTTCCCTGCTCGATTAAGGAGAACCCTATGCCGCGCTTTGCCGCCAACCTGTCCATGCTGTTTACCGAACAGGACTTCCTTGCTCGCTTCAAGGCAGCCGCCGATGCCGGCTTCGAAGGTGTGGAATACCTGTTCCCGTACGAATTCAGCTCTGCCGATATCAAGGCACAGCTCGATGCCAACGGCCTGACCCAGGTGCTGTTCAACCTGCCGGCCGGTGATTGGGCCAAGGGCGAGCGCGGCCTCGCCTGCCACCCGGACCGGGTCGAGGAATTCCGCGCCGGGGTCAAGCTGGCCATCGCCTATGCCCAGGTATTGGGCAACACCCAGGTCAACTGCCTGGCAGGTATCCGGCCACAAGGCGTCGATGACGAGACCGTGGAAAAAACCTTCGTCGCCAACCTCAAGTACGCCGCCGAGAAGCTGCAGGCGGCGGGTATCAAGCTGGTGATGGAGATGATCAACACCCGCGACATTCCGGGCTTCTACCTCAACAACACGGCGCAGGCTCTGTCGATTCGCGAGCAAGTGGGCAGCGCCAACCTGTTCCTGCAATACGACATCTACCACATGCAAATCATGGAAGGCGACCTGGCGCGGACCATGCAAACGCACCTGGGTGAGATCAACCATATCCAGCTGGCAGACAACCCGGGGCGCAACGAGCCAGGTACCGGTGAGATCAACTACCGCTTCCTGTTCGAGCATCTGGACCGCATTGGTTACGCAGGTTGGGTCGGCTGTGAGTACAAGCCGTTGACCACGACCGAGGCGGGTTTGGGTTGGCTCAAGACCCATAACGCCATCTGACAACTGACACAACATAAAACAATGTGGGAGCTGGCTTGCCTGCGATGCAAACACCTCGGTGTATCAGTCAGGTCCGGTTGATGCCATCGCAGGCAAGCCAGCTCCCACATTAAAAGAGGATTTTGATCATGGCTAAAATCGGATTTATCGGCACCGGCATCATGGGCCAACCCATGGCCGCCAACTTGCAGAAAGCCGGTCACCAACTGTTTCTCTCCGAGCACCACGGCAAAGCGCCCGCCGAGCTGCTTGCTGCCGGCGCCATCGCCTTGGCCAACCCGCAGCAGGTCGCCCAGGAATCGGAATTCATCATCGTCATGGTGCCCGACACCCCACAGGTCGAAGACGTGCTGTTGCGCGCCGATGGCGTGGCCGCCGGTCTGTCACCCAATAAAGTAGTGATCGACATGAGCTCGATCTCCCCCACCGCCACCAAGGCGTTCGCGGCGAAGATCAACGAAACCGGCGCGCAGTACCTGGATGCACCGGTGTCTGGCGGTGAAGTCGGCGCCAAGGCCGGTACCTTGAGCATCATGGTCGGTGGTGAACCGCAGACGTTCGAACGCGCATTGCCGCTGTTCCAGGCCATGGGCAAGAACATCACCCTGGTGGGCGGTAACGGCGATGGCCAGACCGCCAAGGTCGCCAACCAGATCATCGTCGCGCTGAACATCCAGGCGGTGGCCGAAGCCTTGCTGTTTGCCTCGAAAAACGGTGCCGACCCGGCCAAGGTGCGTGAAGCGTTGATGGGTGGCTTTGCGTCGTCGAAGATTCTGGAAGTACATGGCGAACGCATGATCAAGGGCACCTTCGATCCGGGCTTCCGCATCAACCTGCATCAGAAAGACCTGAACCTGGCATTGGCCGGCGCCAAGGAACTTGGGATCAACCTGCCGAACACCGCCGGCACCCAGCAAGTGTTCAGCACCTGCACGGCGATTGGCGGCGGTAACTGGGACCACTCGGCACTGATCAAGGGCCTGGAGCACATGGCCAATTTCTCCATCCGCGACAAGTAACCCACCTTGGAATGCAATCCAGTGTGGGAGGGGGCTTGCTCCCGATAGCAATCGGTCATTCAACCACTATGTCGACTGATACACCGCTATCGGGAGCAAGCTCCCTCCCACATTTTGACCGCATTTCAAATCTGAAATGGCTGCACTCCTAACAACAAGAATCCCCCGGGAGCCCGCTTATGTCGGTCGATCCGCAACACCTGCTTCGCGAGCTGTTTGCCACAGCCATCGACGCCGCCCACCCCCGGCAAGTCCTTGAACCCTACCTGCCTGTTGACCGCAGTGGCCGAGTGATCGTGATCGGCGCCGGCAAGGCCGCGGCCGCCATGGCGCTGGTCGTCGAAGACTGCTGGCAGGGAGAGGTATCGGGCCTGGTGGTCACCCGCTACGGGCACGGTGCGCCGTGCAAAAAAATCGAGGTGGTCGAAGCGGCCCACCCGGTGCCGGATGCTGCCGGCCTGGCTGTGGCCCAGCGCGTACTGGCGCTGATCAGCAACCTGGGCGAAGAAGACCGTGTGATTTTCCTGCTGTCCGGCGGCGGTTCGGCGCTGCTGGCCTTGCCCGCCGAAGGCATCAGCCTGGCCGACAAGCAAAGCATCAATAAAGCCCTGCTCAAATCCGGTGCCACCATTGGCGAGATGAATTGCGTGCGCAAGCACCTCTCGGCGATCAAGGGCGGGCGACTGGCCAAGGCCGCTTGGCCGGCTACCGTGTACACCTACGCAATTTCCGATGTGCCGGGCGACCAGGCCACGGTGATCGCCTCGGGCCCAACCGTCGGTGACCCGAGCACTTCGCAACAAGCCCTGGCAATCCTCAAGCGCTATGGCATCGACGCTCCCGCCTCGGTGCGCAGTTGGTTGCAAAACCCCGCCTCGGAAACCGTCAAGCCTGGCGACCCGATACTTGCCCGCAGCCACTTCCAATTGATCGCCCGCCCCCAGCAATCCCTGGAAGCCGTGGCCGTGAAGGTCCGCCGGGCAGGGTTCAGCCCACTGATCCTCGGTGACCTGGAAGGTGAAGCGCGGGAGGTGGCCAAGGTGCATGCCGGCATCGCCCGGCAGATTGTGCAGCACGGCCAGCCCCTGGCAGCGCCGTGCGTGATCCTTTCGGGCGGCGAAACTACCGTCACCGTGCGCGGCAACGGCCGTGGCGGACGCAATGCCGAATTCCTGCTCAGCCTCACCGATAGCCTTAAGGGCATGCCCGGCGTTTACGCCCTGGCCGGCGACACCGACGGTATCGACGGCTCGGAAGACAATGCCGGCGCGATCATGACCCCCTGCAGCTACCGCCGTGCCGAAGCCCTCGGCCTGAGCGCCAGCGACGAGTTGGATAACAATAATGGCTACGGCTATTTCGCCGCCCTGGGCGACTTGATCGTCACCGAGCCGACCCGCACCAACGTCAACGATTTCCGCGCCATCCTGATCCTTGAGACTGCCAACCATGACGCCTGACAAGAAGGTTAAAATCCTCGCCACCCTGGGCCCGGCCACCGACGGTATCGATGACATTCGCGAGCTGGTGCAAGCCGGGGTGAATATCTTCCGCCTCAACTTCAGCCACGGTGAGCACGCCGACCATGCGCAGCGTTACCAGTGGATTCGCCAAGTGGAGCGCCAGCTGAATTACCCGCTGGGCATCCTCATGGACCTGCAAGGGCCGAAGCTGCGGGTCGGACGTTTTGCCGAAGGCAAGGTACAGTTGATTCGCGGCCAGGCTCTGCGCCTGGACCTCGACCCGACACCCGGCGACCAACGCCGCATCAACCTGCCCCACCCAGAGATCATCGCAGCCCTTGAACCGGGCATGGACCTACTGCTCGACGACGGCAAGCTGCGCCTGCGGGTGATCACCAAACACGCCGATGCCATCGACACCACCGTGCTCAACGGCGGCGAGCTGTCCGACCGTAAAGGCGTAAACGTCCCACAAGCGCTATTGGAACTCAGCCCGCTCACCGCCAAGGACCGCCGCGACCTGAGCTTTGGCCTGGAGCTGGGCGTGGACTGGGTGGCGCTGTCCTTTGTGCAGCGCCCGGAAGATATCCGCGAGGCCCGCGAGCTGATTGGCGACAAGGCCTTCCTGATGGCCAAGATCGAGAAGCCCTCAGCCGTGCAGCGCCTGCAGGAAATCGCCGAGTTGAGCGATGCGATCATGGTGGCCAGAGGCGACCTGGGCGTGGAAGTGCCGGCCGAAAGCGTGCCGCAGATCCAGAAAGACATCATCAGCACCTGCCGCCAACTGGGCAAGCCGGTAGTGGTCGCCACGCAGATGCTCGAATCCATGCGCTTCTCCCCGGCGCCGACGCGTGCCGAAGTCACCGATGTCGCCAACGCCGTGGCCGAAGGCGCGGACGCGGTGATGCTGTCGGCCGAAACCGCGTCGGGCGAGTACCCGCTGGAAGCGGTACAGATGATGAGCAAGATCATCCGTCAGGTGGAAAATGGTCCGGATTACCAGGCGCAACTGGACGTCAGCCGGCCCAAGGCGGATGCCACAGTGTCGGACGCCATCAGCTGCGCGATCCGGCGCATCAGCAGCATCCTGCCGGTGGCGGTGCTGGTGAACTACAGCGAGTCGGGCAGTTCCAGCTTGCGCGCCGCAAGGGAGCGCCCGGTGGCGCCGATCCTCAACCTCACGCCGAACCTGTCCACGGCGCGACGCTTGAGCGTGGCGTGGGGCGTGCATTCGGTGGTCAATGATCGTTTGCGTCAGGTCGACGAGGTGTGTTCCACCGCGCTGGAAATTGCCCAGGCCCAGGGTATGGCGCAGCGTGGGGATACCTTGGTGATTACCGCAGGGGTGCCGTTCGGGCAGCCGGGGTCGACCAACTCGCTGCGTATCGAGACATTGCTCTAGCGCCTGTAGGGGCCTCATCGCAGGCAAGCCAGCTCCCACATTTGGATGTGTGAACACCGTCAAATGTGGGAGCTGGCTTGCCTGCGATGGGGACAACTCGGTCTCATTGAATACCTATCATGCACAACCACACCTGCCCCGACTGGGCCGAAGCCCTGCTCAACGGCTTCAGCCAGATTTTCCTGCAGCGCCACCCGCTGTGCGGCCTGCTGTGCCTGCTGGCGATCCTGATCGGCGCCCCGGACTTGCTGGGCGGTGCGTTGCTGGGCGGTGTCGCGGGGTTGCTCACCGCCCAGCGCCGTGGGTATCCCAAAGCTGAGCGTCAGGCCGGGCTGTATAGCTACAACGGCGTACTGCTGGGCTTGTTGATCAGCCAGCACTTTGCCTGGTCGGCGCTGGTGCCGCCGCTGATCCTGGCGGGCGGCGGCTTGAGCGCTATCCTCACCCGGCAATGGTTGAAACACGCCAGCCGGCCCCACAATTTGCCCGCCTACACTGCCCCCTTTGTTGGCCTCGGCTGGCTGCTGCTCGGCCATGTACCTCAAACTACGCTTGCGCCGGCCCAGGCCGACATGTTCGCGGTACTCACGGCGCCCTTTTCCGGTCTTGGGCAAATCATGCTGCTGGAGCAGCCCCTGGCGGGTCTTTTAATCGCCCTGGGTTTGCTGCTGGCTGACCGCCGTGCCGCCGCATGGGCCATGATCGGCGCCAGCCTCGGTGTGCTGGCCGGCCTGTGGTTGAATGAGCCTTCCGGTGCCCTGCTCGGTCTGCACAGCTATAACCCGGCATTGGCGGCCCTGGCCCTGAGCCCGTTACGTCGCCAGCCCTGGTTACCGCTGCTGGGCATCGGCCTGGCCATCCTGCTCACGCCGGGCTTCACCGCCCTGCACCTGCCCGCACTGACTGCACCGTTTATCCTCGCCTGCTGGCTGGTGCGCGCCGGTCACCGGTTGCTTCACAAACCCCGCATGGACAGCCCGTTCGAATCCCCCTAGGCTTGCTCGATATTCGCTTCAGGCAGGATTTATGGACAGCAACAACGACTGGCGCCAGCGGCTCTACATCATGGTGTTTCAAAGCGATACCGTCGCCGGGCGGCGCTTTGACGGCATCCTGCTGCTGATCATCCTCGCCAGCCTGGTGATCGTGATGCTCGACAGCATCGACCAGATCCACCAGAACTACGCGGACGTGCTGGCCTATATCGAATGGGGCTTCACGCTGATCTTCGCCATCGAGTACGGCCTGCGCCTGTATTGTTCGCCCAAGCCGCTGCGCTATGCCTTCAGTTTTTATGGCCTGGTGGACCTGCTGGCCATCGTCCCCGGCATCCTCGCCCTGTACTACAGCGATGCGCAGTACCTGCTGATCATCCGCATCATCCGGATGCTGCGAATCTTCCGCGTGCTCAAGCTCAGCCCGTACCTCAAGCAAGCCAATTATTTGATGGCGGCGCTGCGCGGCAGCAAGCAGAAGATCGTGGTGTTCCTGGTCAGCGTGTGCACGCTGGTGACGGTGTTCGGTACCTTGATGTACGTGATCGAAGGCCCGGAACACGGGTTTACCAGCATTCCCAAGGGCATCTACTGGGCCATCGTGACCCTGACCACCGTAGGCTTCGGCGATATCGTGCCCAAGACACCGCTGGGCCAGGTGATTTCATCGCTGGTCATGATCACCGGTTATTCGATCATTGCCGTACCCACGGGCATTTTTACCGCCGAGCTGGCCAGTGCCATGCGTGGTGAACAGCTGCGTACCGAGTGCCCGGCGTGCAAGAAAGACAGCCACGAACCCAACGCCGCGTTTTGCTCGCGCTGTGGCAGCAATCTTTTCCATAAACTGGAATAAGCAAAGTTCGTTTTAATCTTTAAAGGTCTATGCAGGCCCGGCTATAGTCGCTGGCAAATTGCCTCCCCTCTTCTCGAACAACAAGGAATGAGCAGTGAAAAAAATCCTCAGCGCCTCTCTTCTGGCCGCCGGCCTGGCCCTGGCGGGCTCTGCCCAGGCAGCGACCACCCTGCTCAACGTCTCCTACGACGTGATGCGCGACTTCTATAAGGACTACAACGCCGCTTTTCAGAAGCATTGGGAAGCCGAGCACCCGAACGACAAGTTGACCCTGCAGATGTCCTTTGGCGGCTCCAGCAAACAGGCGCGCTCGGTCATCGACGGCCTGCCGGCTGATGTGATCACCATGAACATGGCCACCGACATCAATGCCCTGGCCGACAATGGCAAGCTGGTGCCGGACAACTGGGTCACGCGCCTGCCGAACAACAGTGCACCCTTTACCTCTGCGACCGTATTCATCGTGCGCAAAGGCAACCCCAAAGCCCTGAAAGATTGGCCGGACCTGCTCAAGGACGGCGTGCAGGTGATCGTGCCCAACCCGAAAACCTCGGGTAACGGCCGCTACACCTACCTGTCGGCCTGGGGTTATGTGCTCAAGAACGGCGGCGACGAAGAGAAGGCCAAGGCCTTCGTCGGCAAACTGTTCAAACAAGCGCCAGTGCTGGACACCGGTGGGCGTGCCGCGACCACCACGTTCATGACCAACCAGATCGGCGACGTGCTGGTGACCTTTGAGAACGAAGCAGAAATGATCGCCCGTGAGTTTGGCCGCGATCAGTTCGAAGTGATCTATCCAAGCGTTTCCGCCGAAGCCGAGCCGCCCGTTTCGGTGGTCGACAAAGTGGTCGAAAAGAAAGGCACCCGTGCTGCCGCTGAAGACTACCTGAAGTACCTGTGGTCGCCAGAGGGTCAGGAAATTGCGGCCAACAACTACCTGCGCCCACGGGATCCGAAGGTGTTGGCCAAATACACCGACCGCTTCCCGAAGGTGGACTTCCTGTCGGTGGAGAAAACATTTGGTGACTGGCGCACGGTGCAGAAGACCCACTTCAACGATGGTGGGGTGTTTGACCAGATCTACTCCGGCCAGTGAATGATCTTGGCTGAATAGACTCGATCAAAATTGTGGGAGGGGGCTTGCTCCCGATAGCGGTGTGTCAGCCAATGCCTGTGCTGACTGACACACTGCTATCGGGAGCAAGCCCCCTCCCACATTGGGTTTTGCATTGAGTCATTATTTCGCGGCATGACAGTTATCACGCCAAGCGGCCTACTCACTGCCGGCCCTTGCCTTTACTCTCTCACCCCATCGTCCTTCGCCTTACGAGCACGCCATGAACGCTACCTCTCACGCCACAGGCACCATGACCCGGAGCATGGTCATGCTGTTCGCGTTTTGCTGCGGCGCCATCGTCGCCAACATCTACTACGCGCAGCCAATCATCGAACTGATTGCCCCGGACATCGGCCTGACGCCGGCGATGGCCAGCCTGATCGTGTCGCTGACGCAAATCGGTTATGCCTTGGGCCTGTTCTTCCTGGTGCCGTTGGGTGATTTGCTGGAAAACCGCAGGCTGATGATCTTCACCACCGTGGTGGCTATCGCGAGCCTGTTGGGCGCAGCGTTCACCGAACAGCCCAACCTGTTCTTGCTGGTGTCGCTACTGATCGGTTTCAGTTCGGTATCGGTGCAGATCCTCATCCCGCTCGCCGCGCACCTGGCCCCTGCCGAGTCCCGTGGTCGTGTGGTCGGCAGCATCATGGGCGGCTTGCTGCTGGGCATTCTGCTGGCGCGGCCGGTGTCCAGCGTGGTGGCCGACCACTTCGGCTGGCGTGCGATGTTTATGGCCGCCGCCGCCTTGATGGCGTTTATCAGCGTGGTGCTGATGCTGACCATTCCCAAGCGTCAACCCGATCACAGCGCCAGCTACGCCCAATTGCTGCGCTCCCTGGGCACCTTGCTGCGTAAGCAGCCGGTATTGCGCCAGCGTGCGTTTTACCAGGCGTGCATGTTTGCCACCTTCAGCCTGTTCTGGACCGCTGCTCCACTGGAGCTGGCGCGCAACCATGGCCTGAGCCAAAGTGAAATCGCGCTGTTCGCCCTGGTGGGTGCCCTGGGCGCCATCGCCGCGCCCATCGCCGGTCGCCTGGCCGATGCCGGCCACACCCACCGCGCCTCGCTGCTGGCAATGCTGTTTGGCGCGTTGAGTTTCCTGCCCGCGTTCGTGCATCCGGTGTACAGCGTGATCGGCCTGGCAGTGACCGGCGTGGTTCTGGACTTCTGCGTGCAGATGAACATGGTCCTCGGCCAGCGCGCTGTATACGCCCTCGATGCCCACAGCCGCAGCCGCCTGAACGCGCTGTACATGACCAGCATCTTCATCGGCGGTGCGTTCGGTTCGGCAATTGCCAGCAGCGTGTATGAACACGGCGGCTGGCTGAGCGTGATGCTGGTGGGCAGCGCTTTCCCACTGGTGGCGTTGTTGCGTTTCCTTTCTGCATCGCGCCAGGTGAAGGTGGCAACCGCCTAAGAGCGCACCAACTTCTCCAGCGCCGCGTCCGCCAGAAAGGAGGACCGGCTTTTGACCTTGTGCTCGCGCACATAACGGTCAATGCGCTGAATGACATAGCCGGGCAAGGTCACATTGACCTTCTCGGTCTTGCCAAGATAAGGCGAGATGTCCAGTTCCAACATGCCCCAGCCCATGCCCAGATAGTCTTCATGAGCGTGATGAGTGGCGACCGAGGTTGGCATCGGAATCCCCCCACCCTCTGCGGCGATTTCCTGCAAAAGGATATGCGCCACTTCCACGGCGGCATTGTAGGCTTCTTCGAAACTGTCCCCGGCAGTGACCGCGCCTGGGATATCAGGGATCTGGATACCGGTGGCGGTGAAATCATCGCCCCATTCGATACAGATTGGGTATTGCATGAATGCTCTCCTTAAAACTGAAACAACCCGGCGCGCTTCCTGCAACTCCTTGATCAATAGCCTGCTCTGCACCGCTGCCTCCGTGGCTTGGCCTGAATAAAAGTAACCCTAGAGTTACCATTATTCAAGCGCAAAAAGCATCGCCCGGACTGGCGGCTGTTTTACCGAATGTTGAAAACTCACGAAAAAATCGAAAACAGCCTGCTTATAAAACCCGTGAACGATGAAAAAACGTTCTGGATAAAGCTCCCCCCTGGCCTGGGACCCGGTTCGTGCGGCTGGTCTGTGTCTGGAGTCGGTTCTGGAATAGGCGTCGGGAGAGGTTCTGGAACAGGCGCGACAATGGTTTCAGGGGTGGGGAAAGGAATTACCGTTGGGGCCTGCCCGCTCCACACCACATCCGTCTGTTTGATCTGGCCTTGGCTGGTCACCAACAGATCCGCTGTGCCAGTGCCAGTCGTATCCACCGCCAGGGTGAAACGCCCCGTCGCCGAGTCATGCCCGAGCACCGCATCCCCCGCCCGGCCTTTGAATCGGTCGGAGAAATTCAGCGACTTGAGCTGCGCAGTCTGAAGCACTCCGGTCAGGTCAATCTTGTCGATCCCGCTTTGGAAGTCCTGGATGATGTCCGGGTTCTGCGGCGTTGAATCGACGACACGGTGATAAACGAACGTGTCCGCCCCAGCACCACCGTGAAGCTTATCCGCACCCCGGCCGCCCGTAAGACGATTGCCAGCTTCGTTGCCTATCAATGTATCGTCGCCGGAACCACCAATGGCATTCTCCACGCTCACGCCCTTGGCAATCGACACATTCCCCCGCAAGCCACCTACATCCGAGAACGTTTCGGCCTTGAGGCTGATGGTTTGGTTCTGGGTGAACCCGGAGAAGTCGAGCGTGTCGTTACCACCGCCGTCCCAAACCGTGAAAATCGGTTTGTCACTCCCGCGCTTGAGGCTATAGAACTCCCGAGCGGAGTTGGAGTTGAAGCCGTAGGTGGTATCGGTATTGCGGGTTTTGCTATTCGCCCCGTAAAGCCGCTGGGCCGCGGCGATATCATCCATCATCGGCGCTACCGGGCTGTGCCTGGCAAAATTATGCCCAGGCTGATAAGTCTCCGCCCAATAACTCATGACACTGCGTGCCTTGGTGTCCTGGGCATATTCGGCAGAGCGCTCGTAATTGAAGCCACCACCATCGTATCCACCCGGATGACTCAACCCGAGGGTGTGCCCCAGTTCATGGATCAACAAACCCAGGAAGTGGCTGCCCATGGTCGGGTTATGCGCACCGCTGGTGCCGATGTTGGCCTGGACTCTGGAGTAATGCCTGTTAGGCAGCCTTGCCCAGCCCGACGAACCCGACGTGCCCTTGATACTGATGGTGCCATCGGTGTTCGAGCCGTTTTCGACAAATTCGATATTGGCGACATCCGCCCAGTATTGCAGGGCTTGTCTGGCTCGCTCTTTCTGCGCGGCATTGAAACCGCCAGCAAAATTAAAGCCGACGACAACCTTGCCATCTTTATTGAGATCATGAAACTTGGATCCACTGCGCGTAATATGTTTCGCTGCCTGATCCGTGGTGAAGGTTTTTTTATTGTTTGCCCAGAGAACAACTGCGTTCTCAGCGGCTGATAACCGGGACTGCGACATCGCCGGAGCGCGCGTACGGGCAGAATGCCTAACAGGGATTTGCATGGTGTATTGATACTCTGAACAGTGAAGAGTTAACCGTCCATACATGAATTACCGACACTGACTTATCCGTGGCCAGCCCGATAAAAATCCCATATCAAAAACACCTTAACTACCGTTATTTTTTTGCGAAAGCATTTATTAAACACAACAGCAAAAAGTCCGTACAAGTATTAATCGGATCGACATACCCCTACATACCAATCGCCACAAAGGCGTTAAGCCACAGAAGAAACAGTTTTCAACAAATCAACTTAATTCATTCAAGAGTTTTACTTAACAACATCAAGAAACCCACTCAAACATACCGAAGAAAACACGCTTGAGGTGAAGGCTTTTATCTGATCTGAAACATGATCAATGCCTACACACCTTGATTGCCCGCAGCTACCGAGTGCGCCTGATCCAGGCAGCACAGCAAGCGTTCGACGGTATGCACCAAGGGCCCGGAATTATCCAACACAAACAAACCCGCGCCGTTTCCGGCAATCAGCTCAGCGGTAAATCGCGCGTTGCGCGCCAATCGCTCTTCGATGTCCGCCAATGACTCACGCCCGCGTGCGATCAAACGTTGGCGCAATACGGCTTGATCGACCGTCAGCAGCAACACCAACAATGTCGGGTAACGCTCACGGGTCTGCGCCAGGTGGGCGCGAGAGCCATTGACCAGCACATCGTCCCCTGCGGCCAGCCACTCGTCGATTTCCCTGGGGATGCCATACGACAAGCCATTGGCCTGCCAGCTCAAGGCAAACGCGCCCTCGGCGTCCATCCGCGCAAACTCCTGCGGGCTCACCCCTTGCGCCGCTTCGCCGACTGCCTCCGCCGAGCGTGTGATCACCCGGCGCACCATGCGACAACCACACGCCTGCAAGCGCAGGCGTGCGGCATCCAGCAGGCTGTCCTTGCCCGAACCCGATGGCCCGATGAGATAGATCAACCTGCCCGTCATCAAAACACCCTCTTGGCTTGTCTCCAGGCTTGTTGCGCCCCCGGCAACGCTTCGCAGCAACCGACCTGCGCCAGGTAGCGGCCACTGGAAAGTATATCCAGCAATTTTTCGCCAGCCAGGCCGGCGGCGGCCACATTACCCGAGTGCGCGCTGCCGCGCACCTGTGGGAGGGGGCAAGCCCTGCTGCAAGTCAGTTAAGACAGAACTGGCAACTGTGGCGAGGGAGCTTGCTCCCTCGCCACAGGTCATTGCGCGTACTGCTTGCTCAACCCCGGCGGCACGCCTTGCACATTGGTTTCTTCCCAGGGCCCGTTGGGGCTGATGGAACGGCTCCAGCCGTTGCTCCAGCGGTAGTAGGTACGCTGGCGGTAGAAGGTGTCGGGCTGGTCGTCGAGCACGTACACCTGCATCTTGCCGTCCCAGTGGCTGGCAGCCCCCGGTGGTGGAGCAAAGGTGGGTGACTTGCTTGGCAGTGGCTTTGGCGGCGGGGTCACCGGGCCGGAAGGCTTGGTACTCGGCTGAGTCGACGGGCCCGATGGCGGGATGGTCGGGCCGGTGGGTGCCGCAGGTGGGCGGTGGACCGCACAGGCGCTCAGGCCGAGTACCAGGCTGAGCAGGGTGATGCGTGCAAATGCGGTCATGGGCGTTTCCTCAGAATGACTTGTCCGGAGTGTCGATGGTCAATTGCTGCAGCGCAGTGGTGCTGCTGGCCAGCGGTTGGCTGCGGCCGATCCATTCGCCAGTGGTCGGTTGGCCGGCCCGGGATATGCGCGCAACCAGTTGGACTTCGGGGAAGTTGGACAGTTTCAACTGCGGCATCATCGCGTCGGCATCGCCCAGTTCGACGGTGATGGGCAGTTCGGCAACGGTGACGCGCTTGGCCGCCAAGGGTGCCGGTGGGCCGCTGACTGCACGGGCGAAGATGAACACAGTGTCGGTCGGCAAGGCTTTGGCTTTCGCTTCGGCGGACAGGTCTACACGCACGGTCATTACCGCCTTGTGCGCGACCGTACCGCCGCTCTCTTTAAGCTTCTCGCCAGCCCGGTCAATACCGCCTTGCAGCGCTACACGGGAGTTGTCCTGCGGTGGCAGTTGCGCCAGCAGACGGTTCCAGTAATCGATCGCTTCCTGATAACGCTGGCCTTCAAAAGCCGCGATCCCCAACAGGCCAAGGCTGGTGACTTCCTTGGGATCGAGCTTTAACGCCTCGTCGGTCAGCGCCTGCACCTTGGGCGACCACTGTTTATTGTCGGCAAAGTATTGTGCCTGGGCCCACTGGCCAAGCAATTCCGGCTGGCGCCCGGCTAAGGCTACGGTGCGTTCAAAGACTTTGGCGGCATCGGCGGAACGGTCCTGAGCCATGTAGGCGCGCCCCAGGAAATACAGGCCCTCGGCCGAATCCGGCTGGGCTGCCGCGGCACGCTCCAGGCGCTGAGTCATGTCGGCCATGGACACCGGAGGCTGTGAGAATTCACGGGTCAGTTCGACCTTGTCGCTCGCCCCATAATGCAGGTACAGCGCAACGCCAAGCACCGGCACCAGAAACGCCGCCAAAAACGGCAGCGGTTTGCCCATGCGCGATTCACGGGGCTTTTCCACGCCCTCGGTATCGGCCAGCAACTCGCGAGCCGCCTCGGCGCGGCCCGTATCCAGTTGCACGGCGTTCAATACACCTTCGTCCTGCTGCACTTGCAGCTCGGCGACGCGTTCCTGATACAGCGCCACGTTCAGCGCGGTACGATCCTCTTCACGCTGGGCGCGACGGTCACGCAGTACAGGAATCAACAGGAAACTCAGGGCAATCAGAAGCAGCAAGCCGGCTGCGAGCCAGAAATCAATCATCAGTCTTGGTGTCCAGCAATTGGTCGAGGCGTTTACGCTCTTCAGGGGACAGCGCATCGGAACCATCGGTAGGCGCGGCGCGGCGACGGCGCACGATCACCGCCATCACCACAACGCCGGCCAGCAGCAGCCCGGCGGGGCCGAACCAGAGCAGCGCGGTTTTGCCGGTAAGGGCCGGTTTGTAGCGCACGAAATCACCGTAGCGGTCGACCATAAAGTCGATGATCTGCTGGTTATCCTTGCCCTCCCCCAACATGCGGAAGATTTCTTTGCGCAGGTCAGCGGCGATGGGCGCGTTGGAGTCGGCGATGTCCTGGTTCTGGCACTTGGGGCAGCGCAGTTCCTTGGTCAGGTCGCGGAAACGCTCACGCTCGGCGTCATTGGCAAATTCATAGGTGTCGATGGCGGCATGGGCCACACCGGCCAGGCCCAGGGCTAAAACAGCAGCGGTCAACCAACGCTTCATGGCTTGGCCTCATCGACCAGGGCCTGGTACTTGGCGGCCAGTTGCTCACGCCAGACTACCTCGTCGATCACGCCGACGAACTTGTCACGGATCACGCCCTTGGCGTCGATGAAGAAGGTTTCCGGCGCGCCATAGACGCCCAGGTTCAAACCCAGGTTGCCTTCTTCATCACGGATATCGAGCTGGTAAGGGTTATGAAACTCGGCCAGCCATTTCAAGGCCGCCGCATTGTCGTCCTTGTAGTTGATGCCGTAGATCACCACGCCCTTCTCGGCCAGCTTGTTCAGCACCGGGTGTTCGACGCGGCAGGAGATGCACCAGGTGGCCCACACGTTGACCAGCGCCGGCTTGCCCTGCAGGTCGGCCTGGGTCAGGGTCTTGTCACCCTGCACCGTCGGCAGGTTGAACGCGGGAAACGGCTTGCCGATCATCGCCGAGGGTAACTCGGCCGGGTCCAGGTACAACCCGCGATACAAGAACACTGCCATCAGCAGAAACAATGCCAGCGGCACCACCATCAACCAACGTTTCATACCGCAGCTCCCGAAAGGCCCAATGCTTCACGCACACGGCTGCTGACCTTGACCCGATAACGCCGATCCAGCGCGGCGAGCAAACCGCCAAAGCCTGTGAGCAACCCGCCGAACCAGATCCAGCGCACGAAGGGTTTGACATGCACCCGCACAGCCCAGGCGCCGTCGCCCAAGGGTTCACCCAGCGCCACATACAGGTCACGGGTGAAACCGGCGTCGATACCGGCTTCGGTCATCATTGAACTTTGCACTGTGTACAGGCGCTTTTCAGGATGCAATACGGCGATTTCCTTGCCATTGCGCACTACGCGCACGGTGCCTTTATCCGAGGTGAAGTTCGGCCCTTCGAAGTGCCTGGCACCTTCGAAGATGAACTGGTAACCGGCCAGGTCCATGGACTCACCCGGCGCCAGGCGCAGGTCGCGCTCGGCGCTGTTCTGGCTGGAGAGCACTACGCCCAAAGCGCACACGGCGATGCCAATGTGAGCGATCTGCATGCCCCAGTAACTGCGGGTCAGGGTGGGCAAGCCTTTGATCAGGCCTTTGTGGCGCGTCTTGTCGAAGATGTCCCGCACGCCGGCCAGCAACACCCAGGCTGCCAGCAGGAACGTGGCGAGTACCGCCCAATTGAAGTCGCCGTAGGCGAACCCGGCGATCACTGCCAGGGCCACGCTGCCCAACAGCACCGGCATCAACATGCCTGCCAGCCATTTCACCGGGGTGTCTTTCCAGCGCACCAGCACACCGACCGCCATCACTACCATCAACAGGCCCATCAACGGGATGAACAACGCATTGAAGTACGGCGGGCCCACGGACAGCTTGGCGCCGCTCAAGGCATCCAGCACCAGCGGGTAGAGGGTGCCGAGCAGGATCATTGACGCGGCTACCACCAGTACCAGGTTATTGCCCAGCAACAGGGTTTCGCGCGACCACAGGTTGAAACCGACCTGGCTCTTGACCACCGGCGCGCGCAGGGCGAACAGGGTCAGGGAACCGCCCACCACAAACAGCAGGAAGATCAGGATGAACACGCCGCGTTCGGGGTCGGAGGCAAACGCATGCACTGACGTCAGCACCCCCGAACGCACAAGGAAAGTGCCGAGCAGGCTGAGGGAAAACGCGGCGATGGCGAGCAATACCGTCCAGCTTTTGAATACGCCACGCTTTTCGGTCACTGCCAGGGAGTGAATCAGCGCCGTGCCCACCAACCAGGGCATGAAGGACGCGTTTTCCACCGGGTCCCAGAACCACCAGCCGCCCCAGCCGAGTTCGTAGTAGGCCCACCACGAACCCAAGGTGATACCGATACCGAGGAAAGCCCAGGCGACGATGGTCCATGGCCGTGACCAACGCGCCCACGCCGCATCCAACCGCCCGCCAAGCAAGGCCGCGATGGCAAACGCAAAAGCTACGGAGAAGCCCACGTAACCCATGTAGAGCATCGGCGGGTGCACAATCAGGCCGATGTCCTGCAACAGTGGGTTGAGGTCATGCCCGTCTGCGGGGATCTGCGGCAGGATGCGGCTGAATGGATTGGA
Organism: Pseudomonas sp. GZJR-8; assembly: GCF_002916705.1. Classification (NCBI taxonomy): domain Bacteria; kingdom Pseudomonadati; phylum Pseudomonadota; class Gammaproteobacteria; order Pseudomonadales; family Pseudomonadaceae; genus Pseudomonas; species Pseudomonas sp. GZJR-8. The sequence goes on along the minus strand of NZ_JXSI01000012.1, from coordinate 66,608 downwards.
GGTCATGATCAGAAACAGCAGGAAGCCGATGCTGATCATGCCCATCACCGCCAGGACTCGCGCCAGCATCACTTGCGGCAGTTGGCGCGAGAATACCGACACGGCAAAGGTCCAGCCGCCGAGGATCAGCGCCCACAGCAGCAACGAACCTTCGTGGGCGCCCCACACGGCGCTGAACTTGTAGTACCAGGGCAAGGCGCTGTTGGAGTTGTTCGCGACATAGGCGACGGAAAAGTCGTCGGTCATGAAGGCATAGGTCAGGCAACCGAAGGCGAACAGCAGGAAAGCAAACTGACCCCAGGCGGCCGGCTGCGCCAGGCTCATCCACAAACGATCGCCGCGCCAGGCACCGAGCAACGGCACCACGGCCTGGACCACGGCAAAGCACAGGGCGAGGATCATCGCCAGTTGGCCCAGTTCAGGAATAAACAATGCGGACGTCATCACTTAGCCCTCCTTGGCTGGGGTCGCGGGCGCGGACTGGCCACTGTCTTTCAGGGCCTTGGTGACCTCGGGCGGCATGTACTTTTCATCGTGCTTGGCCAGCACTTCGTCCGCCACTACCACACCATCGGCGTTGAGTTTGCCCAGAGCGACGATGCCCTGGCCTTCGCGGAACAGGTCCGGGAGGATGCCGCGGTAAGTGATGGTCACGGCCTTGTTGAAATCGGTGACCACGAAGGTCACGTCCAGAGAATCGCCGGAACGCCTCAACGAGCCCTGCTCCACCATGCCGCCGGCGCGGATGCGCGTGTCCAGCGGGGCTTCGCCGTTGGCGATCTGGGTGGGGGTGTAGAACAGGTTGATGTTCTGCTGCAGGGCGCTCAAGGCCAGGCCCACGGCAATGCCGACGCCGACCAGGATGGCAAGGATGATCAACAGACGCTTTCTACGCAGCGGATTCACTTTTCGGTCTCCCGGCGCAGACGTCGCGCCTCTTGTTGCAGGTAACGCTTGCGGGCCAGGATCGGCGCGGCAACGTTGAGGGCCAGCACTGCCAGGCAGATGCCGTAGGCGCTCCAGACATACAGGCCGTGGTGGCCCATGGCGAGAAAATCACTGAAAGAAGCAAAGTTCATCCCCGCGCTCCCAGGCTGGTTTGCACTTGGGCTTTGACCCAACTGGTGCGGGCTTCACGCTTGAGCACTTCAAGGCGCATGCGCAGCAACAGCACGGCGCCGAAGAAGCAGTAGAACCCCAGCACCATCAGCAGCAGTGGCGCCCACATTTCCACGGGCATCGCCGGTTTTTCGGTGAGGGTGAAGGTGGCGCCCTGGTGCAGGGTGTTCCACCACTCTACCGAGTATTTGATGATCGGGATGTTGATCACGCCGACAATCGCCAGCACCGCGCAGGCCTTGGCGGCGCTATCGCGATTGCTGATGGCGTTGCCCAGGGCAATCAGGCCGAAGTACAGGAACAGCAGGATCAGCATCGAGGTCAGGCGTGCATCCCACACCCACCAGGAACCCCAGGTCGGCTTGCCCCAGATCGCGCCGGTGACCAGCGCCACGGCGGTCATCCACGCACCAATAGGTGCAGCGCATTGCAGGGCCACATCGGCCAGTTTCATCTTCCACACCAGGCCGACGATGCCGCAAACCGCCAGCATCACGTAGCAGGACTGGGCCAGCATCGCAGCAGGGACGTGGATATAGATGATGCGAAAGCTGTTGCCTTGCTGGTAGTCCGGCGGCGCGAAGGCCAGGCCCCAGACCAGGCCGGTGCCGATCAGCAATACGGCGGCGACGCTCAACCACGGCAGCAGCTTGCCACTGATGCCATAAAACCATTTGGGCGAGCCGAGCTTGTGAAACCAGGTCCAGTTCATTGCATTTTCCATCACGGGTGCTTTTCGTCGTGGCGAAAAGCTTAGGGTCTTTACTGACTCAACGTCATTAACGCCGAGTCAGACCTCATTATTCACCGACGCTGATTTTCAGGCCGGCGGCTATAGCAAAGGGTGTCAGGGTTACCGCCAGGGCGGTCAGGCTACCAAGCCACAAGAGGTAACCGGTCGCCGGCATCCCCATGAGCGCGGCTTGCAAAGCGCCGCTGCCCAGGATCAACACCGGGATATACAAAGGCAGAATCAACAGGGCCAGCAGCAGGCCACCCCTTTTCAGGCCCACAGTCAAGGCGGAGCCCACCGCCCCCAACAGGCTGAGCACCGGCGTACCGAGCAACAAGGACACCAGCAACACGGGCAGGCATTCGACGGGCAAGCCCAGCATCATCGCCAGCAGCGGCGAGAGCAAGACTAGCGCCAGGCCGGAAAAAGCCCAGTGTGCCAGTACCTTGGCCAGTACCAGAAGTGGCAGGGGGTGCGACGAAAGGACCCACTGCTCCAGGGATCCGTCTTCGAAATCACCGCGAAACAGCCCGTCCAGCGAGAGCAGGACCGATAAAAGCGCCGCGACCCACACCAGTCCCGGGGACAAGGTTTGCAACAGTTTAGTCTCCGGGCCGACCGCCAACGGAAACAGCGCGATCACAATCGCAAAGAACACCAGCGGGTTGGCCAGCTCGGCCGGGCGACGGCACAACAGCCGCGCTTCACGGGCCACCAACAGGGCAAACACACTCATGCCGACCACCGTCCGAGATCCAGCTCCCGGTAACCACCCGGCTTGCGCGCCAGGGTATGGTGGGTGGTGAGCACCACCAGGCCGCCCTGCTCGCAGTGCCGGGCCAAGTGCTCTTCGAGTTGGGCTACGCCCTGTTTGTCGAGAGCGGTGAAGGGTTCGTCGAGAATCCACAGCGGCGGGCCGGACAGGTACAAACGCGCCAGGGCCACGCGGCGCTGCTGGCCGGCTGACAGCGTGTGACAGGGCACATCTTCAAAGCCCTTGAGGCCAACGGCGGCCAGGGCCTGCCAGATGCTATCGCGGGTAGCAGGGTGATGCAGGGCGCTGAGCCAGCTGAGGTTTTCTTCGGCGCTGAGCACGTCCTTGATACCGGCGGCGTGGCCGATCCAGACCAGGTTGCGTGCCAGCTCGGCACGTTGTTCGTGCAGGGGCTTACCGTTGAGCCGAACAACACCCGCCGTGGGCTGCATCAAACCGGCCAGCAGACGCAGCAAACTGGTCTTGCCGCTGCCATTGGGGCCGCTGATTTGCACCATGTCGCCAGCCGCCAGACGCAGGTCGAGTTGCTCGAACAACAGGCGCAGGTCGCGTTCACAGGCAAGCGCTACGGCTTCAAGAAGAGGGCTGGTCAAGAGATCGCGGGCCTTTACGGTTCAAGTCGGCGGTGCAGCGGCCGTTATAGAGAGATGCACAATAACGACTTTGGCGACCGATTTTAGAGAGCTGGATCAAATAGTTGTGCGGTTTTTACCGCTCTCTTTGCAGACGGGCGGCATTATACATGCGATGCCCTACTCTAAAGAGGGCAATTTCCCCAGAGACGATGCGCACGATGACCGGTGAGATCAATCTTCCTCCACTGCCTCCAGCCTCAGCACCCAAGGCTGCCCCGCTGCCTGCGGCTGGCGAGTTGCTCAAGCTCCTGGAGCCACAGGCCGGGTTGATTGGCGCCGGAAAAACCGTAAACGCTGAAGTCATCGCGCTGAAACAAGGCAGTGAAGCCTTTCAGCTGTTGCTCAAGCTGACCCTTGAAGGTGGTCGCCAGACCCTGGTTCAAGCCAGCAGCGCCCAGCCCTTGCCCCTGGGCAGCAATGTGGCAGTGAGCCAAACGCCTGCGGGCAACCTGGCCATCAGCTTGCAGCAAGCCATGAGCGCCAACGTGGCCGCCCTCACCCGCCTCGACACCACACAAATGCCGGTGGGCACCCTGCTGCAAGCCAAGGTGCTGACCACTCAGATGCTGCCTCAAGGCTCAGCGCAAGCGGCGATCTATCGCTCGCTGGTGAGTGTGCTCAATAATGCCCTGGCCGGTACCACGCTGACGCTGGAAAGCCCTCAACCCTTGCGGGTCGGCAGCTTGCTCAGTGCCGTGGTGCAGAACGCGCAAACCCTGAATTTTGTGCCGCTGAGCGGGCTGAAAGACCAACTGGCCGTGACGCAGCAACTGGCGACCCAGCAAAGTCGCCAAGGCTCGCTGGATGCGGTGTTCACTGCCCTGCAGAACCTGCCCCGTGGCAACAACACCTCGGCCGAGCTGCGGGCCGCTGCCGAGCGCTTACTGGCAGCCTTGCCCGATCTGGCGCAAGTCAGCAATCCCAAGGTACTGGCACAAGTGGTGCAAAACAGCGGCGCCTTCCTGGAAGCCAAATTGCTCGCTGGGCAGAACCCACAAATCCCACCGCTGGATATGAAAGGCGCGCTGTTGCGCCTGGTCGCGGACCTGCTGCCCGCCCTGCCCGCCAACACCAACCTGAATGCGATCCTCGCCGCCAATACCCTGGCCCAGGTGCTGCCGCACTTTGTGCGCAGCCCGTTGAACACTCTCGGCCAGGTTGGCGCTCGGCAGATACCTGCCGGTTTCCCCTTGCCGGAGCGGCTGATCGCGAAACTGGAAGGTGAAGGCGACCTGGAAAACCTGCTGCGCCTGGCCGCCGGGGCGATCTCGCGCTTGCAGAGCCACCAACTGTCGAGCCTGGAACAGACCGGCACCACCGCCGATGGCCGCCTGCAAACCACGTGGCAGTTGGAAATCCCCATGCGCACCCTGCAAGACATCGTGCCGTTGCAGGTCAAGTTTCAGCGCGAGGAGCCTGCGCCCGACAAGGATCAGCCCGAGCGCAAGGATAAAAAAGATCCGAAGCAGATGCTCTGGCGCGTCGAGCTGGCCTTCGACATGGAGCCGCTGGGGCCGCTGCAAGTTCAGGCGCAGTTGTCCCAGGGCAAACTGTCCAGCCAGTTGTGGGCCAGTCGCCCTTTCACCGCCAGCCTGATCGAAAGTCACCTGGGCAGCCTGCGCGAGCGCCTGGTGTCATCCGGACTTAACGTCGGCGACCTGGATTGCCACCTGGGCACCCCGCCACGCGGTGCAAAAACCGGATTGGAACAACGCTGGGTGGATGAAACCGCATGAAGAACGCCGCCCCACCCCGCCAGGCCATCGCCCTCAAGTACGACGGCCAACAAGCCCCCACCCTGACCGCCAAGGGCGATGACGCCCTGGCCGAAGCGATTCTCAAGCTGGCACGGGAGAATGAAGTACCGATCTATGAAAATGCCGAGCTGGTGAAGCTGCTGGCGCGTATGGAACTGGGGGACAGTATTCCAGAAGAGCTCTATCGCACGATTGCCGAGATCATTGCGTTTGCATGGACGTTGAAGGGCAAGTTCCCGGTGGGCTACGACCCGGATGCGGGGCCAATGGAGCGGGATGTCACTGAGCGTGGCGACGATTACTGAGTAGCCACAGGCATACCAAGATCCACTGTGGGAGGGGGCTTGCTCCCGATAGCGTCATTACAGCCAACCTATCTGGGGCTGATACACCGCTATCGGGAGCAAGCCTCCTCCCACATTTTTTGATCTGTGTTCAGTTCAGGACTTCGCTCAGGGGGATGAAATTGACCCGGTCGCCAATGGCCAATGTGGTCCCCTCCATCACCTCCACAAACCCCTCCGCCCACGCCGCACTGCGCAGCACCCCGGAGCTCTGGTTGCGATAGATAATCGCCTTGCCCTGCTCGATACGCCCGCGCAGGTATTCGCGGCGGTTGCCAGGCTTGGGCCAGTCGAATCCTGCCGGCACCTCGAAACGCAGCGGCTGCACCTGCGCCACGCCTTGGCGGCGCAGCAGGTACGGGCGCGCCAATAGCGCAAAGGTCACCAGGGTCGAGGCCGGGTTACCTGGCAGGCCGATCACCGGCACGCCACGAAAATGCCCGAAGGTCAGCGGTTTGCCTGGCTTGATCGCCAGCTTCCACAACGCCAACTCGCCCTCTTCACGCAAGGCAATGCCGAGGAAGTCCGCTTCGCCCACCGACACACCGCCGGTAGACAAGATCAGGTCGACGCTACCCAGGCCGGCCAGACACGTACGGGTCTGTTCCAGATCATCCGGCAGAATCCCCGCATCGATCACTTCGCAGCCCATGCGCGCCAGCCAGCTGCACAGCACGCGACGGTTGCTGTTGTAGATCTGCCCCGGGCCCAACGGCAAGCCTGGCTCGATCAATTCGTCGCCGGTCGACAGCACGGCCACGCGCGGGCGACGCACCACATCGAGCCGATCCCGCCCCAGAGACGCAGCCAGGCCCAACTCGATGGGCCCCAGGCGCGTTCCGGCGCTGAGTACGCACTCACCCAACGTAGTCTCCTGGCCCTGTGGTCGGATGTTGTCGCCCACCCGTAACGGCTCGGTGAAACTCACGCGCTGATCGGCATGAACCACCGCGTTTTCCTGCATTTGCACGCAGTCTGCGCCTTCGGGTACCGGCGCGCCGGTAAAGATCCGTGCGCAGGTGCCGGCCGCCAGCGGCTCGGGCGCAGTGCCAGCGAAAATCCGTTGGCTCACCACCAGCGGTTCCCCGGTCCAGTCCGCCAGGCGCACGGCGTAGCCGTCCATGGCACTGTTGGGCCACGGCGGCAGGTCGAGCGTCGAGATCAGGTCCTGAGCCAGTACGCGGCCATCGCACTGCGCCAGGGGCAGCACATGCTGGTCACGGATCGGCGCCGATTCCGCCATGGCGAGCAGCCGCTGCAAGGCTGCTTCCACCGGCATCAGTGCGCCGGTCTTGCCCGGCTTATCCACGGGATTCACAGGGTTGGGCCTGCTTCAGGTGCGGGACGAAATTGCATGGGCGGTGACGATTATCCAGTTGCTCGGCGAGGATGCCATCCCAACCGGTGCGCACGGCATTGGTGGAGCCCGGCAGGCAGCACACCAGGGTGCCATTGGCCAGGCCGGCCAGGGCGCGCGATTGCACGGTGGAGGTGCCGATATCGGCCACGGAGATCTGGCGGAACAGTTCGCCGAAGCCATCGACCTGCTTGTCGAGCAGGCAGCTCACGGCTTCAGGGGTGCTGTCACGGCCGGTGAAGCCGGTGCCCCCGGTGATCAGCACCACTTGCACCACGTCTTCGGCGATCCAGTGGGCAACCTGGGCGCGAATCTTGTAGAGGTCGTCCTTGAGCAGCACGCGCTCGGCCAGGTGGTGGCCGGCGGCGGTCAGGCGATCGACGAAGACCTGGCCGGAGGTGTCGGTGTCCAGGGTGCGGGTGTCGCTGACGGTCAATACAGCAATATTCAAGGGTACAAAGGGCGCATCGGCCTTGGCTTTCATGGCTCGGTCCAGTTGTCGAAAAAACAGCCCGATGTTATATCACAGGCCCCTCTTTACCTGCCGCAGTGGAACCGTCATGTCTCTTGAATCTTCACCCCTGCCTTGTTCGATTCTGTTGTTGGCCGGTGGTCGTGGCCAACGCATGGGCGGCCGGGACAAGGGGCTGCTTCAATGGCGGGGCGAGCCCTTGATTGCCCACCTGCAACGGCTGGCCAGGCCGCTCACGGATGACCTGATCATCTCGTGCAATCGAAACCTTGAACACTACGCGCCCTATGCCGACCAACTGGTCAGTGATGACAGCCCGGACTTTCCCGGCCCGCTTGCAGGTATGCGTGCGGGACTGCTCGCCGCACGGCACGAGCATCTGCTGATATTGCCGTGCGACGTGCCGCAGATTGATGGGCGACTGCTGGCCGACTTGCGTCAGATTGCCCAACGCAATCCGCAGGTTCCCGTCATGGTGCGTCATGGCGAGTTCTGGGAACCCTTGCTGTGCATTATCCCAACAGACCTGAAAGATCAGGTGGAACGGGCCTGGCAAGCGGGTGAACGCAGCCCGCGCAAGGTCCTGCTGCAACTGGGTGGCGTTGGCCTGGAATGCCCGGCCGACGACCCGCGCCTGGCCAATCTTAATACGCCCGAGCTGTTGCACCCACGGGCTGGCGTGTCAGAATGAGCCTTTCACAAGGAACTTTGCCGACGTCCCATACGTCACAAGGTCAGCAATTTAAAAGTATTTTCTCGGAGACAAACTCATGACTCAACGGACCATCGCCGCTCTCATGCTTGCACTGGGCCTCGCCACCCTCGCCGGTTGCGCCTCGCCAACAGTGATCACCCTGAATGACGGTCGCGAAATCCAGGCCGTCGACACCCCGAAATTTGACGAAGATTCGGGTTTCTACGAATTCCAACAGCTTGACGGCAAGCGCACCCGCATCAATAAAGACCAGGTTCGCACCGTTAAAGATCTGTAAGCCTTAACGCTTGCCAACAAGGCCCGCCTCGCGCGGGCCTTGTCGTTTGCGGCGTTTACCAATCGAGGGTGATACGGCTGTGAAAACTGCGTTCTTCACCATTTAGCGGGTCGATGAAACGTACGCCCTGGGCCAGCAGCTTCAGGGGGTGGGCGTAGTCGTCCTCGGCGTCCTTGACCACCTCGGGATAGAACGGGTCATTGCAGATACTCGCCCCGAGGGCAGTCATGTGTACGCGCAGCTGGTGTTTCTTGCCGGTCACCGGGAACAGACCGTAACGCCATAAACCACCCTTTTTCTCGCGCACTTCAACGGCCGTCTCGGTGTTGCTGGCGCCCTGCCCTTCCTGCATCCGAAAGAAGGGTTCGCCATCCACCAGGCGGCTTTTATGCACCAGGGGAAAGCTCAGATTCGGCAGGGCCGGGGCGATGGCTTCGTAGAATTTGTCGATACGCCGCGTGGGAAACAGTTGCTGGTACGCCGAGCGGCTTTGCGGGTTGGCCGAGAACAGCACCAGCCCCGCCGTGTGCCGGTCAATGCGGTGCAACGGCACCAGGGCGGGGTTGTCCAGGCGACGGATCAGGCGACGCAACAGGGTTTGCTCAACGTACTCGCCGGCGGGAGTCACCGGCAGGAAATGCGGCTTGTCCGCCACCACCAGATGTTCATCGGCGTACAGGATAGTTTCCTGTACCGGAATCACTTTTTCGTTGGGTACTTCGCGAAAGTAATAGATGCACAGGCCTTCCTTGTAGGCCAGGCCCAGGCTGATCGGGCTGCCATTGATATCCAGCACTCGTTCCCGGGCAATGCGGTCCAGCCACTGCTCACGGCCAATGGCCGGGAAGTGATCGCACAGGCAGTCGATCACCGTTGCCCAAGGCCCCGGTGGCAGATACAACGTGCTGGCTTGGTGCTGGGCGGCGGAAAAACCGGAAGTGGACATGCAAATGCTCGAACCTGGAAACAGGCGGGCATTATCCCGCATGGAGCGCGATTGCGCCTAGGGCCGTTCTCATGCCTTGGCCAGTTGGGCCCGCAGCACCGGCGAAGCGCTCGCCGCCTCGGTGAACTCCTTGAGCCAGCGCAGTACGTCCACTGCTTCCCAACGGCCCGGATCATAGAGCGCGTAGAGCAAGCCTTGATAACCCACCACATCCAACTGTTTGTGATAACCGGCACGCTGGAACAGCGCCTCGATTTCCGCAAAGCAGGTGTTGAAATGCACTTTGTTGAAGGGCGTCTTGCCTTCCGTGACCAGCCCATCGAGGCGCAGTTCGTTGACCGCGTCGCGCACCACATCGGCGGACATGCGATTGACGCTGCTTTTCAATTGTTCAACATTCACCACGGGCGTTCCCTCTATTCAATCGCTGTACGAATATACAGTAACGTAATATTCGCAAGCCCGCCATCGGATAAACGTCAGCGCAGAAAGGCAACGACCTGGTCGGTGTCGAACGGCCAGTCCAGTTCCGCCCCGGTGTCCTTGCGGCGAAGCACCGGAATCCGCAGGCCGTAGTCTTCTGTCAGGTCATCTGGCTCAGTGATATCCACCAACTCCACCAGCAGCCCGTGTTCGACGAGCGGCATGATTTCGGCTTCGGCAATTTCACACAGATGGCAACCCAGGGTGCCGAACAGCTGGCATTCAGGAGGCATGACGAAAGAACCCGGTCAGAAAAACAAGTGACCATTCTAAACCCGCTCGCGCCGTGAAATCCCATTGCCGACAAAACACCTGATCCAGGTCACCATGGCCTATAACTGATTCAGCGATTCTCGCGGCTTTTTGCCCGTCCACCTGCAATGGAGATGCCTGTGTTTGCCAACCTGCTGATCATCCTGGCCTCATCCCTGGTGGTGATTGCGCTGTTTCGCCGGCTGCAACTGCCGCCCGTGCTGGGCTACCTGTGCGTGGGCCTGGCGGTGGGGCCGACTGCTTTGGACTGGGTGAACGACAACGAGGACCTGCCGGACTTGGCCGAGATGGGCGTGGTGTTTCTGCTGTTCTCCCTGGGCCTGGAGTTTTCCCTGTCGAAAATGTTCGCCCTGCGCCGCGTGGTGTTCGGCCTGGGCAGTTTGCAGGTGTTGGGATGCGGCGCCCTGCTCGGCGCTGCGCTGATGGGCTTGGGCCTGGCGCCGGGCATCGCGCTGTTACTGGGTGCAGGGTTGGCGTTGTCGTCCACGGCCATCGTCAGCAAGGAACTGACCAGTCTTGGGGAGATCTTCAGCAGCCACGGCCAGAATGCGATAGGCGTGCTGCTGTTCCAGGATGTGGTGGCGGTATTGCTGCTGACACTGGTGCCGGTGTTTGCCGGCAGCAGTGACCAAGCCTGGTACTGGGCATTGCCGCTGACCCTGGGCAAAACCGTGGTGTTGTTCGTCGGCCTGTTATTCGCCAGCCGCTGGTTGCTGCCGCGGTTGTTCCATGAGGTCGCCGCGTCCCATTCCGCAGAGTTGTTCGTGCTGCTGGCGCTGGTAATTGTCTTGCTCACCGCCTGGCTCACCCACCTGCTCGGCCTGTCCCCTGCCCTTGGTGCGTTTCTGGCCGGTATGTTGCTGGGCGAGAGTCATTATCGTCACCAGATAGAAGCGGATATCCGGCCGTTTCGCGACATTCTGCTGGGGCTGTTTTTCGTCAGCATCGGCATGTTGATCGACCTGCAGTTATTCGTCAGCCACAGCCTGTTGATCCTCGGCCTGACCCTTACGCTGATGTTGGTCAAAGGCTCTGTGGTGGCCGTACTGGTCAAGCTGCGTGGCAGCGACACTGAAACCGCCTGGCGCAGCGGCCTGGCCCTGGCCCAGGGTGGCGAGTTCTGTTTCGCGCTGATGGCGCAGATGCAGCAGAGCCGGTTGATTCCGGATGAGTTCAACGGCCTGCTACTGGCCGCCACGTTCTGCTCGATGCTGTTGACGCCGCTGCTGTTGCGCGCAGCGCCGGCCATTGCCCTGCGCCTGCATCGCAAGCCCAACCAGCAAGTGCAACTGGAGTACATCACCGCGCTCAACGCTCAGTTGCACGGGCACGCGGTGATTTGCGGTTATGGTCGGGTGGGACAATCGATCGGGCGGTTTTTGCGCCGCGAGCACCAGGCGTTTATCGCCCTGGATGACGACCCCGAACGGGTGCAGGAGGCCGCCACCGAGGAAAGCAGCGTGCATTATGGCGACTGCCGCCGGGGTGCCTTGCTCAGTGCCGTGGGCCTGGAGCGCGCGCGGTTGGTGGTGATCGCCGTCGACAACAGCGATGTCGCGCTGGTGGTGCTCAAGGAAGCGCGACGGATCAACCCACAGGTGCCGATCCTGGTGCGCACCCGTGATGACAGCCAGTTGGCTGAACTCAAGGCCGCGGGGGCCAGCGAAGTGGTGCCCGAGTTGCTTGAGTCAAGCCTGATGCTCGCGTCCCACGCCCTGATCCTGCTGGGCCTGCCGGACCAACAGGTACAGGCTCGGGTGGATGAAGTGCGGCAGAACCACTATCGCTTGCTGCACGGGTTTTATCCGCCGCCACACACTGATGAACAAGCGCCGATCAATCCTGACTGACCGCACCGATCTTGTGGATCGACAGGTCCGCGCCGTAATACTCCTCTTCCTGACTCAAGCGCAGCCCTTGCACGCGCTTGATCACGCCGTACACCAGCAAGCCGCCACCAAACGCCACCGACACGCCCAGGCCGGTGCCGATCAACTGGCTGATCAAGCTGACGCCGCCAAGCCCACCCAGGGTGGCCTGCCCGAAGATGCCGCAGGCGATGCCGCCCCACACGCCACACAAGCCGTGCAACGGCCATACGCCCAGCACATCGTCGATCTTCCAGCGTGCCTGGGCGGCGATAAAGCACCACACAAACAAGCCGCCTGCGACTACTCCGGTGACCAGCGCGCCCACCGGATGCATCAGGTCGGAACCTGCGCAGATCGCCACCAGCCCGGCCAAGGGGCCGTTGTGCAGGAATCCTGGGTCGTTACGGCCGATCACCAGCGCGGCCACGGTACCGCCAACCATGGCCATCAACGAATTGACGGCCACCAGGCCGCTGACCCCGTTGAGGGTCTGCGCACTCATCACGTTAAAGCCGAACCATCCCACGATCAGGATCCACGACCCCAGCGCCAGGAACGGGATGCTCGACGGTGCAAACGCCACCAGGCGCCCTTCGCGATAACGTCCATTGCGCGGCCCCAGCAGCAACACCGCCGCCAGCGCCAGCCAGCCGCCCATGGCGTGCACCACCACGGAACCGGCAAAATCGTGAAAACTGGCGCCAAAGCTTGCAAGCAGCCAGGCTTGCAGACCGAAATTGCCGTTCCACACCATGCCCTCGAAGAACGGGTAGATAAACGCCACGATCAGTGCAGTGGCGCACAACTGCGGCGCAAACTTCGCACGTTCGGCTATGCCACCGGAAATGATCGCAGGGATCGCCGCGGCGAAGGTCAGCAGGAAGAAAAACTTCACCAGGCCATAGCCATGATCGGCGCTGATGACGGCTGCCGGTTGCATGAAGCTCACACCGTATGAGATCCAATAGCCTATAAAGAAATAGGCCAGGGTGGAGATGGCGAAATCGCTGAGGATTTTCGACAGGGCGTTGACCTGATTCTTCTGGCGCACCGTGCCGACTTCAAGGAAGGCAAAGCCGGCGTGCATGGCCAGGACCATGACCGCGCCAATCAGGATAAACAGGGTATTGGAACTGTGGACGAGTGTATCCACCGCACTTTGCAGATTTTCCATGGAGGTTGGCAGGCCTGCATCAAGGCAAAAAGCACCAAATCGGTTCAAGCTGAGGGTTGGCGCACTAAATGGGTACCACCGGCTTCGTCCCTCTTGGGAGGGCACGAACCGCTTTAGCGCAGCGATCAACACAACTGACCGTTGCCGACAGGGTTTTTCCGCGGGTTTTAGTTATTTAGGGTAAGGTTTTTCAAGGCTTGCGCCCCGACCGCCCATATTCGGCGCGGGCCTCTGAGCCTGCGCACCAATGCAAAGCAAAAGCTGTACCACACAATTGCAGTGAACCTTCAGCGAACGCCGCGACTCGAAACCACACGTACAGATCAGCCACACACGGAGACAACCATGGCCGGTAAAACAGCAAAGACTGCTCAAGAGATACTGATGGCGGATTTTCAAACCCTGGTCAGTGATACCGAAAGGTTGCTGGACGACACCGCAGTGCTGGCCGGCGATCAGGCCGACGAACTGCGCACCAAGATCCACGAGAGCCTGCTCAAGGCCCGCGAGACCTTGCAACTGACCGAAGACTCCCTGCGCGAGCGCGGTCAGGCGGCCATCACCGCCACCGAAGACTACGTGCAAGCCAACCCATGGCAGTCAGTCGGCATCGCTGCCGGCGTGGGCTTTTTGATCGGTCTGCTGGCTACAAGGCGCTAATCATGTCTATCGGCGAATCCAGCTCATCAACGAGCGCACATTCTTCGGCAAGCGGTTCCACCTCCCGACGCCTGGGCGCCGCTGTGCTGGGCTTGCTGCACAGCCATGTCGAGTTGTTTGGCATCGAATTGCAGGAGCAAAAGGCCCGCACTGTCAGCCTGTTGTTGTTTGCCGGTCTGGCGTTGGTGTTCGCCCTGCTGTTGCTGGTAGGGTTGTCGACGCTGGTGATGATACTGGTGTGGGATACCGGCTACCGCCTGACGGGGATCATCTGCCTTTGCGTGTTCTATAGCCTGGCCGCGGCCTTCTGCGGTGTGCGCCTGAAAGCGGCGGTGTTCGATGAATCCACGCCCTTCCACGCCACGCTCGAAGAGCTGGCCAACGACCGGGAGCGCCTGCTGCCATGAGCATGACCGAGATCCCGAAAAATACCTCCCGCCGGGAAATGCGCAAGACGCTGATCCGCCTGCGCATGGAAATGCACCGCCAGGAAATCCGTCATGAGTCCCAGCAACTGATGGCCCCTCTGCAGAAAATGCGCAACATGCGCCACAACTGGCAGGACAGCCTGGGCATCAAGCACGCGCCACTGTGGGGCGTGGCGGCGGTGACGCTGATGGGCTTTTTCACCGGCAAGGGCGCCAAGGGCGGCAGTATCAGCAGCGTGACACGTCTGGTGCGGCTGGGTGCAGGGTTGATCCCATTGATCAAATTGGCCATGCAAGGCTCGCGCAAAAGTTAAACCTTTGCCGGCGTTTAGCGTGCCGATACCAGTGGCCCGGCCCTCGTCAACGGGTGCCGGGCCTTTTTTCGCCCGCACCGCCGACCTGTAGATTTTTGCTTGCTCCGCCACGCCGGAAACGGGAAGCTGGCGGATGTCATTCACCGAACGGAGAGTAGTTGCCTTGGATTGGCCCACCCTGCTGAACCGCGAACGCCTGGGAAAACCTCTGCACAGCCCTGAAGAACTGGGCCGCAGCCCCTTTCACAAAGACCACGACCGCATTATTTTCTCCGGCGCGTTCCGGCGCCTGGGCCGCAAGACCCAGGTGCATCCGGTATCGAGCAACGACCATATCCACACGCGCCTGACCCATTCGCTGGAAGTCAGTTGCGTCGGCCGCTCCCTGGGTATGCGCGTGGGTGAAACGTTGCGCGGCGCCCTGCCCGACTGGTGCGACCCGAGCGACCTGGGCATGGTGGTGCAATCGGCTTGCCTTGCCCACGATATCGGTAACCCGCCGTTCGGGCACTCCGGCGAGGATGCCATTCGCCACTGGTTCCAACAGGCCGCCGGGCGCGGCTGGTTGGACGACATGAGCAGCGCCGAACGCAATGACTTTCTCAACTTCGAAGGCAATGCCCAGGGCTTTCGGGTACTGACCCAACTTGAATACCATCAGTTCGACGGCGGCACGCGGCTGACCTACGCCACCTTGGGGACGTACCTCAAGTACCCCTGGACCGCCCGCCACGCCGACTCGCTGGGCTACAAGAAGCACAAGTTCGGCTGTTACCAGAGCGAGCTGCCGATTCTGGAGCAAATCGCCCATAAGCTCGGCCTTCCCCAGCTTGAAGAGCAACGCTGGGCCCGTCACCCGCTCGTATACCTGATGGAAGCGGCCGACGACATCTGCTATGCGCTGATCGACCTGGAAGACGGCCTGGAAATGGAGCTGCTGCAGTACGCCGAAGTCGAGTCGCTGTTGCTTGATCTGGTGGGCGATGACTTGCCGCAGACGTACCGCCAATTGGGCCCGCTTGACTCTCGGCGCCGCAAGCTGGCGATCTTGCGCGGCAAAGCGATTGAGCACCTGACCAATGCAGCGGCGCAGGCCTTTGTCGAACAGCAGGACGCCCTGCTCGCCGGCACGCTGCCTGGCGATCTGGTCGAGCATATGCACGGGCCGGCGAAGCGCTGTGTGCTGGATGCCAAGGACATGGCGCGCAAGAAGATCTTCCAGGACAAGCGCAAGACACTGCACGAAATCGGCGCCTACACCACCCTGGAAATCCTGCTGAACGCCTTCTGCGGCGCGGCCCTTGAACAACATGGCGGGCGCACGCCGTCATTCAAGAATCGGCGCATTCTGGACTTGCTCGGCAATAGCGCGCCGGATCCGGCCTGGCCGCTGCACGCCTCATTCCTGCGGATGATCGACTTCATCGCCGGTATGACCGACAGCTACGCCACTGAAATGGCACGGGAGATGACCGGGCGCTCCAGCCCTCAATAACGATCCGATCAAGCCGCCCGTTCCCTGAAACGAATCGCCCTACGATGGGAACAGAGCGGCCTGATCGAATTCGTACAGGCACCCGAAGA
Organism: Pseudomonas sp. GZJR-8; assembly: GCF_002916705.1. Taxonomy (NCBI): domain Bacteria; kingdom Pseudomonadati; phylum Pseudomonadota; class Gammaproteobacteria; order Pseudomonadales; family Pseudomonadaceae; genus Pseudomonas; species Pseudomonas sp. GZJR-8. The sequence continues at coordinate 50,691 of NZ_JXSI01000012.1, read as the reverse complement.
ATAATCACGCACGCTCCTAACGGGCCAGCCGCGCAATTCCTACTGCCCCCATCGACGCTTGCATCACTGTGTGCACTTTTATGCCCAGACACTCTCTTCGTATTCTTTTGGTGGAGGATCACCCTTTTCAACTTCTGGCCACCCAGTGCCTGCTCAAAAGCTTCGGCTTCGAGCAACTGACACCTGTGGAAAATGCCGAGCAGGCCATACACACGATGAGTCGGTCCGAACACCCCTTCGACCTGATGCTGTGTGACCAATGCCTGCCTGACCTGCCGGGGCTTGAACTGATCGAAATCGCCAACCGCCAGCGCTTCATCACTGGCGCCATTCTGTTAAGCGGCTTACCCACACAGGAATTGATCAACCTGAGCAGGCAAGCCTTGCAACGACGTCTTCCACTGCTTGGCTATTTGTCCAAGCCCTTGAACAAAGATGAGCTGGAAAGGCTAATAGGTTAATTTTTAACTCTCTCATGTAGGAACTTAAACATCATTTTCAATGAAAAACACTATAAGGCCCGTCGTAAAATCCAAGGCCCCGTTTATTGGCGCAACCACCTTCAAATTGTTGATATACCCTGTAACGCCCCCCTAACAACTTGTAGGCTTTTGCCTTATTAAACGTAGGAACTTTCCTGTTTTGCATTTACTCCCTGTGAGCTTCATGCTGAGCCCTCATCTTCTGAGCTAATGTGCCCGCTTTATTTGCACCAGCATGGAATGTGATTATGAACTCAGTTTTTATTATTGATGACCACCCGGTAATCCGGCTTGCCATTCGAATGTTACTGGAGCATGAGGGTTACAAGGTCGTCGGCGAAACAGACAATGGGTGCGATGCGATACAGATGGTCCGCGAATGCCTTCCAGACCTGGTGATTCTCGACATCAGCATCCCGAAACTCGACGGCCTTGAGGTGCTCTGCCGATTCAACGCCATGAACACCTCGATGAAAACCCTCGTGCTCACGGCGCAATGCCCTACGCTGTTTGCCACGCGATGCATGCGCTCGGGTGCCGAGGGCTATGTGTGCAAGGAAGGGGACTTGAGCGAGTTGCTGAGCGCCATCCGTGCGGTCCTGTCCGGTTACAACTACTTCCCCAGCCAGGCGTTGAACGGCCCCGGAACGGAAGGCCTGGATGTACAAGAACTGGAACTGTTCAAGACAGTCAATGACCGGGAGCTGATGGTCTTGCAACTTTTTGCACAAGGCCGCACTAACAAGGAAATAGCCAAAGGCATGTTTTTGAGCAACAAGACTGTCAGTACTTATAAAAAGAGGTTAATGCAAAAACTCAAAGCCAAATCCTTGGTAGAACTCATCGAGATGGCAAAACGAAACGCGCTAGTGTGAGAAAGCGGATGCCCAGGCGTATAAAGGACTATCTGATTATATTGAGTGCCGGTCTGTACTTCAGCACTGCCGTGCTCGCAGAGCACCAAACAAACCCGGAACGCTTCACCTTATTGAGTCGTGCGGGAGCCGTTCAACTCGGCACTCATTTTGACAAGGCTCAGCACCAGTGGCTACAGAACAAACGCGAACTGGTGCTGGGCACCTCCGCGCCCGATTACCCGCCATTCGACCTGACGTCCAGCGGCTATGATTATGAAGGGCTGACCGCCGATTACGCGGGGTTGTTGGCCAAAGCACTCTCCTTGCCGGTCAATGTAATGCGCTACCCGTCCCGGGATGCTGCCATTCGAGCCTTGGAAACCGGGGAAATCGACTTGTTGGGCTCATCCAACGGTTTTGAGGCTGCGACACCGAACCTTATCCTCTCTGAACCCTACGCCGTGGACCAACCGGTACTGGTCACCCGCGAGGGAGAAACCCGTAGCCTCAACGAGGGCCTGGAAGGGCTGCGCTTGAGCCTTGTCTACCATTACCTGCCGCTCAATGAGGTAGAAAAGCTGTACCCCAAGGCCATCATCCGCGCCTATCCGTCTTATCAGAACGCCTTGAATGCGGTGGCCTTCGACCAGGCGGATGTGTTTCTGGGTGACACCATTTCCACCCACTACATGATCAACAAGGGTTATCTCAAAAACATCCGCATGGCCAATTTCGGCAAGCATGAGGCTTATGGTTTCAGCTTCGCCATGCGTGAAGATAACCGCGTGCTGCTGAGCATTGTCGACGCGGTCCTGGCTGCGGTCCCCATCACCGAACGAGACAGCATCGCCAAACGCTGGAGCGCCGGCAGCGATATCCTGCTCACCGACAAGAAATTGCAACTGACCCAACGCGAAGAGCGCTGGCTTAAAGAGCATCCGGTGGTCAAGGTGATCGTCAATGAAACCTTCGCGCCTCTCACGTTCTTCGATGCGGACGGCAACTTTCGCGGCATTACCGCCGATCTCCTGGAGCTGATTCGCCTGCGCACCGGCCTACGCTTTTCGATTGTACGCGGGCGTGATGTCAACGCGATGATCGATCAGGTCACCAGCCAGAAGGTCGATATGATCGGGGCCATTGTGCCGAGCAACACAAGGGACTCGCAGCTCAATTTCAGCCGACCCTACCTGGAAAACTCCTACGTATTGTTGACACGCAAGGAGCCAGGGCCGCCCGCGAACATCGCACAAATGGCAGGAAAGCGCCTGGCGATAACCCAGGGCAACCCCTTGATCGAGACCTTGACCAACGATTTCCCCCAGGTTCACCTGGTCGAAACCAGTGATACTTTCAGGGCATCGGAGTTACTCGCACAGGGCCAAGTGGATGGCGCAGTGAGCACACTGGTGATCGCCAACTACCTGCTGTCTTCCAAGGCTTTTCAGGACAAGCTGCAGATCAGCGCCAGCATTGGCACTACGCCGGCAACTTATACCCTGGCGACATCGCGCCACGCCACGGAACTGAGCTCAATCCTCGACAAGGCGCTGCTCAGCATCGCCCCGGATGAAATGGGCGTGATCAACAGTCGTTGGCGGGGTTACACCGCCGCGTCCGACAGCTACTGGCGCAACTACCATCAATTGATATCTCGAATCATCATCGGTACCGGGCTGTTGCTACTGATTTCCCTGACCTGGAACGCCTACATGCGGCGCCAGATAAAACACCGCAAAATGGCCGAACGGGCCCTGAACGACCAATTCGAATTCATGCGTGCGCTGGTCAATGAACCCCCCCATCCGATCTACGTGCGTGACCGCAACGGCCTGCTGCAAACCTGCAACGACAGCTACCTGCAGGTATTCGACGTCAAACGCGAAGACGTGATCGGCAAAAGCGTCACCCAGATGAGCATGGCCCTGGAGTCGGAGGCGGCGCAATACCATGCCGACTATCTGCGCGTAGTGGCCGAGGGCATTCCGCTGATCCTGGATCGCACATTGCATATCCACGAGCGCAAACTGACGATCTATCACTGGATCCTGCCGTACCGCGACTCCACAGGCGAAGTCCAGGGCATCATCGGCGGCTGGATCGACATCAGCGACCGACGCGAGTTGTTTGATGAGCTACGCGCCGCCAAAGAGCGGGCCGATGAGGCCAATCGCGCCAAGAGCACGTTCCTTGCCACCATGAGCCACGAGATCCGTACGCCCATGAACGCCGTGATCGGAATGCTCGAACTGACGCTCAAGCGCGCCGATCAAGGGCATCTCGACCGCCCGGCCATCGAAGTGGCGTACAACTCGGCCAAGGATCTGCTGGAGTTGATCGGTGACATCCTGGACATCGCGCGTATCGAGTCCGGCCGTCTCAGCCTGGCGCCGGAGCGCGTCAACCTGCGCGAGGTGATTGAGTCGGTGGTGCGTGTCTTCGACGGTCTGGCACGCCAGAAAACCCTCAGCCTGCTGCTGGAATTCAAGCCCGACCTGAACGATATCGAAGTGCTGATAGACCCTCTGCGCTTCAAGCAAGTACTGTCGAACCTGGTGAGCAACGCGATCAAGTTCACCGAGCAAGGCCAGGTGAAGATCAAAGTGGAAGTACAGCCGACCCAGGCACCGGAGCAGATCGAGCTGAAGCTGGTGGTGGAAGACACCGGCATCGGCATCAGCAGGGAGGATCAACTGCGTCTGTTCGAACCCTTTGCCCAAGCGGACAATTCCGGTCAACTGGCCAGGAGCGGCGCGGGGCTGGGGCTGGTGATCTGCCGCAGCCTGTGCGCCATGATGGGCGGCCAGTTGAGCCTGAGCAGCGTGCCCATGGTAGGTACCCAGGTGCACGTCAACCTGAGCGTACCCCGCCTGCAAACGATCACGGTGGTGGGTGAGCAACAGCCTGAAGCACCGGCCGCCACTCGGGTGCTGAATGTACTGGTGGTAGACGACCACCCGGCGAACCGCCTGCTGATGTGCCAGCAACTGGGCTACCTGGGTCATCAATTCACTGCCGCCGAGCACGGTGCTGCAGGGTTCCAGGCCTGGCGCAAGGAGCATTTCGACCTGGTGATCGCCGATTGCAACATGCCCATCATGAATGGCTATGAGCTGAGCCGTTCAATCCGTGAATATGAGCAACGCGAGCAATTGGTACCTTGTGTGGTGCTGGGCTTTACTGCCAACGCCCAGCCAGAGGAAAGACAACGTTGCGTGCAGGCCGGCATGGATGACTGCCTGTTCAAGCCCATCAGCCTGACCGTACTGGAACGGCAACTGGCGCAAATCGCTCCCAAACCTGCGAACCAGCGCCTGAACCTCGAGTGCCTGCAAGCGTTGACCGGCGGCGACCCGCAATTGAGTCGACGCCTGCTGGAGGAGCTGCTGAGCAGCAGCCGTGACGACCGTCAGGCGCTTGTCACGCTGTTGAACCGGCAGGCCCACCCCCCCGAGATCATTGAACAAGCCCACAAAATCAAGGGCGCTGCCCGTATCGTTCAGGCCCATTCATTGGCTGGGCAATGCGAAGCGCTGGAGCAAACCTGCGCTCGCAATGAAGAGTGGGCAACCATTGAAACCGGCATCAAGGCGCTGGAGCATCTCATGCTGGAACTGGAGAGGATGCTGCAGATTCAACTGGCCGAGCTGCAAGGCCAATAAACGCCCGGGCCCGCAACGGCAGGAGCGAGTCACTCGCTCCTGCACTCCTCTGCCGTGGCTCCCAGGTTCAGCAGTCGGTCAGCCGCAGGAAAATCGCCGCCAGCCGTTCAATCCCTGCCTGGTCCTGAGGTGTAAAACGGGCCAGCGAGGGACTGTCGAGGTCAAGCACGCCAATCAGCTGACCGTCTTTGACCAATGGCACCACCAACTCACTGTTCGAGGCGCTGTCACAGGCGATATGGCCTGGGAACGCATGCACATCCTCTACTCGCTGGGTTTGTCGTGAAGCCGCAGCAGCGCCACATACGCCACGGCCGAACGGGATACGTACGCAGGCTATCTGACCCTGGAACGGCCCAAGCACCAGTTCTTCATTGCGATTAAGGTAAAAGCCTGCCCAGTTCAGGTCATCGAGCTGGTTGAACAGAAACGCAGAAAACTGTGCACTGTTGGCAATAAAGTCACGCTCATCCGCCAGCAATGACTCCAGTTGTGCACACAGCATGGCGTAGCCATCAAGACCGCTGCCGGCCTGTTGCAAATCGATCATGGTTGACGTTCCAGCAATTTAAGACCTACCCAGTAACGGGCAAACTGATAGGCACAACGGCCATTGCGGTTACCGCGCCCTGTGGCCCAGCGCACCGCGAGTACATCAAGCTGCTCATCGCGCTGCCACTGCAAGCCGGCCTTGCCGGCCAACTCGCCAATCCAGTGTTCCACCACATCCAGGAAATGCTCCTGGGAAAACGGATAGAACGACAGCCACAAGCCAAAACGGTCCGACAAGGCAATCTTGTCCTCTACCGCCTCGCTCGGGTGCAACTCGCCATCCACACGTTTCCAGTTGTCGTTGTCGCTCTGGTTCTCCGGCACCAGATGACGGCGGTTGGACGTGGCATACAGCAGCACGTTTTCCGGCGCCTGCTCCAGGGAGCCGTCCAGCACGCTTTTGAGCACGCGATAATCGCCTTCGCCGGCTTCGAACGAGAGGTCATCGCAAAACAAAATGAAGCGCTGCGGCAGTTTTATCAACTGTTCGACCACGCGCGGCAGGTCGGCCAGGTGGTCGCGTTCGATTTCGATCAAGCGCAGACCCGCCGTGGCGTGCTGAGCCAGCAAGGCGCGCACCATGGAAGACTTGCCGGTGCCGCGAGAACCCCACAGCAGCGCATGGTTGGCGGGCAGGCCATCGAGGAACTGCTGGGTATTACGCGCCAGTTGTTCACGTTGCTTGTCGACGCCAATCAGGTCCGACAAGCGCATATCCAGGCTCACTTCCAGCGGCAACAGGAAGCCACTGCGACCTTCACGCTGCCAACGAGCGGCCAGGCATTGGCGCCAGTCGATGGCTTGGCGCGGGGCCGGCAATAAGGGTTCCAGGCGAGCAAGTACGGCGTCGGCCCGCTCAAGGAAGGCATTCAATCGAGAATCCATGATTATTCCTCTGGCAAGTTCTTGTAAAAGATGGCGTATTGGCAACCCTGCGGCAGACCGCATGAGGCTGCGTCAAAAAACGATTCGTGCCCGGCAAGCAGAAGCTTGGGGATGTTCAGCTATGCTTGCCGGGCGAAAGGAAACGTGAAGTGGTTCAACACTCGATGGATATCAAGTTCGCCCACCGCTTGTCTTATAAACAAGCCAGATTGACTGTGCTGGTCGGTTTCGTGTTGGGAACCTTGCTCAGTCTGATCCAAATCGGCATTGATTATGCCAGTGAAGACGCATCCATCAACCGTGAAATACGCTCACTGATTGAAATCAGCCATAACCCCGCGTCGCGTATCGCCTACAACATCGATGCCGAACTCGCCCAGGAGCTGACCCTGGGCCTGCTGCACTCCCCTGCCATCACCCGTGCGCAGCTGATCGACAACAATGGCGCGGTGCTGGCCGACGTCAACCGCCCGCGCAAAGAAAGCAACTATCGTCCGGTCAGCGATTTTCTGTTTGGCGCCAATCGTCAGTTCGAGGACCGACTGTTTCTCAACCATATGCCCAACGAATCCCTCGGCGTATTGCGCCTCGACGTTGATACCTATGCCTTTGGCAGCCGTTTCCTGCATCGCGCCGAGATCACCCTGCTCAACGGATTTACCCGCAGCCTGCTGCTGACCGGGATCTTGCTGGGCTTATTCTACGTAATGCTCACGCAACCGCTGGTACGTATTATCCGAGAGTTGAGTACCCGCAAACAGGCACGCCTGGATTGCCCGCCGGGGCATGAGCACGACGAAATCGGCGTATTGGTCGACGTCGCCAACCAGCAATTTGAAAACATGGAAACCGAGATCCATCAGCGGCGTCACGCCGAGGACCGCCTCACCGAATACCTGGGCCAATTGGAAAATATCGTTTCGGCGCGCACCCTTGAACTCAAGGCCAGCAACCAACGCTTGAGCCAATCCAATGATGAACTGGAAGCAGCCAGGATGACCGCGCTGGGGATGGCACAGGCACGGGCCGCGTTCCTGGCCAATATGAGCCATGAAATCCGTACGCCGCTCAATGGTTTGCTGGGGATGATTGCACTGTCGCTCGACAGCCCACTGAATGCCGAGCAGCGCCAGCAACTGTCGATCGCCCATGACTCGGGCAAAGTGCTGGTCGAATTGCTCAACGATATTCTCGATCTGTCCAAGTTCGATGCCGGCCAACTGGAACTGGAACATATCCCCTTCGACCTGGGCTCACTGGTGGAAGACACTGCCAACCTGCTGTCGCAGAATGCGGCGCCGAGTGTCGAGCTGACGTGCCTGATTGATCCACAGTTTCCCGCCCAGGTCATCGGCGACCCGACCCGGGTGCGGCAAATCGTCAGTAATCTGCTTTCCAATGCCTTGAAGTTCACGCGCTTCGGCCGGGTCGATGTGCGCCTGCGTGCCCTGGAAGGCAGGGTCAATATTGAAGTCTGTGATACCGGCATTGGTATCGCCCAGGAAGCCCAGGTGAAAATCTTCCAACCCTTCACCCAGGCCGGTGCGGGCATCACCCGTCAATTTGGCGGTACGGGTTTGGGACTGGCCTTGACGCACAATCTGTGTGAAGCCATGCAAGGCCGCTTGAGTATCAGCTCGGAGGTGGGCTTTGGCAGCCAGTTCTGCGCCGACCTCCCGCTACCCACCCATTTACCTGCCACGCGCTATACACCGCTCACAGGTGATGTAATCGCCATCACCCATGCCGGTGGCGGGTTGACAGAGCTGCTCACCACCCTGCTGCCCTCTTGGGGGCTGACACCAAGGTGCTATTCCCAAGACGATGATTTGAGCGCACTGGCCCCTGACCTGTTGATTACCGACTGCCCTGAATGCTTGTTCCGCTTGCGCCCGGCAATCAGCGCGCCGATTCTGCTGGTCACCGCCTATGGCAACTTCATGCCCAGTGAAGAAGTCGCGGCGCTGGCACCGCTGCAGCAACAAGCACGCCCATTGAGCCGTAACGCGCTGTACCAGATCCTGCAACGCAACCTGCGCAGCAGCACGCAACCGATCCTCGACCCGATCCAGATGGAAGCCGCGCCGCTGGCTCACCGCGCGCGCATCTTGTTGGTGGAGGACAACGCGGTCAATCAACTGGTGGCCAAGGGGATGCTCAGCAAGCTGGGGTGTGAGGTGATTGTGGCTGCCCATGGTGGGGAAGCGCTCAAGCTGCTTGAGGACCAGCGCTTCGATATGGTGCTGATGGACTGCAACATGCCGGTGATGGATGGCTACGAGGCCAGCCGGCAAATTCGCCGTAGCGGGCGCTGGCCAGACCTGCCCATTGTCGCCTTGACCGCCAATGCCCTGTCCGAAGAGCGCGAGCGTTGCCGGGCGGCGGGCATGAACGATTACCTGGCCAAGCCGTTTCGCCGCGAAGAGCTCCATGCGCTGCTGGAGTTGTGGGTACCGACGACGACAAGCCTCTGAGGCTGCGCCCGTACTATCGTGGTCATTTGAGCAAGGCTTCGATCTCCTGGCTCAGGTCCTGTGGCTTGGTCGTTGGCGCAAATCGCTTGACCTGCTTGCCGTCGGGGCCGATGAGGAACTTGGTGAAGTTCCACTTGATATTCTTGGAGCCCAGCAGCCCCGGGGCCTGCTTTTTCAACTGTACGAACAATGGGTGGGCATCGCTGCCATTGACGTCGACCTTCTTGAACAGCGGAAAACTGACACCGAAGTTCAGCTCGCAGAACTCGGCTATCGCGCCTTCGTTACCCGGTTCCTGCTTGCCGAACTGGTTGCAGGGAAACCCCAGCACCACCAGCCCCTGGTCCTTGTAGCGCTGCCAAAGTTGCTCCAGGCCCTTGTACTGGGGGGTGAAGCCACATTTGCTGGCGGTGTTGACCACCAAAATGGCCTTGCCGGCGAAATCGGCCAGGGTCTTTTGCTCACCCTTGATGGTGGTGCAAGGGATGCTCAGCAGGGAGTCGCTCATGGCAATGCCTCAATTCAGGGGAAGAAGTGATACGCGTACGCTTGACCGACTGGCATTCGGGCCTGTTTATCGCTTCAAGCCAAGCGCGGCACCAGGTCCAGGCACACCGAGTTGATGCAGTAGCGCAGGCCCGTCGGCGGCGGCCCGTCCGGGAACACATGCCCCAGGTGTGCGTCGCACTTGGCGCAGGTGACTTCGGTACGAATCATGCCGTGGCTGACGTCACGAATTTCGATCATCGCGCTGTCGGCAATCGGCTCATAGAAGCTCGGCCAGCCGCAGCCAGAGTCAAACTTGGCCCTGGAATCGAACAGCGGCTCATTGCAGCAGATGCAGTGATACACGCCGTCGGTCCTGGTGCCGTTGTACTTACCGCTGAAAGGCCGCTCGGTGCCCTTGAGGCGGCACACGTTGTACTGCTCAGGGTCGAGCATGGCCTTCCACTCATCAACGGTTTTCTGCAACTTTTCCATCGGTACACCTCGGCAACTGAAAAACCCTGATCTGTGTCTTTTCCATGGATCAGGCGGCACGTATGATTGCGCCTCTTCAAAACGCCAGTCTGGCACCCGCGCCATCGGCATTCAAACGTATTTATGGGGGCGAACCGCGCAGGATTCACCCTACGGTAGTGCCTACGCCGTCTGAATCGTTCATTTTCAGGATCACATCGCCATGCAGGTCAGCAAATCGAACAAGCTCGCCAACGTCTGCTACGACATTCGCGGCCCAGTGCTCAAGCACGCCAAGCGCCTGGAAGAGGAAGGCCATCGCATCCTCAAGTTGAACATTGGCAACCCGGCGCCGTTTGGTTTCGAAGCGCCGGACGAAATCCTCCAGGACGTGATCCGCAACCTGCCGACCGCCCAAGGCTACAGCGACTCCAAGGGCCTGTTCAGTGCACGCAAGGCGGTAATGCAGTACTACCAGCAGAAGCAGGTCGAAGGTGTCGGCATCGAGGACATCTACCTGGGCAACGGCGTGTCCGAGCTGATCGTGATGTCGATGCAGGCGCTGCTCAACAATGGCGATGAAGTGCTGGTGCCGGCACCGGACTATCCGCTCTGGACCGCTGCCGTGACCCTGGCTGGCGGCCATCCGGTGCATTACCTGTGTGATGAAGGCGCCGACTGGTTTCCGGACCTGGCCGACATCAAGGCCAAGATCACCCCCAACACCAAGGCGCTGGTGATCATCAATCCGAACAACCCTACCGGCGCCGTGTACTCCAAGGAAGTGCTGCTGGGCATGCTTGAACTGGCACGCCAGCACAACCTGGTAGTGTTCTCCGACGAGATCTACGACAAGATCCTCTACGATGACGCCGTTCACATATGCACCGCCTCCCTGGCTCCGGACCTGCTATGCCTGACCTTCAATGGCCTGTCCAAGTCGTATCGCGTGGCGGGCTTCCGCTCCGGATGGATCGCCATTTCCGGCCCCAAGCATAATGCCCAGAGCTACATCGAAGGCATCGACATGCTGGCCAACATGCGCCTGTGTGCCAACGTGCCGAGCCAGCACGCCATCCAGACCGCCCTCGGCGGCTACCAGAGCATCAATGACCTGATCTTGCCCCAGGGTCGCCTGCTGGAGCAGCGCAACCGCACCTGGGAGTTGCTCAACGCGATCCCCGGTGTGAGCTGTGTGAAGCCTATGGGCGCGTTGTATGCGTTCCCGCGGATCGACCCGAAAGTCTGCCCGATTCTCAACGACGAGAAGTTCGTGCTCGACCTGCTACTGTCGGAAAAGCTGCTGGTGGTCCAGGGCACTGCGTTCAACTGGCCATGGCCGGATCACTTCCGCGTGGTGACTTTGCCACGTGTGGATGACCTGGAAATGGCCATCGGTCGCATCGGCAACTTCCTGAAGTCCTATCGCCAGTAAGGAAATTGACGCTGTACGACTCACATTGGGTCGTACAGCGATTATCTGGCAACACTTCTTTCTCGCTTACGCGCGGTGGTAGTTCACTCAGCCCCTGCCCGAGGCGTGCCCCCTATAATCACGGGGCGGCAAGGCAAACTTACGCCGGTCATGGCCGACAATACAGGTCGGAAAATCCCTTCAGGGCCTTACGTTCACGCTGTAGGACACAGTTTGAAATAGTCGCTCGGTTGAATCACCCCATGCGGCACCTTATATACCCCGCAGTACGCGACATATTAAGCATGAGGAGAACCCTACAACCATGATGCGCATCCTGCTGTTCTTGGCCACTAACCTGGCGGTCGTGCTGATTGCCAGCATCACCCTGAGCCTGTTCGGCTTCAACGGGTTCATGGCGGCCAACGGGGTTGACCTGAACCTCAATCAGCTGTTGGTTTTCTGTGCGGTCTTTGGTTTTGCCGGCTCGCTGTTTTCGCTGTTCATCTCCAAGTGGATGGCGAAGATGAGTACCAGCACCCAGGTCATCACTCAACCTCGCACTCGCCATGAACAATGGCTGATGCAAACCGTGGAGCAGCTATCTCAAGAAGCAGGCATCAAAATGCCCGAAGTGGGGATTTTCCCTGCCTATGAGGCCAACGCCTTCGCTACCGGCTGGAACAAGAACGACGCGCTGGTGGCCGTAAGCCAGGGCTTGCTGGAGCGTTTTTCGCCCGATGAAGTCAAGGCGGTGCTGGCCCACGAGATCGGTCACGTGGCCAACGGCGACATGGTCACCCTCGCGCTGGTACAGGGCGTAGTGAACACCTTCGTGATGTTCTTTGCGCGGATCATCGGCAACTTTGTCGACAAGGTCATCTTCAAGAACGAAGAAGGTCGCGGCATTGCCTACTTCGTGGCGACCATCTTCGCCGAGTTGGTGCTGGGCTTCCTGGCCAGCGCGATCACCATGTGGTTCTCGCGCAAACGCGAGTTCCGCGCAGATGAAGCCGGCGCACGCCTGGCGGGCACCAGCGCAATGATCGGCGCGCTGCAACGCTTGCGCTCCGAACAGGGCCTGCCGGTGCATATGCCGGACAGCCTGACGGCCTTTGGCATCAACGGTGGCATCAAACAGGGCATGGCTCGCCTGTTCATGAGCCACCCGCCGCTGGAAGAGCGGATCGACGCACTGCGTCGTCGGGGCTGATAACCCAGGCAAGACAAAAAAGGGGCGATTGAATCGCCCCTTTTTCGTGGACGTGATTTACCGCCTGGTCAGCCGATAAACACGCTCATCAAGCCGAGTAACGCCGTCCGCCTTGAATTTGCTACTTTCACTCAAAATGTCCCGCTCTTGCAGCGTGACCACATTCCAGTGCGGGCCCAGCAACGACTGCACTTCCTCATCCGGGACGGCGAAAGGCGGGCCAGCCCTTTGTGCCTGGTCGTAGTCGACAGTGATCAACAACCCCTCACAGACGGGGGTCAGCAGGGTATCGAGATGCTCGGTGTATCGCGAGCGCATTGGCTGCGGCAAGGCGATCAGTGCCGCACGGTCATACAGCGCCGTGCAATCAGCCACGGCACTTGAGTCAAGGGCGAAGAAGTCACCGCACCACACTTCGATCAGGCCCGCCTGATACACCTTGAACACGCCTCTCTGATCGATCTGCGGCGTAAGCCCCTGCTCGCTGAAGAACGCCTCAACGGCTTGATCAGACACCTCCACACCCATCACGCGATGCCCGCGATCCGCCAACCACTTCATGTCCAGGCTCTTGCCACACAAAGGCACGAAAACCCTGGCACCATCAGCCAGGCCCAACATTGACCAATGCCGCTGCAAGTAAGGATTAACGTCGGACTGATGAAAACCGATCTGATTGGTTGCCCAGCGTTCCTGCCAAATTTTTGCGTCCATGCATCACCTTGAAAAAATCGATCAAAAGACACTAAATCTTATATTAGATCTCGATTAATGATCTGAATGAAGATAGCGCCATATTATTCTTCAGGACCCCTCTTATGCTCCCCAGCCTGTTTATCTCCCATGGCTCCCCGATGCTGGCCCTGCAACCCGGTGCCAGCGGCCCGGCGCTGCAGGCCCTGGCAGCCGCGTTGCCACGGCCCAAGGCGATTATGGTGGTATCGGCGCATTGGGAAAGCCACGAGTTACTGGTGAGTGGCAGCGCCGCGCCCGAAACCTGGCACGACTTCGGCGGCTTCCCTCGCGAACTGTTTGCGGTGCAATACCCTGCGCCGGGTGATCCACAGCTGGCAAATGAAATTGTCGAGTTATTGCAGGCTGACGGCCTGACTGCACGCGTCGACAACCAACGGCCCTTCGACCATGGCACCTGGGTGCCCCTGTCGCTGATGTACCCGGCGGCGGATATTCCGGTGGTGCAAGTCTCCCTGCCAAGCCGCATGGGCCCGGCTTTTCAAACCCGGGTTGGACACGCCCTCTGCAGCCTGCGCGATCAAGGTGTGCTACTGATCGGCTCCGGCAGCATCACCCATAATCTCGGTGAGCTGGACTGGCGCGCCGGGCCGGAAACCATCACGCCATGGGCGCTAGCCTTTCGCGACTGGGTGGTCGAAAAACTCGCTGCCGGTGACGAAACAGCCTTGCATGACTATCGCCTCCTGGCGCCCCATGCAGTGCGCAGCCACCCCAGCGACGAGCATTTGTTGCCGCTGTACTTTGCGCGGGGTGCCGGAGGTGATTTCAGCGTGGCACATCAGGGCTTCACCCTCGGCGCCTTGGGCATGGACATCTACCGCTTTGGCTAACGCAGATGCACAGCCTGAAATCCCAGGCAAAAAAAATCCCCGAACCAGTCGGGGATTTTTTATGTGCGATCAATCAGCCCAGAGGCGGATCAATCTTCGCGGTAGCGACGCAGTTTGAGCTGCTTACCGGCAACGCGAGTGTCTTTGAGCTTGGCCAGCAGTTTTTCCAGGCCATCCTCCGGCAGCTCCACCAGGGAGAAGCTGTCACGTACCTGGATGCGACCGATGGCTTCACGCGCCAGGCCACCCTCGTTGAGGATAGCGCCCAGCAGGTTCTTGGCAGCGATACCGTCACGTGCACCCAGCGCGGTACGGCAACGAGCACGACCTTCAGCCAATGGAACCGGAGCACGACGCTCACGATCGCCACGTTCTGGACGGTCGCCGGAACGCTCTGGACGATCACCGCGCGGGGCGTTGTTCGGTACCAGTGGGCGCTCTTTCTCGATGGCAGCCAGGGTCAGGGCTTGACCATTGGTCGCTTTGCGCAGCAGGGCTGCAGCCAGGGCACGCGGGGTGCAACCGATATCGGCGGTCAGGCGGTCCAGCAGGTCGCCGTGGGTCGATTCAGCGTCAGCCACCAATGGCGCCAGGCTGTTGGTCAATTTCTTGATGCGAGCATCAAGAACGGCCTGGGCATCCGGCAGGCGTACTTCGGCAACTTTCTGACCGGTGACACGCTCGATCACTTGCAGCATGCGGCGCTCGCGCGGAGTCACCAGCAGCAGTGCACGACCTTCGCGACCCGCACGGCCGGTACGGCCGATACGGTGAACGTAGGACTCTGGATCGTACGGCATGTCAACGTTGAACACGTGGGTGATACGTGGAACGTCGAGGCCACGGGCAGCAACGTCGGTCGCCACAACGATGTCCAGACGGCCATCCTTGAGGGAGTCGATCACGCGCTCACGTTGGTTCTGGGCGATGTCACCGTTCAGCGCAGCGGCTTTGTAGCCTTTGGCTTCCAGGGCACTGGCCAGGTCCAGGGTCGCTTGCTTGGTGCGCACGAACATGATCAGGGCGTCGAAGTCTTCGACTTCCAGCAGGCTCAATACAGCCGAGGTCTTCTGGTCAGCGTGAACCAACAGGTGAGCCTGTTCGATCGCGGTAACGGTCTGGGTCTTGGTCTGGATCTTCACGTGTTGCGGATCGCGCAGGTGGCGTTCGGCAATGGCACGGATCGACTGCGGCAGGGTAGCCGAGAACAATACGGTCTGACGGGTCGGTGGCAGTGCCTTGAAGATGACTTCCAGGTCATCCATAAAGCCCAGCTTCAACATTTCGTCAGCTTCGTCCAGAACCAGGTGGTTCACGGTCGACAGGACTTTCTCGTCACGACGCAGGTGGTCGCACAGACGGCCCGGGGTGGCGACAACGATCTGTGCGCCGTTACGGATAGCCTTGAGTTGTGGGCCCATCGGCGCGCCGCCGTAAACGGCCACAACGGTTACGCCTGGCATTTGCTTGGCGTAGGTTTCAAAAGCGGTTGCTACTTGCAGCGCCAACTCTCGGGTCGGCGCCAGGATCAGGGCTTGCGGCTCGCGCTTGGCAGGATCGATGCAATGCAAAATAGGCAGGGCGAACGCGGCGGTTTTACCGGTACCGGTTTGCGCCTGGCCAATCATGTCCTGGCCGGCCATGATGATCGGGATCGATTGCTGCTGAATAGCCGAAGGTTCTTCGTAGCCAGTCGCGATGACAGCGGCGAGAATGTTCGGGTTAAGATTAAAAGCGGCGAAGCCGCCGGTTTCCTGGGTCATGGGTCTGCCTCTAAGTGCATCCGCAAAGACCCATGCTCCAAAGCTGCGCATGCCGTGTTGAGACTCAAGAGTCGCCCTGGCTGCTTTGTCGGCGGGGATTTGCGAAAACGAATGAATGAAAAAGATTCGTCAAGGGAGAGTCCGCTGTGCGGACGTGCAGCCGAAGCTGACTTCGGGGAATTGCGCTACCTAAACGCGGCCCGGTTAAAGGCCGGCGCGCACTATACCGGAAATAGCTGAAAAAGGGAGCTTTTTTTATCGCAGCGCACTGATAAACCGCGCTGCGTCGCGGGCTTTGCAGATCTGTGCGCCAGGGTCTATTTTTCAAAGGCCCGGCCCTGCTGGTCATCAAGCTTAAACGGTTCACCCACCCACTCAGGCCCTTCGGTCTGAAACCCTACCCGCGCCCGAGGGCACACCCGATGAAACAAGCCAGCAGTAGCCGCGTCAGCCGTGCACTTGAGGGCCATGTTCTGTTGCTGGGCCTGGACCGCGTGGCCAAACGCAATGCCTTCGATCTGGATTTACTCAATGAGCTGAGCCTGGCCTATGGCGAATTTGATCGAAACGATGACGCCCGGGTGGCCGTGGTATTTGCCCACGGCGATCACTTCACGGCGGGGCTGGACTTGGCCAATGTCAGCGGCGTGATGGCGGGCGGCTGGCAACCGCCGCTGGGCGGGTGCGATCCCTGGGGCGTATTCGCAGGGCCCAGGGTCAGCAAACCGGTGATCGTCGCGGCCCAGGGCTACTGCCTGACCATTGGTATCGAGTTGATGCTGGCGGCGGATATCAACCTCTGCGCCAGCAATACACGCTTTGCACAGATGGAAGTGCAACGTGGGATCTTTCCGTTTGGCGGCGCGACAATGCGCTTGCACCAGATCGCGGGCTGGGGCAATGCGATGCGCTGGCTGCTTACCGGAGACGAGTTCGACGCCCATGAAGCCCTGCGCCTGGGCCTGGTACAGGAAGTAATGGCCAGTGAAGACCTGTTGCCCCGCGCCATCGAACTGGCCAACCGCATTGCTCGTCAGGCGCCGCTTGGCGTGCAGGCGACGTTGATGTCGGCGCGTCTGGCGCGCATGGAAGGCGAAGCTGTCGCAGCCGCCGCCCTGCCACCCATGGTGGATAAATTGCTCAACAGCGAGGATGCCAAGGAAGGTGTGCGGGCGATGATCGAGAAGCGACCGGGGGTGTTCAAGGGGATTTGAGTTGGCAATACCGACGCGATCGGGGGCAAGCCCCCTCCCACATGTGTACGTGTAAACGGATCTGAAATGCGGTCGAATGTGGGAGGGGGCTTGCTCCCGATCGCGCCGGAACAGACAACTAGGTCGCCGGCCGAATAGCCTTGATCAACGGCTGCAACGAGTACCCCAATCGCGGCGCCAAGGCTTCGGCGCGGGCTGACAGGGCATCGAGGTCCAGTTCCTGATCCAGCTCGGAAGGCACCAGCAGAATCACATTGCCCTCCTTCACCGGCAGCTCCCAGTAGTGTCGGTGATACAACCCACGCAGCAATGCCGCGCCCAGCGGTTTACCATCATCGGTGGCCCACTGGTTGATCACCAGCCAGCCGCCGGGGTTGAGTTTCTTCTGGCAGCTTTCCAGAAAGGTCCAGGCCAGATGCCCTACACCGGGGCCGACATCGGTGTAGAGGTCGACGAAGATCAGGTCGGCCGATTCAGCGGTATCGAGCAATTGCAGGGCGTCCCCCACTCGAATGTACAAGCGCGGGTCGTCATCGAGCCCCAGGTATTCGATGGCCAGGCGCGGTACATCAGGGCGCAGTTCAATGGCCTCGACGTCTTCCAAAGGCAGAAACCTGAGGCATGCCTGGGTCAACGTGCCCGCGCCCAAACCGAGGAACAACGCGCTCTCCGGCTGCTCATGGCACAGCGCACCGATCAACATGGCCCGGGTGTAGTCATACTCCAACCAGCTAGGGTCGGCGGTGAACACGCAGCTTTGCTCGATGGCGTCGCCGAATTCGAGAAAGCGGTAATCGGCTACTTCGAGCACACGGATCATGCCGAAATCATCATGGACTTCGGCCAGCAGGCGCTCGACACGCTCCTCGGTCATCACTACTCCTAAGGGGTTACCGCTTGGCAAAGGCGCGATTGTCGGCCAACCGGCAGCAACAGGTCACGCACTAATTGCTGATAACATCAGCGTTATCCGTCAATCACCCAATCGAGTTCATGATGAGCCAACCTTGGAGCCCCGACAGCTGGCGCGCCCTGCCAATCCAGCAACAACCCCAGTATCCGGACGCTGCACACCTGTTGCAGGTGGAGCAGAACCTGGCCAGCTACCCGCCGCTGGTGTTTGCCGGGGAAGCCCGTGAGTTGCGTCGCCAGTTTGCCGAAGTGACCCAAGGCCGCGCCTTCCTCCTGCAAGGTGGCGATTGTGCCGAGAGTTTTGCCGAGTTCTCCGCGGCAAAAATCCGCGACACCTTCAAGGTGCTGCTGCAGATGGCGATTGTCATGACCTTCGCTGCCGGTTGCCCGGTGGTGAAAGTCGGACGCATGGCCGGCCAGTTTGCCAAACCGCGCTCGTCCAACGATGAGACCATCGACGGTATCACCCTGCCTGCCTACCGTGGCGACATCGTCAACGGCATCGGCTTCGATGAAAAAAGCCGTGTGCCGGACCCGGACCGCCTGTTGCAGTCCTACCACCAGTCCACCGCCACCCTCAACCTGCTACGCGCGTTTGCCCAAGGGGGGTTCGCCGACCTGCACCAGGTGCACAAGTGGAACCTGGACTTTATCGCCAACTCAGCCCTGGCCGAGAAGTACAGCCAACTGGCCGACCGCATCGACGAGACCCTGGCCTTCATGCGCGCCTGTGGCATGGACAGCTCGCCGCGATTGCGCGAAACCAGCTTCTTCACCGCCCACGAAGCGTTGCTGCTCAACTATGAACAAGCCTTCGTGCGCCGCGACAGCCTGACCAACGACTACTACGACTGCTCGGCCCATATGCTGTGGATCGGCGACCGTACACGCCAGTTGGACGGCGCCCACGTCGAATTCCTGCGCGGGGTGAACAACCCGATCGGCGTGAAAGTCGGGCCGAGCATGAACCCGGACGATCTGATCCGCCTGATTGATATCCTTAACCCGAACAATGACCCTGGTCGCCTCAACCTGATTGCGCGCATGGGCGCAGGCAAAGTCGGCGACCACTTGCCCAACCTGATCCGCGCCGTACAGCGCGAGGGCAAGCAGGTGCTGTGGAGCTCCGATCCGATGCACGGCAACACCATCAAGGCCAGCAGCGGCTACAAGACCCGCGACTTTGCGCAAATCCTCGGCGAAGTGAAGGAGTTCTTTCAGGTGCACCACGCCGAAGGCAGCTACGCCGGCGGTATTCATATCGAGATGACCGGGCAGAACGTCACCGAATGCATCGGCGGCGCACGGCCGATTACCGAAGACGGGCTGTCGGACCGCTATCACACCCATTGCGACCCACGGATGAATGCCGATCAGTCGCTGGAGCTGGCGTTTCTGATTGCCGAGACCTTGAAACAGGTCAAACGCTGATCAACATCGCCGCCCTTAATCGGGCGGCATCGGGTCGCTGGCAATTGAGCTGGACCTGCTCCAGCCCCAGCCAGGCGGCCATTCGCCGCAGGTTGACGGCCAGCGCCAACATGCCTTCGTCATCCAGCCCCGATTCTTCTTCGTGCACTGCATGCACCGCCAGCCGCCCGTGGGCACGCTCGGCCCGCAGGTCGACGCGCGCAGCGATCCGCTCATTGTGCAAAAACGGCAGCACGTAGTAGCCATACACCCGCTTGTCTTGCGGGGTGTAGATCTCCAGTCGATAGCGGAAATCGAACAAACGCTCGGTGCGGCTGCGCTCCCATATCAATGAATCGAACGGTGACAGCAAGGCACTCGCCGGCACTTTGCGTGGCACTTTGGGCTCCGGCAGACAGTACGCTGGTTGCTTGAAGCCTTGCACCTGGCACGTCAGCAACTGCCCGTCCTCGACCAGTTCGGCCAAGCGCGGGCGGCTGTCCGCGGGGTCGAGGCGGAAATAATCGCGCAGGTCCTTTTCGGTGGCGATACCCAGCGCCGTTGCGCTTTGCATCAGCAAGCCGCGCTGGGCTTGAGCCTCGCTCATGGACGTTTGAAGAATCTCGCCCGGGATCACACGCTCCGGCAAATCATACAGTCGCTCAAAACCCCGGCGCCCCGCGACGGTGACCAAACCGGCGGCGAACAGCCATTCCAGTGCGTGCTTCTCATCACTCCAATCCCACCAGGGCCCAGCACGCTCCTCTCGGGTCGACAAACTGCCCGCACCCAAGGCGCCCTGTTGCTCGACGCTGTGCAACACACGCCGAATAGTCGCCTGCTGCTCACGGCCAAAACGCGCCATCTGCGCATAGATGCCCTGCCCTTGCCTGGCCCGCTCCATGCGCCAGCGCATCAGCGGGTACATCGCCATCGGCAACAGCGACGCCTCATGCCCCCAATACTCGAACAATGAACGCCGCCGCCCCTGGCTCCAGGCTGCTTGCTCAAGGAGCAACGGAGTGTACTGGCCAAGGCGGGAGAACAACGGCAGGTAGTGGGAACGCACCAATGCGTTGACCGAGTCGATTTGTATAACGCCCAGGCGTTCGATCAGCCGGTTGAGGTGCGCAGCTTTTATCTGGGCAGGCGCCTGGCGCCCCGAGAAACCCTGGGCGGCCAGCGCCATGCGTCGAGCTTGCTTGAGTGAAAAGGACAGGTCGGCGGGCATGGCAATCTCCATAAAAGCTCGCTCCCTACCCTACTGCATCCTGGCTTACTTTCGCAGCGGGTCTTCCCAGAAATGCCGATGGCTTTCCTGCTCGACGTCGGCGCGGTTGAGCCCGATATCCTTGAGTGCGTCATCGCTCAACGTCGCCAGCATATTGCGCTCTTGATGCAACAACTGCCAACGCGCAACCCTATTAAACAGACCGGCAAACCACCACTTATTCAGTAATACAAAACCTTTTTGACCTTTCATCTTCTCGCCCTCCAGTAGGGATGACGAAAGTGTGTGCCTGCCGCTATGATCAATCCAACGAATGTTTCTTATGCAATACATCTCGGAGATTGATCCATTGTCCGGCTACCCGAGTATCGACACTGACGTGCTACGCACCTTCGTGGCCATTGCTGACCAAGGCGGCTTTACCCGCGCCGGTGAGCTGGTCAACCGCACTCAATCGGCGGTGAGCATGCAGATGAAACGCCTGGAGGAGGATGTGTTGCAGCGCAAGCTGTTCGAGCGTGACGGCCGACAAGTGCGGCTCACGCCCGAAGGCCAGGTGCTGCTGGGGTATGCGCGGCGCATCCTGAAACTGCACAGCGAGGTGTTCAATACCCTGCGCGAGCCACATATGGTGGGGCTGGTACGCATCGGCACGCCGGATGACTACGTCATGCGTTTTTTGCCGGGAATCCTGAAGCAGTTTTCCAAAGCTTACCCACTGATTCAGCTTGAGATGCACTGCGAGGCGTCGTCTGTATTGATGCAACGGCGGGACCTGGCGCTGACCGTCATTAGCCGCGAGCCCGGTAATGATATCGGTGAGCTGTTACGCACTGAACGCATGGTGTGGGCTGCGTCACCGTGCTTCTGTGTCGATGAGCACGATGCCCTGCCACTGGCGATTTCCGGCGATGACTGCCTGTACACCCATTGGGCACGCGCCGCACTGGATGCGGCCGGACGGGATTATCGCCTGGCCTATCACAGCTCCAACGGCGCGGCGATCCAGGCGGTGGTCAGTGCTGGCCTGGCGGCGATGGTCAGCATGGAAAGCCTGATCACCGACGACCTGCGAGTGCTTGGCAGCGAAGAAGGCTTTCCCCCGCTGCCGTCGATGAATCTGCGCTTGCTGCGCAACCCGCAGATGACGTCGCCGATCACGGAATGCCTGGCGGAGTACATCGTTGAAGGCTTCAAACTTTAAAGGTCAGCATCACCGCGCACACCACTAAAAAACCACAGAACAGGCCGCGCAACAGGCGCTCCGGCATGGCGTGCGCGGCTTTCACACCCCAACTGATACTGAGCAGGCCACCTACCGCCAGTGGCAGGCCGATCATCCAGTCCACCTCGTGGTGCCAGGCATAAGTGACCAGGGTCACGCTGGTGCTGGGCAGCGCCAAGGCCAACGATAAGCCTTGGGCAACCACTTGGGTGGTGCCGAACACACTGGTGAGTACCGGCGTGGCGACCACCGCGCCACCCACGCCGAATAATCCGCCCATGGAGCCGGACGCCGCACCCAATACCCCAAGCCACGGCCATGAATAGCGCATCTGCGCCGTGGGCGGTGCGTTGCGGGTGAACATGCGCAGCAGGTTGTAGGCCGACAACGCCACCAGGAACGCAATAAAGCCGATACGCATTGCGCCCGCATCCAGCCCCACCGCCCAGATAGATCCCAGCCAGGCAAAGCAGAATCCCATCACGCCCAATGGCAAGGCGTGACGCAACTCGATGCGATTACGCTGGTGATAGCGCCACAGGGCAAGCATCACATTGGGCACCACCATGACCAAGGCGGTGCCCTGGGCGATCTGCTGATCCAGGCCGAACAGCACGCCCAGCACCGGGATAGCAATCAGCCCGCCGCCAATGCCAAACAGCCCACCCACCGTGCCCAGGGCCGCGCCCAATATCAGGTACATCACTAAATCCAACACCGCACTACTCCGTCATCCCAAGCCTTGCATGCTACGCAGTCGGCTCTAGCGCGGAAACGCACAGCAACGCACAATGGCTATGCCAATCTCGCACAAGCGCTAGCCAATGAACCCCAATACCCTCACCGAACAACTGGGCCTGTTTCTGGACGTATTGGAAACCGGCAGCTTTTCCGCCGCCGCACGGCGCCATCCGCTGACGCCCTCCGCGGTGGCTAGGCGTATCGACAGCCTGGAAAGCTCAGTGGGCAGCCAGCTGTTCCAGCGCAGCACCCATGCGGTGCTGCCGACACCGGCGGGTTTGGCCTTTGCCGAACGGGCCCGGCGGATCGTCAGTGAGTTGCAACTGGCGCGGGCGGAAGCAGTGTCCCTGAGCCACGCGCCGGAAGGCTTGATCCGGGTGGATGCACCTGCGGCATTCGGTCGACGGCACCTGGCACCGGTGATTGCGGATTTTTTGAACGTGTACCCGGGCCTGGACGTGCACCTGCACCTGATCGACAGCTTTGTCGATATGCAGGGCGCACACCTGGGCAAGGTCGACCTGGTGCTGCGCGCCGGGCATATCGTAGACACGCGGTTGATCGCTACCCCGCTGGCGAGCATCGTGCGTATCGCCTGTGCCAGCCCGGCCTACTTGAAGAGCCGCGGCACACCGACCCATCCTCGAGAACTGAGCGAGCATGACGGCCTTGACTGGGATGGCCTGGCGCCGATGTTTGCCTGGCGCTTTGAGCACGACGGGCGCCGCACCACTTATCGTCCGCGGCGTATCCGCCTGAGCGCCAACAACGCTGAGGCCCTGCTCAGCGGTGCGCTGGCGGGGCTGGGCATCGCGCATTTGCCTACCTGGCTTGCCAGTGAATACCTGGTACGGGGTGAGCTGCTGCCGCTGTTTTGTGAAAACGGCCTGCCCAGCCCGGAGACCGCCGGCATTTATGCGCTGCGCCTGGAACAACAACCCAACGCCCGTAGCCGATTACTCCTTGAATACCTCAAGTCGCGCTTCAGCCCAGTGCCGCCTTGGGATTTGGCCTTGCAAAGCGGCCTGATCTGACCCGCCTGGCAAAATTACCTGGCGCATTAAAGATTTGCCCGCTAGATTCCAGCGCAGACACGCTTTTACGAGGCACCCCAATGAGTAAAAACCCTGATCCCTGCCAATCGCTGCTGCTGGACAATCAGCTGTGCTTCGCCTTGCATTCCACCTCGTTGCTGATGACAAAGGTGTACAAACCCTTGCTCCAGGCGCTCGGCCTGACCTACCCGCAGTACCTGGCCATGATGGTGCTGTGGGAAGAGGATGGTTTGACCGTCAGCGAAATCAGCAGCCGCCTGCTGACGGACCCCGGTTCACTCACGCCATTACTCAAACGCCTGGAAGCCGAGGGCCTGCTTAGCCGCACCCGTAGCCGCGAAGATGAGCGGGTGGTGGTGGTAGAGCTGACCGACGCCGGGCGTGCCTTGCAGGGCAAGGCCAAGGATGTGCCCCAATGCATCCTGGGCGCCAGCGGGATGCAGCTTGCGCAATTGCGCAAGCTGCAAGCCGACCTGATCGCGTTGCGCGGCAATCTGCAAAGCGCTATTTAGAAAACAGCAAATCACTTGAATGTGGGAGGGGCCGTGCGCCCTCCCACATTAAATTTCAGCAAGTCAAAAACATTTATCTTGCGCGCAAAACATTAGCGCTATACATTGGCTCCACCAACTACTTGGCGCGCAAATATTTAGCGCTAACAATCAAAGAGGAACGCCCCATGCAAACGCTCTATACCGCTGTAGCCACCGCCACTGGCGGCCGTGATGGTCGCGCTGTTTCCAGCGATAACATCCTCGACGTCAAACTCTCCACCCCCAAGGAACTGGGCGGTGCTGGTGGCCAGGCTACCAACCCGGAGCAACTGTTCGCCGCGGGCTACTCCGCTTGCTTTATCGGGGCGCTGAAATTTGTCGCCAGCCAGACCAAACGCAAAATCCCGGATGACGCCTCTATCACCGCCCACGTTGGCATCGGTCAGATCCCCGGCGGTTTCGGCCTGGACATCGACCTGCACGTCAGCCTGCCGGGCCTGGCCCAGGAGGATGCGCAAAGCCTGGTCGACGCCGCCCACCAGGTATGCCCTTATTCCAACGCCACCCGTGGCAACGTGGATGTGCGCTTGCATGTAACAGTCTGATAAACAGACGCCCACAAAAAAGCCCGACACCAGGTCGGGCTTTTTGCGTACCGGCGGGGCCAGAATTACTTCTTGGCGCGACCTTTGTACGAACCACCTTCGCGGGTGTCGATCTCGATCAGGTCGTCGATTTCGATGAAATCGGCCACTTGCAGTTCGGTACCGTTGCTCAGCTTGGCAGGCTTCATCACCTTGCCCGAAGTGTCGCCGCGAGCGGAACCTTCGGTGTAGGCAACCTTACGCACGATGGTAGTCGGCAGCTCTACGGACACCAGGCGCTCTTCGAAGAAAATCGCTTCGCAGACGTCTTCCATGCCTTCTTCGATGAACGGCAGAACGGCTTCGATATCTTCAGCGTTCAGCTCGTACATGGTGTAGTCGGTGGTGTCCATGAACGTGTAGGTGTCGCCGCTGATGAAGGACAGGGTCGCTTCCTTGCGGTCGAGGATCACGTCGTCCAGTTTGTCGTCAGCGCTGTAGACGATCTCGGTCTTGTAACCGGTCAGCAGGTTCTTCAGCTTGGTCTTCATGATTGCGCTGTTACGACCAGACTTGGTGAACTCAGCTTTCTGAACCAGCCAAGGGTCGTTTTCGAGACGGATCACTGTACCGGGTTTCAGTTCTTTACCAGTTTTCATTGCATATATCCGAAATTTGGATGGGATTTACAAAAATCAAGGTGGCGTATCATATCCAACTTTCATAAAACTGTACCAGCGCCGTCGCAAGATCGGCCTGCAAGCCTTGTTCCAGACACCAGTTCTGCGCGTGCTCATTCACCTCGGGCCAGTGTTCCAGCAGCATTTTCCAGGACTGTGCCATGTCGCCATCAGCGTTCCAGGCTTGCCAAAGCGCAAAGACAGCCGCTTTGGCGGCAGGCGAGAGTGCAGCGGTGTACAACTCAAGGAAGGCATCCAGTTTGTCCAGGTGGATGTCTTCATCCTGGCGGTAGATATGCCACAGCAACGGCCTCCCCGCCCATTGGGCGCGCACGAAGGAATCCTCACCGCGCACGGCGTTGAACTCGCAACACCACAGCAAATGGTCATATTGCTCCTGGCGCATGAATGCAATGACCTGCACCGTCAGCGCCCCGCGTACCTGGATGTCTCCCGCCGACAGGCTGGTCACGCCCAACCAGCGTTGCACATCCCCCAGAATTCGCCCTTCCGGCACCAGCAAGTGAGTGGCACGCCCATCCTTGGCGAGCACGTCCAGCCAACCGGCCAGCCCAGGATTCTCATAGGCAAACAATGAGATCAATCGTGCCCCGCCCACAGGAGACACGCCCAGGCTCTGCAGGAATTGTCGTTGCGCAACGTCATCCTGCTGAAAAGCCTGGCGTCGCTCCACCAACCCGGCTTCACGCAGCAAACCACCGGTACCAGGACGAAAGCCGGGGAAGAAAAAGTACTTCTGCACCCCCTTGAACTTCACCGAAGGCAGGCGATGACAACCCACCACCCAGTCTTCTGCGCTGAGGTAATCCAGGTTCATCCACAACGGCGGGCGCTCACGCTCGGCCATGCGCTCCATGTAGTGCGGCGGCAGCTGGCAGGCGAATGCAGCAATCACCACATCGGCCGACTGCGCGCCCGGCCACTCGGCCGGCCAGTGCCGCACCTCTACGCCCTCTTGCCATTGCTGGTCCATCTGCACATCAATGTGCGGGCACATGCGCTCGAACGCCCGCAGGTCATCGACCCACAAGCGCACCTCACAACCATGCTCCGCCACCAACTGTCGGGCCAGGCGCCAGGTCACGCCGATGTCGCCGTAGTTGTCGACGACGCTGCAAAAAATATCCCAGCGGGCTTTCATTCCGGGCTCCATCGTCCAAAGGCTCGATTGTCCGCATAAATGCGCTGATGCAGAAGGCTTGATCGCGATTATTCTGCACGGCGGCTGTGCGACAATCGGCACCACGCCGTCAATGTCTGCAAGGAGGCCATCATGTCCGACCGTCAGCTGTCACTGTTCAAGCTGTGCATCGCCATTGCCGCAGGCGTGTGGCTGGGGTTTATCGCCATTGCGCTGACCGCCTGGCTGGCAACTCGCTATCTGTTTCCCCAAAGCCTGGCACCCGTGGCCCAGGCGGTTCAGCAGTTGGGCGAGCCGGCCGCAGTTGTGCCGCAGCCACCGAACCGCATGTTCGAACAGTATCAACAAAACCTGCAAAAGCAGGAACAACAACAGGCCCTGGACCAGGCCCGCAGTAATGCGCGCAACCTGTCCAACCCCAAATGCCAGTTCTGGCTGCAACAGGACCAGAACGCCCCCAGTGAAAAGACTCGGGCCAATGTCCTGCAATTTTGCGATTGAAGACCATGAATAAACACGCCGTCCTCCAGTTGATCCTGGAAAAACTCACCGCCGACCTCGATATTGCCCAACGCGCCGCGCAGACTGCCTACGAAACCGCGACCCACGAAGAAAACATCGCCGAGAACAAATACGACACCCTGGGGTTGGAGGCGTCATACCTGGCGGCCGGGCAGGCCAAGCGAGTCGAGGAGATCAAGCAATCGCTGACGCTGTGCCAGAACCTTCAGTTGCGAGGGTACGATGAACAACGCGGGATAGAAGTCGGTGCGCTGCTGGGCCTGGAAGACGAGAACGGTCGCCAGCAATGGCTATTTTTGGCGCCGGATGCGGCAGGGTTGAAAGTCGATGTGGTCGGGCAACCGGTGACCGTCATCACCCCGCGCTCGCCCCTGGGCAAAAGCCTGCTCGGCAAGTTTGAAGGCGATGAGGTAGAGATTCTGGTGGCAGGCGCCCGGCAACACTTTACGGTTACCGAGGCCCGATAAATCACTCAGTGGACGGGCAATTCAACGCCGTCGAACAAATCTTCCAGCTCTTGCTTGTTGTGGCACTGGATCGCCTTGGCCATGACTTCGCGGGTCAGGTGCGGTGCGAATTTCTCGATGAAATCGCACATGAACCCCCGCAGGAAGGTGCCGCGACGGAAGCCGATCTTGGTCACGCTCGACTCGAACAATTCGCTGGCATCCAGCACCACCAGGTCTTTGTCGAGGTTGGTGTCGACCGCCATCTTGGCGACGATCCCGACGCCCAGGCCCAGGCGAACATAAGTTTTGATCACGTCGGCATCCGCCGCGGTGAACACCACTTTTGGCGTCAGACCACGATGACTGAACGCTTCGTCGAGCTTCGAACGACCGGTAAACCCAAATACATAAGTCACAATCGGGTATTCGGCCAGGGCTTCCAGCGTCAGCTTCGGCAGCTTGGCCAAGGGGTGCCCCTGGGGCACGACCACGCAGCGGTTCCAGCGGTAGCACGGCATCATCACCAGGTCGCCGAACAGCTCCAGGGCCTCGGTGGCGATGGCAAAATCGACGGTGCCATCAGCGGCCATCTCGGCGATCTGCATCGGTGAGCCCTGGTGCATGTGCAGGGCTACGTCTGGGTATTGCTTGATGAAATCGCGAATCACCGGCGGCAATGCATAACGCGCCTGGGTGTGGGTGGTGGCGATCGACAGGGTGCCCTTCTTTTCGTTGGAGAATTCCTGGGCGATCTGCTTGATGCTCTCGACTTTACGCAAGATCTCGCCAGCGGTGGTGATGATACGCTCGCCAGCCGGGGTGACGCGGGTCAGGTGCTTGCCACTGCGAGCGAACACTTCGACGCCCAACTCGTCTTCGAGCAGGCGGATCTGCTTGCTGATACCGGGTTGCGAGGTGTAAAGGCTTTGAGCGGTAGCGGAAACGTTGAGGTCGTGGTGCGCCACTTCCCAGATGTAGCGCAGTTGTTGAAGCTTCATATCAATCCCTCAAAGCAGATAGACGCCACGGGTATCAGCGACGATATATAACTATATTAAAGGTTAGACAGATAAATCTAGAACTTTTTATCGTTTTTACCGATCAGCTATCTTCGCTGCGTCTACGCTGCAGCGACGGCACCAGATAAACCGGCACCGGAGACAGCTGCAACACGCGAGCAGCGGTGCGCCCCAAGGGCACGGCCACGCCGGTTGCCTGGCTATGACTCCCTACGATCAGCAAGTCGACGGAAAGTTTTCGCAGTTGGTCGAGAATCACCTCGCAGGTATCCCCTTGGATCACCCTGACCGAACGAATCAATTGCAGGTCCTGCTCCCCTTCTCCCAACTCATCGCGAAAGCCGTCCAATACGCGCTGTTCGATGGTCGCCATGACCGTGCTCACCCCCTGGCTCTGCCACTCGCTCAGCGCCTTCTCATCAAGGTAGCTCTGTAATACTGATTCGGCGAACAACCCGATGGGCTCGACCACATGGATCACATACAGGTCAGCCTTGAACGTTCGCGCCAGCGCCAGCGCATGTTGCATCACGTACGGCGCATACAAACCCAGGTCCGTGGCATACAACATCGAACGAATCATAGAACCTCCTGGACTGCCAGGATGGCGGAGATTGAATGAGCTTAGCAGCTAGCTCTCGGTCTGGATTCTCAACTCGTTACTGATGCCATGGGGCACATGCCCGGTGGCCACCACCTCCCTGGCTTTCTCGCAATGCCCGGCCTGGTCATCAAAAAATACATCGGCCGCAAAGGCCTCCAGGAAGGCGGATTTTTCCAGCCCCCCGAGAAACAGCGACTCGTCCAGGCGGATATCCCACTCACGCAGCGTACGAATTACACGCTCATGGGACGGCGCCGAACGTGCAGTGACCAGCGCCGTGCGGATCGGGCAGGCGTCATCGGCAAACTCGCGCTGCAACAGGTTGAGCGCCGCCAGGAAGCCTTTGAACGGGCCGCCGTGCAACGGCTGGCGCGCCGACTCCCGCTCACTGGCCTGAAAGGCTTCCAGCCCGCCAGCCTGGTAGACACGCTCGGACTCGTCGGAGAACAACACTGCGTCGCCGTCGAATGCGATGCGCAGTTCTTCGCTCGAAGCCCGACGCGCACCGCCCGACAGAATCGTCGCCGCGGCAAAACCGGCATCCAGGGCGCTGCGCACATCTTCAGCATGGGTGGAGAGAAACAGATGACAACCGAAGGCAGCCAAATAAGGATAAGGACTACGCCCGCCGACAAAAGCGGCGCGCGAAATGTCCAGGCCGTAATGCTGGATCGAGTTGAACACCCGCAACCCGGTATCGGCACTGTTGCGCGACACCAGTACCACCTCAACCCGCGCACGGCCCAAGCTGGCATTCAGGCTCAGCAGTTTTTTGACCAGCGGGAAGGCATCGCCGGGCTCGAGGGTTTCTTCCTCGTGTTCGATCTGGTATTTGCGGTAAGCCTCAACACCTTCAGCCAGGTAGACCTTGTGACTGTCACTGAGGTCGAACAGCGCCCGCGAAGAAATCGCCAGCACCAGCTTGTCACCTAACCCCTTTGCCATGGTGTCTCCCCCCAATCAGCGATTGTGCCGATCAATAAAACTCAAGGCCTGGAACAGCGCCTGCATACGCGGCAGCTCGCAACCGGCCGCCCTCGCAGCGGCCAGGGGCCGGGCGTAGATCGCCGCCAATTCCAATGGGCGCTTATGCACGTGATCGTGATACATGCTGGGCAAGTAATCGTCCATGGTTTCGGTCATGGCAAACATCTGCCCTGCGTAGCTGACGGGAATTTCATGGCCGCAGGCACGGGCGCCTTGCACCACTTCGGCCATCAAGGCCTGGATCAATTCGCGGCTGGACTCATCCGCCATCATGGCCTTGGTTCCCGTGCCCAGCAACACAGACAGGCCGTTATACGGCACGTTCCACACCAGTTTATGCCAGCGCGCCTGATGCACGTTGGCCATGGCCTGGGACTCGATGCCGGCCCGGTGAAACAGCCCCGCGCCTTCTTCGACAATTGCCTTTTGCTGCGCCTCATCGTTGGCAGCCGTACCGCTGTGATACCCCAGGTTGACCCGGCCCAGTGCCTGATGCTCGACCACACCCGGAGCGGACCGGTACACGCCGATGTAGCACAGCCCGCCGAGCAGGTGCAGCGACGCTGGCAAATGTTCACGCAGACTGTCCTCCACATCGAGGCCGTTTTGCAGCAGCACCACCTTGGCATCCGGCGCCGCGACCTGGGCGATAGTAGGCGCCAGGTCCACGTTGCCGGTGGATTTGGTGCCCACCAACAGCCAGTCGCATGAAGGCATGTCGGCGGCGCAGGCATAGGCCTGAACCGGATGCAGGTGCAACGGGCCATGCACCGTGCTGTTGACGTGCAGGCCCTGTTGACTGACCGCTGCATATTCGCTGCGCAACAGGAAATGCACATCGAAGCCAGCACGCGCCAGCATCAAGCCGTAGTAACCACCAATGGCACCCGTGCCAATAATGCCAATGCGTGGCGACGGGGATGAAAGGGCTGTCATGGCAAATCCTCTGGTGTGCGTGTGAGCGCCTGGTTTACACATTTGGCGAGGTCGGATGCCGTAAGCCGTGTCTGTAATTGCCCGAGGAACTGACCCTCGCACACCAGGAACAACGCCGGCAAATGAAAGATCTGGTAGCGTTCGACTGCACCGCCATTGTGCCCGGCATCAACCCAGCACACGCGGTCCACCGGCAGCAGCCAACTCGGCAGTTGCTGGCGTGCCCAACGGCAACTGGAGCAGCCGACACTGGTAAACACTACCAGCGAAATACCTGGCAATCCCAGCAATTGCTGGTCAATATCCAGGTCGGTCAATTCCAGTTCCTTCACTATACTGCTGCCACTGCCGTCAACCGGACGGCGCTCGGAGTCCGTGTACATGGGTCGTTTTTTACCTCACCCTGATGATGTCGCTGTCGAGTTGATCCAACGTCCCTCTCCTGCCCTGCCCCGTCAACGCCTGCACACTATCGGCCGCGGCGGCGTCGCCTGCAATTGGCCGCGAGCCTGGCGCCCAGGCACGGCGGTCGACCTGCATATCCCCTCCCTGGGGCCCAGCGCCCGTTATCCGGGCTATGTAGCCTGGTGCCGCAAAGGCGAAAACGCTTATCGCGTCGGTATTTGCTTTACCGATGAGCACGCCTTGTTCGGTGCCCGAATGGGCGAGCAAGTGTGCCAGATCGAACGTTACTGTCGCCTGCACGAAAACACCGAGCCAACACCTGCGCAACTGGAAGCCATGGCCCGTGACTGGGTGTCGCGCCACGCCGCCGAGTTCTCCCATGAGGCCGTTGTGCAATCGGCGCTGGATTAAACCGGGCTTTGCCCATTGTCGCGGGCCCGTGTTACGCGCTAAGGTTCCTCCCCCCTGTATTCAAATCATGCTGTGCCCGCCGCACGGGGATGGCTGGCGGCCGGCACCCGTGACCCTGGCGAGTAACACGATGGCTGATTTACCGATCAATGACCTTAACGTCGAATCCAACGAGACCCTGATCACACCCGATCAGCTCAAGCGCGAAATCCCCCTGAGCGACGCTGCCCTGCAGACCGTCACCAAGGGTCGCGAAGTCATCCGTGACATTCTCGATGGCACCGACCACCGTCTTTTCGTGGTGATCGGGCCTTGCTCGATCCACGACCTCAAGGCTGCCCACGAATACGCCGAGCGTCTCAAGGTGCTGGCCGCGGAAGTGTCCGACACCCTGTATCTGGTGATGCGCGTCTATTTCGAGAAACCGCGTACCACCGTCGGCTGGAAAGGCTTGATCAACGACCCGTACCTGGACGACTCGTTCAAGATCCAGGACGGCTTGCACATCGGGCGCAAACTGTTGCTGGACCTGGCTGAAATGGGCCTGCCCACTGCCACCGAAGCGCTGGACCCGATCTCCCCGCAGTATCTGCAGGACCTGATCAGCTGGTCGGCCATTGGCGCACGCACCACCGAATCCCAGACCCACCGCGAAATGGCGTCCGGCCTGTCTTCGGCCGTAGGCTTCAAGAATGGTACCGACGGCGGTCTGACCGTGGCGATCAATGCCTTGCAATCGGTCTCCAGCCCTCACCGTTTCCTGGGTATCAACCAGGAAGGTGGCGTCTCCATCGTCACCACCAAGGGCAACGCCTACGGTCACGTAGTGCTGCGCGGTGGCAACGGCAAGCCCAACTACGATTCGGTCAGTGTCGCACTGTGCGAACAGGCGCTGAACAAAGCCAAGATCAAGCCAAACATCATGGTTGACTGCAGCCACGCCAACTCCAACAAGGACCCGGCCTTGCAGCCACTGGTGATGGAAAACGTCGCCAACCAGATCCTGGAAGGCAACCAGTCGATCATCGGCTTGATGGTCGAAAGCCATTTGAACTGGGGTTGCCAGGCAATTCCAAAGGATCTGGCCGATTTGCAGTACGGCGTGTCGATTACCGATGCCTGCATCGACTGGGCGGCTACCGAAAACACCCTGCGCAGCATGCACGCCAAGCTCAAGGACGTGTTGCCCAAGCGCAAACGCAGCTGAACCACGCATTTTTCTGGATCAGACGCACACAAAAACGCCGGGCTAAGCCCGGCGTTTTTATTGGCAACTGGTCAGTTACAGCTTTGCGGCATGGCGCTGGTGGCGCTCCATGTAGCGTTCGACATACGAGCACGACGGGATCACCGTGTAGCCGGCCTCTTCGGCAAACTTCAAGGCTTCTTCTGTCAACGCGGCGGCAATGCCTCGTCCGCGCAGCGCGTTGGGCACGAACGTGCGATAGATATCCAGCGTCTGCTTCCCGAGGTCCATATAGGTCAGATAGGCACGATGACCGTCCACATTGGTCTCGAACTGATGACCAGCCTGGTCATGGTGGATGGACAACGCCTCGCTCATCACTACTCCTCGCGGGTCTTGAATATTGACCCTACCTTACCGATGTTTTTCCGGCGAAGGAACATCTACGCCACCCCGTGCCGGTTTCGACAACGAGAAAACCCTGAGCGCTCACAGCCAGCACGTAGGGAATAGTAGGCACCAATCCTGCAATTGCTCAAGGCGCACTCATCATTCCCTGCCCCGGCTGGATATATAGAAAGGGCCTCGATCAACCGTTGACCGATAGCCTGAACATTGCCGGCAGTTGAAGCTTGAGACGAACTGCCGCTCTTAAAGTCACCTCTAGATGCGCAAAAGATGCCAGCCGGAGTAAAGCCGATGGCAACGAAAGTGCCCGCTTCGATATATAAATTTTCATCTGTTTACAAGGCTTAACACATGCGGGCCGGCCCTTTCAGCCTGGATCCAATGTCGATCGAGATGAAAAAAATTGGACAGTTTTCATACAAACCTTCAAAAGGTTAGCCAAAATAGATTCGGCACAGGAATTTTTTTTGCTTCTTGCGCAACGTCAGTTTACTTACTACAAGTAATGGGTAGTATGTACGCCGGCTATTAGCTCACTCTGAGCAAGTAGCCATCTAATTGAAAGTCCTTGAAGGGGAACACGATGAACAACGTTCTGAAATTCTCTGCTCTGGCTCTGGCCGCAGTTCTGGCTACCGGTTGCAGCAGCGTCTCCAAAGAAACCGAAGCTCGTCTGACTGCAACTGAAGACGCAGCAGCTCGCTCCCA
Source organism: Pseudomonas sp. GZJR-8 (assembly GCF_002916705.1). Taxonomy (NCBI): domain Bacteria; kingdom Pseudomonadati; phylum Pseudomonadota; class Gammaproteobacteria; order Pseudomonadales; family Pseudomonadaceae; genus Pseudomonas; species Pseudomonas sp. GZJR-8. The sequence continues at coordinate 16,500 of NZ_JXSI01000012.1, read as the reverse complement.
GGCTCGTGCAGACGAAGCCTACCGTAAAGCTGATGAAGCTCTGGCTGCTGCTCAAAAAGCACAACAGACTGCTGACGAAGCTAACGAGCGCGCTCTGCGCATGCTTGAGAAAGCAAGCCGCAAGTAATAATCCTTCGGGGTTGTTATCAAGCCGATCCATTTATGGGTCGGCTTTTTTTTGCCTCGCGCTTGACGCGCCTACAGGTCGGCCGGCGTGCTGGAGGCCACCGGCGCCGCGCCCGGCACGCCAATCTCGGTCGGCAAACCATCCTCGGCCGCGACCACATCACGCACCTGGTCCCAGTTCACGCGCAGGTTGTTGGACAGGTCTTCACGCTTGAGCAACGCGTTGATGACCGCCGTGTGCTTGTCGACCACCGAAGGCGTGCCGTCATCGTTCAACGGGGTATGAGCTTCAAGGTAGACCTTGCCACCACTGCTGCCGAACTTGTAGGCATCGTTGATAATGCGCACCGAGGTGCCCACCGGCACCATGCCGGCCATTTCCAGTACGTTGTTATTGAACATGCGGAAACAGCCGTGGCTGGTACGCGTGCCGATACCAAATTTCATGTTGGAGCCATGGATCAGGTAACCCGGCGTGCCCAGCGTGAACTTGAACGGCCCCAGCGGGTTATCCGGACCGGCAGGCACCACGTTGGGCAGCGGGTCACCGTTGGCGGCGTGCTCGGCCTTGATCGAGGCCGGTGGCGTCCAGGTCGGGTTCGGCGTCTTGGCGATGATACTGGTGTGGGCGATCGGCGAGCCCCAGCCTTCACGGCCGATGCCCAGCGGGAAGGTGTAGACGACGTCCTGGCCCTTTGGATAGTAGTAGAGCCGGTACTCGGCCAAATTGATCACAATGCCTTCCCGTGGCCCCGGCGGCAGGATAAAACGTGTCGGCAGCACAATATCGGTGCCCGCGCCCGGCAGCCAGGCATCGACGCCGGGGTTGGCCGCGACCATTTCCGAGTAACCCAGGTCGTAGGTGGTGCCCAGGTCGGCAAAGGTATCTTCGTACTTGGCCTTGATGACCTGGACCTGACCGACAATGTCCTCGCCTGGCGGCGGCAGGGGCAACTGCAAGGCTGCCGCCGAACCGGCCGCACAAAGCGCAGCGAGAGACAGGCAGCAGGTGACGACGGAAAGGCGCGACAACATCCGGAAAATCCTTCGCAAGACGACGGGTAGGGAAAAATTGATTGTATACGGCTTCGCAGCGCCAGGCTTCAAGCTGTTTTATAGCTCGAAACGCAGCTCCGGCCAGATCGGCGGCGTGCCGCGCTTTTGCGATTCCAGAATCGCCCGGCACAACGGGCACAGGCGCTGATCCTGGAAGATCGAGCGATTCACCGACGACCAGCGTGGCTGCGCCGGCAATAAAGTGCCACAGAGCGTGCGGTCGATCGAGCCACCCAACTCCAGTTGACGCGCCACCAGATGCACCCGAACTTCCTGACAGGCGAACAGATCCAGCTGCTCGTCCGGCTCGATCAGTTGGTAGTTAAACAGGGACCAGGCAGGGCGCGACATCGAGGGCTCCAAATCAGGGGGGCGCCACCTTAGCCGAAAGCCTGCCGGTAGAAAAGCGTCATAACAGCGGTTTTAGCGCCGGCCAGACATTTTCCAGCAACTTGCCTTGGGCCGCGACCGCCGGGTGCAATTGATCAGCCTGCATCAGCTCTGGATGACCGCCCACCCCCTCAAGGAAAAACGGCACCAGGGGAATGTCATTTTCCTTGGCCAACTCACCATAGACTTGTGCAAATGCGGTGGTGTATCGAGGCCCGTAATTGGGTGGCAACTGCATACCCAGCAGCAGCACCTTGGCACCGCCAGCCTTGGACTGGTCAATCATCGACGCAAGATTTTGTTTCAATTGCGCCGGCGGCTGCCCGCGCAAGCCATCATTGCCCCCAAGTTCGATAACCACTACGTCAGGCTTATGCTCTGCAAGCGCCGCAGGCAGGCGTGCGAGGCCACCCGCACTGGTGTCGCCACTGAGGGATGCGTTGACCACTTTGTCGTCAAAACCCTCCTGCTTGAGCCGTTGCTCCAGCAGCGCAACCCACCCTTTGCGGGTATCCAGGCCGAAACCGGCACTGATACTATCGCCAACGATCAGGACTGTACCCGCCGCTGCGTTCTGGGCCATGCACATCAAGGCCAGGCCAGCACTCAAAAACCACATTCGCATCGGATTCTCCATGGGCGCAAGCATTCTCACCGCGCGAAACCTTAGCAAAGTGGTTCCCAGCGCGGAAGGTGAACTGACTATCCTGCACGAACTGAGCCTGGAACTGAACAAGGGCGATAGCCTGGCTATCGTCGGCAGCTCCGGTTCCGGTAAATCCACCCTGCTGGGCCTGCTGGCCGGCCTCGACCTGCCCAGCAGCGGCGAAGTCACTCTGGCGGGGCAAGCCTTGAGCACGCTTGACGAAGACCAGCGTGCACGCATCCGTGCCGAACATGTGGGTTTCGTCTTTCAATCCTTCCAACTGCTCGACAGCCTCAACGCACTGGAAAACGTGATGCTGCCGCTGGAGCTGGACGGCCGCAAGGACGCCCGCGAGCGTGCCCGGCATCTGTTGGAACGTGTGGGTCTGGGCCAGCGCCTGACCCACTCGCCGCGCCAACTGTCCGGTGGCGAGCAGCAACGGGTCGCCATTGCCCGCGCGTTTGCCGCCGAACCGGACGTGCTGTTTGCCGACGAACCCACCGGCAACCTCGACAGCCATACCGGCGAGCGCATCAGCGACCTGCTGTTCGAGCTCAATAAAGAGAGCGGCACGACCCTGGTACTGGTCACCCATGACGAGCGCCTGGCCCACCGTTGCCGACGCCTGATCCGCCTTGAAGCCGGCCTGATGGTCGCGCCCCTGGAGCCTTGATGGCACGTTTGCCGCTGTTGCGCCTGTTCAGCCTTGCCATGCGCCAGTTACTGCGCGACGCCCGCGCAGGTGAACTGCGCGTGCTGTTCTTTGCCCTGCTGGTGGCCGTGGCGGCCAGCACCGCCATCGGCTACTTCGGCGCGCGCCTCAACGGCGCCATGCTGTTGCGTGCCACCGAGTTCCTCGGCGCCGACCTGGTGCTCGAAGGCAGCTCACCTGCCCGCCCCGAGCAAATCAGGTCCGGGGCCGAACTGGGCCTGGATCACGCCCGCATCGTGGAGTTCTCCAGCGTTATCGCCACGGACAATGGCATTCAGCTTTCCAGTATCAAGGCCGTCAACGAGCAGTACCCCTTGCGCGGCGAGTTGAAAAGCAGCGCCGAGCCCTTCGGTACGCAAACGCAGGGCGGCGGCCCCAAACCCGGTGAAGCCTGGGTGGAAGCAAGGCTGCTGACCGCGCTGGACCTGAAAGTCGGCGACAGCATCGATGTCGGCATGAAGACCCTGCGCCTGGCGCGTATCCTGACGTATGAGCCCGACCGGGCCGGCAACTTCTACAGCCTCACGCCCAGGGTGATGATCAACCTGACCGACTTGGACGCCACCGGAGTAGTCCAGCCAGGTAGCCGTGTGAGTTACCGCGAACTGTGGCGCGCCCCGCAAGGCAGCACGGCGCTGCAAACCTATCGCGACTTGATCAAGCCTGGCCTTGCCGCCAACCAGCGACTGCAGGACTCGCGCGATGGCAACCAGCAGATCGGCGGCGCCCTGGGCAAGGCCGAGCGCTACCTGAACATGGCCAGCCTGGTGGCCGTGCTGCTGGCCGGCGTAGCCGTGGCACTGTCGGCCAACCGATTCGCCAGTCGTCGTTTCGATGCCAGCGCGTTGTTGCGCTGCCTGGGATTGTCACGACGTGAAGCCATGTTGCTGTTCAGCCTGCAACTGAGCGTACTGGGCTTGCTGGCAAGCCTGGTCGGCGCCCTGCTCGGCTGGCTGGCGCAATTTGGTTTGTTCTATTTCCTCCACGACCTGCTGCCCGCCGATGTGCCGCCGGGCGGATTGCTGCCGGCCGTCGCGGGGATCGGCACCGGGCTGGTCGCCCTCGCAGGCTTCGCCCTCCCACCACTGGCGGCACTGGGGCGCGTACCGCCGCTGCGGGTATTGCGCCGCGATTTGCTGCCCATCCCCTCAAGCACCTGGATGGTCTACGGCGCGGCGCTGTTTGCCTTGGGCCTGATCATGTGGCGCCTGAGCCTGGACCTGGTATTGACCTTCGCTCTGCTGGGCGGCGGCGTGGTCGCGGCATTGATCCTTGGCGGCTTGTTGCTGCTGATGTTGCAAAGCCTGCGACGCCTATTGGCTCGCGCCTCCTTGCCCTGGCGCCTGGGCCTGGGCCAATTGCTGCGCCACCCGCTGGCGGCGGCAGGCCAATCCCTGGCCTTTGGCCTGATTCTGCTGTCCATGGGATTGATCGCACTGTTGCGGGGCGAATTGCTCGACACCTGGCAAAATCAACTGCCCAAAGACGCGCCCAACTACTTCGCATTGAATATCCTGCCGGCCGACAAGGACACCTTTGGCGCCCGCCTGCTGGAAGTACAGGCGCAAGCGGCACCGTTGTATCCGGTAGTGCCGGGGCGATTGATCAGCATCAACGGCGAACCCGTGCAAGAGATTGTCAGCAAGGACTCCAGTGGCGACCGTGCGATTCAACGCGATCTGAGCCTGACCTGGGCTGCCGATTTACCTCCGGGTAACGCCCTGACGGCGGGCGCCTGGTGGTCGGCGCAACCAAGCGATGAGATTCCTGGCGTGTCGGTGGAAGCCAAGGTGGCCGAGAGCCTGAAACTCAAGCTCAACGACCATTTGCTGTTCACCATCGGCGGGGAAAACCGCGAGGCACGGGTCACCAGCCTGCGGACCATCAACTGGGATAATTTCCAACCCAACTTCTTCATGATCTTCCAGCCCGGCACCTTGAAAGACTTACCCGCGACCTACCTGACCAGTTTCTACCTGGCACCCGGTCACGACCAACAGATCGTCGATCTTGCACGGGCCTTCCCGGCTGTCACTATCCTGCAGGTCGAAGCGTTGCTGGAGCAGTTGCGCAGCATCCTTGCCCAAGTGACACTGGCGGTGGAGTACGTGCTGTTGTTTGTGTTGGCGGCGGGCATGGCGGTGTTGTTCTCCGGCTTGCAGGCCACTCTGGACGAACGCATCCGCCAGGGAGCCTTGCTGCGAGCCCTGGGTGCCGAGCGCAAATTGCTGATCAAGGCGCGACGCATTGAGTTCGGCCTGCTGGGTGCCGTCAGTGGCCTGCTGGCGGCATTGGGCACCGAACTGGTGACGTGGGTGCTGTACCGCTACGCCTTTGACCTGGCGTGGCACCCCCACCCGTGGCTGCTACTGCTACCCGTGATCGGGGCCGTGCTGATCGGCGCTGCCGGGGTATTCGGCACGCGTCGCGCACTGAATGCCAGCCCGCTGACCGTATTGCGCGAAGGCTGAGACCTGGCTGGCCCGTGCTCGGTTCAGAGCACGGGCCATTATGCCTGCTTCACATATTCAATCCTGGTGATCCACCAGCACACCTCGCCGCCTGGGGTGTGCACGATTGCCTCATCGTCCACCTCCTTGCGCAGCAGAGCCCGTGCCATGGGCGAGTCGATGGAGATGTAATCCATTCGGTCATAAATCTCGTCATAACCCACGATACGAAAACGCTTGGTGTCACCCTGTTCGTTTTCGATTTCGACCCATGCGCCGAAAAACACCTTGCCCTCCTGCTCGGGCATGTATTCCACCACGCGCATATCTTCCAGGCGTTTACGCAGGTAGCGCACCCGCCGGTCAATCTCCCGCAACAGTTTCTTGTTGTACTGGTAGTCCGCGTTTTCACTGCGATCGCCCAGGGAGGCCGCCCAAGTCACTTTGCGCGTGGTGTCCGGACGCTTTTCCCGCCACAGGTAGTCCAACTCTTTTTTAAGCGCTTCATGGCCTTCTTTGGTAATCAGCTTGGTACTCAAACGCTTGCATCCCCAGGCAGTGTCCAATGGTGCCAAATACGCCAGGCATCATGCCCAGGCGTTGGCTGGCTGGGGGTGATGATAAATGAACCTGGGCGGCGAGCCCATCGGCTTATCCCTGGCCATCCAGGACCTGATCCAGGCCAAAGAGCGTCCCGTGCAGATGCTGGCGCACTCCTGACAGCTGCGACATCATCATCGCCAGCTTTTCCGCCTTTTGGTTGACCTCTGATTGCTGATCCTGCAATTGAGTATGACGCTGCTCCAGCTCTCGGTGTTTTTCGTCCAATAGGCTTTGCTGCTCTTGCAGCCGCATCTGCCACTGCTCAAGTTGCTCTTCCTTTTCGAGGACAGCGCGTTTTTTTTGCGTCAGCTCCTGAGCGACCTTGGCGAGATTGCTCAGGGTGCTATCCATCTCAAGCAAAGACTCTTGCTCCAGCGGCGCAGGCTCCTCAAACGGTGGGACTTCAGGCTGTTCAACCTGAAAAGGCACCTTAACTGCCTCAGCGGGCGCCTGCGGCATCTGCACAAACGATGGCACCGGTTCTTCCACGATATCTTCAACCACAGGCTGTGGCGCAATCCTGGGTGGGGTTGGGTTGCGTGGCGGTGCAACCATTTGCGATGAGAAGCGGATCGACGGCACGATCACCGTACTACTTTCGATGGCAGGCAACGCAGGGGCTGACATGCCCAAGGTAATCACCTTCATCACCAATGCTTTCTTGATGATCACCGAGTGGTGATCCTCGGGTCGGGCAGGCGGCAACCTGCACCCCTTCAGGTCAATGAAATGGAACGGAACCTGGGGCTCGGCAGCCGGAATCGCCTTGGAGCCAGGTGCAGCCGCCTGCGTCAGAACCTGCTTGAAGACCTGCATCGCCACCTGCAAATCCTCCTTCGAATCAACGCCGCCCAGGAAGTAGCGTTCAAGCTTTTTACGCAGAACCGCGATGTAGACCCTGGAATGACCAGGTTCGGCTTCTTCATCGAGGCTATACACAAGAAAGTTCGACGCCGTTTGGGCGACAGCAAACCCACAGAGCAACGCACCGTTTACAGGTGCCTGCGCATCGCTGCGCTCAAGAACAAGAGTACGTAGAAGCATCATGGCGATCAGGCCTCGTTACAAAAGAGAAAACCTTATATAAACATCAGATAAACATCCGAACATTAATAAGCCCTCCAAACAAAACAATTGTTTCAGCGAATTATCGAGCCGAACGTAGGATTCTTCTTATAAGTCGCGCCGTGCGTTCCCAACCACAACTAATGAACGTACTCTTTTTAAGGCCCTTCCCTATACAGCGCCGCTTCGCACACGCCCCGAACACTTATTCGGTAACGACATGATCGAGATAAGCAACTTAACAAAACAGCTGGGCAGAACAAGCGCAATTACCAACATCTCCTTCAGTGCGCAGCATCAGGAATGCGTGGGCCTGCTGGGAGAAAGTGGCGCAGGGAAAACGACCTTATTGAACTTGATCGCCGGTACGATCAAACCGACTTCTGGGCAAATCAATATTCTGGGGTTCAATACCCAAACTCATTCACTTCAAGCCAAAAAAGCCATTGGCTATCAACTTCAAGGCGGACTCACCCACCATAGAATGTCCGTCAAAAACATGCTTAATTTTATTGCGGCCATTCGTGGTTTGAGGGGCCTGGAAAAGCGCAGCCAGGTAGAGCAGGTAGCCGCACGGCTGGACCTGATGCCCGTGCTCGACTGCCCCGCCGACATACTGCCCCCTGATTTGAAGCGCAGGGTTGCATTGGCCCAGGCTTTAGTCCACTCCCCAAGCCTGCTCCTGCTCGATGAACCCACGCAAGGGCTATGCCCTGATCAACGGCTCAAGTTCAGCGCACTCATCAAGTCCCTGACCGAGGACATGACGGTCATTATCGCCTCCCGCCACTACCACGAACTGACGGACATGTGCACCCGTGCCCTGGTCATCGCCGGTGGCCGCCTGGCCGCCGATGCTTCGCTTGCGGATCTGCAGCGCAGTTCCCGGCATTTCCAGGCGGTGACCCTGGCATCAGACAGCCCCTTGGATTTACTCGCACTTGCCGTATTACCCGGTGTCGCGGGCATCGAGGAGGACCGACATGCACAGGGCAAGGTGACTGTCCTGGCCATGCCCGGGCACTCCATCTTCCCCTCGATTAACGCGCTTATCGCACATCGCGGCTGGAACATAACGTCTTTGAGCCTGGAGCCGGGTCGCCTGGGCGATGTCGTTCACCATCTGAGCCAGGAGATACCTGCTTGAGACTGCTACCTGTTATTTTCAAGCGTCAACTCGCCAGTTATGCCTGCTCACCAAGCACTTACCTGAGTGTGGCGGTTTTCCTCGTGCTGTGTGCGACATTGGGATTGGACACCCAGCAATGGATGGAGCGAAACAGCAGCGATTTGCAGGCTTTCTTCGAACTGCACCCCTGGCTTTATCTATTGTTGGTCCCCATTTTATCGACGCAGTTGTGGTCGGATGAATACAACAGCAGCTTTTGCGACACGCTGAAATCCTTGCCTGTCACCGCCACTGAACAGGTGGTCGGAAAATTCATGGCAGCCTGGACCGTCTGCGCCATTGCCTTAATGTTTAATTTCCCTTTGGTGATCGCGGTCAACTATTTGGGCACACCGGATAATGCCGTTATCGCGTCACAATTCCTGGCCAGTTGGTTGTTGGCCGGAAGTTATCTCTCGGTGGGCTGCTTCATCTGTGTACTTGCCAAGCAACGCATCATTATTTTCCTGCTCACACTGGGCTTATTGCTGATTGCCAGCGCGCTTTCCTCAATGCTGGATGCACTTGATAGCCAGACACCCATTTGGATTATCGACAGCCTGATGTCCCTTGACCCTATTGCTCGCTTTAGCACGATGGATAACGGCAAACTGACACTGCATGACGGCTTTTACTTTATAAGTATGATCCTGGCTTTTCTCTTTGCGACGACCATCACACTCAACTACAAGAACAGCTGAGAAGGAAAGCCACTGATGGGATCCGCTCTTCGTGCGGGTATGACCTTACTTGTCATATCGCTACTGTTTCTGGCCTTCAATCTGGTCTGGGTACCGAAACTACCCAATATCCGCTGGGACTTTTCACACACACAAATCCATACCTTATCGTCATCAACGCGCCAACTGCTGACAACATTTGAAACCCCACTGGACCTGTATTACTTCAATGCTATCAATGCCCCTCAACGGAGCCAGGCAGTGAGTCGTTACGGCCGTCGCGTTGAAGACATGCTCAAGGAAGTCGAAAAAGCGGCCAACGGCATGATCAATCTACATGTCATCAACCCAACGCCTTTTTCAGAAGACGCTTACAAAGCCGGTTTGTTTGGCCTGGATGACACGCAAGGATTCCTAGGCCTTATTGGCACCCGTGCCGGACATAGCGCGCAACGCATTGACCTGTTCAATCCCGAGCATGAGTCATTGCTTGAACATGAAATCAGCCACCTGCTCCACAAACTCATGCACCCTGAACGTCCCACTATCGGCCTGCTGTCGGGACTGGCGCTACATGAACCTGCCGGCGAACTACTGGAACAGATGCGCGAACAATTCAACGTGGTGGAACTGGCATCGACCATCGCTCAAGTGCCGTCATCGATAAGTACATTGATGGTCGTACAGCCCGGTGCCCTGCCCGAGCAGGCTCTGTATGCCATTGAGCAAGCGGTAATGAGAGGCGCAACGCTGATGGCCTTTATCGACCCGGTGAGCGAGATAGCTGCGCAAGCCATAACGACCAACGCCAGGCTGGATGCGCTGCTCACTGCATGGGGTATACAAATGCCTGCGGACAAGCTGTTGGTCGATAATATTTACGCCTCATCGGCTACGCCCGGCCCCGGAATGCCAAAGGTACTGCACCCAGCCAGGCTGGAACTTCCACGGCAGGCAATGAACCCGACAGACCTGAGCACCTGGAACCTGGATGCCGTGACCGTGTCCAGCAGCGGCGCCCTCTCCCTGTCCAACAAAAATCGTACGCTGCTGACCCCCTTGCTACAGAGCTCCCGGCAGTCCGCACTGCTGGATGCAGGGCGCTTTGCTTCTGCGACCACGTTCGACTCACTCATCGATGAAACCGCCACGACAGGAGAGCGCCACGTGATTGCCGCCCGTGTCGAGGGCCCCGCTTATTCGGTATTTCCCGACGGCCTCAAGGGCCAGCCACCGGGGATGCAACACGCCGAGCAGATCCAGGTGGTGGTCGTGGCCGACACTGACGTGCTCGCGGACGCTGTCAGCAACGCTCAGCCCAACGGTAATGCGCAATTTGTATTGAATACCCTGGATAACCTGGCAGTTCCGGAGATACTCAGGCGCATCCGACCGCGCGTCATCACCCAGCCACTGCACAGGCTCGAACACATGCGCGAAGAAGCCGCACAGGCTTATCGCAAAAGTGCGGTTGAACTGGAGCGACGACAAGAGCTCACAGAGCAAGCATGGCAAAGGCTGAATCCAGGGCACGCAAGCCTGGTCACACAGGCCGTGGATACCAACACCCAGTTGCAGGCACTCAACAAGGAACGCCTGCAATTGCCCATCGAGTTGCATGCACTCAAAGCCCAGGCATACGCGCCCTTGCAGCGTTTCGAGCGATACCTTAAAGGGCTGATGATCGCCACGATGCCGTTACTGTTATGCCTGATTGCCTGGGGACTTTCCCTCCACCAACGTCGACGCCGATCAGCCGCGCCAGCGGCCTATGACTGACGGCTCAACGCCGCGCAATCAACCCCTGGCGGGCAATACGCGTCAGTTGGTGAATCACTTCATGGGCGTCGCCGGCATTGGGCGCCTGGATCACTGCAAGGTCGAAACTATTGCTGGCAAAACGAGCCAGGGATTCGCCGTCCTCGACAAACTGGATCAGGAACGCCGAGGGCCGACCGCTACGGCGTGGCCAGCCGTCCAGATAACGCAGGAGCGTCGGCTGGTGTTTACCACCCAGGAGGATTTTCGGATTGCGTTGAGTCAGGTCCGCGGTAATCGGGGCCAGGCGTATGAGAGGGCGTGGTGCATTCATCGTGTCGTGTCTCTGCCTCAAAAGTCTGCGGGCAGGTGAGAGGCAACACCGAACCAGCGCTTTAGCGGTATTTCGAAGAGCGCCCTGGGTGAGGATACGGACTTCTATCGGGCTGCATTGAGTCCCAGTGGCGCCCCGCAATTAGCTGTTTAAATCGGCGCATGAACAGCATCCTAGAGAAGCCGGTGGGGCAGTGTCAAGAATCCCGAGCAACGAAAAGGCCCGCAGATGCGGGCCTTTTCCGGGACATGCAAACAGATCAGTCAGTGATGGCGCGATCAACCGACAGTTTGCCCGCACCTTCGAGCAATACCGCCAGCGCCCCGCCGAGCAAAGCCAAAGCAAATTCATACCCGTTGTTGGCCATGAACAAGCCGTTATGGATATGCACCGAGAAGATCGCAACCAGCGTGAGGAAGGTCAGGCCCAATGCTGCCGGGCGAGCGAGCAAACCAATGATCAGGGCCAGGCCGGCGAAAAACTCGGTACCGCCCGACAACACTGCCATCAGGGTACCCGGCGTCAGGCCGAGGCTTTCCATGAATTGGGCAGTACCCGCCAGGCCGCCGCCGCCAAACCAGCCGAACAGTTTTTGCGAACCGTGAGCGGCAAAGATGATGCCGACGAAGATGCGCAGGATAGTCAGGCCGTAACCGGCGCGGGTGGACAGGACGCGTGTAATCATTGGGCTCATTTAAGTAAATCCTTTTCCAGGTAGGGGTTGGTTGGCCGCTATATTAATCAGTTTAAGCAATGACAAAAGCGCAAATATTGCCTAATTAATATCGATAAATTTGATTATTTGCGTAAGGCCATTTTTGCTGCAGGCGGCTCCAGGGACTCTCGCTCCCGGTCGAACGCCAAGTAATACTTGTTGACGCTATTAACATAGCTGACGCCGCCCATCCCCACCTGCTCCATGGCGATGCGTTCAACCTGGAAGAACCATTGATTGGGGTTCAGCCCGCGGCGCCTGGCCTCGGTGCGCATCCCCTGGACCCGCTCCGGGCCCATGTTGTAGGCCGCCAGCACAAAAGCCATGCGCTCGCGCTCGTTGAGCTTGGGGCTGGAGAAAAATTTACGCCGGATCAACGCCAGGTAACGTGCGCCAGCTTGCACATTGCTATCGAGACTCTCGATGTTGTTGACCCCTACCCGCTGCGCCGCCGAAGGCGTGATTTGCATCAGGCCGGTCGGGCCGCCGCTATTGCGTGCGCCTGGGTCCAGGGAGGACTCCTTGAACGCCAACGCCGCCAGGTTCAGCCAGTCCATCCCTTGCTCGCGCGCATGTTTTTGCAAGACCGGGCGCAGTTTTTCCAGACGCTGGCGGTCGGCGCGCGCCAGCGGGTTGCGCACCTGATAGAGGCGTCGGTAGATACGCTGGAACGCCACATCCTGATCGGCAGGGGTTCGATAGGTCTTGAGAAATCGGTCAATGCTGGCGCGCAGCATCGAAGCGTCCTGGCGCACGAACCAGAACTCGTCACCCGGTTCGCTGATTACCACCTGCTTGTCAAAGCGCAGCTTGGGCAGGATTTTCGACCAGCGCTCGGCAATCGGTTTTTCAACGATCGTCAGGTGAAAAATCCCGGCCTGCACCATCTCCAGTACATCCTCTACCGCCAGGCTAGGGTCAACCCACTCCACCTTCACCGGTGCTCGTTTGTGCAGCGCCAGTTTCTGATTGACCTGACTGATGGCATCCGCCGCCGCACTGCCGGTGGTCAGCGTCAACGTGCGACCAGATAATTGCTCCAACTTGGTAAATCGTCGCTCTCCCTTGACGCCGACCAGCCACAACGGCACATCGCTGACAATCGGCTCGCTGGCGCTGATTTTGTGTATGGCCTTCACATCCAGCAACTCGCCGGGCGCCACCAGGTCGCCTTCGCCACGGGCCAACGCGCCGAGTAACTGGTCCTTGGCCTTGGGGATGATCTTGAGGTTGATTTCCTGGCCATCGCGGGCGTGACCGTTGAGGTACTGTTCGAAGGCACGCAACCGATGGTATTCGACGCCGATGGCCTGGCCCTGCACTTCACCGGAGCTGTTGCGGCTCTGGTTGACCAGTACGCGCAGGGTGCGACTGGAACGAATTTGCGCCAGGTCACGCACCTTGCCAGGCTTGGTGACTTCCAACGGCCCGTCCAGACGTGCGACCGCCGCCATGGGCAGCAGTAACGTCAGGCACAACACAAGCATCGCCGAGGGTCGGATCATCCGCTCTCCGGAAAGAATACTGGCCAGCGCCTTCGCGAATAACAAAGTGCTGGAGGTCAGAAACAGAGCGCTCTATGCGCTGGCAAGGCGCGCAACGGCGACACAGTGACAGGCAACTGGCCAACCACAATGTCGCTTGCGACGTTCAAAGACAGCGATAACGCGTTGTAGTTCTTGGTTTTTCTTATAAATCTACAGCTCTGATATGCTTTCCGGCCGCAGGCGGAGATAGCACCATGCAACTCATTGATATCGGCGTCAACCTGACCAACCCCAGTTTCGACGAGAGGCACCAGGCTGTCCTCGAACGCGCCTACGCCGCTGGCGTGCAGCAATTGGTGCTCACCGGCACCAGCATCGAGGGCAGTGAACAGGCCCTGGAGCTGTGTGCAAAACTTGATGAAAGCGGCCAGCGCTTGTTCAGTACCGCTGGCATCCACCCTCACTCCGCCAGCGACTGGAACGGCGACAGTGCACAGCGCCTGCGTAGCCTGTTGGGAGAAAGTCGGGTGCGTGCCGTGGGCGAGTGCGGGCTGGATTTCAACCGCGACTTCTCCCCTCGCCCCCAGCAGGAAAAAGTCCTCGAACACCACCTGGCCCTGGCCGTCGAGCTGAAACTGCCGGTGTTTCTCCACGAGCGCGACGCCAACCAGCGCCTGCTGGAGATCCTCAAAGACTACCGCGACCACCTGCCCGCCGCCGTGGTGCACTGCTTCACCGGTGAACAAGCGGCGCTGTTCAGCTACCTGGACCTGGACTTGCATATCGGCATCACCGGCTGGATCTGCGATGAACGCCGTGGGACGCACCTGCATCCGCTGGTCAGGGAAATTCCCAGGGGCCGCCTGATGCTGGAAAGCGACGCGCCGTACCTGCTGCCGCGCACCCTGCGCCCCAAGCCAAAAAACGGTCGCAATGAACCGGCGTACTTGCCCGAAGTCCTGCGCGAAGTGGCCTTGCACCGTCATGAAACCCTCGAAGACCTGGCATTGCACAGCACCGCCTGCGCCCGCCGTTTTTTCGGCTTACCTGATGTGGATTGATGCCGTGCATTGACGCATGTCAAAAACGCTTTTCTGAGTAGCGGCACAATAATGGCACCTTGCCAATACTGTTTCCGCTATCAGAGAAAACCTTCCATGGGTGCCTGGCTTAGCAATATCTCGCTTAAGTACAAATTCTGGGCCGTCAATGCGGTCGCCTTCATTACCACCCTGCTGCTGGTGCTGTACGCGGTACAGCTTGAGCAACAGGCACGCAGCCAGGCATCCCAGGCTTCGGCCCAGGCTCAGGGGCGGTTGCTCAGCGCCTGGCCAGCCGACAAAGCCCTGCCCACCGGCGAGCAATGGCTGGCCTATGCCCAGGGGCAAATCCCACAATTGGGCGACCAGCCTCTTCCAGCCTTGAGTACTGCCAGCGGCTGGGTCGAACTCAATCACATACCGCTGTTGGGCAAAAACCCACTGATAGGCGCCGAGGTGATCGATCGCGTTGACGGTCAACACGTCGCCGTCCTCGCCTACGCACCCAGCCTTGGCCAAGTGTTCAGCGAGCGCTTCGCCAACTATGCCGTCGCCGTGGCAATCCTGATGCTGGCCATGCTCGGCGCCTCACAACTGTTGATCCGCTTCCTGCTCAGCCAACTCAACACCCTCAAGGACGTGATGCTGCACGTCGAGAAAACCGGCGACCTGTCGGCACGCGTGCCCTTGGCCTGCAAGGACGAAGTCGGCCAGATGGCCAGTGCATTCAACGCCATGCAGGCCGGCTACCAGCGCGTGGTCAACACCGTGGCACGCACCGCCCGGCAACTGGATGACGGCGCCGCACGCCTGGCCAGCAGCATGAACGAGGTGCAGCACGGTATGCTCGGCCAGCAGAGCGAAACCGACCAGGCCGCCACCGCCATCAATGAGATGACCGCCACCGTCAACCATATCGCCCAGCACGCCGGCGCTACCCGCGACCTGTCCCAGACCGCCGACACCCTCGCCGGCAGCGGCCAGGAGGTGGTCATCCGCGTACAGCGTTCAATCGCCGGGCTGTCCAACGGCGTACAACAGACCGCCGAAATGATCCAGAAACTGGCCCAGGACAGCCAACAGATCAACGGCGTGGTCGGGGTGATCCACAGCATCGCCGAACAGACCAACCTGCTCGCCCTCAACGCCGCCATCGAAGCCGCCCGCGCCGGGGAAATGGGCCGAGGTTTCGCGGTGGTTGCCGACGAAGTTCGCAACCTGGCCAAGCGCGTGCAAAGCTCTACCGACGAAATCACCCGCATGGTCTCGGCATTGCAAGCCGGTACTCGCGATGCGGTGGACTTTATGCAGGAAAGCTCATTCAAGGCCGACGACTGCGTACAACAAGCCCAGGAAGCTGGCGCCGCACTGGCGCAAATCACCGGTGCCGTGGCGCAGATGCGCGAAAGCAATACTCAGATCGCCGTCGCCGCCGAACAGCAAAGCCATGTGGCCGAAGAGATGAACCGCGCCGTGGTGAGTATTCGCGATGTCACCGAAAACACTGTACAGCAGACCGTGTCGTCGGCGACCACCAGCAATGAACTGGCGACGTTGGCGGGTGAGTTGAGCAAGGCGATTGGGCAGTTGAAGCTGTAAGACTGTTCCACCTGTAATCCGATTCCTACCACCAAGCCTCGGTTTACCTGAAGTTTAGGCGAAACTTCCTCGCCATCTCCGCGAATAACGCCGACTTCTTTTACCCAAGAACCTCTGCAAAGTCCCTCGCCTGATCAAACAGTGCGAGGGATTGCAGATGGTTGTTTTCGTTAGAGCCCTGGTTGACGGGGCTGGCTCTTGATTCCGGTGATCGCTGGCTTTGTGTTGGCCCCCATGGATCCCAAGGCGCCGGATGTCACTCGCGTTTTAGCGGATTTTCGTACCTGCCTGAACACGTTCGACGCGTGGGCCGACAGCCTGTTGGGTGGTTCGGCACTTGCCGTGGAGCAGGTGTTCAAGGTTGGGGAAGACGTCGCACTGGTCGCGCCGGCTTCTTCCGATAAACCCAGCCGTACCGTCGCTCAATGCAAAGCCCAGGGTGGGTTGACTCTGGTGCATCTGTTTGAAAGTACCCGGTTTGTACCCATCGGCAACACCCAGGTGGCACTGCAAGCCCTGGCTCGGGATGGCAGCCCAGTCGGCGCGCCGCTTCATCGGACCATCGGCCCCAGCGGCATTCTCGAAGTCAACGACTGTACCCGCGATCAGCAGTACCAAATCACCTTTTACCCCAATGTCTCCAGGGATCACGTCAAGGCGCTGTATGCCTC